>NZ_JBHJWZ010000004.1:121889-651086 GCF_042267145.1 Microbacterium sp. NPDC056044 | reverse complement strand
CGTCGACGCCTTGGTGAGCCATTACCTCACCAACAAGCTGATAGGCCGCGAGCCCATCCCAGACCAAAAAATCTTTCCAACCCCCACCATGCGATGAGAGCTCATATCCAGTATTAGACGCCGTTTCCAGCGCTTATCCCAGAGTCCAGGGCAGGTTGCTCACGTGTTACTCACCCGTTCGCCACTGATCCACCAAGCAAGCTTGGCTTCACCGTTCGACTTGCATGTGTTAAGCACGCCGCCAGCGTTCATCCTGAGCCAGGATCAAACTCTCCATAAAAAAATGATGCCCACCCGAAACCGGGAAAACGGTAAACCAGGCAGACGAGTTCAATCATGACCAAAAACGAATATCAAACTGACATCCATGAATTGATCCAAAAAAGACCCCCACCAACCAAAAAATGGTCGACAGAGAAAAAAATTGGCATTTGACAAGTGCACGCTGTTGAGTTCTCAAAGATCGGACGCACCAGCCAGCAAGGAATCTCACGATCCCCGCCCCGGCTGGGCAACTTCACTATCTTATCTCGCAGAAGCGATCCCGTCAAATCGACCGGAGCTCTTCGAGCGAGACCCCATCTCTCCCGCAAGCGGATGATCCACGGTGTGGATCGTGAGGTGATGGGTGTGGTTCGCAACTTGAGGGGAGCCAGACCCTGAGGCCTTCCGCTCTACCCTTTGGGGCGAACAACAAGAACATTACGTGGATCCGACCCCGCCGTCGAATCGAGCTCGCACCCCGGGCGTGTCGTCGGCGTCGAACCGCGGAATCACGCGGGCGCGGTCTTCCGAGCGACGCGGTGGCGCAGCACCTGCACCACGACGCACAGCGCGACGGTCACCGCGCCCCACAGCGCACACGCCGGCGGAAGCACCCGGTACGCCAGGTGGGCGACCGTGAACTCCGTGTCGAGCGGGCCGAACGCCGCGAGTCCCCACAGCCACGTCGCCGCCAGCATCACGGGCAGCGACACCCACCACGCCCAGCGCACCCATGACGGGAGGACGCTGGACACGGATGCCTCGGGCTCACGACGTACCAGCCACACCAGCATCCAGATCCCGATGATCGCCAGCCCGAGCGCGCTCGAACCGTGCTGCAGCCACTTGTAGCCGGGGAGCGGTCCCCAGTCCGAGTCGAGCGCCGGGATCAGGGCGCTCCCCCATCGCCCCTCGTGGGTGAACAGGTCCCACACGATGTGGCTCACCACCCCGAACGCGAGCGAGACGACGAGGAGCAGCATCCGTCCCCATGACACCCGCGCGGGCGTCCCCGAGATCGCGAGCGTCTCGCGCAGGGCCGGGCCGGCGCCGGCGTCCCACTCCCGCGGCAGCCTCGCCGCGAGCTCGCGCGGCGAGAGTTCACGGACCGCCGGTCGCAGCATCAGACGCCAGACCAGGAGCAGCACGAACGCGAGCACGATCGTCGCCGGCAGCCACGCGAACGCGTGGGTGAAGCCGTAGTGCAGCGGAAGACCGCGGACGAAGAGCGGCAGATCCGGCGTCATCGCCCCGATCGCGATCGCCGCGGGCACCAGCGGCGTGCGCACGAACGGCAGCGCGACGACGGCGTGGCTCGGGGTGAACGGCATCGGTCAGCCGTCCACCCGCAGAGCCACGCCGTTCGTCACGCGGCGTCAGCCGACGAACACGCCCGCGAGCGTCTTCTTGCCGCGACGCAGCACCGAGACCCCGCCGGGCAGTGCGCCCGACACGGTCGCGGACTCGTCGTCGATCTTCGCGCCGTCGAGCGAGACGCCGCCCTGGGCGATCGCGCGGCGCCCCTCGGACAGACTCGAGACGAGGCCGGTGTCGACGAGCGCCTGCACGATGTTCGTGCCCGCGGCGACGGTGGCGTTCGGGAGCTCCTCGAGGGCATGACGCAGCGTGGTCGCGTCGAGCTCGGCGAGGTCGCCCTGGCCGAACAGCGCCTCGGAGGCGGCGATCACGGCGGCCGCAGCATCCGTCCCGTGCACGAAAGCTGTCACTTCGAGAGCCAGGCGCTTCTGCGCGGCACGGCGGAACGGCTCGTCGGCGACGAGGCGCTCGTAGTCCTCGATCTCGGCGCGCGTCAGGAACGTGAAGATCTTGAGCCGCTGGATCACATCGGCGTCGTCGGTGTTCAGCCAGAACTGGTACATGCGGTACGGGCTGCACATCGCGGCGTCGAGCCAGATCGCGTTGCCCTCGCTCTTGCCGAACTTGGTGCCGTCGCTGTTGGTGATCAGCGGCGTGCCGATCGCGTGCACCGAGACGCCCTCGACGCGGTGGATGAGATCCGTGCCGCTGGTGAGGTTGCCCCACTGATCGCTGCCGCCGGTCTGCAGCACGCAGCCGTACTGGCGGTACAGCTCGAGGAAGTCCATGCCCTGCAGGATCTGGTAGCTGAACTCGGTGTAGCTGATGCCGGCCTCGGAGTTCAGGCGCGCCGCGACCGCGTCCTTCTTGAGCATGGTGCCCACGCGGTAGTGCTTGCCGATCTCACGCAGGAAGTCGATCGCGCTCATCGGCGCGGTCCAGTCGAGGTTGTTGACGATGCGCGCCGCGTTGTCGCCCTCGAAGCTGAGGAAGCGCTCGACCTGCGAGCGCAGGTAGCCGACCCATTCGGCCACCGTTTCGCGCGTGTTGAGCGTGCGCTCGGCGGAGGGACGGGGGTCGCCGACGAGTCCGGTCGAGCCGCCGACGAGGCCGAGCGGCTTGTGGCCTGCGAGCTGCAGGCGGCGCATCAGGAGCAGCTGCACGAGGTTGCCGAGGTGCAGGCTCGGAGCGGTCGGGTCGAAACCGCAGTAATACGTGATCGGGTCCCCGGCGAGAAGGGCGCGCAGCGCCTCCTGATCGGTGGACACATGCACGAGCCCACGCCACACGATCTCATCCCAGACGTTCTCGAACGCCGGGTCGATCGCGGGCGCAGTCGCGCTCACGATGGTTTCTGACACGCCCGCCAGGTTATCAGCGACGGATGCCTCGTCCCGCGGGTGCGCCCGAGGTTGAGCCTGTGGGTTGAAGCGGGTAGCACTTTAGCCTGAAGGCTTGTTTTACTGAAGCTCTGAGGCTAAACTTGCGCTCACTTAAGCTCTCACGCATAAGGAGTCTCGATGTTCGTGATCACGAGCGACCAGCGCGACAGCCGCAGCAGCGCCGACCTCGTCCCGACCGCCCTCACCTCCGTCCGCACGCAGGGACGTCACGGGGTCGCGCTCGCCCCCGAGCGCACCGCGGGCGACGAGGTGCAGGTCGCCGTCGCCGACGCCGAGGCGCTGCTCGCGATCGTGCTCGACCTCACCCGCTCGGGTCAGTGGAGCGTCGGAGTCGGCGTCGGAGAGGTCGAGACGCCTCTGCCCGACAGCGTGCGGGCAGCGCGCGGCGAGGCGTTCGTGAACGCGCGCGACGCGGTCGACCGTGCGAAGAAGGCCACCACCCGCGTCGCGATCACCGCCGCGGACGGCGGCGACGCCGAGGCGCTCGTGCGCCTGCTGGTCGAACTGCGCGACCGGCGCACCGCCGAGGGATGGGAGATCTACGACCTGCTCGCGGAGGGCATCACCCAGCGCGAAGCCGCCGCACGCCTCGGCATCTCGGAGGGCGCGGTGAGCCTGCGCGTCAAGTCGGCGGGCCTGCGCACCGAGGAGGCGGCCGTCCCGGCGCTGGCCCGCGTGCTCGCCCGGCTGAGTCCGGGGCCCGTGCCAGACTGACGCCATGGTCTCCCCGGACGTGATCCTCGTCGCCGCGCTCACGATCTTCCTGTTCCTCGCGCTCTGCGGTGCGCTCGTGCTGGTCGTGATCAGCCTCCGCAAGCCCACGACCATCCCGCTCGCCGTCGCGGCCGTGCTCGTGGTCCTATGCCTGCTCGCCGTGACGGTGTCGCCGGTGAACGTGCCGCTCCTGCTCGGCCTCGGAATCGCGCTGCTCGGAACCGCCCTCGCGGTGCTGGGCGGCAACCCGATCACCCGCCGCATCCTCGAGATCGCGAGCCACGGGCGCGTCGAGGAAGGCGACAACGGCGGCATCCTCCTGCGCGCTCCCTCCCTGCCGGGCGCCGTCGCCGGCGAAGGCGCCGTGCGCGAGGTCATGCGCGGCGGCACCACGATCGGCTACCTCGAGCGTGTGGCGGTGGTCCTGGGCATCATCGCGGGGTTCCCCGAGGCGATCGCGGTGGTCGTGGCGCTCAAGGGCATCGGCCGGTTCTCGGAGCTCGCGACCGCCGAGACGCGCGAGCGCTTCATCATCGGCACGCTCGCGAGCCTGGTGTGGGCGTGCGTCGTCGCGGCTCTGGTGCGTCTCGCGATCTGGTGACCGCGAGGGGCCTTCCTCCCCGAGTCCCTAGAGCCCGAGGGCGTGCGCCGCGTCCTGCACGCGCTGGACGAGCTCGGCCCGCTGCTCCGCGACCCGCACGGGGGCGGTCCCGCCGACGCCGGTGCGGCTCGCGACCGAGCCCTCGACGCTCAGCACCTCGCGGACCTCGGGCGTGAGGTGCTCCGAGACGGTGGTGAGCTGCGCGTCGGAGACCTCGTGCAGCTCGAGGCCGTTCTCCTCGCACACCCGGACGAGGTGGCCCGAGATCTCGTGCGCGTCGCGGAACGGAACGCCCCGCTTCACGAGCCACTCGGCGACATCGGTCGCGAGCGAGAACCCCTGCGGTGCGAGCGCCGCCATGCGGTCGGTGTGGAATCGCATGGTCGCGACCATGCCGGCGAACGCGGGCAGCACCGTCTCGAGCGTGCGCACCGAGTCGAACACCGGCTCCTTGTCCTCCTGCAGGTCGCGGTTGTACGCGAGCGGCAGCGCCTTGAGCGTGGCGAGCAGGCCGCTGAGGTTGCCGATGAGACGCCCGGCCTTGCCGCGCGCGAGCTCGGCGATGTCGGGGTTCTTCTTCTGCGGCATGATGCTCGAGCCCGTCGAGTAGCCGTCATCGAGGGTCACGAAGCCGAACTCGCGCGTGTTCCAGAGGATGATCTCCTCCGCGAACCGCGAGACGTCGATGCCGATCATGGCCGTGATGAACGCGAACTCGGCGACCACATCACGGGAGGAGGTGCCGTCGAGCGAGTTCTCGGCCGGACGGTCGAGTCCGAGCTCGCGCGCGACGAGCTGCGGGTCGAGCCCGAGCGTCGAGCCGGCGAGAGCGCCGCCGCCGTACGGCGACACCGCCGCGCGCGCCGACCAGTCCCGAAGACGTTCCAGGTCGCGCACGAGCGGCCAGGCGTGGGCCTGGAGGTGGTGCGCGAGCAGCACGGGCTGAGCGTGCTGCAGGTGGGTGCGCCCCGGCATGATCGCCTCGGGGTGCGCGTCGGCCTGCGCCACGAGTGCGTCGACGAGACGGAGGATCTCGCGCGCGATGGTGCGCGAGTGGTCGAGCAGGTACATGCGCACGAGCGTCGCGATCTGGTCGTTGCGGCTGCGACCTGCGCGCAGCTTGCCGCCGAGCTCGGCGCCGACGACGCCGATCAGCGCCTGCTCGAGTGCGCCGTGGACGTCCTCATCGGATGCCGCGGGCCGCAGCGTCCCGTCGGTCACGCCTTGGGCGAGCACGTCGAGGCCGTCATGCATGGCCTGCTCTTCGTCGGCGGAGAGATACCCCGCCGCGGCGAGCGCCTTGGCGTGGGCGTGTGAGCCGGCGATGTCGTAGAGCGCGAGATCCCAGTCGAAATGGGTCGATCGGCTGAGCTCCGCCAGCTCCGGGGACGGTCCCGTCGCGAAACGGGCTCCCCACAGTGCGCCTTCGTTGGTGCCGTCGCCCTTCGATTCACTCACCCACCCAGCCTACCGACGCCCCGCCGGCCCCACCGCCGCCGTGACAGCCACCGTGCCCGTGCCCGAAACACGGGTCGGTCACGCAACACGCCGGGGCGCAGCATCCATCATCGGCGTGTCGACCCGATCGACCCGTGTTTCGGCAAGAAGGACTTGGGGGGATGGATGCCTCGGCCCGGCGTGCCGGGATGGTCAGCGGGAGCGGCGGGGGGTGGTGGGGACGGCGAAACGCGAGGCCGAATCGAGCAGCGTCTCGAGGGGGCCGCGGCCCACCAGGAGCGCCCACGCGGTGCACAGCACGACGGTGCCGAGGGTGAGGGGCCAGAACGGCAGCAGGGCGCGGAAGCCGGCGAGGTCGCCGACGCGGTCGAGCACGGCGGCCGCGACGGCGGCCCACACCAGGAGCTGCAGCGTGTACGCGGTCAGCGGCATCGCGCCCACGGCGCGCAGCGGCAGCACCACCCACACGACGAACGTGCGGCAGACGAGCAGGCACAGCCCGAGCACGGCGAGCGCGAAGCCGCCGGAGCCGATCACCTCGAGCAGGCCCGTCGAGTGCGGGCGAGCCGTCCAGAGCGCCCCGAAGAACGACGACGCCTCGGCCTCAGGGCCGGACCCCGTCGCGCCGAGCCCGTAGCCGAGCGCGGCCAGCGCGGTGCCGGCGATCACGAGCCGCACCTGCACGCGCAGGCGGGTCACGCCGGCGCGGGCGACGCCGAGCCCGGCGACGACGAACACGATCCACGTCGTGAACGGGTAGTGCCAGCCGAGTCCGAGCGACACCGCATCGCCGACCGGGGAGCTCCAGAACGGGAGCGCGTCGAGGACGACCTGCACGAACGGGAGGATCACAGCCAGCACCGCGGCGAGCACGAGCAGCGCGCGCGCAGGCAGCGCGGTCAGCGGCAGCGCCAGCAGGAACATCAGCGCGTACGCCGGCAGGATCACGAACACGGGCACGCCGGTGGCGATGAGAAGGATGCCGAGCACCCAGAGCAGACCCGCGCGCACGGCCAACCGCCCGCGCGCGGTCGTCATCGCCGCGCCGGTGAGCGGCGACGCCCCTCCCGTGACCAGCCCGATAGAGACACCCGCGAGCGTCGCGAACAGGATCGAGGAACGCCCCGACACGACCGCGATCCAGGTGCCGGGGTCGAGCACGTCGAACGGCTCGGTGATCCAGAGCAGGTGCGCGGCGAACATGCCGAGCACCGCCAGACCGCGCGCGAGGTCGACCCCGCCGATGCGGGCGGGGCCGTTCAGTCGCTCCCAGCGCGTCGCGAGCCAACCGTCGGCGCGCGGGCGGGAGTACTGCGCCTCGCTCGCGCCCTGCGCGCTCAACGGCCGGGCGCTCTCAGTCCTGGCGGAGGAGCCAGACGAGCAGGGCCTTCTGGGCGTGGAGGCGGTTCTCGGCCTCGTCCCACACGACGCTCTGCGGCCCGTCGATCACCTCGGCGTCGACCTCGTAGCCGCGGTCGGCCGGGAGGCAGTGGATGAAGATCGCGTCGTCCTTCGCGAGCCCCATCAGCTCCTGCGTGACCTTGTACGCGCCGAGGTCGCGCAGGCGCTCGAGCTTCTCCTCCTCCTTGCCCATCGACACCCAGGTGTCGGTGACGATGACGTCGGCACCGGCCGCCGCCTCGTTGGGGTCGGTGTAGAGGGTGACCGAGCCGCCGGTCTCGGCGGCGCGGCGGTCGGCGTCGGCGATCACGTCGTCGCGCGGCGCATACGTCTCGGGCGACGCGACGCGCACGTGCATGCCCGCGGTGACGCCCGCGAGCACGTAGGAGTGCGCCATGTTCGACTTGCCGTCGCCGAAGAACGAGAGGGTGAGCCCGGCGAGTTCGCCCTTGTGCTCCTTGATCGTGAGGAGGTCGGCGAGCAGCTGGCACGGGTGGAAGTCGTCGCTCAGCGCGTTGACGACGGGCACGCGCGTGCCCTCCGCCATCTGCTCGAGCCCCGCCTGCGCGTACGTGCGCCACACGATCGCCGCGACCTGGCGCTCGAGCACACGGGCCGTGTCGGCCGGGGTCTCCTTGCCGCCGAGCTGGCTGTTCGCCGTCGAGATGATGAGCGGCGAGCCGCCCAGGTCGGCGATGCCGACCGCGAACGACACGCGCGTGCGGGTCGACGACTTGTCGAAGATGACCGCGACGGTCTGCGGGCCCTCGAGGGGCTTGAGCTTCCAGCGGTCCTTCTTGAGCGAGACCGCGAGGTCGAGGATCTCGTCCTGCTCGGCCTGCGTCAGGTCGTCGTCGCGCAGCAGGTGGCGGGTCATGCGGAAACCTCCGTCGAAGCGTCGAGCACGAGGGCGTCGGCCACGGTGCGCAGCGACGCGGTGAACAGTTCGATGAACTCGTCGATCTCGACGTCCCCGATCGTGAGGGCGGGGACCAGGCGGATCGTCTCGTCGTTCGGCGCGTTGATGACGAGGCCGTGCTCCTGCGCGGCCGCCACGAGTGCTTTCGAGACAGGATGCTTCAACCCGATGCCGATCAGAAGGCCCGAGCCGCGGCATCCATCGATCAGATCCGAATCGATCCCCTCGATCGCGGCGCGCAGCTGCGCGCCCCGCTCGGCGGCGTTGCGGACGAGATCCGCCCGCTCGATCTCGCCGAGGACCGCTCCGGCGACCGCGGTCCCGAGCGCGTTGCCGCCGAAGGTCGAGCCGTGCGTGCCCGGGTAGAACAGCTCGCTCGCGGCGCCGAACGTGATGAGCGCGCCGATCGGGAAGCCGCCGCCGATGCCCTTGGCGACCGTGATGGCGTCGGGGGTGATGCCCTCGTGCTGGAAGGCGAACCACTCCCCCGTGCGCCCGGCGCCGGTCTGGATCTCGTCGATGATGAGGAGCGCCCCGTGGCGCTCGGTGATCTCGCGCGCGGCGGCGAGGTAGCCCTCGGGCAGCGGCAGCACGCCGGCCTCGCCCTTGACGGGCTCGACGAACAGCGCGGCGACACGGTCGTCGATCGCGGCCTCGAGCGCCTCGACCGTCGAGTCGATGAACTCGACGCCGGGCGTCATCGGGAGGAACGGCTCCTGCATATACGGCTTGCCGGTGAGGGCGAGCGTGCCCATCGTGCGGCCGTGGAACGCGTCCGTGAGCGCGAGGATGCGCGGGCGCTCGGTGCCGCCGTGGAGGCGGGCGAGCTTGAACGCCGCCTCGTTGGCCTCGGCGCCCGAGTTGCCGAAGTACACGCGGCCCTCGTCGCCGGTGCCGGCGATCCGCTTCAGGGTAGCGGCGAGCGCGAGCTGCGGCGGCGTGGCGAAGTAGTTCGACACGTGCGCGAGGGTCGCTGCCTGCGTCGCGATCGCGTCGACGAACACCGGGTGGGCGTGGCCGAGCGAGTCGACCGCGATCCCCGCGAGGAAGTCGAGGTAGCGCTTGCCGTCGGCGTCCCAGAGGTACGAGCCCTCGCCGCGCACGAACATCTGCATGCGAGCACCGAAGCTCTTGACGAGGTCGCGCCCCGCATCGTCCTGCCACGTCATCCGAGCACCACCTCTGTTCCGATTCCCTTACTGGTGAAGATCTCCACGAGCACCGAGTGCGGCACCCGCCCGTCGATGATGGCGGCGGTCTCGACGCCGCCTTCGACGGCCTCCAGGCACGCCGCCATCTTCGGGATCATGCCCGACTCGAGCGTCGGCAGCATCGCCTTCAGCTCCGTCGAGGTCAGGTGCGACACGAGAGAGTCGCGGTTGGGCCAGTCGGCGTAGAGTCCCGCCACGTCGGTCAGCACGACGAGCTTCGCAGCGCCCAGGGCGACGGCGAGGGCGGATGCCGCGGCATCCGCGTTGACGTTCAGCGAGTGTCCCGGGTGGTCGAGGTCGGGGGCGATACTCGAGACCACGGGGATGCGGCCCGCCTCGATCTGGTCGAGCACGGGCTGCGGGTCGACCTGGACGACATCGCCGACGCGGCCGAGGTCGTGCTCGACACCCTCGATGACCACGCCGCGACGGCGGCCGCCGAAGAGCCCGGCGTCCTCGCCGCTGAGCCCGGTCGCGACCGGGCCGTGCGCGTTGATCTTCGACACGAGCTGCGGGTTGATCTGGCCGGTGAGCACCATGCGCACCACCGAGATCGCCTCGGTGGAGGTGACGCGGTAGCCGCCCTTGAACTCGCTCGGGATCGCGAGCCGGTCGAGCATCGACGAGATCTGCGGGCCCCCGCCGTGCACGACGACGGGCTTCACCCCGACGTAGCGGAGGTAGGCGATGTCGGCGGCGAAGGCGTCCTGCAGCTCCTCCGACACCATCGCGTTGCCGCCGTACTTCACCACCACGATCTGGTCGCGGAAGCGCTTGAGCCACGGCAGCGACTCGATGAGGGTCACCGCCCGCGCGCTGGCTTCACCGGGGTCGGTCTCTTGCAGGTCGGTCATGAGGAGTAGGCGCTGTTCTCGTGGACGTAGTCGTGGGTCAGGTCGTTGGTGAGGATCGTGGCGGTCGCGGCGCCGACCTTGAGGTCGATCACGAGGTGCGTCGCGCGCGGCGTGAGGTCGACCGCCTCGCGCGGGGCGTCGGGGCCGCCCGCGCTGCACACACGCACGCCGTTCATCCACACGTCGACGTCGTACGGGTCGAACGCGGCCTGGGTCGTGCCGATCGCGGCGAGCACCCGGCCCCAGTTCGGGTCGTTGCCGAAGATGGCGGCCTTGAAGAGGTTGTTGCGGGCTACGGACCGGCCGACCTCGACGGCGTCGTTCTCCGACGCGGCGTTGACCACCTCGATCGTGATGTCGTGGCTCGCTCCCTCGGCGTCGCCCTGGAGCTGCTGGGCGAGGTCCTGGGAGACCGCGGCGAGCGCCGCGGCGAACGCATCGGGGTCGGGGGTGACGCCCGAGGCCCCGCTGACCATGAGCGTGACCTGGTCGTTCGTCGACATGCAGCCGTCCGAGTCGAGCCGGTCGAACGTGCGGCCGGTGGCGTGTCGCAGCGCGGCGTCGGCCTGCGCCGAATCCAGCACGGCGTCCGTCGTGATCACCACGAGCATCGTCGCGAGGCCGGGTGCCAGCATCCCGGCGCCCTTCGCCATGCCGCCGATCGACCAGCCGTCACCCTGCGCGACGGCCCGCTTCGGACGCGAATCGGTGGTCATGATGGCGAGGGATGCTGCGTCCCCGCCGTCGGCGGAGAGCTCGGCGATGCCCTGCTCGGTGCCGGCGAGCACCTTCGCACGGAAGACCTCGTCACCGGTGCCGATGAGTCCGGTCGAGCAGACGAGGATGTCGCCGGCGCTGACGTCGAGCAGCTCGGCGGCCCTCTCTGCGGTCTGGTGCGTGGTCTGGAACCCGAACGAGCCCGTGAAGCAGTTCGCACCGCCCGAGTTCAGGACGATGGCCTCGACCACCCCGTCGCGGATGACCTCCTGCGACCACATGATGGGGTTCGCCTTCGCGCGGTTGCTCGTGAACACGGCGGCCCCGACCTTGAGCGGCCCGCGGTTGACGACGACCGCCACATCGGGCTTGCCGGTGGACTTCAGGCCCACGGCGACGCCCGCCGCCTCGAATCCCTGGGGGGCGGTGACGCTCACGGCGCGACTCCGTTCACGCTCAGCGCGGTGCCCTCGGCGAGCCCCAGCGCGATGTTCATGGACTGCACGGCGGCTCCGGCCGTGCCCTTGACGAGGTTGTCGACCGCGGTGACGACGGTCACGCGGTTCGCGGCGCGGTCGATCGCGAGGCCCATCAGCGCGGTGTTCGCGCCGACGACGTCGGCCGTGCGCGGGAACTCACCCGCCGGCAGCAGCTGCACGAACGTCTCGCCGGCGTACGCGGACTCCCACGCGGCGCGGATCTCGTCGTCGGTCGCGCCCGGGGTGATGGGCGCGGTGGACGTCGCGAGGATGCCGCGTGACATCGGCACCAGCACCGGCGTGAACGAGATGCGGATGCCTTCATCCGCCGTGGTGCGCCGTTCGGCACCCGACGCCCGTGCTGCGGCGAGCGCCTGGCGGATCTCGGGGATGTGCCGGTGCGACCCGCCCACCGCGTACGGGTTGGCGGTGCCGAGGATCTCGGCGGCCAGCAGGTTCGTCTTGAGGCTCTTGCCCGCGCCGGAGGGCCCGACGGCGAGCACCGTCACGATGTCGGACGGATCGATGACGCCCGTCGCGACGCCCGGCGCGAGGCTCAGGCTCACCGTGGAGGCGTTGCAGCCGGGGGCGGCGATGCGCGATGCGCCGGCCAGACGCGCGCGCTGCTTCGCGCCGGCCACCGGCAGCTCGGGAACGCCGTAGACCCAGGGCTCATGGAAGTCGCCGCCGTAGAAGCGATCCCAGTCGGCGACCGATTCGAGCCGGTGATCGGCGCCCGCGTCGATCACGAGGGGCGTGTCGCCGAGGGCGTCGGTGTACTGCCCGGACTGGCCGTGGGGCAACGCCAGGAAGACGATGTCGTGACCGGCGAGGATCTCGGGAGTCGTCTCGGCGAGGGTCAGGTGCGCGAGGGAGCGCAGGTGCGGCTGATGCTGGATGAGCGGCTGTCCCGCGTTGGAATGCGCGGTCACGGTGCGGATCTCGACGTCGGGATGCGCGGCGAGGATCCGCAGGATCTCGCCGCCCGCATAGCCGGATGCGCCGGATACGGCGACCGAATATGTCATGGATTCCACCTTAGAGTCTGGGCGCTTCGACGAAGCTCGACAGGGAGCCAGATGACGGCGACGCCCACTCGCGACGGTCCATGACGGACGGCGTGCGGGGTCGCCTAGAGTCGGCGCTCGCCCAGACGGCGTCGGCGCGCGGGAGCGGCGCTCGGAACGAGCGTCGAGAGTCCCTGGGTCGCCGAAGGCATGCGCCGACGATAGCCGCCGGGTCGCAGCATCCGCAAATCTGACGACCTCTTGACGCAAAGTACTTTGTGCTGCAAAGTACTTTGCATGAGCAGCGATGACACGGATGCCCGGGCCGACGCGGAGCGCATGTTCGAACTCATGCAGTCCCAGCGCCGCAGCACGCAGAGCAGGCTGGTGCGCGGTTACACCGTGCTGCTGATCGTGTGGGCGGCCGCGTGGGCGATCGGCTTCGGGGCACTGTGGTTCGGCGACGGCGTCGGCGGGGTCGACGTGATCCCCGCCCCCATCTCGTGGACGGTGTTCGGCGTCTGCATCCTCGGCGCGATCGTCTGGTCGATCGTGACGGGCATCCGCAGCGGCGCCTCGGGCATCCGCGGCAGATCGCGGCTGCAGGGGATGCTGTACGGCTGGTCGTGGACGATCTCGATGATCGGCACGTGGCTGCTGCTCATGGGCGTGCAGCGGGCGGGGCTGTCGCCCGAGGCGGCTGCACTGCTCTACCCCGGTGCGTTCGTGCTGATGGTGGGCGTGCTGTACCTCGCGGGCGGCGCGCTGTGGCGCTCCCCCGTGCAGTACGCGCTCGGCATCGTGATGATCGCCGTCGTCGTGATCGCGACGTTCGTCGGCGACCCGTACCACTACCTCGTCTACGCCACCGCCGGTCCGCTCGCGATGATCGTCGTCGCGGTGCTGATGGGGCGCGGGATCCTCCCGCTCGAGCCGAGGCGGGAGCCGGCCCATGACTGAGCTCGACCCGGTGATCCACGCCCCCGCGCGGCTGCGGATCATGACGACGCTCGCCGAAGCGCTCGAGGAGGGCGATGAGATCACCTTCCCGCTGCTGCAGAAGCTCCTCGACATGACGCCCGGCAACCTCACCACGCACCTCGCGAAGCTCGAGACCGCGGGCTACGTCGAGAGCACGAAGACCTTCGCCGGCAGGAAGCCGGTGACGCTCGTCGCCATCACCCCTCAAGGGCGTGCCGCCTTTCGCGCGTACCGCACCCAGCTTCTCGAACTCCTCGGAGGATCACGATGAACACCACCCTCACCACCCCGGCCCGCACCCGCGGGCGCAGCGCCGGCCTCGGTGACGCCCTCGTCCGCACCGACGCCGTCGTCAAGCGCTTCGGCGACGTCACGGCGCTCGACGGGGTCTCGCTCGACATCCGCGCCGGCGAGTGCGTGGGCCTGCTCGGCCCGAACGGCGCCGGCAAGACCACGCTGCTCACCCTCATCGAAGGGCTGCGCGTGCCGACGTCGGGCTCCGTCACGCTGTTCGGCGGCGACCCGCGCGCCGCGGCGTCCCGCGTGCGGCTCGGCACGACGCCGCAGGCGACGGCCCTGCCTGAGGCGCTCAAGGTTCGCGAGGTGCTCGAGTTCGTCGCCGCGCACTACCCGTCGCCGGCCGCCCGGGCGGGCATCGTCGAGGAGTTCGGGCTCGGCGACCTGCTGCACAAGCAGTGCGGCGCGCTCTCGGGCGGCCAGCAGCGGCGCGTGGCCGTCGCGCTCGCCTTCGTCGGCGAACCCGACCTCGTGCTCCTCGACGAGCCGACCACGGGCCTCGACGTCGACGCGCGCCGGAGTCTCTGGAACGCGGTGCGCTCGCGCCACGCCGCCGGGTGCGCCGTCGTCGTCACCAGCCACCACCTCGAGGAGATCGAGCAGCTCGCCCAGCGCGTGGTCGTGATCGACGACGGCGTCGTCCGCGCCGACGACTCGCTCGCCGCCATCGTGTCGGGCGTGGCGCGTCAGCGCGTCACCCTCGCGGGACTGGACGTCGCCCAGGTGCAGGCGCTGGCTCCCGAGGCTGTCGTGACGCACGACGTCGATGCCGCCACCGTGACCGCCGTGCTCGCCGATTCCGATGCGTTCGTACGCCGGCTCGCGGCATCCGATCTCCCCTTCTCGAGACTCACCGTGCGCGGAGCGACCCTCGAAGAAGCCTTCCTCTCGATCACGAAGGGAGCCGCGTGATGTCCACGCTGAGCCTCGCCGCCGTCCACACCAAGTTCAATCTGATCGAGACGGTCCGCATCCCCATCGCGGTGATCGGGTCGCTCGCGTTCCCGACGCTCGCGTTCTGCCTCTTCGTGCTGCCGCAGCGCGTCGTCACCGACGACCCCGAGTTCGCGACCGCGGCCGTCGCATCGATGATCGTGTTCGCGTTCATGTCGGCGGGCCTGTTCTCGATCGGGATCGACCTGGCCGAACAGCGCGCCAAGCCGTGGGCGCCGTATCTGCGGACGCTCCCGGGTGCGCCCGCGGCCCGCATCATCGGGCTCATGACCGCGACGCTCGTCATCGCAGCGGTCGCGATGATCCCGCTGCTGGTGATCGGCGCGCTCTTCACCGCCGCCGACCCGGCACCGCTCGACCTGCTCGCGGCGATCGGCCTCGTCATCGTCACCGCCGTGCCGTCGGCGCTCATCGGCGTCGTCATCGGCACCACGTGCGGACCGAAGGCGGCGATCGCCGTCACCCAGGTCGCGATGTTCGTGCTCGCGTTCGGCGGCGGCCTGTTCCTGCCGCCGGTGATGTTCCCCGAGTGGTTGAACGTCGTCTCGATGACACTGCCGGTGCGCCAGGCACGCGAGATCGTCGTCGGCACGGCACTGGGCACGGGCGCGCCGCTGTGGGCCGTGCTCGGGGTCATCGGGTGGACGCTGGTGCTCGGCGCCCTCGCGATCTGGCTCTACCGCCGCGACGAAGGCCGCCGCTACCGCTGAAGCTCGCCGAGCAGCGCGAGTTCGTCGGGCCGGGTCACCCCGGCCCGGCGTTCGCGTTCGAGGCCTCGGGCACGCTCGTCGGCGAGGGTGCGCTCGAGCGTGTCACGCAGCGGGCGCAGGCGCCCGCCCAGCAGACGGTAGGCGGCGTTGGAGCGGGTCCAGAACCCCGGCATGTCGGCCGGCAGCCACAGCGGGAGCGACCGCGGGCCCATCCAGTACGCGACGTCGTGCTGCTCGAGCCAGTCGTCTGCGGCCGTGACGAGGGCGCCGGAGTGCCCGGCGGCCTCCCGGGCTTCGGCGAAGAGGTGATCGAGGCTCACCGGATCACCGACAGCGTTCACGACGCCGGTCCAACGCTCCCGGCCCACCGCCTGAACGAAGTCGGCGAGGTCGTCGACATCGATGACCTGCGCTCCGCGGTCGACTGTGTCGGGAGTGAGGACGTCGTCGGCGCCCGCGAGCGCGAACCGCCCCACCCAGTACCCGAACCGGTCGGTGGCGTCACCGGGCCCGACGATGAGTCCGGGACGCACGATCGCCGCGCGGAACCCGAGAACGGAGCGGACGGATGCCTCGGCCCGCACCTTCGCGCGGCCGTAATCCTCATCCTCATCGGGGCCGGCAGGCGTCAGCAGCTCGGCGGTCTCGTCGGCGCCCGGCACGTCGTCGGCGGCGTACACCGAGACGGTCGAGATGTAGGTCCAGTGCCGCGTGCGCTCCCCCAGTGCCGCGACC
Organism: Microbacterium sp. NPDC056044; assembly: GCF_042267145.1. Taxonomy (NCBI): domain Bacteria; kingdom Bacillati; phylum Actinomycetota; class Actinomycetes; order Micrococcales; family Microbacteriaceae; genus Microbacterium; species Microbacterium sp. NPDC056044. The sequence goes on along the minus strand of NZ_JBHJWZ010000004.1, from coordinate 635,064 downwards.
GCCGCGGCGACGTGGTCGGTGTTCGACGACACGTCGACGATCTCGTCCCACTCCCGGCGGGCGACCTCGTCGTACGCGTCCGTGCTGCTGCGGTCGGCGGCCACGAGCGTGGTGCCGTAGGGCGCATCGCGTCCGCCTCGGGCCAGGCACGTGACGGCGGCTCCGGCATCCGCCCATCGCTCGGCGATGCGCCCGCTCAGCCAGCCCGTCCCGCCCAGCACCAGTACGTCGGTCATGGCTCCACCCAACCAGACGGGCCGGGTCGAGGCATCCCTTCTCCGCCGACGGCAGAGCGTGAGAAGTGTGAGTCAGACGCGGTGGCGGAGGAAGCCGGTCACGCGCTGCCACGCGTCGGCCGCGTCGGCCGGGTTGTACCGGCGGCCGGTGTCGTTGAAGAACGCGTGCGCCGAGTCGGGGTACACGACGGCCTCGAAGTCCACGCCCGCTTCCGCCATGGCCTCGGTCACCGCCGGGAGCGCGTCGATCAGCGCAGGATCGTGCTGCCCGTAGATGGCCAGCACCGGCGCCGAGATGTCGGCGATGCGATCGGCCGACGGCGCCGTGCCGTAGAACGGCGCCACCGCCCGCACGCGGTCATCGTGCGCGGCGAGCAGGAACGCATAGGTGCCGCCGAAGCAGAAGCCGGTCGCGGCGACCCGGTCGTCGACGCCCGACTGCTCGGCGAGCCAGTCGACCGTCGCGCGCAGCGCGGCGACCGCCCAGGCGGCGTACTCCGGCGCCCGCATGCCCGACATCGCCTCGCGCATGCGCGGCTGCGCCGCGGTGCGCGCCTCTTCGTCGTCGCTGTTCGTGAGGGCGAAGAGCTCGGCGCCGAGCGCAGGTGCGACGCCGCCGTGGCTCAGGATGTCCGGGGCGGCGACGAGCCACCCCTCGGCGGCGAAGCGGTCGGCCACGTCAGTGATGTGGCCGACCAGGCCCCAGATCTCGTGGATGAGCACGAGCCCGCCGATCGGGTCGCCCGCGGGACGGGCGACGTACACGTCGAGCGACTCGCCGTCGGCGAGCGGAACCGTGATCATCTCGGACATGGGGCTCCTTACGGGATGGATGCTACTCGCGCAGCGTCGCCCCGAAGCGCTCGGTCGCGACAGCCACCCCCGCGAGCTTCGCCTCGGTCGCCTGGGCGGCCGTGAGCGTGCGGTCGGGGGCGCGGAAGCGCAGCGCGAACGTGAGGCTCTTCTCCCCCTCGGGCACGCCCTGTCCGCGATAGTCGTCGACCAGGCGCACCGACTCGAGGAGGTCGCCGGCGCCCTCGACGAGCGCGGCGCGCACCTCGGCCGCGGGCACATCTCCGCCGAGCACGAGCGACACGTCCTGTGTGGCCGCGGGGAAGCCCGAGAGCGACGCCGCCACGACCTTCTCCCCCGCGAGCGAGAGGACGAGGTCGAGATCGAGTTCGGCAACGATGACGCGACCCGGAAGATCGGATGCCTCGGCCACCGCGGGCAGCAGTTCGCCGACGTAGCCGACCTCGGTGCCCTCGACCGAGAGCACCCCGGCGCGGCCCGGGTGCAGCGCGGCGCGCCGGCCCTGTGCCACGTCGATCGTGACGCCCGCGGCGGCGGCGACCGTGCGGACCGCGTCCAGCGCATCGGCGAGCTCCGCCGTCACCGGCGCGACCCCCGGCTGCTTCGCGACGAGGCTGCCGGTGAGGAGCACGGCGACGTGCCGGTGCTGGGGCGGGATCGAGGCGTCGAGCTCGGCCAGGGTTGCAGCATCCGGTCGCACCGCCAGCGGCGGCACATGCGGCGTGCCGTACGGCACGCCCTGCTTCGGCAGGAAGACGACGCCCGTCTCGAAGAGCGAGAGGTCGGTGAAGCCGCGCGACACGTTGCGGTGCGCGACCTGCAACAGGCCGGGCACGAGCGAGCGGCGCAGGAACGGTGCCTGCCCGTCGAGGGGGTTCGCGAGCTTGATGCTCGGCAGGTGCTCGCCCGACGGCGAGCCGTGGAGGTCGTTCTGCTCCTCGGTGGTGAATCCGAACGAGGGCGTCTCGACGAATCCGGCCGCGGCGAGCGCGTTCGCGACACGACGGCGGCCCTGCTGCGCGGCGGTGAGGCCGCGGCCCGAGGGCGGCGTGGGCAGCACCGACGGGATGCGGTCGTAGCCCTCGATGCGCGCCACCTCTTCGGCGAGCGTCCACTTGTCGGTGAGGTCGGGGCGCCACGACGGCGGGATGACCTGCCACCCTTCGCCGCCCTCGGCACCGACGACCTCGCAGCCGATGAGCCGGAGCGCGGCCTCGATCTGGCCCGGCGTGTAGTCGACGCCGATGAGGCGCTGCACGAACGTCGGCGGCAGCTCGATGCCCGGGATGAACACCTCGGCGAACAGCGCGGCGCCGTACTCGTCGTCGCTCGTTCCGCCGGCGTACTCGACCATGAGATCGGCCACGCGGCGTGCGGCGACGAAGGGCACGAGCGGGTCGACGCCACGCTCGAAGCGACGGGATGCCTCGCTCGGGAGCTTGTGCCGGCGGGCCGTGCGCGCGATCGACACGGTGTCGAAGGTCGCCGCCTCGATGAGCACGTTGCGCGTCGTGTCGCTCATCTCGGTGGTGCCGCCGCCCATGACTCCGGCCAGGCCGATCGGCCCGGACTCGTCGGTGATGAGGAGGTCTTCGGCGTCGAGCGTGCGGACCTTGCCGTCGAGCGTCTCGAGCTTCTCGCCCGGGGTCGCGCGACGCACGGTGATGCCGCCCTGGAGCTTGTCGAGGTCGTAGCCGTGGATCGGCTGGCCGAGCTCGAGCATCACGTAGTTGGTGATGTCGATCAGGATGCCGAGCGAGCGGATGCCCGCGAGGGACAGACGCGCGATCATCCACGCGGGGGTCGGCTTGGTGGGGTCGACGTCGCGCACGACGCGGGCCACGAACTCCGTCACGCCGGCGCGGCCGCGGATCGGGGCGAGATCGTCGGCGCTCACCGAGAAGCCGGTGCCCGGAGCGACCTCTTCCCAGGCGCGATCGGCCGGGTCGCGGAACGCCGCGCCGGTCGAGTGGGAGTACTCGCGCGCGACGCCGCGGATCGACAGCGCGTACCCGCGGTCGGGCGTGACGTTGATCTCGACCGCGACGTCGTCGAGGCCGAGGAGCTCGATCGCGTCGGTGCCCACGGGCGCGTCGATGCCGAGCTCGACGAGCCGGAGGATGCCGCTGTGCTCGTCGCCGAGCCCCAGCTCGCGAGCGGAGGCGATCATGCCGTCCGACACGTGGCCGTAGGTCTTGCGCGCCGCGATCGGGAACGGGCCGGGCAGCACCGCGCCCGGAAGCGTCACCACGACCTTGTCGCCGACGAAGAAGTTGCGGGCGCCGCACACGACGCCGTGGACGGCGTCGCCGCCGTCGGCCGCGGTCTCGCCGTCGGGCGCGACGCGCACCTGGCACCAGCGGATCGTCTTGCCGTTGGACTGCGGCTCCTCGACGAACTCGAGAACCTCGCCCACGACGATCGGACCCTGCAGGTCGAAGCGGTGGACGTCCTCCTCTTCGAACCCGACGCGCACGAGCGCCGCGAGGACGTCCTCGGGCGCGGCGTCCGCGGGGACGTCGACGTACTCACGAAGCCATGAGAGCGGGACGCGCATCAGACCACCATTCCGAACTGCTCGCTGAAGCGGACATCGCCCTCGGCCATGTCGCGCATGTCCTGGACGTCGCTGCGGAACATGAGGGTCCGCTCGATGCCCATGCCGAACGCGAAGCCCGAGTACTCCTCAGGGTCGATCCCCGCCGCGCGCAGCACGTTCGGGTTGATCATGCCGCAGCCGCCCCACTCGATCCAGCGCGCACCGCCCTTGAAGGTCGGGTGCCACAGGTCGAGCTCGGCCGACGGCTCGGTGAAGGGGAAGAAGTTCGCGCGGAAGCGCGTCTTCGCCTCGGCGCCGAACAGCACCTTCGCTGCATGGTCGAGCGTGCCCTTGAGGTGGGCCATCGTGATGCCCTTGTCGACGACGATGCCCTCGAACTGGGTGAAGACCGGCAGGTGCGTCGCGTCGAACTCGTCGGTGCGGTACACGCGCCCCGGGCACAGGACGTAGAGCGGCAGGTCGCGCTCGAGCATCGAGCGCACCTGGACGGGGCTCGTGTGCGTGCGCATCACGAGGTGGCGCTCCACGGGGTCGACGAAGAACGTGTCCTGCATCTGACGCGCCGGGTGGTCGACGTCGAAGTTCAGCGCGTCGAAGTTGAACCACTCGTGCTCGAGCTCTGGGCCCTCCGCGATCTCCCATCCCATGCCGACGAAGATGTCGGCGATCTGCTCCTGGAGGAGGGAGATCGGATGCCGCGCCCCCACGCGCGCGCGAGCCGCCAGCGCCGTGATGTCCAGGCGCTCGGCCTCGAGCTTGGCGGCGGTCTCCGCCTCGGCGAGCTCGCCCTCGCGGGCGGCGAACGCCTGGTTCACGCGGCCGCGGGCCTGGCCGACGAGCTTGCCGAACTCGGCCTTCTTGTCGTTGGGGACGTCGCGCAGCCGGGCGTTGAGCTTCGCCAGCGGCGAGCCCTCGGCGGAGTGCGCGGAGCGTGCGGCCTTCAGCGCTGCGGTGTCGCCCGCGGCCGCGATGGCCTCGAGGGCGGCGTCGACGGCGGCGTTCACCGCCTCGGGCGTGATCTCGGTGGTTTCGGGAGCGTCGGACACGAAGACCGAGTCTACCGGCGGGCGAAACCTCGCCCCGCCCGGCTTCGCGCTAGGCGGTGCTGCCGGCGTCGAACTTGCCGATCCCCTTCTGGGCCGCGATGAGCTCGGTGTCGGTCGTCGGCGCGTTGCCGGCGCCGGGGCCGCCGCCCGCGCCCGCGACGCCGCTGGTCTTCGGCGAGCGGCGCAGTCGCTTCTCGGCCGTGTATGCGAGGTAGGACAGCGCGAGACAGAGGATCACGTAGATCGCGCCCGCGACGAGTGCGGCGGGGATCAGCGGCGACCCGAGCACCGCGTTCGACCCGAGCAGACGAGCGAAGTACAGCAGCTCGGGGTACGTGATGATGAAGCCGAGCGCGGTGTCCTTCAGCGTGACGACGAGCTGGGCGATGATCACGGGCATCATGGCGCGGATCGCCTGCGGGAGCAGCACGAGGCGCATGACCCCGGCCTTGCGCAGGCCGATGGCGTAGCCCGCCTCCCGCTGGCCTCGCGGCAGGGACTCCACGCCCGCACGGACGACCTCGGCGAGCACCGACCCGTTGTACACGATCAGCGCGATGACGACCGCCCAGTACGAGCTCATCTTGATCCCGATCACGGGCAGGCCGTAGTACAGCAGGATCATGAAGATCAGGACGGGGATCGCGCGGAACACCTCGGTGATGCCGGCGATCGGCATCCGCACCCACGCATGGTCCGACAGCCGGCCGATCGCGAGGACGAAGCCCAGGATCAGCGCGCCGACGGACGCCACGGCGAACGCGGCGAGTGTGCGGAGCGTCGCGAGGCCGAACTGCTCCCAGACACGCGTGAACGTGAACGCGTACCACTTCTCAGGGGTGAACTGGCCGGTCACCCAGAAGCGCCACAGCACCCATCCGAGGACGCCCAGCACCACGAGGATCGTGATCACGCCGAGGATGCGGTTGCGGACGACCGCCCGGGGGCCGGGGACGTCGTACAGGACGGAACTCATCGCGCGACCCTCCATCGGTTCTCGAGCACTCGCTGCAGCCACGCCAGCAGCAGCACCATGACGACGAAGAAGACCATGACCCACACGATCGTGAGGAGCTGGTTCTCGCCGTTCTCACTCATCTCGGCGCGGATGTTCCCCAGGTTCACGACCGAGAAGCCGGCAGCCACGGTGGTGTTCTTCAGCAGCGCGATGAAGACGCTCATCATGGGCGGGATCACCGAGCGTGCCGCCTGCGGAAGCACGACGAGCGACATCACCTGCCCGAAGGTGAGGCCGAGGGCGCGCGCCGCTTCGGCCTGGCCGACCGGCACCGTGTTGATGCCGGACCGTATGGTCTCGGCGACGTACGTCGCCGTGTAGATCCCGAGCGCGAAGACCGCGAGCACCAGGAAGTTCGCGCGGCCCGGAACGAGCAGCGGCACGCAGAACGCGAAGAAGAACATCACCAGCGTCAACGGCGTGTTGCGGATCCAGTTCACGTAGACCGCGCCGATGGCCCGGGCCACCGGGATCGGCGAGACGCGCATCGCGCCGACGATGACACCCAGCACGATCGCGATCACGCCGCCGCCGAAGAACAGCACGAGCGTTCCCACGAGCGCGTCGCGCCACAGGTCGGGGTAGTCGGTGATGATGTTCACCCGCGCGTCCCTCCTCCTCGGGGTGGCGGCGGCACCCGGACCGGCCGGATGCCGCCGCCGTCAGTTCTCAGTCGGCCGGGTCGACTTCGGGCTGGGTGCCCTCCACGCCTGCGGCGCCGAGGTTGTTGTCGAAGATCTGCTGCCAGACGTCACCGCCGTCGGTGAACATCGTGTTCACGAACTCGACGAACGCCGTGTCGCCCTTCTGGATGCCGACGCCGTACCGCTCCTCGCTGAACACGTCGCCGACGACCTTGAGGTTGTCGGGGTCCTGTGCGGCGTAGCCGATGAGGATCGCCTCGTCGGTGGTGACCGCGTCGACCTGGCCGCTCTTGAGCTGCTCGACGCACTGCGAGTAGGTGTCGAACTCGGTCGTGGTGGCATCGGGGTACTCGTCTTTGATCCGCTGGATCGAGGTCGAACCCGTCGCCGAGCAGACGTTCTTGCCGGCGAGGTCGTCGGGTCCCTTGATGTCGTCGTTGTCCGCCGCGACGAGCAGACCCTGACCGGTGATGAAGTACGGGCCGGCGAAGGAGATCTGCTCCTTGCGCTTGTCGGTGATCGAGTACGTGCCGACGTAGTAGTCGATGTCGCCGTTCACGATCGCCTGCTCGCGGTTCGCCGACGGGATCGCCTGGAATTCGATCTTGTCCTCGTCGTAGCCGAGCGACGCGGCGATCCAGCGGGCGACGTCGACATCGAAGCCGGTGCGCTCCCCCGTGGTCGGGTCGAGGTAGCCGAGGCCGGGCTGGTCCTCCTTGACGCCGACCTTCACCATCCCGCGCTCGGTGATGGCATCGAATGTCGGGCTGCCGTCGATGGTGACGTCGGTGGCGACCTCCCAGGGCGTGCTCGACGTCTCTTCTCCGCCGCCGGTCGCTTCGTCCGACGGGGCTGCCCCCGGCGTGCCGCTGTTGCACGCGGTGAGGGCGAGCAGGGCGGCGGCGGCCAGGCCGACGCCCGCGATCAACTTCGTCTTGCGCATGGGTTCCTCCTGTTGCATGTGATTTCCACGGGTTCCGTATGTCCGACGTCGGGTTCGTGCGGTTCGAAGTCTGAGGTGCGTGCTCGTGTCGTCCTTCCGACGGCGTGTGAGGCGAGGGTCAGTGGGTGAGGAGCTTCGAGAGGAAGTCCTTCGCGCGGTCCGAGCGGGGGTTGGTGAAGAACTCCTGCGGAGTCGCCTCCTCGACGATCTGCCCGTCGGCCATGAACACGACGCGGTCGGCGGCCTTGCGGGCGAATCCCATCTCGTGCGTGACGACGATCATCGTCATGCCGTCCTGCGCGAGGCCGACCATGACGTCGAGCACCTCGTTGATCATCTCGGGGTCGAGCGCGCTCGTCGGCTCGTCGAACAGCATCACCTTGGGCTCCATCGCCAGCGCACGCGCGATCGCGACCCGCTGCTGCTGGCCGCCCGAGAGCTGCGCCGGCAGCTTCGCGGCTTGGTGCCCGACGCCGACGCGGTCCAGCAGACGCTTCGCGAGCGCCTCGGCCTCGGCCTTCTTCATCCCCTTGACCTTGATGGGCCCCAGCGTGACGTTGTCGAGGATCGTGAGGTGCGCGAAGAGGTTGAACGACTGGAACACCATGCCGACGTCGGCGCGCAGCCCGGCGAGGGCCTTGCCCTCTTTCGGGAGCTCCTTGCCGTCGATCGTGATCGTGCCGCTGGTGATGGTCTCGAGGCGGTTGATCGTGCGGCACAGCGTCGACTTGCCCGACCCGGAGGGACCGATCACGACGACGACCTCACCGCGGTTGACGGTGAGGTCGATGTCTTTCAGCGCCTGGAAGTCGCCGTAGTGCTTCTGAACGTTCGAGATCTGGACGAGGGGATCACCGCGGCGGACCGAGATGTTGCTCGTCGGGTTCGCCTGCGCGGCCGGCTGTTGCGCCTGCGCACTGTCATCGGGCGTCATAGCCACACCCTAGAACCGCGCTCCGATACGATGCCAGAGGCTTGCCCGCGTCTTAACCGTGTTGTAACAGGACCTGTCAGCGCGCCGCGCGCTGCGCGAAGGCCGTCTCGTACAGGCAGACGCTGGCCGCGGTGGCCAGGTTGAGCGACTCGGCCGCGCCGTAGATCGGCAGCCGCAGCGAGAGGTCGGCGAGCGCCAGCGCCTCCTCCTCGAGGCCGCGCGCCTCGTTGCCGAAGAGCCACGCGGTGGGCTCGGCGAGCACATCGCGGGATGCGAGGAAGTCGCCTCCCCCGACGTCGGCCGCGATGACGCGCACGCCCGCCTCGTGGGCCTTCGCGACGGCCGTGGCGAGGTCGACGCCCACCGCGACCGGCACGTGGAAGAGCGATCCGGTCGTCGCGCGCACGACCTTGGGGTTGTACGGGTCGACGGTGCGCCCCGTGAGCACGACCGCGTCCGCGCCGGCGGCGTCCGCCGCCCGGATGATCGTGCCGAGGTTGCCGGGGTCGCGCACCTCCTCGCAGATCGCGACGAGTCGCGGCGAGGCCGCGAACACCTCGCGCACCGAGGTGGGCGACTGACGGGCGACCGCGACGATCCCCTGCGGCGTCACCGTGTCGGCCATCGCGTCGAGCACGGCCTCGGTCGTGTAGACGATCTCGAGCCCGGCGTCCTGCGCGGCGTCGCGCACGTCGGTGTGCTTCTCGAGCGCGGTCGGCGTGGCGAAGATCTCGACGAGGGTCTCGGGGCGATAGGCCAGTGCCTCGCGCGCGGCCTGCGGTCCTTCCAGGAGGAACAGGCCGGTCTCCTGACGGGCGCTGCGCTTCGTCAGCTTCGCGACGGCGCGGACACGCGGAGAGCGGGGGTTCTCGAGCACGGCTCTCAGTCTAGAGTCGCGGCTGGGCCCACGCGCCCAGAGGCTCCTGGCGACGCGCCAGCGGCGTCGGGAGAGGGCGTGGGGACCGGTCTCCGGCATGCGCTTCTCGGCCCTGACGCGTGCGAAAGGGGCGCCCTCCGTGAGGAGGACGCCCCTTTCGAGACAACGGATGCCGCGTGTCAGGCGCTCTTCGGAGCGTTGACGTTCTCGGGCAGCGCCTTCTTGGCGGTCTGGACGAGCGACGCGAACGTCTTGGGCTCGTTCACCGCGAGCTCGGCGAGCATGCGGCGGTCGACCTGCACACCCGCGAGGCCGAGGCCCTGGATGAAGCGGTTGTACGTGATGCCGTTCTGGCGGGCAGCGGCGTTGATGCGCTGGATCCACAGGCGGCGGAAGTCGCCCTTGCGCTTGCGACGGTCGCGGTACGCGTAGACGAGCGAGTGGGTGACCTGCTCCTTCGCCTTGCGGTACAGACGCGAACGCTGGCCCCGGTAACCGGAGGCGCGCTCGAGGATGACGCGACGCTTCTTGTGGGCGTTGACGGCCCGCTTGACTCTAGCCATTTCTTGGTGTTCCTAACTTGCGTCGGCGCGCGTCAGCGGCCGAGGAGCTTCTTCGCGACCTTGGCGTCGCCCGGGGCGAGGACCTGCTCCTGCGACAGGCGGCGGGTGCGGCGGCTGGGCTTGCCCTCGAAGTTGTGGCGGAGGTTCGCCTGCTGCTTCATGAGCTTCCCGCTGCCGGTGACCTTGAAGCGCTTCTTGGCGCCCGAGTGGGTCTTCTGCTTCGGCATCTCTTCTTCCTTCGTTTCACTTCCCGCCCAGGCGGGAGTCGGTATCCCGCGGTGCGGGAGTCTGTGGGGCCTTACTCGGCCGGGGCTGCCTCGGTGGCGGCGGCCGGTGCGTCGGCCTCGGGGGCCTCTGCGGCGCCGGCCGGCGTCGCGCCGCTGCGGGCGGAGCGGGCAGCTTCCTTGTTCGCGGCGCGCTGAGCGTTCTGCTCGGTCTTCACCTCGGACTTGTTCTTGTGCGGTGCGACCACCATCACCATGTTGCGGCCGTCGATCGTGGGGTTCGATTCGACGGTGCCGAACTCGGCGACGTCCTCCGCGAACTTGCGGAGGAGGCGCACACCCTGCTCGGGACGCGACTGCTCGCGACCGCGGAACAGGATCATCGCCTTGACCTTGTCGCCGGACTGGAGGAAGCCCTCGGCGCGCTTGAGCTTGGTGATGTAGTCGTGGGCCTCGATCTTCAGACGGAACCGGACCTCCTTGAGGACGGTGTTCGCCTGATTGCGACGCGCTTCCTTGGCCTTCTGCGCAGCCTCGTACTTGAACTTGCCGTAGTCCATGATCTTGACCACGGGCGGCTTCGAGTTGGGGGCCACCTCGACGAGATCGAGGTCGGCCTCCTGGGCCAGGCGCAGCGCCACCTCGATGCGGACGACGCCGACCTGCTCTCCGTTCGGACCGACGAGGCGGACCTCGGGGACCCGGATGCGGTCGTTGGTGCGGGGATCGCTGATGCGGAACTCCTTGGGTATATGGGCTGGACCACCGCGACACGCAGTCGTATCGCGGGCGGAGGAAGATCCACTCCACCCGTCAGACGCTTCGAGCGCCGACTTCCTGCACCCTCTCCGGTGATGGAGTTCCCGTCCGGTCGCCCCGACGGCTACCCCGGCCGCAGAACGGTCGGGGCGGAGTGCATGACCCGGTAGCCTGGAACGGCAAGCGCGGGTGGGATGTGATCCACTTTCCGATCCGGTGCAGAACGCACCGGAGACCGCAGCAGTCTATCAGAGAGAACGGCGTGGACACGATTCGAGACCAGGACGGCGATCAGACGAGCGCGGCGGCAGTGGATGCTGAGCGCCAGGCGCGCTGGGAGGAGCAGGAGCGAGCGGCCGCATCGGCGTCGCGCGACATCGCCGACGTACCGGCCGTCGAGGTCATCACGACGGCCGCCGTGCACCTGATGAGCGCCGCCGCGGTCAAGGTCGGACTGGCGGACGACCCCGCGACGCAGACCGATCTCGACGAGGCACGCAAGCTCATCAACGCGCTGGCCGGACTCATCACGGCGGGCGCCCCCGAGATCAGCGACATGCACGCGCGCTCGCTCCGCGACGGACTGCGCTCCGTGCAGCTCGCGTTCCGCGAGGCATCGGTCATCCCCGATCCGATCGGCAAGGGCCCCGGCGAGAAGTGGACCGGCCCGGTCACCTGACGCGGCGACACTCCCCGGCTCGCGGGGCTCAGTCCTCGAGTCCCAGGGCCGCCGCGCCGCGCGCGACCGCGTCGACGGTGCGGCGGACCGCCTCCTCATCGGTGCCATGGTTGCTCACCGAGAAGCGCACCACCGTGCGCCCGTGCCACGTCGACGACGAGGCCCACGCCGTCCCCTCGGCGCGCAGCCACTCCCCCAGCGCCGCGGTCGATGCATCGTCCCTCGCGGCGAGACACACCTGCGTGAACACGACGTCGTTGAGGACCTCGAGCCCAGGAATCGCCCGGAATCCGGCCGCGAGGGCGGTTGCAGCATCCGTCAGCCCGTCCACCAGCTGGGCGACCCCCTGACGGCCGAGCGACCGCAGCGCGGCCCAGACCGGAACCCCGCGCGCCCGGCGCGACATCTCGGTGACGTGGTCGTAGGGGTCGGCGACGCCGGCCATCTCGGGGAGATAGGCCGCGTGCGCGCCGAGGGCCGCGGCCATCGCAGCCTCGTCGCGGACGATCGCGACTCCGCAGTCGTACGGGACGTTGAGCGTCTTGTGGGCGTCCGTCGCCCACGAATCCGCGTGCGCGACGCCCTCGACCAGGTGCCGCGATCGCGGGCTCGCAGCGGCCCACAGTCCGAACGCACCGTCGACGTGCACCCACGCGCCCGCCAGATGCGCCACCTCCACGGCCGCGACGAAGTCGTCGAAGGCGCCGGAGTGCACGTCGCCCGCCTGCAGGGCGACGATGGCGGGGTCGTCGCCGTGCTCGTGCAGCGCCCGCGCCAGCCCGTCGACGTCGATCCGGCCCTGCGCGTCCGCGCCGACTGTTCGGGGAGCACCGAGCCCCGACATGCGTCCCGCGAGGACGACCGACGTGTGCACGGCGTCGCCCGCGAAGAAGCGGACGGGCGGCAGATCATGCAGTCCGGCAGCGGGGTCGCCCCCACGTTCGCGGACGAGGGCGTCGCGGGCGGCGATCAGACAGGCGAGGTTCGCGCCCGTGGCGCCGGTCGAGAAGCCGATTCCGCTGTCGGGCGGCAGCCCGAGGACGTCGAGGAGCCAGCGTCCGGCGGTCTCCTCCACGGCGGCCGTCGCCCCGGCGACCTGACGTGGCCCCGTGTTCTGGTCCCAGGCCGACACGAGCCAGTCCGCCGCGAGCGCCGCCGGGTAGGTGCCACCCGTCACAAGGCCGTAGAAGCGTGACGAGCCCATCGCCATGAGACCCGGTTCCGCAGCAGCCACGAGCTCCGCCACGACGGAGGTCGCGTCGCTGGGCTCATCGGGCAGTTCGGCTGCGAAGCGGTCGCGGACCGCGTCGGCATCGAGTTCGGGGCGGATCGGGCGCTCGTCGAGCGAATCGAGCCACGCCATCGCGTGGCGGTGCGCCGTGTGCAGCGCCCGCCCGTAGTCACTGCTCGCCCCGTGCTCCATCCGCCACCTCCGCGGAGCCGATCATCCACCGGCCGGCCGGGGGCCGCAAGGGCTCGTCCGTCAGGCGCGGACGAGCTTGACCGTCAGCGAGTCCACGAGGACCGCGATGCGATCGTCGGCGGCCCAGCGCTGGGCGAGGCGGGCCAGAACGGTGTCGAGCTCGGCCTTCTCGAGTCCGTCCATCAGGTGCAGGCGCACCACGAGCTCAGGTCCCCGCAGGCGCGCGTCGGGGTCGCCCGGCTCGACCGCGAGGTCGATGACCGACAGCTCGCCGCCGATGCTCGCCTGCAGTCCCGCGTACACCTCGGGAGAGAGGAAGCTCGGCTCCCACGGCTGCCCCTGGCCGATCGCCCACACGGCGGGGCGCCGGATGACGAACTCGGTCTCCGACGCCGGGTCGACGACGATGAGGTCGGTGTCGTCGGCCGCCGCGGAGAGGGCGGTGCGGACGCCGTCGGCCGGAACCGGCCGGGCCGAGGCATCCCATCGCCTCATCGTGTCGACCGACGTGAAGACCGGCAGCACGCGACGCCCGTCGGGGGCGGCCACCGTGACGATCGACAGCTCCTGTGTCTTGTCGACTTCGAGGCCGTGCGCGCCGATGCCGTGGTCGCCCTTCTCGGCGACGAGCGGGATCAGCAGGCGTGCCGCACGGTAGGCGTCGACGACCTCGCGCTGCCCGCCGGTGCCGGCACGGAACGCGGTGAGGGCTGCGAGCAGCGCCGGGTCGGCCGACCCGTCGTCCGCGGCGTGCGGGTTGGACTGGAAGCTGCGGCCCTCCCACGGCACGCCGGCGGAGTCGCCGCCGTGCCCGTGGCCGTGGTGGGCGGCGTGCGGGTCAGTGTCCGGCGACATCCAGCGCCTCGGCGAGCGTGAAGGCGCCGGCGTAGAGCGCCTTGCCCACGATCGCGCCCTCGACGCCGAGCGGGACGAGGTCGCGAAGGGCCGCGATGTCGTCGAGGCTCGACACGCCGCCCGAGGCGACGACGGGCTTGGGGGTGCGGGTGATCAGCTCGCGCAGCAGATCGAGGTTCGGGCCCTTGAGGGTGCCGTCCTTGGTGACGTCGGTGACGACGTAGCGGCTGCAGCCGGCGGACTCGAGGCGGTCGAGGACCGTCCACAGGTCGCCGCCCTCGCGCGTCCAGCCGCGCGCCGCGAGCGTCGTGCCGCGGACGTCCAGACCGACGGCGATCGCGTCGCCGTAACGGCCGATGACGTCGGCGGCCCACTCGGGGTTCTCGAGCGCGGCGGTGCCGAGGTTGATGCGCGCCGCACCGCTCTCGAGCGCGGCCTCGAGGGTGCGGTCGTCGCGGATGCCGCCCGAGAGCTCGACCTGCACACCGCGGACCTGCTTGATGACCTTGCGGAGGACGCCGGCGTTGCTGCCGCGGCCGAAGGCGGCGTCGAGGTCGACGAGGTGGATCCACTCGGCGCCCTGGCGCGCGAAGTCCATGGCCGCATCGACGGGGTCGCCGTAGCTCGTCTCGGTGCCGGCCTCGCCCTGCGTCAGACGGACGGCCTTGCCGTCGGCCACATCGACGGCGGGCAGGAGGACGAGCTTGGGTGTGGACGCGAAATCGTTCATGGCTCCTGGCTCAGACATGGGGAAGCTGTGGGGGCGATCACGGGAGCACGCGCTCCCGCAGACGGCACGGTCTCAGAGGGTAGCCCCGCCGAGGCCGTCGATCCAATTCGTGAGGAGACGGATGCCGGCATCCCCCGACTTCTCGGGATGGAACTGCGTGGCCGACAGCGGCCCGTTCTCGACGGCCGCGAGGAACGGAGTCCCGTACTCGCACCACGTCAGGACGGGCTCGGGGAAGGGCGGCTGCACGTCGAGCAGCCACTTCTGCGCGCCGAACGAGTGGACGAAGTAGAAGCGCTCGTTCTCGATGCCACGGAACAGGCGCGAGCCCTCGCCGGGCTCGACGGTGTTCCACCCCATGTGGGGCAGCACGGGTGCGTCGAGCTCGGTCACGACACCGGGCCACTCCCCCATGCCCTCGGTGTCGACGCCGCGTTCGACGCCGCGCTCGAAGAAGATCTGCATGCCGACGCACACGCCGAGCACCGGGCGCCCGCCCGCGAGCCGGCGCTCGATCAGCTCGTCGCCGCGGCTCGCGCGCAGCGCCTCGGCCACCGCGCGGAACGCGCCGACGCCGGGCACGAACAGTCCGTCGGCGTCCCTGATGAGGCCGCGGTCGGAGGTCAGGCGCGCATCGGCGCCTGCCGCGACGAGCGCCTTGACCGCGGAGTGCACGTTGCCCGACCCGTAGTCGAGGACGGCGACGAGCGGCTTCTCCGGTGCGGAGGGAGCGCTTGCGGTCACAGGGCGCCCTTCGTGCTCGGGATGCCCTCGACGAGCGGGTCGAGCGCCTTCGCCTGCCGGAACGCCCGGGCGAACGCCTTGTACTCCGCCTCGGCGATGTGGTGCGGGTCACGGCCCGACAGCACGCGCACGTGCACGGTCAGCGCCGCGTTGAACGAGATCGCCTCGAACGTGTGGCGCACGAGGGAGCCGGTGAAGTGGCCGCCGATCAGGTGGTGCTCGAAGCCGGCGGGCTCGCCGGTGTGCACGAGGTAGGGACGGCCGCTGATGTCGACGACGGCCTGCGCAAGCGCCTCGTCGAGCGGCACGAGGGCGTCGCCGTAGCGCGAGATGCCGGACTTGTCGCCCAGTGCCTCGCGGATCGCCTGCCCGAGCACGATCGAGATGTCCTCCACCGTGTGGTGGGCGTCGATGTCGGTGTCGCCCGACGCGCGGACCGTGAGGTCGGTGAGCGAGTGCTTCGCGAAGGCGGTCAGCAGGTGGTCGAAGAAGGGCACCGTGGTGTCGATGCGGCTGCGGCCGGTGCCGTCGAGATCGAGCTCGAGTTCGACGGTCGATTCGCTGGTGGCCCGGCGCAGCGAGGCGGTGCGTGGTGCGGCGCTCATGCGGCCGATCCTACCGAGGCGAGGGCGTCGAGGAACGCGGTCGTCTCGTCGGCGGTGCCCGCGGTCACCCGCAGGTGCGAGGGGATGCCGACGTCGCGGATGAGCACGCCCTCGTCGTAGAGGGCCCGGAAAGTCGCCGCCGGATCGGCCACGCCCCCGAACAGCACGAAGTTCGTCCACGACTCGTGGGGTGTGTAGCCGAGTGCCTCGACCGTCGCCGAGATGCGGTCGCGCTGGGCGACGATCTCGTCGACCATGCCGAGCATGACCGGGGCGTGACGCAGCGCGGCGGACGCCGCCGCCTGCGTGAGCGAGCTGAGGTGGTAGGGCAGGCGCACGAGCCGGAGGGCGTCGATGAGCACGGGATCCGCCGCGAGGTAGCCGACGCGCGCGCCGGCGAACGCGAACGCCTTGCTCATCGTGCGCGAGACCACCAGACGCTCACGCCCGGGCAGCAGGGTCAGAGCCGAGCGCTCGTCGTGCGGGGCGAACTCGAAGTACGCCTCGTCCACGATCACGATGCCGTCGGTGGCCTCGTAGACGGCCTTCACGACATCGAGTCCGAGAGGGGTGCCGGTCGGGTTGTTCGGCGAGCACAGGAAGATCACGTCAGGCGAGGCGTCGGAGACCTGGGATGCTGCGTCGTCGGCGTCGACCGTGTAGTCGGCCGATCGCGTCCCCGAGATCCACTCGGCGCCCGTGCCGCGGGTGAGGAGCGGGTACATCGAGTACGTGGGGCCGAAGCCGAACGCGGTGCGACCCGGACCCGCGAAGGCCTGGAGGATGTGCTGCAGCACCTCGTTCGATCCGTTCGCCGCCCAGATCTGGTCACGGGTGAGGCCGTGGCCGAGGTAGTCGGCGAACCCCTCGCGCAGCGCGGTGAACTCCCGGTCGGGGTACCGGTTCACGTCGCGCAGGGCGAGTGCGATCGAGTCGAGGATGTCGTCGGCGACCTCGGACGGAACCGGATGCGTGTTCTCGTTGACGTTGAGGGCCACGGGCAGCGGCGCCTGCGGGGCGCCGTACGGCTTCAGCCCCCGGAGATCGGCGCGGAGGGGGAGGTCTTCGAGACGTGCACTCACCCATCCCATGGTAGGCCCGGGCGTCGTGGGCCTCGCGCCGCGTGACGCTGCGCGGCGCACCCGGGATCAGCGCTCGTACGACGCTGGGATCGCGAGGCGCTGCCCTGCCTGCACCAGGACGGTGTCGAGCGCGTTGAGTCGCACGAGCTCGTCGACGACGTCACGCGGGTCGCGCTCGGGCGCGACCTCTTCCGCGATCGTCCACAGAGACTCCCCGGGCGCCACCGTGACCGTGGTGAAGGAGCCTGCAGGCGCGCCGGCGTCGCGAGAAGCGAGAGCGGCACCGCCGCCCAGCATCGCCGCGCTCAGGGCGATGACGGCAGGCAGCGCCGCCAGGACGGCGAGGACGCGGCGGCCGCGCACTGTCAGACGCAGACGCGTGGTTCGCCCGGCCACCGCGCGCGTGGCGCGCTGGGCTGCGGCGCCGGCGGCGCGTGCCGGCGACGGGACGGACGTCGTGAAGTCGATCGCGGTCATGCTCGTCTCCTCCTGATGGGGGGAGATTCGCATTCTCCACTCGGCCGGGAGTGGATAATGCGAACCTCTCTTCCGAAGCTATCTTCGAGTCTGTAGGATGTCAATACCGGATCCGGGCGTCGATCTCTCGAACGCGACACGCGGCGAGGTTCCCACCTCATCGCCTGCGATCCGGATACGGTTTCGATACGAGAACCCCACCACGGGCCTCCGACATTCGAAGAAACAGCGCTCGGCGGCCGGGCGCAGGACGGAGCCGGAAGATGAGCGACGCGGCCGGGCGCGAGAAGCCCCAGACCCGCCGGCGCAAGAGCCTGAGCGACAAGCAGCTCGCGATCCTCGAAGTGATCCAGCGCTCGATCGCCCGTCACGGCTACCCGCCGAGCATGCGCGAGATCGGCGACGCGGTCGGGCTCAAGTCGCTGTCGAGCGTCACGCACCAGCTCAACCAGCTCGAGCTGAGCGGCTACCTCCGTCGCGACGCGGGCAAGACCCGCGCGATGGAAGTGCTCATCGATCTGCCCGGCACCGCCACCGAGAGCCCCGCCGACGCCGCGCCGTCGGTCGGCGACGCGGCGCTCGTGCCGCTCGTCGGCCGCATCGCCGCCGGTGTGCCGATCACCGCCGAGCAGCAGGTTGAGGAGATCTTCCCCCTCCCCCGTCAGCTCGTCGGCAAGGGCGACCTGTTCATGCTCAAGGTCTCGGGCGAGTCGATGATCGACGCCGCGATCTGCGACGGCGACTGGGTCGTCGTGCGGTCGCAGGCCACGGCCGACAACGGCGACATCGTCGCGGCGATGCTCGACGGCGAGGCGACCGTGAAGACGTTCCGCCAGCGCGACGGTCACACCTGGCTGCTCCCCCGCAACTCGGCGTTCGAGCCGATCCTGGGCGACGACGCCACCGTGCTCGGCAAGGTCGTCGCGGTGCTGCGCGCGGTCTGACGCCATTTCGTACGAATCGCGCGAGCACAGAGGTGGTGGGCGGTACTCGCCACGCGCTATAAGGGTGGAATGACCGCCGTGACGCCTTCGCCAGACGTTCCCGACCTCCAGGCCCGCCTGGACGCGCTCGAGGCCGAGAACGCCCTCCTCAAAGCGGGCGCCGCTCCCGCGCCGCCCACCGGCAGGGCGGCGAATCGTCCGGCCGGCAGCGGATGGCGCGCGTTCTTCTCCGCGCTGTGCATCGTGATCGCGTCGATCCTCGTGCCGATCTCGATCGTCACCGCGTGGGCGCGGCTCGAGCTCGTGGACGAGTCCGCATTCGTGCAGACCCTCGCCCCGCTCGCCGACGACCCCGCCGTGCAGCAGATGATCATCGACGAGACGGTCGAGGCGGTCCAGGCGCAGGTCGACTTCGAAGAGCTGACGGCGAACGTCTTCGACGGCATCGATCAGCTCGGCCTGCCGCCGCGTGCCTCGCAGGCTCTCAAGCTGCTTCAGGCCCCCGCGGCGGAGGGCCTCCAGAACCTCCTGACGCAGACCGTGACGCGAGTCGTCGAATCCGACGCCTTCGCCGACACCTGGACGGCGACCACCCGCGCGGCCCACCGCGCCCTGACGGCCGCGGCGACCTCCGACGGCGGCGGCATCGTCGTCATGAACGATGAGGGCCTCGGCATCCAGCTCGGCGCGATCGTCGAGCGGGTCAAGCAGAACCTCATCGACCGCGGCGTGGGCATCGCCCAGCTGATCCCCGCCGTCGACAAGGTCATCATCATCGGCACCGGCGACACCCTCGTGACGATCCGGACGACGTACGCGCTCGCCACCGCGCTCGGCTGGTGGCTGCCGATCATCACGATCGGGCTCTTCGTCCTCGGCATCCTCATCGCGCGCCGTCGCAGCACGGCGGTGCTCGGCTCGGGCATCGGCTTCGCGCTCGGCGGCGGCGCCCTGGCGCTGGCGTTCGCGATCGGCTACCCGGTCATCGGCCAGACGGCCGTGCAGCTCGGGCTCTCCGCCACCGCTCTCGACGTGGTCTACCAGAGCCTCGTCGGCGCGATGCAGCAGACCGCGGCCATCGCCGTGCTGCTGGGCGTCGTCATCGCGATCCTGGGCTGGTTCGCCGGACGCTGGACACCGGCCGTGCGCTCACGCCAGGCCATCGCCAGCCTCAACGCGTCGGCGCGACGCCAGCTGTCGAGCCACGGCTTCGGCACCGGCCGTTTCGGCGCGTGGCTCTACCGCTACCGCACCCTGGTGCGCACGCTCATCATCGTGATCGCCGTCATCTGGCTGTTCGCGCTGCGGCCGCTGTCGGCGGGCGACGTCTTCCTGGTGCTCATCGTCGCTCTCGTCGTCACCTGGATCCTCGAGCTGCTGCAGATCCGCCCCGACGAGGTCGTGGTCGCGGAGACGGTCGCCGCCGAGGACGCCGACCCCGACGGCACTGCCGACACCCTCGTCATCGAGGCCGACACGGTGGTCGTCGAAGACGAGAACGACACAGAGGTCATCCCCGAGATGACGGATGCCTCGACCGACGCGTCCGCGCCGGCCGAGGCATCCACCAAGAAGCCCCGCGCTTAGCGGGCGAGCGCCACGCGCTCGCGCACGAGTTCGGTCGCCTCGACGAGGTTCTTCAGCGAGGCGACCGTCTCGTCGTACCCGCGGGTCTTGAGCCCGCAGTCCGGGTTGACCCAGACGCGTCGGAGGGCGAGCTCGCCGACCGCGCGGTCGAGCAGGTCGGTGATCTCGTCGACCGACGGCACGCGCGGCGAGTGGATGTCGTAGACGCCCGGGCCGACGCCGGCGGCGAAGCCGGACGCCCGGATGTCGCCGATCACCTCGCCGCGGCTGCGGGCGGCCTCGATCGAGGTGACGTCGGCATCGAGCGCCGCGATCGCGTCGATCACGACGTCGAACTCCGAGTAGCAGAGGTGCGTGTGCACCTGCGTCGCGGGCGCCGCGCCCGCGGTCGCCAGGCGGAACGAGCCGACCGACCACTCGAGGTAGGCGGGCTGGTCCGCCGCCTTGAGCGGAAGCAGCTCGCGCAGCGCGGGCTCGTCGACCTGGATCACACGGATGCCCGCGCCCTCGAGGTCGGCGATCTCGTCGCGCAGCGCCAGCGCGACCTGGTTCGCCGTCTCGCCGAGCGGCTGGTCGTCGCGCACGAACGACCACGCCAGGATCGTCACGGGGCCTGTCAGCATCCCCTTCATGGGCTTGTCGGTGAGCGACTGCGCGAACGCCGACCACGCGACGGTGATCGCCTCGGGCCGCGAGACGTCGCCCCACAGGATCGACGGACGCGTCGCTCGCGAGCCGTAGGACTGCACCCAGCCGTTCTCGGTCACCGCGAAGCCGTCGAGGTTCTCGGCGAAGTACTGCACCATGTCGTTGCGCTCGGCCTCGCCGTGCACGAGGACGTCGAGCCCGATGTCCTCCTGGAGGGTCACGACGCGCGCGATCTCGTCCCGGAGGAACCGCTCGTACTCGTCGGCGCCGATCTCACCGCGGCCGTGACGGGCGCGGGCACGGCGGATGTCGCCGGTCTGCGGGAACGACCCGATCGTGGTCGTCGGCAGCACGGGCAGCGCGAGCTCCACGTCCTGCGCGGCGACGCGGGCGTCGTAGTCACCGCGCGCGAAGTCGTCGGCGCTCAACACCGTGGCCCGTTCGCGCACCGCGCCGTCGCGGACGCCGGGTGCGCCCAGGCGATCGCTGAGGGCGGCGGATGCTGCGGCCAGCGGCTCGGCGATGGCAGCCCGCCCGTCGACCAGACCCGCCGCGAGCGTCACCACCTGCGCGACCTTCTGGTCGGCGAACGCGAGCCACGACGCGAGCCGCGGGTCGAGCGCGGACTCGTCGGCGACGTCGTGCGGCACGTGCTGGAGAGAGGTCGAGGTGCCCGCGCTGATCTCGGACGCGCCGAGGTCGTTCAGGGCCTCGAGGCGCGTGAACGCGGCGTCGAGGTCGCCGCGCCACACGTTGCGTCCGTCGATCACGCCGCCGACGAGCGTCTTGCGGTCGAGGCCCGGCACGGCCTCGGGCACCGCACCGCGCGTGAGGTCGATGGCGATGGCCTCGATCGGCGCCGCGGCGAGCGCCGTCCAGGCCTCGGGCGACAGCTGCGCGTAGCCGGCCGCGACGAGGATCGCGGGCCGGTCACCGCGAACCCCGAGCGCGGTGTAGGCGCGAGCCGCAGCATCCGCCAGCGCCGCCGGGTCGGCCGGAAGGCTCTCGCTCACGAGCGCGGGCTCGTCCAGCTGCACCCACTCGGCACCCGCGGCGCGCAGGGCCGACAGCAGTTCGGCGTACACCGGCAGCAGGTCGTCGAGCCGGCTGAGCGGGTCGAAGCCTGCGGGCGCAGCATCCGTCGCCTTCGCGAGAGCGAGGAGCGTGACCGGGCCCACGACGACGGGGCGCACGGTGAAGCCGTCGGCCTTCGCCTCGGCGACCTGGCGGGCGAACCGGTCGCTCGAGAGCGCGAAGACCGTCTCGGGGCCGATCTCGGGCACGAGGTAGTGGTAGTTCGTGTCGAACCACTTGGTCATCTCGAGCGGGGCGTCCTCGCCGGCGCCGCGCGCGGCGGTGAAGTACGCGTCGAGGCCGATCCCGCCGTCGGCATCGCGCCGCGCCGCGAACCGCTCGGGCAGCGCCCCGACGGTGACGGCCGCGTCGTGCACCTGGTCGTAGAACGAGAACGACTCGGGGATCGACGAGTCGTCGCGCCCCAGGCCCAGCTCGGCGAGCCGCTCGCGCGTCGCGCGGCGGAGCCCGGCCGCCGTCTGCTCCAGTGCCTCGGCGTCGGTCGTGCCGGCCCAGTACGCCTCGACCGCGCGCTTGAGCTCGCGGCGGCGTCCGATCCGGGGATAGCCCAGGATCGTGCCGTGGGGGAAGGTGCTGCGAGGTTCGGTCATCGTGCTCTCTCTTTCGCTTCGTGCATCTCGGAGTGGGGTTTTCGGGGTCGCCGAAGAGACCCGCCGGCCATCCGGCGGATCGCGGCGCCCGGGTCAGCGGACGGCGTCGGGCATTCGTGTCGCCGGGGCGTGCACCCCGGCTTCACGCAGCACGTCCAGGACGGTGTCGTGGTGGTTGAAGGCGTACAGGTGGACGCCGGGGGCGCCGCCGTCCACGACCTCACGGACGAGGCGCGCAGCGTGCGCGACGCCCACTTCGCGCTGGCCCTCGGCGGTCGGCTCGATGTCGAGCGCGATGGCGAGCTCGGCGGGCAGCTGCTCCCCCGTCAGTTCGAGCACGCGGCGCAGTCGCGTGGGCGAGGTGATCGGCATGATGCCGGGGAGGATCGGGATCGTGACGCCCGCCTCGCGGGATCGCTGCACGAAGGCGAGGTAGTCGCCGGCGTGGAAGAACAGCTGCGTGATGGCGAGCGTCGCGCCGGCGGCCTGCTTGGCGAGCAGCGCGTCGATGTCTTCGAACGGATGCCGCGACCGCGGGTGGCCGTTCGGGAACGCCGCGACGGCGATGTCGACGCGGGGGCGCTCGGCGACCCGCACCGCACCGGGAACGCCGGGGATCGGCGCTTCGCTGTAGGGCGCACGCTCCGCCTGCACCCGGTCGATCAGCTGCACGAGCTGCGCCGCGCTGTCGAGATCGCCGAGGAAGACGTCGTCCTCCGACACGCCGGCCGGCGGATCGCCGCGGAGCGCGAGGAAGCTCGTGATCCCGGCATCCAGGAACTCCCTGATCAGCGCGGTCGCGCCGGCGTAGGTGTTCCCGACGCACGTGAGGTGGGCGAGGGGCTCGACGTGGGTCTCGCGCAGGATGTGGGTGAGCAGCTCGAGCGAGCGGCCGCCGGTGGAGCCGCCGGCGCCGTAGGTCACCGAGATGAACCGCGGGTCGACCGACGCCAGGTGACGGATCGTCTCGTGGAGGGCGGCGACGCCGGCGTCGGAGCGCGGCGGGTACACCTCGAAGGAGATCGGCACGGGAGGAGTGCTCAGGTCGATCGACATGGCCTGCTTCTCAGGGATCGGCGGACAGGGCTGAGCCGTACGGGAAGGCCCGATCGGCCGCGGCACCTCCACCCGCCGGACGGCGGAAGAGGTGTCATTCGCGGGCGGGTGCCGGGCTCGGCTGTCGCTCCTGCCCGGGCCCCGAGGTTCGGGGCGTCCGTGAGGACGACCGGGCGACGATGCGTCCACGGTAGCGGAGCGCGCCGTCGCGATGTCGCCTGTGACGTTCTGTTTCGATCGCGGCATGCGTCGGCTTCGTCGTAGCGTGGAATGCGTGACGACACCCGACGTGCTCCCCTACGGCAGCTGGCCCTCCCCGATCTCCGCCGCGGACGTCTCTGCGGCCTCGCCGCGTCTGGAGGGCGCGCGCTACGTGGGTGTCGACGATCCCGAGGTGTGGTGGGGCGAGTCGGTGCCCGAAGAGGGCGGCCGCTCCGCCGTGCGCCGGCGCGCAGCATCCGGAGCCGTCGTCGATGTGCTGCCGGCACCGTGGAGCGCCCGATCGCGCGTGCACGAGTACGGCGGCGGCTCGTGGACGGCCGACGCCGACGGGGTGCTCTACTTCGTCGAGAAGTCGGACCAGCGTGTCTGGCGGCTCGCGCCGGGCGACGAGGCGCGCCCGCTCACGCCCGACGCCGGCGACGTGCGCTTCGGCGGCCTGACGCTGCAGCACGGCCGCCTGCTCGCCGTGCGCGAGGACCACACCGGCACGACCGCCGTGCCGGCGCGCGACATCGTCGATATCCCCCTCGATGGGACGGGAACGGATGCTGCGCGCCTGCGCTCGCTCGCGAGCGGCAGCGACTTCGTCGCCCACCCCGCGCTGTCGCCCGACGGCACGCGCCTCGCCTGGATCGCGTGGGATCATCCGCACATGGCCTGGGACCGCGCGGAGCTGCGCGTCGGCCGGCTCACCGGCGGCGACGGCGCGGAATGGACGACGGTGGCGGGCGGCCCATCCTCGCCGCTGCAGCCCGAGTGGGTCGACGACGACGACCTCGTCTACGCCGACGACCCGACGGGCCGATGGAACCTGTGGCGGCTGCGCCTCTCGGCCGACCTCCGCCACGAGCCGGTCGCTCCGGCGGACGCCGACACCGGCGGCCCGCTGTGGGTGCTCGGCACGCGGTGGTTCGCCCTGCTCGCCGACGGGCGCATCGTCGCGGTCCAGGCGAACGGCGCCGAGGAGCTCGTCGTGATCGACGCCGCGGGCGGGCGCCGCACGCTCGACGTCGACGCCGTGACCCGCCTGTCGGTCGAAGACGCCCGCGGCACGCGCGTGCTGCTCTCGGGCGCAGGCTCCGGCGGCGCAGGGCTCTGGGAGGTCGACGTCGACGACCCCGCCGCGACGCGACTCATCGTGGGCGGCGCCTCACCCTGGGGAGCCGAATGGATGCCGCGATCCCGCGCCGTCACCGTGCCCGGGCCGCACGGTCCCGTGCACGCCTTCGACTACCCGCCGACGAACCCCGGCGTCGTGGGCCCAGACGACGAGCGACCCCCGTACGTCGTGTTCGTGCACGGCGGGCCGACCGATCATGTCGGGGGCGCGGCATCCGGGAAGATCGCGTTCCTCACCAGCCGCGGAATCGGCGTTCTCGACGTCAACTACGGCGGCTCGAGCGGCTACGGCCGCGCCTACCGCGAGCGCCTGCTCGGCCAGTGGGGCGTCGTCGACGTGGACGACGTCGTGGCCGCGGCCCGCGGACTCGCCGAGGCGGGCACCGCCGACGGGCGCCGCCTCGCGATCGCGGGCGGCTCGGCGGGCGGCTGGACGGTGCTGTGCGCGCTCACGAACTCCGACGCGTTCGGCGCGGGCATCAGCCGCTACGGCGTCGCCGATCTGCGCAAGCTCGCCGAAGACACGCACGACTTCGAGGCGCGCTACCTCGACGGCATGGTGGGTCCGCTCCCCGAGGCCGAGGCGCTGTACGTCGAGCGGTCGCCGCTGTCGCACCTCGATCGCCTGCGCACCCCGCTGCTCATCGAGCAGGGCCTCGACGACCGGGTCGTGCCGCCGTCGCAGTCCGAGGCGGTGCGGGACGCCCTCGCCGCGAACGGCGTCGCGCACGCCTACCTCGCGTTCGAGGGCGAGGGGCACGGCTTCCGCAGCGCGACGACGCTCGTGCGCACCCTGGAGGCCGAGCTCGCGTTCCTCGGCCAGGTGTTCGGCTTCGAGACGCCGGGAGTGCCGCCGCTCGAGCTCGACTAGCGGCTCGAGCGGCGACCCTCCTCAGACCGTGAAGGGGGCGAGGCGCGCAGCGAGGTGCTCGCCCACGCGGGCGTGCACCGCGGTGCCGCCCTCCTCGTGCTGCTGCGACAGGATCATGCCCTGCTCGTGGATCGCCGAGACGAGGTCGCCGCGGTCGTAGGGCACAAGGGCCCGCACCTCGACGGCCGGCAGCGGCAGCGTCTCCTCGATGAGGGCGCGCAGCTCGTCGATCCCCTCGCCGGTGCGGGAGGACGCGAAGACGGCCTTGGGCTCGAGTCCGCGCAGCAGCAGGCGCGCGTCGTCGTCGATCAGATCGGCCTTGTTGAAGACGATGATCTCGGGGATGTCGCGCGCGCCCACGTCGCCGATCACGTCGCGCACCGTCGCGAGCTGCGCGGCCGGGTCGGGGTGAGAGCCGTCGACGACGTGCACGATGACGTCGGCTTCGCCGACCTCTTCCAGGGTCGAGCGGAAGGCCTCCACCAGCTGGTGCGGCAGGTTCCGCACGAAGCCGACGGTGTCGGTCAGCGTGTAGATGCGGCCGTCGTTCGTCTCCGTCCGTCGCACGGTGGCGTCGAGCGTCGCGAACAGGGCGTTCTCGACGAGCACGCCCGCGCTCGTGAGGCGGTTGAGCAGCGACGACTTGCCGGCGTTGGTGTAGCCGGTGATCGCGACCGACGGGATCGTGTTGCGCTTGCGCTCGGCCCGCTTCGCGTCGCGCGCCGGGGCGAAGTCGCGGATCTGCTTGCGCAGCTGTGCCATGCGCGTGCGGATGCGCCGGCGGTCGAGCTCGATCTTCGTCTCACCGGGACCGCGCGAGCCCATGCCCGCGCCGCCCGCGCCCACCTGGCCACCGGCCTGGCGGCTCATCGAGTCACCCCAGCCGCGCAGGCGCGGCAGGAGGTACTCGAGCTGCGCGAGCTCGACCTGGGCCTTGCCCTCGCGGCTCTTCGCGTGCTGGCTGAAGATGTCGAGGATCACCGTCGTGCGGTCGATCACCTTGACCTTGACGACGTCCTCGAGGGCACGCCGCTGGCTGGGCGCGAGCTCGGTGTCGGCGATCACGGTGTCGGCACCCACCGAGGCGACGATGTCGCGCAGCTCCTCCGCCTTGCCGCGGCCGACGTAGGTCGCGGGGTCCGGGTGGGGACGCCGCTGCAGCACGCCGTCGAGCACGACGGCGCCGGCGGTCTCGGCCAGTGCCGAGAGCTCGCGCAGCGAGTTCTCGGCGTCCTCCGTCTCGCCCTGCGCGTGCACGCCGACGAGGACGACGTTCTCGAGGCGCAGCTGCCGGTACTCGACCTCGGTGACGTCTTCGAGCTCGGTGGAGAGCCCGGGGACGCGCCGGAGCGCTGCGCGCTCCTCGCGATCCCACTGCTCGCCATCGGTGTCGGCACGCCCGATCGTGGCCTCGTCCTGGAGCGCTTGCGCTGCTCCGAAGACGTGCACCCCCGAGCGCGCTTCGGCGCGCGCCAGCACGCGATCCACCGGGTCCACCGGCGTCTCGTCGGTGCTCTGGGGTGTCGTGGTATCCGTCATGTGTTCCTTCGCTTGTTGCCGTGGATGCCGTTTTCCTGCGTTCATCGGCCGGTTCGCGGCATCCGTGAATTCTAGCTTCCCGTCATGCGGAGCGCCTCCGCTAGGCTCGTCGGCTATGGGGAGTGACCACTATTTCAGTGCGACGCCCGCCAGCCCCGAAAACCTGCGCCGCATCCGGGTCACGCTCGCCGGTCGCGATCTCGAGGTCACGACTGCCGGGGGCGTCTTCAGCCCCGATCACGTGGACTCGGGAACCGCGGTGCTGCTGTCGAACACTCCCCCGCCTCCGGCGGGCGGGAACTTCCTCGACCTCGGGTGCGGGTGGGGACCGATCGCACTCAGCCTCGCGCTCGATGCGCCACGCGCGACCGTCTGGGCCGTCGACGTGAACGAGCGAGCACTCGACCTGGTGCGCCGGAACGCCTCCGCGCTCGGTCTCTCGAACGTCAACGCCTCGCTGCCCGATGATGTTCCCGACGACATCATGTTCCGCACGATCCGGTCGAACCCGCCGATCCGCGTGGGCAAGAACGAGCTGCACGGCCTGCTCGAGCGGTGGATCCCCCGCCTCGACGAGCGGGCGGACGCGTGGCTCGTCGTGCAGCGCAACCTCGGGTCGGATTCGCTGCAGCGGTGGCTCGCCGCGACGCTGGACCGCCGCTTCAGCGTGCAGCGCGCAGCGACCGCACGCGGGTTCCGCGTGCTCAAGGTGCGCCGGCACGGCTCGCCGCCGAGCGAGCCGATCGACCTGCCCGACCTGTCCGAGCTCTGAGGCCCGCTACGCGAGCGTGACCTCGCCGGTGTAGACGAGCGTGGCGGGACCCGACAGCAGCACGTGCCGCTCGCCGTCGATCTCGGGCATCCGCACGCCCAGCGTGCCGCCCGGAACCTCGACGACCCAGTGATCCGGTGCCGCGGGGCCGGCCCAGTGCCGCACCGCGAGAGCGGCGGCGGCGACGCCGGTGCCGCAGCTCAGGGTCTCGCCGACGCCGCGCTCGAAGACGCGCATGCGGATCGAGCCGACGCCCTCGTGCACGAGCGGGTCGCTCGGCACGACGAACTCGATGTTCGCGCCGTGCGGCGGTTCGGGCTGCAGCAGCGGCTGAGCGGCGAGGTCGAGCCCCTCGAGCTCGCCCTCGTCGGGCAGCGCCACGACGACGTGCGGATTGCCGACGTCGATCCCGACACCCGGGCGGGGCGCGCCGCCGCCGCGCGTGCGCACGAGCACTCCGGAATCGTCGACGGTGAACGGACCGAGGTCCACCTCGTACCCGCGGTCGCTGCGGGTGACCGTCTTGATGCCCGCGCGCGTGCCGATCTTGAGCGGCGTGCCGTCGACATCGGCCCAGCCGACGTCGACGAGGTAGCGCACGAAGACCCGCACGCCGTTGCCGCACATCTCGGCCTTCGAGCCGTCGGCGTTGCGGTAGTCCATGAACCATTCGGCTCCGGATGCTGCGGCCTCGGCGCCCTCGTCGATCGCGCTCGCGCGCACCACCCGGAGGATTCCGTCGCCGCCGATGCCGAAGCGCCGGTCGCACAGCACGGCGACCTGGTCGTCGCTGAGGGCGAGCGCGCCGTCGGGATCGGGGACGATCACGAAGTCGTTGCCGGTGCCGTGGCCCTTGGTGAACGCGATCGTCTGCGGCATCGCACCAGTCTACGGGCGGGATGCGCGGCGCCGGCGCGGCCGCCGGATCAGCCAGGGTTCAGTCGGCGATGAGGCGCTTGCCGGTGTTCCAGGTCTCGAACGGCTCGTATCCGAGGGAGTCGTAGAACCCCTGGGCGATCCCGTTCTCGGGCCGCACCATGAGCTGCACCTTGGGGCACCCCATGTCGGTCAGAAGCTCCTCGGCGTGGGAGACGAGCTTGCGCGCGATCCCCTCGCCGCGGCGGTCGGGCGCGCTCGCGAGGTAGTAGAGCCAGCCGCGGTGGCCGTCGTAGCCGGCCATGACCGTTCCGACGATCGTGCGCCCGTCGACGGCGACGAGGAACAGCTCGGGCTGCACCGAGAGCTTTCGGCTGATGTCCTGATACGGGTTGTTCCACGGCCTCGTGAGCCCCGTCTGCTGCCACAGCGAGACGACCGCCTCGGTGTCGGGGAGTTCGAAGGCCCGGATCGCGATGCTCATGACCACGAGTCTGCCAGGGCGGCAGCATCCACTCCCGGATCCACCCAGCGCAGAGCGTCGTAGCGCTTGAACCACGACACCTGGCGGCGGGCGTACTGGCGCGTCAGCGCCTGCGTCTCGGCGATCGCCTCGGCTTCGGTCAGCTCGCCCTCGAGCTGCGCGAGCGCCTGCGCGTAGCCGATGGCGCGCCGGGCGGTGACGCCCTGCTCGAGCCCGTGCGCGCGCAGAGCCCGCACCTCGTCGAGCAGCCCGTCCCGCCACATCGCCTCGACGCGCGCATCGAGGCGGACCACGAGCTCGTCGCGCGGCACGGCCACACCGATGATGCGGGTGTCGTCGTGCCAGAGCACGGGCGCGTCGGGGAGCATCGCGCCGTGCGTGCGCTCACCGAGCTCGAGCACCTCGAGAGCGCGGACGATACGGCGGCCGTTGCGCGGATCGACCTTGGCCGCGGTCGCCGGATCGAGCTCGCGCAGGCGGGCGTAGAGCGCGCCGGGGCCGTGCGCGTCGAGCTCCGTCTCGAGCCGCGCGCGGAGCTCTTCGTCCCGCGGCGGGAAGCGGAAGTCGAACAGCACGCTCGACACGTACAGTCCGGAGCCGCCGACCAGCACGGCGTCGGCGCCGCGACCGTGGATCTCGCGGATCGCCGTGCGCGCGGCGTCCTGATACCAGGCGACCGCCGCGTCGTCGGTGACGTCGAGCACGTCGAAGAGGTGATGACGGATGCCTCGCCTCTCGGCCTCGGGCAGCTTCGCGGTGCCGATATCCATGCCGCGGTACAGCTGCATGGCGTCGGCGTTCACGATCTCGGCGGGGCGGCCGCGCGCCGCGAGGGCGTCGGCGAGCTCGAGAGACAGCGCCGTCTTGCCGGTGCCGGTCGCGCCCACGACGGCCCACAGGCGCGCCGGTGGCGCGGCGTCGGCCGGGGTGTTCACGGAGGGGTCACACGCCGATGCGGAGCGTCGGCAGACCCAGCGATACCGCGCGCGGCGCGCCGGACTCGCCCGCCGGCGCCGGGATGCCGCACGACTCGGCCTGCGAACGGTCCCACGCGTCGCCCGAGCGCGTGCGGCGGATGCGCAGCGGCGCGCCGTCGGTCGAGTCGGCGAGCAGGTGGAACGGCGCGGCGTGCGTCACCACGACCGAGACGACGTCGCCGGGCCGCGGGATCTCGGAGCCCGCGGGCACCTCGAAGTGCACCAGACGGTTGTCTTCGGCGCGGCCGGTGAGCCGGTGGGTCTCGGCGTCCTTCTTGCCCTCGCCCGTCGAGACCAGCACCTGCAGCTCGCGGCCGAGCTGCTTCTCGTTCTCCTCGCGCGAGATGCGCTCCTGCAGGGCGGCGAGACGCTCGTAGCGCGCCTGCACGACCTCCTTGGGAACCTGGTCGGGCATGGTGGCCGCCGGAGTGCCTTCGCGGATCGAGTACTGGAAGGTGAAGGCACTGGCGAAGCGCGCCTGCTCGACCACGCGCATCGTGTCTTCGAAGTCCTCGTCGGTCTCGCCGGGGAAACCCACGATGATGTCGGTGGTGATGGCGGCGTCGGGCATCTTCTCGCGGACGCGATCGAGGATGCCGAGGAACTTCTCGCTGCGGTACGACCGGCGCATCGCCTTGAGGATGCGGTCGCTGCCGGACTGCAGCGGCATGTGGAGCTGCGGCATGACGGACGGCGTCTCGGCCATCGCGTCGATGACGTCGTCGGTGAACGCGGCCGGGTGCGGGCTCGTGAAGCGGATGCGCTCGAGGCCTTCGATCTCGCCGGCGGCGCGCAGCAGCTTGCCGAACGCCTGGCGGTCGCCGAACTCGACGCCGTACGAGTTGACGTTCTGGCCGAGGAGGGTGACCTCCATGGCGCCGTCGTCGACGAGCAGGCGGATCTCGTTCAGGATGTCGCCGGGCCGGCGGTCCTTCTCTTTGCCACGCAGGCTCGGGACGATGCAGAACGTGCAGGTGTTGTTGCAGCCGACCGAGATCGACACCCATCCGCTGTGCACGCTGTCGCGCTTGGTCGGCAGCGTCGAGGGGAAGATCTCGAGTGCCTCGAGGATCTCGAGCTCGGCCTCGCCGTTGTGGCGCGCACGCTCGAGCAGGCTCGGCAGCGACCCCATGTTGTGCGTGCCGAAGACGACGTCGACCCACGGCGCCTTCTGCTGAACGGCGTCCTTGTCCATCTGGGCGAGGCACCCGCCGACGGCGATCTGCATGCCGTCGTGCTTGTCCTTACGGGACTTGAGGTGGCCGAGCGTGCCGTACAGCTTGCCGGCGGCGTTGTCGCGCACCGCGCAGGTGTTGATGACGACGACGTCCGCCTCTTCGCCCACCTCGGCGCGGACGTAGCCGGCACTCTCGAGCGAACCGGAGAGGCGCTCGGAGTCGTGCACGTTCATCTGGCAGCCGAACGTGCGCACCTCGTAGGTGCGGGCACGCCCGTCGACATCGTGCGCCGCCTCGGAGGGCGCGATGAGAGTCGGGGTGGCGGAAGGCGAAGACATGATCCGCCCATTCTACGAGCCGCGCCTGGGGACGGAGGCGGGGACGGATGCTGCGCCCCGGCCGGCACGGACGCGTCCGGGGTCAGTCGAACCGCACGCGCCCGGTGGGACGCATCGCCTCGTCGAGCGCCTGCCGCGCGGCGGTGAGGGCCGACGAGCCGCCGTACCCGCGTCGCGCGAGCTGGCCGGCGAGGCGACGCAGTGCGACGTCCCGCTCGAGCCCGCGCATGGAGCCGGCTTTGGACCGTGCGAACTCGAGCGCACGCTCGGCGTCGTCGTCGGGCAGCTCGGCCAATGCGGCGTCGGCGATGTCGCGCGGCACCCCCCGCTTCGCCAGGCTCTGCGAGATCGCCTGGCGCCCCTGGCCCTTGCGGTCGACGCCCGCGTGCACGACCTGCTCGGCGAGCCGGGCGTCGTCGAGGTAGCCGCGCGCGAGGAAGGCGTCGAGGATCGCCTCGACGCCGTCGCTTCCCAGGTCGCGCTGACCGAGGTACGTCTTCGCCTCCGAGACGGAGAGCTGACGGGCGCGGAGCTTCTTCAGAAGGCCGAGCTCGGCCGTGCCGGCGGGGTCTGCGTCTTCTCGCTGGCCGGCGCGGCGTCCGCCGGAGCGCGCTCTGCCGGCCCATTCGGCGTCGAGGTCGATCGGACGCGCCTCGCGCTCCGGCTCGTCCCGAGGGCCGGGATCGTCGTCGGGCTCCGTCTGCCACGCCGCGGCAGGCGTGGGCGATGCCGGGGCGGCAGACGGCTCGGCCACGGACCACGAGTCCGCCTCGCCACGACGCACCGGGACGCGGTCGTCGAGCTGCTGACGGACGTCGGCCGCGGTCTTGGGGAACGTCCTCGCCCCGCGGTCGCCGAAGAGGGAGGTCACAGGGGCGAGTCCGCCGCCGTGCTCGGTGTCGGACTCGCCCCCGCTGTCGACGAAGCGGACCATCACGCCGGGCGGCGCGCCGCCAGCTCGTCCGCGACCTCGCCGGTCGCCTTCGGCACGCCGATGCCGAGCTTCGTCTTGATCTTCGTCTCGATCTCGGCCGCGACATCCGGGTTCTTGAGGAGGAAGTTGCGCGCGTTCTCCTTGCCCTGCCCGAGCTGCTCGCCCTCGTAGGTGTACCAGGCACCGGACTTCTTGACGATGGCATGCTCCACGCCGAAGTCGATGAGGCTGCCCTCACGCGAGATGCCGACGCCGTACAGGATGTCGAACTCGGCCTGCTTGAAGGGCGGAGCCATCTTGTTCTTGACGACCTTGACGCGGGTGCGGTTGCCCACCGCCTCGGTGCCGTCCTTGAGGGTCTCGATGCGACGGATGTCGAGACGCACCGAGGCGTAGAACTTGAGCGCCTTACCGCCGGCGGTGGTCTCGGGCGAGCCGAAGAACACGCCGATCTTCTCGCGCAGCTGGTTGATGAAGATCATCGTGGTGTTGGTCTGGTTGAGACCACCGGTGAGCTTGCGGAGGGCCTGCGACATGAGACGTGCCTGCAGACCGACGTGGGAGTCGCCCATCTCGCCTTCGATCTCGGCCTTGGGCACGAGTGCCGCGACGGAGTCGATCACGATGAGGTCGATCGCACCGGAGCGCACGAGCATGTCGGCGATCTCGAGCGCCTGCTCACCCGTGTCGGGCTGCGAGACGAGCAGCGCGTCGATGTCGACGCCGAGCTTCTGCGCGTAGTCGGGGTCGAGCGCGTGCTCCGCGTCGATGAAGGCCGCGATGCCGCCGGCGCGCTGGGCGTTGGCGATCGCGTGCAGGGTCAGCGTCGTCTTACCCGACGACTCCGGTCCGTAGATCTCGATGATGCGGCCGCGCGGGAGACCGCCGATGCCGAGCGCGACATCGAGGGCGATCGAGCCGGTGGGCACGACCTCGACGGGGGCGCGCTCGTCGCTGCCGAGGCGCATCACCGAGCCCTTCCCGAACTGCCGGTCGATCTGGGCGAGGGCCGATTCCAGGGCCTTCTCGCGGTCAACGGGTGATGGCATGACGTGCTCCTCAGTGCTCGCGTTCCGTCGCCTGTAGGCTGTCGCGCTCCGCCCCGGTGGGACGGATGCTGCGACAAGGCGTGAGGTGTCGTTCGACGCTGTTCACGTTAGGGAGGGGTTCCGACATCCGTCTTCGCTCCCTCCGAGTCCGTGGAAAACACGCTCTCGACACCTGCTGTGCAGGAGCCTACGCGGATCTCGAACACTTCTTCGATGACACGCCGTGGCGCGGACACCGAGAAAGGTCGGCGGGCGCGGTCAGCGGCGGGGCTCGAGCCGACCGACGCCGTACCGGCGCTCGGCGGGAACATCGAGCTCTTCGCACAGCGCGAGCCACACCTCGCGGGGATCGACGCCGGCATCGATCGCCTCGGCGGCCGTGCGGCCGCCCGCTTTCGACAGGTACAGATCGGTCACGACGGCGTTCGCGCGGACGCCGAACTCGTCGCTCACGGCGCGGTTGAACTCACTACGACGCATCGGGAGAAGCGGCGCGATCAGCGCAGCGACAGCTCGGCGTCGACCGAGGCCACGAGGTCGTCGGGGACGACGTCGGGGAAGGTCTGCAGGCCCTCGAGGACCGAGATGCGGTCGCCCACCTCGCGCATGATGATCGAGATGGGAACATCGAGCGCCTCGGCCACCGACGCGAGGATCTCGCTCGAGGCCTCTTTCTGGCCGCGCTCCACCTCGCTCAGATACCCCAGCGCGACACTCGCACGACTGGCGACCTGGCGGAGGGTCCGCCCTTTCTGCTGGCGGAAATCACGAAGCACTTCGCCGATCTCTTGACGTACCAGGATCATCAGGGCCCCTCCTCACTTCTGATTCCACCGTCGTCCGGGTGGCCAACAGTACAGCACCGGATGATGTCAATCTAATCCCGTGAACTGGGCAATGGGTGGGAATCTCCGAATGTAACCGAGACGAAACACCATCTGTTCCCGGACTCGGTGTCACGGTTCACGGATGCCTCCCACCGCGGTCAGAGCGAGCTCCAGCGCACTGCGCACCGTCGCGGTGCGGATCTCATCGCGCGTCCCGGTCAGCTCGAGGAACGACGCCACGGTCTCGTCCGGGGTCACGACGGCGATGTGGACGGTGCCGACGGGCACGCCGTCCTGTGGGTCGGGGCCGGCGACTCCGGTCGTCGAGACGCCCACATCGGCCCGCAGCGCGCGGCGGACGCCCTGCGCCATCTGCACCGCGACGTCGGCGTCGACGGGGCCGCGTGCGGCCAGCAGATCGGCGTCCACGCCCAGCTGGCTCGCCTTGACGTCGGTGGCGTACGCGACGATGCCGCCCCTGACGTGCGCGGAGGCCCCCGGCACGTCGACGAGGGTCGCGACGACGCGCCCGCCCGTCAGCGACTCTGCGGCCGCGATCGACCAGCCTCGCCCGTCGAGCGCCTGCAGCACCGCAGCGGCGAGGGGCGCAGCATCCGTCACGCGTCCCTCCGCTTCGCGCGGGCGGCGCGCATCTCGGTCACGATGTAGTCGATGCCGCTCGCGATCGTGAGGATGACCGCGATCGTCATGAGCACGCCGTTGACCCAGAAGATCCAGTCGCCGACGACCGTCCACAGCGGCAGGAGGGCGATCGAGAGCGCCAGCCCCTGGGCGAGCGTCTTGAGCTTGCCCATCCAGGCGGCGGCCAGCACGTGGTCGCCCACGACCATGAACCGGTACACGGTGATGCCGATCTCGCGGACGAGCACCACGATGGTGATCCACCACGGGAGCTCGCCCAGGATCGAGAGCCCGATGAAGGCGAAGCCGGTGAGCACCTTGTCGGCGATCGGGTCGAGGAGCTTGCCGAGATCCGTGACGATCTCGTGCTTGCGCGCGAGGTAGCCGTCGATCCCGTCCGTGGCGATGGCCACGATGAACAGCACCGCCGCCCACCAGCGGAGGGCGCCGTCCGCTCCCCCGTCGGCCAGGAGCATCCACAGGAAGACCGGCGCGCACAGGATGCGCACGATCGTGATCGCGTTGGGCAGCTGCCGGGGGATCGCCATGGCCCGAGCCTATCGGCGCGCCCCGGTCGCGGCGGTGCAGCGGGTCAGTCGCGGCCGGTGAGACCCCATGCGTCTTCGGAGCCGTCGTCGTCGCTCTCGACGACCGGGTAGCCGTCGTACTGCGAGGCCACGGCATCCGTCCCATAGCGATCGTCTGCCGCCGCAGCCGGCGCGGCCGGCGCCGACGCCGGGGCGGACGCCTCGACGGGCACGTCCTCGCCGCGCAGGCGCGCGAGCACCGACGGCAGCTGCTCGACCGTGACCAGCACGTCACGGGCCTTGGAGCCCTCGGACGGGCCGACGATCTCACGGGACTCGAGGAGGTCCATCAGGCGGCCGGCCTTCGCGAAGCCGACACGGAGCTTGCGCTGGAGCATCGACGTCGAGCCGAACTGGCTCGACACGACGAGCTCGGCCGCCGCCAGCAGCAGCTCGAGGTCGTCCCCGATGTCGGCATCGATCTCCTTCTTCTCGGCCACCGCCGCCACGTCGGGACGGTACTCCGGCCGCGCCTGGTTCGTGACGTGCTTGACGACGGTCTCGATCTCGCTCTCGCTGACCCACGCGCCCTGCACGCGGAGCGCCTTCGAGGCGCCCATCGGCAGGAACAGGCCGTCGCCCTGGCCGATGAGGCGGTCGGCGCCGGGCTGGTCGAGGATGACGCGGGAGTCCGTCACGCTCGTTACCGCGAAGGCGAGGCGCGAGGGCACGTTGGCCTTGATGAGGCCCGTCACGACGTCGACCGAGGGTCGCTGGGTCGCGAGCACGAGGTGGATGCCCGAGGCGCGCGCGAGCTGCGTGATGCGCACGATCGAGTCCTCGACGTCACGCGGGGCCACCATCATGAGGTCGGCGAGCTCGTCCACGACCACGAGCAGGTACGGGTACGGCTTCAGCACGCGCTCGCTGCCGGGCGGCAGCGTGATCTCGCCCGCGACGACGGCCTTGTTGAAGTCGTCGATGTGGCGGAAGCCGAACGACGCGAGGTCGTCGTACCGCATGTCCATCTCCTTCACGACCCACTGCAGCGCCTCGGCGGCCTTCTTGGGGTTCGTGATGATGGGGGTGATGAGGTGCGGAACGCCCGCGTACGACGTCAGCTCGACGCGCTTGGGGTCGATGAGCACCATCCGCACATCGGCAGGCTTGGCGCGCATCAGCAGGCTCGTGATCATCGAGTTCACGAAGCTCGACTTACCGGAGCCCGTGGAGCCGGCGACGAGCAGGTGGGGCATCTTCGCCAGGTTCGCGATGACGTAGCCGCCGCCGACGTCCTTGCCGACGCCGATCGTCATGGGGTGGGTCTGGCTGGTCGCCGTCTGCGAGCGCAGCACGTCGCCGAGCGTCACGATCTCGCGGTCGGTGTTGGGGATCTCGACGCCGATCGCGCTCTTGCCCGGGATGGGCGCGAGGATGCGCACCTCATTCGAGGCCACCGCGTAGGCGATGTTGTTGGTGAGGGCGGTGATGCGCTCGACCTTGACGCCCGGGCCGACCTCGATCTCGTACTGCGTGACTGTCGGGCCGCGCGAGAACCCGGTGACGCGCGCGTCGACCTTGAACTGCTCGAGCACGCTCGTAATCGCCCGCACCGTGTCGTCGTTCGCCTGCGAACGCGCCACGTGCGGCGACCCGGCGGCGAGCGCGTTGACCGACGGGAGACGGTAGGGCGCGGACGGCGAGTCGACCGACGCCACGGAGCCGATGCCGTCCAGGCCGGGCAGGGTGCCGTCGTCCTCGATGACCTCGGCGTCGTCGCGCAGCGAGGTACGCGACGAGGTCGCCGCCTTCGCCGCCGACAGCACGCCGGGATCGATGACCTCGGTCAGCGCGTCGGTCGCCGGTTCGGGCGCCGGCGAGACGGACGGCATCATGGCCTGCTCGAACCCGCCCTGCGACGAGCCCGCGGGCAGCAGCTCCGTGAGGTCCTGCGAGCCGAGCCCGTCGTCCGGGTCCTTCTCGCGTCCTGTCTTGTTGCGACGCCAGAACGGCAGGGACGAGTCGCCCTCATCGTCCGCAGCGGACGGGGCCGCAGCATCCGTCGTCGCCTTCTCTTCGCGCGGCTCGGCGCCGAACATCCAGGCGTACAGCTCGCCCAGGCGGCGCCCGATGCGGTTCGGGGGCGTCTTCGTGATGATCAGGATGCTGAGCACGGCCAACAGCGACAGCACGACGTACGCGCCGACGTCGGTGAGCACCGTCGCCAGCGGCTCGCCGAGCATCCAGCCGAAGAGCCCGCCCGCCTCGCTGAGCGTGGGCAGCCCCTCGCTCGGCTGCGGGCGTCCGCCGGCGACGTGGCAGAAGCCGGCGATCGTCAGCACCAGCAGACCGAATCCGATCCCGACGCGCCCGTTGTCGTGGACGGAGGACGGATGCCGGAACATCCACCCCGCGAGCAGCAGCAGGAGCACCGGCATGACGAAGGCCTCACGGCCGATGAGCATGCCGACGGTGTAGGCGCTGATGGTCTGGGCGACCTCGTTGCCGATGAAGAACCATTCGTTCACGGCTCCGGCGATCGCGAGCAGCACGAGCAGGAACGGGAAGCCGTCGCGGCGCTGCTCCTTCTCGAGCGACTCGGGGCCGAACGCCCGGAACAGGGCTCCGGTGGCGTGCGCGAGGCCCATCCACGCCCGCGCGATGACCGGCGGCCGGTCGGGTTCGTTCACGTACTTCTTGGGTGCGGGTGCCGGCTTGGCGGCCGCGGGCTTGCGCGCCGACGACGACGCGCTCGAACGCGCGTTCGCCGACGCGTTCGAAGACGCGCGCGACCCCTTGGTCGGGCTTGAGCTCCTGGCCATCCCCCCACGGTAGGCCGACTCCCCGACATTTGCCCGGAACCACGCCGCCCTCCGGCCGGAGGCCCGGCGCGTCGCGCACGGCCGCGACGACGGATTGCTCAGCGCAGGCGCTTGACCATGGTGTCGCGGCCCGAACCGCTCTGCGTCACGGCGAACCCCTCGCTGCGGTACAGCGTCGCCGCGAAGTTGTCCCGCTCGACGCTGAGGCTGATGCGCGCGAAACCCTGTGCGCCGGCGTGCTCGCACAGGCGCTGCAGCAGGGCCCGACCCACGCCGTGGGCGCGCCAGATCGGCCGCACCCCGATGATGAGCTCGGGCACCCCGGTGCCGACGTAGCCGAACCCGGGTTCGTCGCGCGGCAGCATCCGGTACCAGGCGGCGCCCACCGGCTCGCCGTTGGCGTCCTCGGCGATGAAGCCGGCGTCGCCGGGGCGCATCCAGCCGGTGACGTACCGCCGGTGATCCGCCCCGCCGATCACCTCGTGGCGGGGCTTCGCCCCACCCTGCCGCCAGTTCGCCGCCTCGACGACCATGTCGCCGAGGAAGGCGCCGTCCGCCGACACGGCGGGACGGATGCGGAACGAGGAGGCCACGGGGCGATCGTACGGGCCGCGTGTTACATCGCGATGACGGCGACGGATGCCGCGGCCCGGGGCCCGCTCACGCCTCGATGACGAGCGGGACGATCATGGGCCGTCGGCGCAGCGACTGGTTGACCCAGCGGCCGATCGTGCGGCGCACCACCTGCGACAGCGCGTGCTGGTCGCGGACGCCGGACTTGGCGGCCTCTGCGAGCGCGGCCGCGATCTTCGGCTTGACGTCCTCGAACACGGCGTCGTCCTCGGCGAACCCGCGGGCGTGCACCTCCGGCCCCGAGATGACCTTGCCTGTCGAGGCGTCCACCACGACGATCACCGAGATGAAGCCTTCTTCGCCGAGGATCCGGCGGTCCTTGAGGTCGGCATCCGTGATCTCGCCGACGGTCGACCCGTCGACGTAGACGAAGCCGAGGTCGAGCTGGCCGACGACGTGCGCGTCACCGGCTTTGAGGTCGATCACCGTGCCGTTCTCGGCCAGGATCGTGCGCTCGGGCTCGATGCCGGTGTCCTGCGCGAGGCGCGCGTTCGCCATGAGGTGGCGGTACTCGCCGTGCACCGGCAGCACGTTCTTGGGCTTCAGGATGTTGTAGCAGTAGAGCAGCTCGCCGGCGGCGGCATGGCCCGACACGTGCACCTTGGCGTTGCCCTTGTGCACGACGTTGGCGCCGAGCTTCGTCAGCCCGTCGATCACGCGGTACACCGCGTTCTCGTTGCCGGGAATGAGGCTCGACGCCAGGATGACGGTGTCGCCAGGCCCGGGCTCGATGGCGTGGTCGAGGTTCGCCATGCGGCTGAGCACGGCCATCGGCTCGCCCTGCGAGCCCGTCGACATGTAGACGATCTTGTCGTCGGGCAGGTCGCGCGCCTTCTTGTAGTCGATGAGCACGCCCTCGGGCACGTGCAGGTAGCCGAGGTCCTCGGCGATCGTCATGTTGCGCAGCATGCTGCGGCCGAGCAGGGCGACGCGACGCCCGTGGGCGGCCGCCGCGTCAAGCACCTGCTGTACGCGGTGCACGTGGCTCGAGAAGCTCGCGACGATGACGCGACGCGGCGCCTTACCGATCACCTGGTCGAGCACCGGGCCGATCGAGCGCTCGAGGGGTGTGAAGCCCGGCACGTCGGCGTTGGTGGAGTCGACGAGGAAGAGGTCGACGCCCTCCTCCCCCAGGCGCGAGAAGGCGCGGAGGTCGGTGAGCCGGCCGTCGAGCGGCAGCTGGTCCATCTTGAAGTCACCGGTGGCGAGCACCAGACCCGCGGGCGTGCGGATCGCGACCGCGAGCGCGTCGGGGATCGAGTGGTTGACCGCGACGAACTCGAGCTCGAACGGACCGAGGTTCTCGCTCTGGCCCTCCGCGACCGTCAAGCTGTACGGCTTGATGCGGTGCTCCTTGAGCTTCGCCTCGGTGAGCGCGAGGGTCAGCCCCGATCCGATGATCGGGATGTCGCCCTTCAGCTTCAGCAGATACGGCACCGCGCCGATGTGGTCCTCGTGGCCGTGCGTGAGCACCACCCCGACGATGTCGTCCAGCCGCTTCTTGAGCGGCTCGAAGTCGGGCAGGATCAGGTCGACGCCGGGCTGGTGCTCCTCGGGGAACAGCACGCCGCAGTCGACGACGAGAAGCTTCCCGCCGTACTCGAACACCGTCATGTTGCGGCCGACCTCGCCGAGGCCGCCGAGCGGGACGATCCGGAGAGTTCCTGCTTCGAGCTCCGGCGGGTCGTACGGGGTGGTGGGCATTGCGAAGCCTCCTCCGGGCGCTGGGACGCCCGTCATCTGCGCGCCGCCGCCGATTCCGCGACGGCGCGATTCGTTATCTCGTGGTGCCCGAGACCTTCGGCAGTGCGCCGCCGGCGGCGGCGTTGCGGTCGGGGCGGAAGTTCGAGAAGTCGGCGCCGGGAACGTCGCTCACGAGGGCGAGCTCGTCCTCGATCTTCGCGGCCTCCCACTCCTCCGGTCCGACCAGCGGCAGACGCACGCGCGGGCTGCCGATGCGGCCGAGGCCGTGGAGGATGTACTTCGCCGACACGGTGCCGGGCACGTGCGTCATCACGGCGCGCACGAGCGGCTCGAGCTGCTGGTGCGCGGCGGTGGCGGTCTTCAGGTCGCCGGCGTTCACGGCGTCGACGATCGCGCGGTACGGCTGGGCCGCGATGTTCGCGGTGACGCCGATGAGACCGGTCGCGCCGATCGCGAGATGCGGCAGCACGTTGGCGTCGTCGCCCGAGAAGTACATCAGGTCGGTCTGGTTGAGCACGCGGCTCACCTCGCTGAAGTCGCCCTTGGCGTCCTTGATGGCGAGGATGTTCGGGTGCTTGGCGAGGCGGAGGATCGTCTCGTACCGGATCGGAACGCCGGTGCGGCCGGGGATGTCGTACAGGATCACCGGCAGATCGGTCGCGTCGGCGACGAGGCGGAAGTGCGTGAGGATGCCGGCCTGCGTGGGCTTGTTGTAGTACGGCGTGACGATCATGATGCCGTCGGCGCCGACCTTCTCGCTGGCCTTGTAGAGCTCGATCGCGTGCGCGGTCTCGTTGGAGCCGCCGCCCGTGATGATCTTGGCGCGGCCGGCGGCGACATCCTTCCCGACCTCGACGAGGCGGATCTTCTCCGCATCGGTGAGGGTCGACGTCTCACCGGTGGTGCCGGTGACGACGATGCCGTCGGCGCCCGCGGTGATGACGTCGTCGATGTGCTTCTCGACAGCGGGCCAGTCGACTTCGCCGTCGGCCGTCATCGGGGTGACGAGCGCGACGAGCACCTGTCCGAAGGGATTGCCCGTATGCGTCATGCACTCAGGTTATCTGGCCGCCGCGCCCCGGCGCGCCCGGTGACGCTCTTGCCCGCCCGCCGCCCTCTCCCCACTCTTCACCGAAACACGGGTTCGTCACACGACACGCCGGGGCGCAGCATCCGTCACCGGCGTGTCGTCGTCACCGACCCGTGTTTCGGCAGGCCGGCGAAGGAGGGGGACGGATGCTGCGTGCCGACCCCGCGGCGAGTCAGACGGCGGTCACCACGTGAGGCCGGCGGTGCTGCGGTGCAGGTTCCGCGAGACCGCGGCGAGGATCGCGGCCTCGACGACCTCCCACTCGTGGACGATGAGCGCGTAGTCGAACCGCAGGGAGACGAAGCCGAGCGCCATGGCCACCGCGTCCCGGACGCGGTCACGGTGCCGGGAGGGTCCTTCGTGGGTGTCGCCGTCCGCCTCCAGGATCAGACAGTCGCCGCTGACGAAGTCGACGATGCCGACTCCCGGAATGGCGACTTGCGGCGTGAGGACGAGCCCGTGCTTGCGCAGTCGCAGCCGTACGAGGGACTCGAGTCCGCTGTCGGCGTCGGAGCGGGCGAAGTCCACGAGCCATCGCGATGCGGCCGGCAGGCTGAGCTTCAGACGCTCCCGTGCCTCGTCATCGATCAGGCTCTGTCGCAGCGCCGATTCGAGCGCAGCGAAGAACGCCTCCTCGCCCCGGCATGCGAGGATCTGCCGGAGGCAGTGGAGAAGTCCGACGCACGTCAGAGTCGGCTCGTCGAGGGCGACGTCGCGGTGGAACGCGCAGCACGCACGGTCGTCGGGCTCGGGGTGGATGGCGATCCGCATGGGGTGATGCTTCTCGTCGATCCAGGTGTGGACGGGTTCCTGGTCTCTGTCGTCGAGAATCCACAGCCCGTAGGCACGTCCTGCCGTGACGCACGCGATCCGGCCGCGATGGCTCAGCGCCTCGACCGTGGCGGGCGGAGTCGCCGGTGTCACGTAGACGCCGACCCTCGGCCGCAGGAGGAGACCCTCTTGGCGCGCACGAGTGAGGTCGCCCTTGCGGACGCCCTGGGCGACGACGTCGCGCGTGCGTGCAGCACCTCCGAGCATCTCCACAACGGCCACGGCGGATTCGACGGTCATGCCTCACCGTGGCGCGGTCGGCGGGCCGCCGGAGCCGTGCGGGCCCCGTCCGGGGATAACCTCCAGCACACGACTCCTGTGGAGGAACCGGCGGCACGCTCCCCCAGATCACTCCGGCGGACCGGCCACCGTCTTCTCCCCTCCCCTTCTCTCCCCCCCTTCTCTCTCCTCCCCTTCTCCTCCCTGTTGCCGAAACACGGGTTCGTCACACGACACGCCGGGGCGCAGCATCCATCACCGGCGTGTCGTCGTCACCGGCCCGTGTTTCGGCAAGAACCAGACTCGGGTGCCCGACGAAGGCAGGGACCTCTACGTAGGGAGCGAGTCCGGACGCTCACCGGGGTGGGCGGCCGGCGTCTGTTGCCGAAACACGGGCGCATCACACGACACGCCGGGCCGCAGCATCCATCACCGGCGTGTCGTCGTCACCGACCCGTGTTTCGGCAAGAGAGAACCGAGAGGGGAAAGAGGGACCCCGGGGTGCGGGGGTCAGCGGCCCCGCTCGCCGAGGCGGGCGGCGAGGGACGGCGGGGCGAAGCGGGCGAGGGTCACCAGCAGCTTGTAGCGCAGCGACGGGATCGAGACGGCCGCGCCGCGGGCGGCGTCCCGCAGGGACTCGGCCACCACGGTGCCGGCATCGAGCCACATCGCGTCGGGCACGCCCTCTTGCCCCGGCGGGAGTCCGAGGCGCTCGTGGAAGTTCGTGTGCGTGTAGCCGGGGCACACGGCGGTCACCGTGACGCCGCGCGGGCCGTACCGGCCGTTCGCCCAGCGGCTGAAGCTCACGAGCCAGCCCTTGCCGGCGCCGTAGGTCGAGCGCGGGATGAACGCCGCGACCGACGCGACGTTGATGATGCGGCCGTGCCCACGCGCCAGCATCGCGCCCAGCGCCGCATGCGTGAGACGCATCGGCACCTCGACGTGCAGCTCGAGGTGACGCACCTCGTCCTCGATGTCGTTGCGCTCGAACGCCAGCGGCAGCCCGAACCCCGCGTTGTTCACCAGGATCTCGATGGGACGGGCCTCGTCGGCGACGCGCGCTTCGACCCGCTCGCGCTGGCGGCGCTTCAGAAGGTCGGCCGCGAGCACCTCGACCTCGACGCCGTAGGTCGCGCGCAGCCGGACCGCGAGCTGCTCGAGCGCATGCCGGTCGCGGGCCACGAGCACCAGGTGCGCGCCCTTCGCTGCGAGCTGGCGCGCATACTCCGCGCCGAGCCCCGAACTCGCACCGGTGACGAGCGCCGTCTTCGCCATGCCAGGTCAGCCTTCCGCCGAATCGACCTGCGCCGCGCCGACGGCGGGACGCACCAGTCGCAGGAAGCGATAGCGGATGCCGCCACCCGACGTGTGCCAGCCGTCGACCGGGTCCGTCGAGGCCGTCGCCCAGCCGGCGCGGTCGGGGGCGAGCGTGTCGCCGCGCACCGCGACGTCGAGCTCGGTGACCTCGAGGAGATCGGCGAGGTCGATGGCGTCGCGGAACAGCTGCCCGCCGCCGATCACCCAGATGCGCGTGGGCGCGCCCTCGTCGGCCAGGGCCAGCGCGGCCTCGAGCGAGCCGGTGCGCTCGGCGCCGGCATCCGTCCAGTCGTCCTGCCGGGTGATCACGATGTTGCGCCGCCCCGGCAGCGGTCGGAACCGCGCGGGGAAGGACTCCCACGTGCGTCGCCCCATGACGACGGGCTCCCCGAGGGTGAGGGCCTTGAAGTGCGCGAGGTCTTCGGGCACGTGCCACGGCATGCCGCCGTCAGCGCCGATCACCCCGCCGTGCGCCTCGGCCCAGATCAGGCCGACCGGTGCCGTCATACCGCCACGGCCCCGCGGATCGCGGGGTGGTGCTGGTAGTCCTCGAGCACGAAGTCGTCGTAGCGGTAGTCGAAGATCGACTCGGGCGTGCGCGCGATGCGCAGCGTCGGGTAGGGGTATGGCTCGCGCGTGAGCTGCTCGCGCACCTGCTCGACGTGGTTGTCGTAGATGTGGCAGTCGCCACCGGTCCACACGAAGTCGCCCGGCTCGAGCCCTGC
Organism: Microbacterium sp. NPDC056044; assembly: GCF_042267145.1. NCBI lineage: Bacteria > Bacillati > Actinomycetota > Actinomycetes > Micrococcales > Microbacteriaceae > Microbacterium > Microbacterium sp. NPDC056044. The sequence continues at coordinate 590,236 of NZ_JBHJWZ010000004.1, read as the reverse complement.
CTGCTGCGCCACCATGAGCGTCAGCAGCGCGTACGACGCGATGTTGAACGGCACGCCGAGGAAGAGGTCGGCGCTGCGCTGGTACAGCTGGCACGACAGCTTGCCGTCGGCGACGTAGAACTGGAACATCGCGTGACACGGCGCGAGGGCCATGTCGGGGATGTCGGCCGGGTTCCATGCCGACACGATCAGGCGTCGGGAGTCGGGGTTCGCCCGGATCTGGTCGAGCACGAGCGCGATCTGGTCGATGTGCTCGCCCGACGGCGTCGGCCACGAGCGCCACTGCACGCCGTAGACGGGACCCAGCTCACCCGCGGCATCCGCCCATTCGTCCCAGATGGTGACGCCGTTCTCTTGCAGCCAGGCGACATTCGACTCGCCCCGCAGGAACCACAGCAGCTCGTATGCGATCGATTTGAAGTGCACGCGCTTGGTCGTGATGAGCGGGAAGCCCTGCGACAGGTCGAAACGGATCTGCCGGCCGAACGCGCTCGTCGTGCCGGTGCCGGTGCGGTCGTCCTTGTGGGTGCCGTGGTCGAGCACGTCGCGCAGAAGGTCTTCGTACGGAGTCGGGATCGGCGTCGTCACGGCTGCCACGATACCCTCGGCAGCCGACATGACGGCCCTGCCCGCGCCGCCCGGACTCACGGCCGTCACCCCCGAATTGTTACGGCTCGCCGGACATATTGGCCGTTTCGGCCTCCATTCAGGTGAAAGGGGTTAGCCTGATCTGCTGTGAACCTCGTCGGCGCCCTCATCGCCCTCGCCGCGCTCCTCGCGGCGACGGTGGCACTCGGTGTCTTCCTGAACTGGCGACAGTCCCACGCCCGCCGCAACGTCGAGCACGAGGTCGTCGAACCTCACCGTCTCGGCGCCGACGGACTCGGCGAAGTCGCCACCCTCCTCCAGTTCAGCACCGAGCTCTGCGCCCGCTGTCCGGGCGTGCACCGCACGCTCGCGGCCATCGCCGACGACCACGAGGGCGTGCGCCACCTCGACGTCGATCTCACCCACCGCCCCGACATCGCCAAGCACTTCCACGTGCTGCAGACACCCACCACGCTCGTGCTGGACCGCAACGGCGTCGTGCAGACCCGCTTCGGCGGCGCCCCCGGCCGCGACGTGCTCGAACTCGAGCTCAACCGGCTGATCGCAGAAGACGCGAATGTCTGAACGAGTGGATGCTGCGCCCCTGCGCGGCATCGATCCCCGAGGTCCGCGCTTCGCTGCGGGGATCACCGCCGTGCTGCTCCTGATCGTCGTGTTCCTCGGGCTCACCGGCCTGTCGACGGCGCAGACGGCTGAAGGCTGGGCGATCTCGTCGGCGAGCATCGCCGACCGGGTGCTCGACCCCGCGTTCCTGCTCCTGCTCGCGGCCACCCTCCTGTTCCTCTGGGGTGTCATCTCCCCGCGCACGGCGCCGTGGGGTGTCCTCTACCGCAAGGTCGTGGCGCCGAAGCTCTCGCCGCCGACCGAGCTCGAAGACCCGCGCCCGCCGCGCTTCGCCCAGGGGGTCGGCCTCTTCGTCTCGGCCCTCGGCCTCGTGCTGCAGCTCTTCGGCGTGCCGTGGGCCCTCACCATCGCCGCGGCGGCGGCGTTCATCGCGGCGTTCCTCAACGCCGTCTTCGGTCTCTGCCTCGGCTGCCAGCTGTACCTGCTGCTGCAGCGCGCGGGCATCATGGGGCGCGCGCGCCCGGCCTCGGCCTGACGCGCCTGCCGCCCGTCGCATGGCGAGGGACGCAGCATCCGTCAACCCATCGCGAGGTGTCGGCCCCACACCATAGGCTGACGCGTGACGCCCGGCACGCGGGCGACCCGCCACCGAGGAGGCCCACATGACCGTCACGAGCGAAGCAACCACGGCGTGGAAGGGCGGGCTGTTCGACGGCTCCGGTGAGACCACGTTCGTGTCGTCGGGCCTCGGGACCTTCCCCGTCAACTGGAAGGCCCGCAGCGAAGGCTCGACGTCGGTCACGACGCCCGAAGAGCTCATCGCGGCGGCGCACGCGTCGTGCTTCAGCATGGCGTTCTCGCTTGCGCTGGCCGAGAACGGCACTCCTCCCGAGTCGATCGACACCACCGCGTCCGTCACATTCAAGCCGGGCACCGGCATCACCGGCAGCCATCTGAACGTCAACGCGGTCGTACCGGGCCTCGAGCCCGAGGACTTCGAACGTCTCGCCGAGGCCGCGAAGCGCGGCTGCCCCGTCTCGCAGGCCCTCGCGGGCATCGAGATCACCCTCGAGGCGACGCTTGCCTGAAGGCCGTCCCACGGGTGACGGCGGCCGGCGGGTCGTCGTCGCCGGGGCGTCCGGCCTCATCGGCCGGGCGCTCGTCGACAGTCTCCGCGCCGACGGCGTCGAGGTGACGACCCTCGTGCGCCGGCAGGCCGAGACCGCGCACGAAGTGGAGTGGCTCACGACGGCCGAGCCGCTGGATCCGGCGGTGCTCGACGGCGCCGACGCCGTCGTCGGGCTCAACGGCGCGAGCATCGGGCGGTTCCCCTGGACGCCGGCGTACAAGGGCACGCTGCTCTGGTCACGCATCGCGCCCACCCGCGCGCTCGCCCGTGCGGTGCGCGAACTCCGCACGGATGCGCCGCACTTCGTGTCGGCCTCGGCAGTGGGCTACTACGGCTCGGTCCCCGGTACGCGTCTGACCGAGGACGCCCGCCGCGGCGAGACCTTCCTCGCGGATCTCTGCGGCGAGTGGGAGGCCGCCGCGTTCGGCGCGGGGACGGATGCTGCGGTGTCGGTGCTGCGCACGGCGCCGGTCGTGCACGCCGACGGCGTGCTGAAGCCGCTGATGCTCCTGACGAAGCTCGGCGTCTCGGGGCCGATCGGCCGCGGGACGCAGGCCTGGCCGTGGATCTCGCTCGACGACGAGGTGCGTGCGATCCGGCACGTCATCGATTCGCGTCTCAGCGGGCCGGTGAACCTGAGCGGGCCGACCCGCGCCACCGCCAACGACCTCGGCTTCGCGCTCGCCGTGCGGATGAACCGTCCGTTCCTGCTGCGCGCGCCGGTGTGGGGCATGAAGCTCGCGCTCGGCGCGGACGCCACCGAGGCGATCCTCACGTCCGACGCCCACGTCGTACCGGAGGCCCTCGAGGCGTCGGGCTTCACGTTCGCGCACCCGACGGTCGAGGACGCGGTCGCGGCGGCCGTGCCCGCGGCATCCTGATCCTCGTCCTCACCCCGGGCGGGATTCAGCCGGGGCGGTCGGCCTTCTCGAGGCGGATGGCGGCCCGCACGGCCTCGCGCGCGCGACGGCGGTCGCCCGCGGCGTCGTAGGCGAGGCCGAGCCGGTACCAGGCGCGCCAGTCGTCGGGGTGCGCCTCGACGTCGGCACGGTACGCGGGGAAGACGGCGTCGCCGTCCTCGCGCATCACGCGACCGCTGGGGCGTACCGCGACCTCTTCCTGCGGCAGCGCGCCCTCCGCCTCGAGCCGCGTGCCCAGCTGCTGCGCGCGCACGCCGAACCAGAGCTCGCGCCAGAGCGCCCATGCGGCGATGAGCGGCAGCACGACGAGCGCCGCACCCATCGCGATGCCGACGGGATCGCCGCTCAGCAGCAGCAGCCACGCGCGCTGACCGACGAGCACGATGTACAGCGCGAGCAGCGCCGCCATCACGGCGACGCCGATGCGAGCGCTCATGCGCCGGTGGTGCGGGCGACCTGACCGGGCACGCCGCCCTCGTCGACGGGCCGCCCGTCGGCCGAAGGAGTGCGACGGCCGATGCCGATGTCGATCAGGCTGTCGAGCCCGATGGTCACCCCCGCGGCGTCGCGCGCCGCGGCGAGGGCGAGACGGATGCCGGGACCGTACGCCTGCGCGGGATCCACGGTGTCGTGAACGATCGTGAGGGACTCCCCCGCGCCCGAGAAGATGGTCTCCTGGCGGGCGATGACGCCCGGGCGGCGCAGGGAATGGATCGGCACGCTCGCGACCTGCTGGCCCCGGGCGCGCTGGTCGACGTGCGGCGACTCCACCGGGCCGACACCGTCGCGCGCGGCGGCGATGAGCTCTGCCGTCCGCACAGCCGTGCCGCTGGGCGAGTCGATCTTGGTCTCGCGATGAGCTTCGACGATCTCGATCGACGGGAAGAACGGGGCTGCCGCGGCGGCGAGGGCCGAGCCCAGCACCGAGCCGAGCGAGAAGTTGGGGATGAAGACGGCGCCGGTGCCGGCCGCCTCGACGAGGGGCCGCACCAATGCGATGCGCTCGGCCGACCACCCCGAGGTGCCGACCAGCACGTTGATGCCCTGTTCGATCGCGGCGCGGACCACATCGATCGACACGGCCGGCGTGGAGGCATCGACCACGAGGTCCGCCCCAGCGAGCTCGGACAGTTCGGAGCGGGACGACAGCACCGCGGCGACCTCGAACCCGGGTTCGGCCTCGACCACATCGCGGATGATCGCGCCGAGTTTTCCGGTGCCGCCCACGATGGCCACGCGTGTCGTCATGCCTCCATCCTAGGCGGCGGGCGGCCCGCGCCCCGGGCCGCGCCGCCCCGGTGCGCCTACGCTGGAGAGGTGGTGACACTCCGCCCCTCCCCCGTCGACGCGCCCGACGCCCATGACCTCCTCGCCGAGTACTTCCGGATCCGCACCGAAGGATTCGCCGACCAGGGCGTCGCCTATCGCACGACCTTCCCCGACCCCGCGGCCTTCGTCCCGCCCGCCGGCGTCTTCGTGGTGCTCGACGACGACGAGGGCGTGGCGCAGGGTTGCGGAGGCATCCGCCTCATCCCCGACGGGCCTCTCGGCACGCGGTACGAACTGAAGCACCTGTACCTGCGCCCGGTCACCCGCGGCCGCGGGTGGGGCCGCCTGCTGGTCGAGGACCTGGTCGAACGCGCGCGCGCCTTCGGCGCCGCAGAACTCGTGCTCGACACGCACCACTCGCTCGAGGCCGCCGGCGCGCTCTACGCGCGCACCGGGTTCGTCGCGATCGAGCCGTACAACGACAACCCGAACGCGTCACGCTGGTACGGCAAGCCGCTCTGAGCGCCGCCGCGAGTCAGACGGGGTAGACCTCGGGGAGGCCTGTCCGGAGTTCGACCGGCAGGTGTGCGAGGTCGTTGTGCGACAGCAGCGTCCACGGGCGCCCCTGCTTCTGCGCGATGACCGTGAGCCCGCAGTGGGCCTGGTTCAGCGTCATCCAGCGCCAGTCGGGCGCCTGCAGCACCTCTCGCACGAACCACGCGATCACGAAGTTGTGCGTGATCAGCAGCTCGTGCACCTCGCCGCGCTTGCGCGCCAGGAACTCGCTCGTCGCATCCGCCATCTGGGCACGGCCGGCTTCGACCTCGGCCTCGGTGACGGAGCCGAAGAACGGCTCGAAGGCGGCCGGCGTCTCGTCGGTCATGCCCGTCGGCACGCAATCGAACAGCAGCGCGGACGGCTCGGGCGTGAGCGACGGCATCCGCTCGGCGACCGCACGAGCGGTCTGGCTGGCCCGCTCCAGCGGCGAATGCCACAGCGCGTCGAACGGCACCCCGGACAGCCGATCTGCGATCAGCGCCGCCTGCCGGCGACCGCGCGGCGACAAGGGTCCGTCGACGAGTCCGTGCTCGGCGTCCTGATGCTCACCATGCCGCACGAGGTAGATGTAGTGCGTCACGCAGCTCACTCCGTCGGGGATCGCGTGCCCAGGGGAAGGCACTCCCTCCACCCTATGACACCGCCCCGGGGTCGCCCGCGACCCTGTGGACGGGCGCGTCGATCGGCCCGCGAGCGGCGCGGAGGCGGTGTGCCGAACGTCGCTCCGCCCGGCCCGCGAGCCGCGCGGCGACTACTCCGAGGCGCGGCCGATGTCGGACAGCTGGCCGCGGCTGAGACGGACGCCGACGCCCTGCACGAGCTCCTCGACGTGCTGCGGCGCGTAGGCGTTGACGATCGGCGCGGTGACGAGCTTCTGCGAGAGGAGCCACGCGACGGCGACCGCGGCGTCGGGCACTCCGAGCTCCGCACCGACGGCGTCGAGGGCGCGCAGCGTGCGGCTTCCGCGGCGATTGAGGTTGGCGGCGAGCTGTGCACCACGCACCGACAGGGCGCCGCGGATCTTGGAGCGCTGGCGGCCCGCGAGGAAGCCGTGCTCCAGCGCGTGCGACGGGGTCACCGCCATGCCCTGCGCACCCGCGACGAGTCGCAGGTCGGCGTCGAACTCGTGACGGCGCAGCACGTTGAACGGGACGTCGAGCACCGTGATGCGCGGATAGCCCGCCGACGCGAAGATGCGCGCCTCGACGAGCTGCGCGGCGCTGTAGCCGATGGCGCCGAGCGCCCGCACCTTGCCGGTCTCGACGAGCCACTCCGCCGTCGCGAGGGTGTCTTCGAGGGATGAGGCGCGATCGGTCGTCGCATCGAGATAGAGCACGTCGATGCGGTCGGTGCGCAGCCGGTTGAGCGACGCCTCGACCGCGCGCACGAGGTTGACCGGCCCGAGACCCGGGTTGTCGGCGTGGCCGCCGACGCGGACGGCGAGCACGACGTCGTCGCGGAGGCCGCGGGACTGCAGCCACTGGCCGATGATGTGCTCGCTGCGACCGCTGGAGTAGCTGTCTGCGGTGTGCACGGCGTTGCCACCCAGCTCGGCGTAGGTGTCGAGGATCGCGTGGCTCGACTCGAGGTCGACGTTCCACCCGAACTCGGCGGCGCCGAGGATGAGCGGGAAGATGTGCGAGCCGCTCTCGCCGAGCGGGACACGGATGTTGCTGCCGACCGCGGGACCCTGCACCGGGATCGGGGCGGAGGGATGCGGGCCGCGGACGACGGCGCCCGGCGACGCGGACGCGGCATCCGGACTCGACGACGGGAGCGTCGAGTCAACGCCGAAGTAAGCCATGTGCCACCCCCTCACGAATCCGCACGGATGTCGTGATCACTGTTCGCGCCCCCCGGCGCTTACACACAGGGTAGGCCAGTCCGGACAGGGAGCCGTTCACTGAGGCGAACTATGGATAAACATTACATAACGCTTTGGTCACGACGCGCCGATCCTCAGGGGGTTCACCCCCTCATCGGCGCCTGCCCCGCCGTCTGCAGCTACCGGACGACCGACGACGGATGCCCGCCCCCACGAGGGGACGGGCATCCGTGATTCATCGACCGGGCGGACCGGACGGCGAGGGCGTTCAGCCTTCGGCGGGAGCCTCCGGGCCCTCGCTGGCCGCGGCGCGACCCTCCTGGTCGGCGGCCTCCTCGAGCACCGGCTCGAGCGAGAGCTTGCCGCGGTCGTCGATCTTGGTGATCTTGACGAGCAGCTTCTGGCCCACCGAGAGCACGTCCTCGACGTTCTCCACGCGCTTGCCGCCGGCGAGCTTGCGGACCTCGCTGACGTGCAGCAGGCCGTCCTTGCCGGGCAGGAGCGAGATGAACGCGCCGAACGTCGCGATCTTGACGACCGTTCCGAGGAACTGCTCGCCGACCTCCGGGTTGGTGGGGTTGGCGATCGCGTTGACCTGGGCGCGGGCGGCCTCGGCCGACGGGCCGTCGGTCGCGCCGATGTAGACGGTGCCGTCCTCCTCGATGGAGATCTGCGCGCCGGTCTCGTCCTGGATCGCGTTGATCGTCTTGCCCTTCGGGCCGATCAGCTCGCCGATCTTGTCGACCGGGATCTGAACACTGATCACTCGCGGAGCGGTCGGTGCCATCTCGTCCGGGCCGTCGATCGCGGCGTTGAGCACGTTCAGAATCGTCAGACGCGCGTCCTTGGCCTGAGTGAGCGCGGCGGCGAGGACCGACGACGGGATGCCGTCGAGCTTCGTGTCGAGCTGGATCGCCGTGACGAACTCGCTCGTGCCGGCGACCTTGAAGTCCATGTCGCCGAGCGCGTCCTCGGCGCCGAGGATGTCGGTCAGCGCCGCGTAGCGCGTCTGGCCGTCGACCTCGTCCGACACGAGGCCCATCGCGATGCCGGCGACGGGGGCGCGCAGCGGCACACCCGCGTTCAGCAGCGACAGGGTCGACGCGCACACCGAGCCCATCGATGTCGATCCGTTCGAGCCGAGGGCCTCGGAGACCTGGCGGATCGCGTACGGGAACTCCTCGCGGCTGGGCAGCACCGGCACGAGCGCGCGCTCGGCCAGGAAGCCGTGCCCGATCTCGCGACGCTTCGGGCTGCCGACACGGCCGGTCTCACCGGTCGAGTAGGGCGGGAAGTTGTAGTGGTGCATGTAGCGCTTGCTCGTGACAGGCGACAGCGAGTCGATCTGCTGCTCCATCTTGAGCATGTTCAGCGTGGTGACACCCAGGATCTGGGTCTCGCCGCGCTGGAAGATCGCCGAGCCGTGGACGCGCGGGATGACCTGCACCTCGGCGTCGAGCGGGCGGATGTCGGCCAGGCCACGGCCGTCCATGCGGACGCCCTCGGCGAGGATGCGACCGCGGACGATCTTCTTGGTGACGGACTTGTAGGCGGCCGAGAACTCGGTCGTCGCGACGGCGGGGAGCTCGCCGGCCTCGACGGCGGCGACGAGCTCCGCCTTGACGGCGTCCTTCAGCTCGTCGTCGGCGTTCTGGCGGTCCTGCTTGTCGGCGATCTGGTAGATCGGGACGAGCTTGTCGTAGGCGCGGTGCGCGACGAAGTCGTACGTCTCCTGGCTGTACGGCAGGAAGACCGGGAACTCCTTGATCTCCTTCGCCGCGGAGTTGGCGACGACGTTCTGCGCCGCGACGAGCTCCTTGATGAACGGCTTCGAGGCCTCGAGGCCTGCGGCGACGATCTCCTCGTTGGGCTTGGTGGCGCCCGCCTTGATGAGGTTCCAGCTGTGCTCGGTGGCCTCGGCCTCGACCATCATGATCGCGACGTCGCCGTCGGGCAGCACGCGGCCGGCGACGATGAGGTCGAACACGGCCTCCTCGAGCTGGGTGACGGTCGGGAACGCGATCCACTGGTCGGCGTGCTCGCCGTGGCCGGGGATGAGCGCGAGGCGGACGCCCGCGATCGGGCCCGAGAACGGCAGACCGGAGATCTGGGTCGACAGCGATGCCGCGTTGATCGCGAGCGCGTCGTAGAACTCGCCCGGCGCGATCGAGAGAACCGTGACGACGATCTGCACCTCGTTGCGGAGGCCGTCGACGAACGACGGACGCAGCGGGCGGTCGATGAGACGGCACACCAGGATCGCCTCGGTCGAGGGGCGGCCCTCACGACGGAAGAACGAGCCGGGGATCTTTCCGGCGGCGTACGAACGCTCTTCGACGTCGACGGTCAGCGGGAAGAAGTCGAAGCCCTCGCGAGGGGACTTGCCGGCGCTGGTCGCCGACAGGAGCATCGTCTCCTCGTCGAGGTACGCGGCGACGGCACCCTGTGCCTGCTGCGCGAGTCGTCCGGTCTCGAACCGGACGGTACGGGTGCCGAAACGGCCGTTGTCGAGAACGGCCTCAGCGGCGGTGATTTCAGGACCTTCCAAGAGGTCTCTCCTTCTTTGTTTAGGCTCGCACGCGCGTTTCGCGCACGAGCTTGTGCGAAGGAGCACGAACAGGCAGATCTCGGCGCGCGGGAGTGCCGCGAGGTTCGCCAGCGCTGGTCACCAGTAGAAGATCACCCGACGTCGTCGGGGCGGGGAATCCACCACAGGGGACCAGCTTCCTGCCGGCCTGCTCCGAGTAGCTCACATGTGGAATTGAGCGGTTGCCACAGGGCAACCCGACACAGCCTATCAGCCACCCCCTCCGATCACCCACCCTGGCGGGCGCCGGATGCCGCGCCTAGGGTGGGGGGCATGAGCACCGACGAGAAGCCGGCGTCCGCGGCATCCGATGAGATGAAGCGCAAGTTCAAGGAAGCACTCGACAAGAAGAACGCGAACAACCGTCAGGGCGAGTCCCACATGGACGCCGATTCGGCGATCCACGGCACGCACGGGGCGGTCACGAAGCGCGAATTCCGTCGCAAGAGCGGGTAGGAGCAGGTCGGAGCAATGATCGCGAGGCGGCCATGAGCGACTTCCGGGAGCGGATCCCCGACGACGAGCGCGACGTGCCCGTCGACGACAGCGTGGAGTTCGAGCTCCCTCCGCCGACCCTCGACCCGCTCGAGGCGGTCGAGGACGAGGTCGACGACGTCGAGCTCGAGGAGCGTGAATCGGCGATCGAGGCCGGGGAGATCAGCCCCGACGCCTGACAGGCCGCCGTCACGCGATCTGGGGGATGACGCGGCGCGCGCTGCGGTATAGCTTCGGCACCGAAGGGTCGACCGGGGGGTGCGGTGGACTGCGCACCGCAGCCTCCGTCGCGCGCCCGCGCGGCCGGCCCGCCCAGCGATGGAGGATGCATGTACCAGGACGAAGCGCTCCAGCCCACCTTCACCCGAGCCGGCGAGGCGACGACCGCGAGGTACAACGTCATCCCCGAGGGCGAGATGCTGCCCGAGACCGCGTACCGGGTCATCCGCGACCAGACGATGCTCGACGGCAATGCGCGGCTGAACCTCGCGACCTTCGTCGGCACCTGGATGGACGACTACGCCGACAAGCTCACGGTCGAGTCCGCCGACAAGAACATGATCGACAAGGACGAGTACCCGGCGACGGCCGCGATCGAGGAGTGCTGCTGGCGTATCCTCGGCGACCTGTGGAACGTGCCCGACAACGATGACGTGATCGGCACATCCACCATCGGCTCCTCCGAGGCGTGCATGCTCGGCGGCCTCGCACTCAAGCGCCGCTGGCAGCACGCGCGCCGCGCCGCCGGCAAGTCCACCGAGAAGCCCAACCTCATCATGAGCTCGGCCGTCCAGGTGTGCTGGGAGAAGTTCTGCAACTACTTCGACGTCGAGATGCGGCTGGTCCCCGTCACCGAGGAGCACCCGCTCATGGACGGCACAGGGCTCGAGGACTACGTCGACGAGAACACGATCGGCGTCGTCGCGATCGTGGGCGTCACGTACACGGGCGCGTACGAGCCGGTGAAGGCCATCGCCGCGAAGCTCGACGAGATCCAGGCGAAGACCGGGCTCGACATCCCGATGCACGTCGACGGCGCCTCGGGCGCGATGGTCGCACCGTTCCTGCAGCCCGACCTCGAGTGGGACTTCCGCGTCGAGCGCGTGCAGTCCATCAACACGTCGGGCCACAAGTACGGGCTCGTCTACCCGGGCGTCGGATGGGTGGTCTGGCGCAACACCGCGGCGCTGCCCGACGACCTCGTCTTCAAGGTGAGCTACCTGGGCGGGTCGATGCCCACCTTCGCGCTGAACTTCTCGCGGCCCGGCACCCAGGTGCTCCTGCAGTACTTCCGGTTCCTGCGCCTCGGCCGCGCCGGCTACACCGCGATCCAGCAGGCCTCGCAGAACGTCGCCGTGTACCTCTCGTCGGCGATCGCCGAGCTCGACGCCTTCGAGCTGCTGAGCGACGGCACCGACATCCCCGTGTTCGCGTGGCGCCTCAAGGAGGGCCACACCGACAAATGGACGCTCTACCACCTGTCGGAGCGGCTGCGCATCAAGGGCTGGCTCGTCCCGGCGTACCCGCTGTCGGGCGAGCTGTCGGACCAGACGGTGATGCGCATCGTGTGCCGCAACGGGCTCAGCCGCGACCTCGCCGAGGATCTCATGAAGGACATCCAGAGCGAGACCGAGTTCCTCGACTCACTCGACAGCCCTATGCCCCACCCCGGCATCGGTCCCGTCTTCCACCATTGAGCGCCGCGCAATCGGCCGACCCGGCCGCGCGGCGCATGCGGCGACTCCGGCGGGAGTCGTGGGGCTTCGCGGTCGGCTCGGCGCTGTTCTTCATCGGCGTGGTGCCGGCCTATGCCGCGTGGGCGGGGCTGGTCGGCGCGAACGTCACGTTCTTCGCCGGATCGATCTTCTTCACGACGGCCGGACTCATCCAGCTGCTGCTGAGCGGACGCAAAGCGCCGGACGTGCGCATGAACCGGGCGGACCGCTTCGACTGGTGGGCGGCCGCGATCCAGTTCGCCGGCACGCTGCTGTTCAACGTGTCGACCGCCGCCGCGCTCATCGCCGCGATGACCGATCCGGACTACGTCGGCGCGGGCTGGCGGCCCGACGCCTGGGGGTCGATCGCCTTCCTCGTCTCGAGCGTGCTGGCGGTCGTCGCGACGAAGGACCGCGGGACGCTGTGGGACCGCGACGCCCGCACGTGGCACGGCACCGGCCTCAACCTGCTGGGCTCGATCGCCTTCGGCGTCTCCGCGGTCGCCGCCTTCGTGGTGCCGGCGACCGGCGAGCTCCTGAGCCCGCTGTGGGCGAACCTGGGCACGGGCGTGGGCGCGCTCTGCTTCTTCGCGGCGGCCCTGCTGGCCCGCCGCACGATCGGCGAGAAGGACTGAACGGATGCCTCAGCCTGCGTGCGCGCGGGCAGGCACGTCGCCGGGGCCGCCGATGAGCACGTAGTCGGCGTGCTTGGCGACGAGCCCGTCCCCCGCCGTGCGCCCATGGAGGCGCCGCCACACCCATGGCAGGGCGTCGCGGCGGAGCCACGTGCCGGGCAGCACCGGGTCGTCGTCGGCGTGCAGGCTCGCGTCGAGCTCGCCGAGCGCCTCGGCGTCGGGCACGCCGAGGGCCTCGGCCGCGCGGTAGGCGAGATACCGGTGACCGCGCGGACGCAGGTGCACTTTGTCGTCGGCCCAGAGGTCGAGGTCGCCGACGGCGGGAAGCCCGCGCGCGTCGAGGAACGCGTCGGTGTCGAGCAGCACCGCGCCCGTGGCCGCGGCGATGCGCCGCAGCTCCGACGAGAACACGGCGAACCGGCGCGCGAACAGCCGCGCCGGGCGCCGGCGCGGGAGGAACGGCGTCACGAGGAGCACGTCGATCCCGGCGCCGCGCAGCGTCCGCACGGCGTCCTCGAGTTCACCGGCGACGGCGACCGGATCGACGCGGCGCGCGACCAGGTCGTTGGCGCCGATGAGGATCGACACGAGTTGCGGCCGCAGTGCCAGCGCCTGGGGCACCTGCTCGCTCACGACGTGCCGCACCCGGCGGCTGCGCACCGCGAGGTTGGCGTAGCGGAACGGCTCGCCGGAGGCCCCCGCGTGGGCGAGGAGCTGCGCGAGGCGGTCGGCCCAGCCGCGGTACTGCCCTGCGGGCATGCGCGAGGCGTCGCAGAGCCCCTCGGTGATCGAGTCGCCGAGCGCGACGAACCGCGACCACGAGCGCCGCGGCGCGGGCGTCGGCACCGCCGGCCGGGTCGCCGCGCGCTGAGGCTGCGCGTCGTCGATGGGTCGCAGCATCCGCGCCTCGTCGTAATGCTCGACCAGGCGGCTGCAGACGGCGTGCCACGTGCGCTCGCGCACCGATTCGCGGGCCGCAGCCGCGAACGCGCGGCGCTTGCCGGCGTCGCCGACGAGGTCGGCGACGCGGGCGCGCAGGTCGCCGAGGTCTCCGGGTCGGTAGAGCCATCCGTCGACCGACGATCGCACCAGGTCGACGGGGCCGCCGACGCCGGTCGCGACGACCGGCACGCCGCTGGCGAGCGCCTCCTGGATCGTCTGCCCGAACGTCTCGCTCTCGCCCGGGTGCACGAAGACGTCGAAGCTCGCGAGCGCCTCGGCGAGCCGGGCCCCGGTGAGGTGTCCGGTGAAGACGGCGTCCGGCAGCGCGCGCTCCAGCGCCGGCCGGGCGGGTCCGTCGCCGACGATGACCAGGCGCGTACCGGGGAGCCCGGCGAGCGCGGCGAGGTCCTCGACCTGCTTCTCGGGCGCGAGCCGGCCGAGGTAGCCGACGATGGTCTCCCCCGGCGCGATGCGCGCGCGCCAGTCGTCGCTGCGTCGTTCGGGCCCGAAGCGCTCGACGTCGACGCCGCGTCCCCAGCGGCGCAGGCGATCCACGCCGAGGTCCTCGAGCTGCCGCAGCGACGCGGACGACGGTGCGAGCGTGAGCGTGGCACGTCGGTGCAGGCGCCCGATGTGGCGTCCGACGAGGGCGGAGGCTTGCGGCATCCCGTACTTCTCCGCGTACGCGACGACGTCGGTCTGGTACACCGCGACCGACGGCACCCGCAGCGCGTCGGCGGCGGCGAGACCCTGCCAGCCGAGGACGAACGGCGAAGCCAGATGCACGACGTCGGGCCGGAACTCGCGGAGGATCGCTGTCAGCCGCGCGGCCCGCGCGAACACCACGCGCACCTCGGGATACGACGGCAGGGGCGCCGAGCGCAGCAGCTCGGTGCGGGCGCCGTGGAGATCGGTGGTGATCTCTCCGGCGCGCGGTGCGATGACGAGCGTCTCGTGTCCTTCGGCGGCGAGATGCCGGAGGACGTGGAGCACCGACCCCGTCACCCCGTTCATGTGGGGCAGGAACGATTCGGCGAGCAGTGCGACTCTCACGCCTCCAGCGTGACGGGACGAAGGAAGACGGATGCCGCGAACCCGCCTCCGTGCGGAAGAGTTCACCGGATGCACCGCGGCGGGTCACCGGACGTGCCCCGTTCCGTCGCCGTTCACCGCGGGCGGCTACCAAGAAGACATGGTCGAGGACCTGCTCACCACCGTCGCGTCCAGCGCGTGGGCGCTGCCGCTGCTTTTCGCCCTCGTCCTGGGCGACGCGTTCCTGGTGGTGATCCCGGGCGAGGCGGCCGTCACCGCACTGGGTGCGCTGGCGGTGTCGCAGGGCGAGCCCGCGCTCGTCGCGATCGTGCTCGTGGCGGCCGCCGCCGCCCTCACCGGCGACGCCATCTGCTACCTCATCGGCCGCACGATCGGGCTCGAGCGCTGGCGCTGGATGCGCGCACCCCGAACGCAGACGGCCTTCGCATGGGCGCGGCTGCGGCTCGAGCGGCGCGCGGCGCTCGTGCTGTTCACGGCACGGTTCATCCCGTTCGCGCGGCTCGCCGTCAATCTGACCGCGGGCGCGACGCGCCTGCCGGCACCGCGCTACCTCGCGGTGGCGGGCCTCGCCGCCCTCGCGTGGGCGATCTACCAGGCGCTGGTCGGCGCGATCGTCGCCACGTTCGTCCCCGGTGGGCCGGTGGTGGCCGTCGTCGTCTCGGTGGCGTTCGCCGTCGGCCTCGGGCTCGCGATCGACGCGGTGCTCGCGCGGCGCCTGGGCGCCCGGCGCGCGGCCGAGAACGAATGAGCCGGGCATCGCGTGATGTCGCCCCCGGAGGCCATGATGGGCGCGTGGCAGACGTGACACCCGACGCATACGACGACGCCTTCCTCGGCATACCGCTCCCCCTCCCCCGGCCCGGCGACGGGCGTGAGGTGCGCGAGCTGACCTACCCGCGGTTCACGGTGCTGCTCGATCCCCAGCGCCGGCTCGCGGCCGTGACCGGGGTGAACATCGACGGCGCCGCGCTGCAGGACCTCCCCCGCACTGGCACGTGGGAGCTCGATCCGCGCATCCCTGCGGCGGAGCAGGCGGGCCCGGCCGTCTACGCCTCGAACGACCTGGACCGCGGGCATCTGGTGCGCCGCCGCGATCCCGGCTGGGGCTCCGAACAAGAGGCTCGCCGGGCGACGGAGGCGACGTTCACCTACCCGAACGCGGCGCCGCAGGCGAGCGGGTTCAACCAGTCGAAGGAGCTCTGGCTCGGCCTCGAAGACCACGTGCTGGAGTTCGCCGACGCCACCGACGAGCGCATCAGCGTCTTCACGGCACCGGTGCTGGCCGCCGACGATCCGCTGTACCGCGGCATCCGTGTCCCGCGCCGGTTCTTCAAGGTCGCCGCGTGGACGATCAGGGACGACGGGATGCCTCGGCTCGCGGCCGCAGGCTTCGTGCTGGACCAGTCGGAGCTCATCGACCTCAGCCAGGGCGTGCTCGAGGTGCCGACGCTCGGCGCCTTCCGCACCTTCCAGGTGCCGATCGCCGACATCGAGGAGCTGTCAGGCGTGGACCTCGGCAGCCTCGTCGAGGCCGATGTCCTCCCCCGCACGACAGTGCGCGGAGAGGACGCGTGGCGTCCCCTCCGCGCACCGGAGGATGTCGTCCTCAGCTGAGGATCACTCCCCTGCGAGACCGCCGAGCAGGTGACCGAACGAACGGCCCTCACCGAGGTAGTTCGCGGGGTCGAACGGGTCGGCGTCGGTCGCCGGCTCGCGGCGCTCGATGGCCTCGGCGAGCTCGCGCGCACCGCGATCGATGCGCTCGCCCAGCGGCGCGACGTTGTCGGCCGATGCGCCCCAGTCGCTCGACGCGGCGAACACGCCGGTCGAGACCGGCTCGGCGTGCAGGTACGTGAACAGCGGCCGGATGGCGTAGTCGATCGCCAGCGAGTGACGGGCGGTGCCCGCGTTCGCGCCGATCAGCACGGGCTTGCCGGTGAGGGCGTCGGGGTCGAGCACGTCGATGAACGACTTGAAGAGCCCCGAGTAGCTGGTGGAGAAGATCGGCGTGACCGCGATCACGGCGTCGGCCGAGACGACCGCGTTGATCGCGGACTCGAGTGCCGGCGGCGCGAACCCGGTGAGCAGGTTGTTCGTGATGTCGTGCGCGTAGTCGCGCAGCTCGAACACGTCGACCTCGATCTCCATGCCGCGCTCCGCGAGCTGCTTCACGGTCGCGGCGGCGAGCCGATCGGCGAGCATGCGGGTCGACGACGGGTTCGAGAGCCCGGCCGAGATCACCGCGATGCGGCGAGCCGAGTTGGTCATCTCACGCCTCCTTGCGGCCGAGGCCGAACGCTGCGCCCGCGGGCGCGGGGCTGTCGGCGTACGGGCTCGCGCCGACGAGGTTGTCGCCGCGGTTCGCGCCGGGGACCGCCTGGCGCGGCGCCTCGTCGCCGTACTTCGCGGTCACGAGGTTCGCGTGGGTCGGGGCATCCGGAACGTCCGCCGGACGGTTCTTCTGCAGCTCCTTGCGGAGCACCGGAACCACCTCGCCACCCAGGATGTCGAGCTGCTCGAGGACGGTCTTCAGCGGCAGGCCGGCGTGGTCCATGAGGAACAGCTGACGCTGGTAGTCGCCGTACGTCTCGCGCATCGCGGCGTACCGGTCGATGACCTGCTGCGGGGAGCCCACCGTGAGCGGGGTCATCTCGCTGAAGTCCTCGAGCGACGGGCCGTGGCCGTAGACCGGCGCGTTGTCGAAGTACGGGCGGAACTGCTTCACCGCGTCCTGCGAGTTCGCAGCCATGAAGACCTGTCCGCCGAGGCCGACGATCGCCTGCTCAGGCGTGCCGTGACCGTAGTGCGCGAAGCGCTGGCGGTAGAGCTGGATCAGGCGCTGGTAGTGCTCCTTGGGCCAGAAGATGTTGTTCGCGAAGAAGCCGTCACCGTAGTACGCGGCCTGCTCGGCGATCTCGGGCGTGCGGATCGAGCCGTGCCACACGAAGGGCGCCACGCCGTCGAGGGGGCGCGGGGTCGAGGTGAATCCCTGCAGCGGCGTGCGGAACTGGCCCTCCCAGTCCACGACGTCCTCCCGCCAGAGGCGGTGCAGCAGGTTGTAGTTCTCGATCGCGAGCGGCAGGCCCTGGCGGATGTCCTTGCCGAACCACGGGTACACCGGGCCGGTGTTGCCGCGGCCGATCATGAGGTCGGCGCGACCGTCCGACACGTGCTGCAGCATCGCGTAGTCCTCGGCGATCTTCACCGGGTCGTTCGTGGTGATGAGCGTCGTCGCGGTCGAGAGGATGAGGCGCTCGGTCTGCGCCGCGATGTACGCGAGCGTCGTGGTCGGCGACGACGACCAGAACGGCGGGTTGTGGTGCTCGCCGAGCGCGAAGACATCGAGACCCACCTCCTCGGCGTGCTTGGCGATCTTCAGGGTCGCCTTGACCCGCTCCGCCTCACTCGGCGTGGTGCCGTCGGTCGGGTCCTGGGTGATGTCGCTCACCGTGAAGATGCCGAACTGCATACCCGACCACGTGGTGCTCTCGCTCACGATCGCTTCTCCGCTCTTTCGCCGTGCGGGTTCTCCGTCGTGCGAATCCATGCAAATGAATGTATCTCGTGCAACGTGTGCGCACCAAGATTATTCCGAAACGGATGCCGCGACCTCGCTCAGTCCGCGCACTCCGGTGCTCAGTCGAGCCGCAGCCGGTCGACGGCCGCCTGGATCGCGACGGCGGCCGCGCCGCGCGCCCACGCGGTGAAGGCCGAGTCATCGACGAAGAGCCGAACGGGCTCCGCCCGCGGATCCCGCCCCGCGGAGATCGCCGCGCGCACGCGTTCCTCGCCGATCGCGTAGAGCCCGATGCCCTCGCCGGCGAGCACCGCCGCAGTCTGGAAGGTGAGATTGGCCGCGAGCGCGATGAACCGGCCGAGCGCGTCGGCCGCGGCGTCGACCACCGTCACGGCGGCAGGTTCACCCGCGGCGGCGAGTGCCAGCACCTCGCCGTAGCTCACGGGGCGCTGCAGTGCCGCCGACACCTGCGCGGCGATCGACCCCGACGTGAGCATGGCCTGCGAGCAGCCACGATGGCCGGCCTGGCAGAGCGGACCGTTGTCACTCAGGGGGATGTGGCCGCCCAGACCGAGCCCCGCCTCCGCCGTGCGCACCACCTCGCCGCCCACGACGAGGCCGTAGCCGACGCCCGCACCGATGGTCAGCACCACGAATCCGGAGATGCCCCGACCGAGCCCGAACCAGCGCTCGGCCTCGGCGAGCGCGACGAGGTCGTTCTCGAGCGCGACCGGAACACCGAGATGCTGCTCGAGCAGCGACGCGAAGGCGACATCCTCCCACTCCAGGAACGGGGCGTATCGCACGGTGCCCGCGTCGACGGCTCCGCCGAGCGCGACGCCGACTCCGACGAGCGAGTCGATGTCGAGCGCGCGGATCGCCTCGGCGATGCGTGCCGCGACCATCACGGGTTCGTGCGTGTCGAGCGGCAGCGTGCGCTGGGCGAGGAGCCCCGCACGAACGTCGGTGACGACCACTTCGATCGCGTCGCCGGTGATCTTCACTCCGGCGAAGCTCCCTAGGCCCGGCGCGACGTCGAGCGGGCGCACCGGCCGCCCGACCGACCCGTCGGCGAGGTCGTCGAGTTCGACGAGGTACCCGCGATCGAGGAAGGGCTTCGCGAGTCGAGTGAGGCTCGCAGGCGAGAGCCCCAGGCGGGTCGTCAGTGCGCTGCGAGCGATCGGGCCATGGATGAGCACGGCTCGGGCGAGTGCGCGCTCGCTGTCGGTCAGCATCCTCGTCGATCTCCCATCCGGGCCGAAATGCTTTCAGTCTGGCACGAATCGCACTGCTGAAGCGGGACAACCGCGCATGATCCGCCTCTTGCTCCCTTTATTACTTCCATGGTAGAACTAACTCCATGCACAGCACCGACAGGCAGCTCGCCGCCGAGCACACCGTCTCTGCCCCGGATCCTCGCGTTCTCCACCTCGGCCGGGGAGGAACGAGTGTCGTCATCGATCTCGATGCCGCCCCCGCGCCGGCCATCGTTCATTGGGGCGCCGCTCTCGCGGATTCGACGCCGGAGACGCTCCGCTCGCTCGCCATCGCCGCCCGAGCACAGCGCGTGTCGGGAGGTCTCGACGCGACGCCCGCGCTGACGCTGCTCCCCACCGGCGCCGAGGGCTGGTTCGGAACCCCCGGTCTCGAGGGTCACCGCGAAGGCTCGGGGCTGAGCACCAGGCTGGCGCTGGCCGATGTGCAGGCCGGCGACCACCGCGCGAGCATCGCTCTCGCCGACGCCGAGGCGGGCCTCGCGGTGCGCGTGGAGGTGAGGATCGGCATGAGCGGCCTGTTCCACCAGCGCATCACCGTGCGCAACACCGGTGGCACGCCCTACACGCTGCAGTCGGCACATCCCACCTTCCCCCTGCCCTGGGACGCCACCGAAGTCTTCGACACGACGGGCCACCACCTCCGCGAGCGCTCACCGCAGCGTCGCACCCTGGGCATCGGCTCCCACGTCCGCGAGAGCCGTCGCGGCCGCACCGGCGCCGACTCCGCGATCCTGCTCGCGGCCGGCCGGCCGGGCTTCGGCTTCGAGCGGGGGCGCGTGCACGGCATCCACGTGGCCTGGAGCGGCAACCACCGGGTCATCGCCGAGCGGACGACCACGGGCGACGCCTTCCTCGCGGGCGGCGAGCTGCTGCTGCCGGGCGAGGTCGTGCTGGCCGCCGGCGCCGCCTACAGCTCCCCCTGGGTGATCGGCTCGTGGGGCGACGGCCTGACCGAGCTCTCGGCGCGCTTCCACGCCGAGTGGCGCGCGCGCCCGCAGCATCCGCGGCGAGCCCGCCCTGTCACGCTCAACACCTGGGAGGCGGTCTACTTCGACCACTCCCTCGAGCGCCTCACCGCACTCGCCGATGCCGCGGCATCCGTCGGCATCGAGCGTTTCGTCCTCGACGACGGCTGGTTCGAGGGCCGTCGCGACGACACCGCCGGACTCGGCGACTGGACGGTCGACACCGACGTGTGGCCGGACGGCCTGCACCCGCTGGTCGACCACGTGCGCGCGCTCGGCATGGAGTTCGGCATCTGGGTCGAGCCCGAGATGGTCAACCCCGACAGCGACCTCGCGCGCCGGCATCCGGACTGGATCCTGCGGGGACGGATGTCGCTGCCACCATCGGCACGCCAGCAGCAGGTCCTCGACCTCGCACACCCGGAGGCGTACGCCCACATCGCCGAGCACCTGCACGCGCTCCTCGACGAGTACCCCATCGCGTATCTGAAGTGGGACCACAATCGCGACCTCGTCGACGCGGCGACTGGACCCGCCGGCTCCGCCCGGGTCCACGAGCACACGCTCGCGGTCTACCGCCTGCTCGACGAGCTCAAGGCGGCGCACCCCGGACTCGAGATCGAGAGCTGCGCCTCCGGTGGCGCGCGCGTCGACCTCGGGATCCTGGACCGCACCGACCGCGTCTGGACCAGCGACAGCCTCGATCCGCTCGAGCGGCTCGACAACCAGAAACACACCGGCATCGTGGTGCCGCCCGAGATGCTCGGCATGCACCTGACGACCCCCGTCGTCCACTCCTCCGGTCGCACGGTCTCCGTCGGCCTCAGCGGCGCTGTCGCCCTGCTCGGCCACTTCGGCATCGAGTGGGATCTGACGACCCTCGACGACGCCGGTCGTGCCGAGGTCGCAGAGTGGGTCGCGCTGGCGAAGCGCCTGCGCCCGCTCGTCGCGTCCGGTCGTGTGGTTCATGTCGACGGCGTCGAGCCGGGGATCGACGTGCGCGGTGTGGTCGCGGCGGATGCGTCATCCGCCGTGTTCACCATCGTCCAGACCGCGACGAGCACCACCTACCCGCCCGGACGCATCCGGATGCCGGGACTCGAGCCGGCATGGACGTACCGGCTTCGCGTCCTGACGCGCGACCGAGACGACGCCGGGCAGTCTTCCCTCGAATGGGCCGAGACCACGACGGTGCTCACCGGGCTGCAGCTCGCCGAAGTGGGCGTGCGCCCACCCGTGCAGCGCCCGCAGCAGGCGATGGTCGTCGAACTCATCGCCGAGAACTGAACACTCCCCACCCCACGCGCAAGGAGGCGCACGATGAGAACCATTCACCGACGATGGATCCGGCCGTTCGCGGTCGCGGTCGCCGCCGCAGCCGCCGTCGCCGTCGGCGGCTGCGCCCAGAACCCCGCCGACGGCGTGACGACCCTGAACTTCTTCCAGTTCAAGGGCGAGGCGCTCGAGGACTTCAACGAGATCATCGCGGGCTTCGAGGCGGAGAACCCCGACATCAAGGTGGTCCAGAACCAGGTCGCGGATGCCGATACGGCGATCCGAACGCTGCTGGTGAAGGATCGCATCCCCGATGTCATCACCCTCAACGCGAACGGCAACTTCGGCCGGCTCGCCCAGGCCGGCGTGTTCTACGACTTCTCGAACGAGCCGGTGCTCGACACGATCAGCCCCGCCGTGCAGGACATCCTCGCCGACCTCGGCACCTACGGCGACGAGGTGAACGGGCTCGGCTACGTCAACAACGCCAACGGTGTGATCTACAACCAGGACATCTTCGAGGAGCAGGGGCTGGAGGTCCCGCAGACCTGGGACGAGTTCATCGCCGTGTGCGACGCACTGCAGGATGCCGGCATCCAGCCGTTCTACGGCACGCTCGCGGATTCGTGGACCGGCATTCCCTCGTGGAACGCGCTGGGAGCCTACCCGGCGCAGGACGGCTTCTTCGACAAGATGCGCGAAGAGGGCGAGAACGTCGGCCCCGACTCCGAGGTGTCATTCGAGAAGGACTTCGCCGAGGCGATGGATCGCCAATACCAGCTGTACTCGTACATGCAGGACGGCTACCGCGGCAAGACCTACGACGACGGCAACGCCGCGTTCGCACGCGGCGAGTCGGCGATGCTGCTGCAAGGCATCTGGGCCACCAACCCGATCAAGCAGGTGAACCCCGACATCCGGATGGGGATCTTCCCCTACCCCACCGACGAGCCGGGTGAGAGCCTCCTCGTCTCGGGCGTCGACGTCGTCTTCACCCTCGGAAAGGACAGCCCCAAGCACGACGCGGCGATGCGCTTCATCGACTACGTGTTCCAGCCGGAGGTGATCGAGAAGTTCGCCGCCTCGCAGAACATGGTGCCCTCGGTCGAGGGCGCCGAGCTCAGCGACGATCCCGCGCTGCAGTCGGTGCGGCCGTACTTCGAGGATCAGCGGATCACCGGCTTCATCGACCACCAGATCCCGCCCGCCCTTCCGCTCATCCCCACCGACCAGCAGTTCCTGTTCGACGGGGACGCCCAGAAGGCGCTCCAGACCCTCGACAGCGAGTGGGCCAAAGTGGCCGCCCGCACGATCCCCGTGACGGGAGAATGACATGGCCACCACCCTCACCCAAGCCGTTCGGTCCACTCCGGTCGGCACCGCGCGCAAGCGTGCGACCCGCACGCGCAGCGACTCCTCGCGTGCCCTCCCCACCTACTACTGGATGGTGTGGCCCGCGGTCATCGCGTTCGCCGCGTTCCACACCCTCCCGGTCGTGGTGGGCATCTTCTTCAGCTTCACGAACTACGCCGGCTATGGCGCCTGGAACTTCGTGGGTCTGTCGAACTACCTCAACCTGTTCAAAGACGACCGCGTGCTGCAGGCCTATGGCTTCTCGTTCCTGTTCGCCATCGTCGCGACGATCCTCACGAACGTGTTCTCGCTGGCGATCGCCCTCGGACTGAACGCGAAGATCAAGGCGCGAAACTTCTGGCGCGGCGTGTACTTCGTGCCCTACATCCTCGCGATCCTCGTGATCGGCTACGTGTTCCAGTTCTTCTTCTCGAACTCGCTGCCGAAGATCCTCTCGGGCATCCCGCTGTTCCGCGACAACATCCTCACCAACGAGACGTGGGCGTGGACCGCGATCGTCGCACTCGCCGTCTGGCAGGCGTGCGCCTTCGCGATCATCATCTACCTGTCGGGGCTGCAGACGATTCCGTCGGAGCTGTACGAGGCGTCGTCCCTCGACGGCGCCAGCCCGTGGCGGCAGTTCCGGTCGATCACCTTCCCCCTCATCGGCGCCTTCTTCACCATCAACGTGGTGCTGAGCCTCAAGGGGTTCCTCCAGGTCTTCGACCCGATCGTCGCCCTCACCAACGGCGGCCCGGGCACGTCGACCGAATCGGTGACGCTGCTCATCTTCCGGGGCGGCTTCTCGGGCGGCGAGTTCGCCTACCAGACGGCCAACGCGGTGATCTTCTTCATCGTGATCACCGTCGTCTCGCTCTTGCAGTTCCGGGTCCTTCAGCGCAGAGAGGCCGACTTCTGATGACCACCATGACCAACACCGCGTCCCAGCTCGAGCAGGAGGTCGACGCCGTCACGGCGAACGATCGCCGCAAGCGTCGCAGGGAGCCTGACGATGACACGCGCAAGACCAACTGGTGGGCGACGGCTCTCATCGCGGTGTGCTCGCTCACCGTGCTGATCCCGCTGTACCTGGCGGTCGTCGTCGCTCTCAAGACGCCGGATCAGCTGACCGAGGGCACCGGGTTCGAACTGCCGAACCCGATCCGGTGGGAGAACTTCGCTGACGCCTGGGTGCGGACGAGCTTTCCGCAGGCGCTGCTGAACACGGCGATCATCACCGTCGGCTCGGTGGCGTTCACACTGCTGACGAGCTCGATCGTGGCGTACGCGCTGGCACGCAACATCCATCGCCCGTTCTTCAAGGGCGTGTTCTTCTACCTGCTGGCGGCGCTGTTCATCCCGTTCCCGATCATCATGCTCCCGCTCGTCAAGCAGACGTCCATCCTGGGACTCGACAACCAAGCGGGCATGATCATCCTCTACACGATCTACGGGCTGTCGCTGAACATCTTCATCTACACGGCCTACATCCGCTCGATTCCGATCGAGCTCGAAGAGGCCGCACGCGTCGACGGCGCCTCGACGTGGAGGGTGTTCTGGCAGGTGATCTTCCCGCTGCTCATGCCGATGAACGCGACGGTCGGCATCCTCACGTGTGTGTGGGCGTGGAACGACTTCATCATGCCGCTCGTCGTGCTCACCGAGCCCTCGGCGCGGACGCTGTCGCTCGCGCAGTACGTCTTCCAGGGGCAGTTCAACACCGACTACACGGTGGCGTTCGCGTCCTACCTGATGGCGATGGCGCCGCTGCTCATCGTCTACATCTTCAGCCAGCGCTGGGTGATCTCGGGCGTCACGCGGGGCTCGATCAAGTGAGATAAGGGGTGGATGCCGCGGCCCGCGGCATCCACCCCTCACTGCGCGTCGGCGAAGAGCCGCAGCATGTCGCGCGTGAGCTGGTGCGGGGCGGTCTCGCACGGCGCGTGGCCAGTCGGATACGTCGCGACGCGGGCGCCGATGCGCGCGGCGTAGGCCTCGTGCTGCGCCTGCGGCCAGAGATCCTGGTCGCCGACGGCGATGAGCTTCGGGATGCCGGTGGCCGCCACGTCGTCGGCGAAGTCGGGCGTCGTCATCATGAGGCCGACGACGTCGTCGATGCACGCACGACCGGTCACGCCGAGACGCTCGCGCACGAAGGCGATGCGTCCCGGGGGTGTGCGGTTGAGGTTGTAACGGATGCCCCACAGGATCAGGCCCGCCGCGCGATGGGGGGACATGTCGGAGATCGGCCCGATGTGCTTCACGCCGCGGAACACCTGCCCGGTCGCGGGCGGGGCGGCCATGAGCGTCAGACTGCGGAAGAGTTCGGGACGCGCGACGAGCGCGAGTTCGGTGACCAGCCCCGCGAAGCTGTAGCCGAGGACGTGCGCCGCACCGCCGTCCTCGAGGATCGCGACGAGGTCGTCGACGAACAGCGCGTAGTCGTACGCGTCGCGCGGGGGGTCGAGGTGCTGCGGGCCGGCGGCGGCCGACTCGTAGTGGCCTGCGATGTCGTACGACTCGACCCGGTATCCGGCGGCGGCGAGCAGCGGGAACAGCAGGACGAAATCCTCCTTGGATCCGGCCACGCCCGGCACGAGCAGCACGCGGGGCGCATCGGGGTCGCCCAGGCGCACTCGCGCGAGGCCGCCGCTCGGAGCACGGAAGACATCGCGCTCGGTGCCGGCGGGGAACACGTGCCAGTCGCGGTCGCCAATGGCCTGGTCGCGTTGGAGAGCGTCGTCGATCGTCGTCATCGCGCCTGCGAGACTACCCCTCGGGAAGGCCGTCGAGCTCGTTCTGGCGCGGCGCGTAGTCGATGTGGCCGCCGTCGGCGTCGAACGCCTGCACCGGCCGGCGCGCCGACCACGCCTCCCAGCCCGGATCGCCGTCGACCACGAACGACACCCACGCCCCGTGCATCGCGTCGGCCAGGGTCTGCGGTCCGTCGGGACCGCCGATGCCGATCGCGTCGGGCTCGCCCAGCCGGTCGAACACGAACCCGAGTTCCATGACGTGCGCGGCGCCCAGCGCGTCGACGGGGCTCCGCCACCGGAACTCGTACACCCACGTGGGCGACGCGTCCGCGCCGACGCGGCTGTCGGCGAACCGCGTGATCGGACCGCGCAGCAGCATGTCGGTGATCACCTCGCCCAGCACCTCGCCCGGCTTCGCGCCGTATCGGCGCGCACGGTGGGCACGCACGATGCGGGCAGGGACCCGGGCTGCCAGCCGCGCGAGGGCGACGGTGAGCCAACTCGCCTTGTCGACCGCCCCCGACGGCACGAGCCACAGCCGGTACTCCTCGCTCGTCGAGCCGATGAGCACCGGGATGCCGCGGCCCTCGCCCTCGATCAAGGCGTGCAGCGGATTGCGGGGCACGGCCTCGCCGCCGATCGCCAGCGCGACCGTCGGCCCGCCGCCGAGGGGCGAGCCGCCCGCGGCGAGCGCGGTCTGCTGCGCGACGAGCTCGTCCGCCGGCACGGACGAGAATCCCGCACGGGTGGTGGCCACCTCGAGGCGCTTCGCGATCTCGCGCGACATGCGGCCCGCCTTCTTGGGCGGCCGGGCCTCGAGCGGACCGGACTGCAGGATCGCGCGGTCGAACAGCTCCTTCGCGTGCGGGAGGGCGAGGAGAGCCGTCAGGGTGTTGGCGCCCGCCGAATGCCCCATCACGGTGACCCGGGCGGGGTCGCCGCCGAACGCTGCGATCTCGCTGCGCACCCAGCGCAGGGCCGCCTGCTGGTCGAGCACGCCGAGGTTCTGCGGCACGTCGTCGAGGACCGCGAAGCCCTCCTGCCCGAGCCGGTACTGGATCGAGACGTGCACGATGCCGTGCCGCGCGAAGCGCTCGCCGTCGTAGGTGGGAAGCGCCGTCGTCCCGCGCGTGAGCGCACCGCCGTGCACGAACACCAGCACGGGCAGCGCCGCGCCCGGCGCACGGTCCGCGGGCGCCCACACGTTCACGGTGAGGATGTCGTCGCCGGGCACCTCGACGGAGTCCAGGTACTTCGCGATCGCGGGGCTGTACGGACGCTGCGGTGCGGTCGGGCCGAAGGCCGAGGCATCCCGCTCCCCCTCCCAGGCCTGCGCGGCCTGCGGAGCCCGGAAGCGGCGCTCACCCACGGGCGGGGCAGCGTAGGGGATGCCCAGGAAGCGGTCGAGCGCACCCTCGCGGGTGCCGCGGACGGCGCCGGTGCTCACCGTCACGACGGGACGGGTGGTCGCCGAGTCCGTCGAGCCCGCGTGGGTCGCAGCATCCGTCATCGGTGATTCCCTCCCGGCGACCGCCGTCGGCACGCTCGTACTCAGACTCAGCCAGCGCGGGACTCGGTGTCAAGCGAAAGCGCGGCGCGCAGCACGCGGCTAGTGTGGTCTGCGCCCCGGCGAGAGGTGACGATGACCGGCAGCAGCGTTCCGCCCCCGGCGACGGCGACCCCCACGGGATCCGTCGCCCGTCCGCGGCGCCGCACGCCGTTCTGGGACAACGCGCGCTTCGCGTGCATCGTGTTCGTCGTGCTCGGCCACGCGGTGCAGCGGCTGACCTACGACTCCGACATCGCGCTGGGCCTGTACCTCGTCATCTACGCGTTCCACATGCCGGCATTCGCGATCATCTCGGGCTACTTCTCGAAGTCGGACGCCCCGACCAAGACGCAGATGGCGCGCGTGATCACCGACATCCTGGTGCCGTACCTCGTGTTCGAGGGACTGTGGACCCTCACCAAGTGGATCGTCGAGGGCCAGGCGAACCCGAACATCACCCAGCCGTCGTGGACGCTGTGGTTCCTGCTTGCGCTCGGCATCTTCCGGCTCGTGCTCCCCTATCTCGCGCTGCTGCGATGGCCGCTCGTGTGGACCGTGGTGATCTCGATCGGCGCGGGCTACCTGCCCAACATCGGCTCGACCTTCTCGCTGTCGCGGACGCTGGGCCTCCTGCCCTTCTTCACGCTGGGCTGGTGGCTGCGCGAGCACGACATCGTCGCGCGCCTTCGGCTGCTCGACCGGCGGCCGTGGTGGGCGCTCGCCGGGGGCCTCGGGCTCTTCGCCGTCGCCGGCTGGGCGGCGTGGTTCTTCGTCGACGACTGGCGCGCGATGAACCTCAGGGAGTGGCTCTTCTACGACGAGAACTACGCGTCGATCGGCGGCACCCAGTGGTGGGCCGGCGGCGTGCGCCTCGCACTGATGGGCGTCGCGGTGGTGCTGTCGGCCGCGTTCTTCGCGCTCGTGCCGCGCGAGACGCACTGGTGGACGCACTTCGGCCAGTACACGATGTACGTCTATCTGCTGCACTCGTTCGTGCTCTACCCGTTCCGCGAGAACGGCCTGCTGCGCAACGCCGAGCCGACGTGGCTCTGGCTGCCTCTCGTGATCGTCGGGTCCGTGCTCATCGCGCTCGGACTCGCGACCAGACCCGTGCGCCGCGTCTTCCGCCCGCTGGTCGAGCCGCGCCCCACGTGGCTGTTCGCCGACGCCACGCTCGCCCGGCGCGAAGGCCGCCGCAACGACCCCACAGGTTCGCGCCGACCGCGGGAGGAATCGCGGATGCCGCGACCCGATCCGCGGCAGAACGGCTGACTCCGTTCCGAAACCCCTGGACAAGAGGGGGTTGTGCGGCGCGCCCGCAGACCATATGTTAACGGCGAATCACATTCGTCCTGGATGGATCGACACGCGGGAACCGGCGTCGAGGATGACGCCGGGCGTGATCCGTCCCCTGTCGGGAAGCGGGTACCCCCATGCCTGAAATGACCAGACGTTCCGTCCTGACCCTGGGAGCAGCGCTCGGGCTCGCCGGTGTCGCCGTCCCCAAAGCGGCGTGGTCGTGGTCGCCCGCCGGGTCGGTGCTCGGCACCGGCTCGGGCGTCGACCCGCAGTGGGTCTGGGACGACGACCTCGACCGCATCATCGCCGCCATGATCAGCAACGGCCAGACCGCCGCCGTCAACGACGCGATCCTCCCCTGGGTCAACAACTGGCAGCCGGTCCCCACCGGGCTGCCGCCGGAGCTGGCGAGCTTCCTCCAGAGCTCGACGCAGCTGCCGGCGTGGGCCGACCGGACGAAGCTGCGGCGCGCGGCCGACTTCAACCGCCGCAAAGACACGTACCTGTTCCTGATCTACGGCATCGGCGGCGGCATCATGAGCACCGTCATCCCGCGTGAGGCGCGCTCGGTGTATCACTCCAAGGGCGGCGCCGACATGCAGGACCGCGCGGCGAAGACGTTCAGCTTCGGCTACGACCTCAGCGACATCAACGCCTTCGAACGGACCGGCCAGTTCATGGTGACGTCGAACAAGACGCGCATGGTCCACTCCGCCGTGCGCCACCTCCTGCCGCAGTCGCCGCACTGGCAGGCGAGCGGCCACGACGAGCAGATCCCGATCAGTAACCACGACATCCTCGTGACGTTCCACAGCACCGGCACCTTCGCGCACAAGAAGCTGAAGGAGTGGCGGGTGCCGATGTCGACGGCCGACCAAGACGCCTTCCTGCACTCCTGGCAGGTGGCGCTGCACTTCCTCGGCGTGCACGACGAGTACATCCCGGCGACGTGGGACGCGGCGCACGCGCAGGCCGCGCAGATCCTCACGCCCAAGCTCTCGTGGACCCCCGAAGGCCAGGAGCTCGCCGAGACGCTCCTCGGTCTCACTGCGCAGGTCGACCTCGGCGTGACGCGCGGCTTCCTCAACGAGTTCGTCCGCTATCAGCTCGGCAACGACATCGGCGACTGGCTGGGCCTCAAGCGCGACTACGTGTCGGCCGCGACGATCCGGGTCGGCTGGCCGAGCTACATCGCGTTCCGCGAGGGGCTGCTGCCGCTCATGCCCGCGAACTTCTACCTGTTCGACCAGCTGCTGCGCGGCATCGCCATGGCGTTCCTCAACCGGGGGCAGTCGGGGTTGACCACTCCGATCACGATCCCCGACATGAACCGCCCGACCCCGTGAGGACCGCGATGGCCGGGCCGCACACCGGCCCGGTCATCGCGGCGGTAACCCTCGGCAACAAACGGGACGGATGCTGCGACCGCCGCCTACTCTCGCACCATGACCGACCTCAACCTGCCGATCCTCGACCTCTCCCGGCTCGACGCGGGCCCCGAGGCGGCCGCGCAGTTCCGCGATGACCTGCGCGCCGCGACCCACGACGTCGGCTTCTTCTACCTGACCGGCACGGGAGTGTCCCCCGAGCTGGAGGCACGCCTGCACGGGGCGGCGCGCGACTTCTTCGCCCTCCCCGAGGCAGACAAGCTCGCGATCGAGAACGTCAACAGCCCGCACTTCCGCGGCTACACCCGCGTCGGCGGCGAGCGCACGCAGGGCAAGGTCGACTGGCGCGAGCAGATCGACATCGGTCCCGAGCGTGAGGCCGTCACCGACGCCGACGCCCCCGACTTCTCACGCCTCATCGGCCCGAACCTGTGGCCCGACGCGCAGCCCGAGCTCCGCGAGGTCGTCTCGGAGTGGCACGACCACCTCTCGGGGGTCGCCCGCCGGCTGCTGCGCGCGTGGGCGCTGTCGCTCGGCGCCCCCGAGAACTACTTCGACGAGCACTTCGGCGAGCCCTCGACGCTCATCAAGATCGTCCGCTACCCCGGCAAGGAGGACCCCACGCCGCAGCAGGGCGTCGGCGCCCACAAGGACTCGGGCGTGCTGACGCTGCTGTGGGTCGAGCCCGGCACGGGCGGCCTGCAGGTGGAGCGGGACGGCGAGTGGGTAGACGCTCCCCCGGTGCCCGGCGCGTTCGTCGTCAACATCGGCGAGCTGCTCGAGTACGCGACGCAGGGCTACCTCATCGCGACGAAGCACCGCGTGATCTCGCCCCGGTTCCCCGACGACCGCATCTCGGTGCCGTTCTTCTTCAACCCCGCCCTCGACAAGCGCCTGCCGCTCATCGAGCTGCCCGTCGAGCTCGCGGCGCAGGCGCGCGGAGTGACGCAGGATCCGTCCAACCCGATCCACGCGCTCTATGGCGAGAACGCGCTGAAGTCGCGACTGCGCGCGCATCCCGATGTCGCCGAGATCCACCATGCGGATCTCGTCGCGGCCCGGGCCGCAGCATCCCTCTGATCGCTTCCTAGTCCTTGCACGACCTCTGCGGCGCCCGCAAGGGGGTCGTCGCCGCGCTCGCGCTTTCGTAGCGTCGAAGACATGAGCGACGTCACGATCTTCGCACCGTCCCCGACGCTCACCGTCACCGTCGAGGAGCACGACGGCGAGCCCGACATCCACCTGCACGCCGGCGGTCAAGGTGTGTGGCAGGCCCGCATGCTGGTCCGGCTGGGCGCCTCGGTCACGATGTGCTGCGCCCTCACCGGTGAGATCGGACGGATGCTGCGCCACCTGCTCGAAGACGAAGGCCTCACCGTCGTCGGGGTCGAGCGCGAGGGCACCGGCTCGGCGTACGTCCATGACCGCCGAGGCGGCGAGCGCCGCATCATCGCCGAAGCCGCCGGCGAGCCGCTCGCCCGCCACGACCTCGACGAGCTCTACGGCGTCGCATTGCGGGACGGACTCGAGTCGGGTCTCGTGATCCTGAGCGGTCCGGCCGGCGACGAGACGCTGCCCGCCGACACCTACCGCCGGCTGGCCGCCGACCTGCGTGCCGGCGGCGCGAAGGTCGTCGTCGACCTCGCGAGCAAACGTCTGGTGGCCGCGCTCGAAGGCGGCGTCGACGTGCTGAAGGTGAGCGACGAGGAGCTCGTCGCCGACGGCCTGCTCACCGACGACTCCCCCGCGACGCTGCTGGCGACCATGCGAGACCTGCATCGGCGGGGCGCCGATGCCGTCATCGTGTCGCGCGCGAGCAAGCCGCTCCTGCTGCTCGACGCCGACGGATTCGTCGAGGTCGAGGCCCCGCGGATGGAGGTGACCGACACGCGCGGCGCAGGCGACTCCCTCACCGCGGGCGTCGCCGCGGGCATCGCGCGCGGTGAGTCGGCGCGCGAGGCCGTCGTGACGGGCGCTGCCGCGGGCGCGCTCAACGTCACGCGGCACGGCCTCGGCACCGGTGATCCGGATGCGATCGCGCAGCTGCGCGAGGCGGTGACCGTCCGCCCGCTCGTCGACGACTCGGCCGCCGGTGTCACCCAGCCGGTCACCGGACACGTGAGCCCCGACGGCCTGGCCGCGCTCGCCGATCCGCAGGACCCCGACGCGGAGGTGCCGCGATGACCCGCACCCTCATCACCAACGACGACGGCATCGACGCGCCGGGGCTCCACGCCCTCGCACAGGCCGCGCGCACCGCCGGGCTCGACGTGACGGTCGCCGCCCCGATGCGGCAGTCGAGCGGGACGAGCGCCTCGATCGTCGCCGCCGAAGAGGACGGCCGCATCGCGATCGAACAGCGCAGACTCCCGGGACTCGACGGCGTGCCCGCGTTCGCGGTGCGCGGCGGGCCCGGGCTCGTCGCACTCATCGCCGCGCACGGCGCGTTCGGCGATCCGGCAGAGCTCGTGCTCTCGGGGGTGAACCACGGCGCGAACGTCGGCCGCGCCATCCTCCACTCCGGCACCGTGGGCGCAGCGCTCACCGGCGGGCTGAACGGCGCATGGGGCGTCGCGATCTCGCTCGACGTCGGCATGAACCCCACCGAGTTCCACTGGGATGCCGCGGCCGCCGCCGCCCTCGACATCCTGCCCTTCGTCCTCGAGCGCCCGCGGGGCACGGTGGTGAACCTCAACGCGCCGAACGCGCCGACGAACCGGGGCATCGTCGAGGCATCGCTCGCGCCCTTCGGCATCGTGCAGACCACGCTCACCGAGCGCGACGCCGGGCACATCCGGCTCGCTGTCGAGGACCTGCCGAACACGCCCGAGCCGGGCAGCGACGCCGCCTACCTCGCCGAGGGCTGGGTGACGCTCACCGGCCTCGACCCGGTCTCGCACGTGCCGCTGGGGTTCGCCCGGGTCGAGGCATCCGCTCGCCCGTCGCGCTGAGACGCCCGGGAACGATGAAGGCCTCCCCACACCGTGGGGAGGCCTTCCAAGAATGTTTTGCGCGATTGAACGCTGGTCGATGCCTTATCGACGGAGACCGAGGCGCTCGATGAGCGAGCGGTAACGGTTGATGTCGATGTCCTGCAGGTAACCCAGCAGGCGGCGGCGCTGACCGACGAGCAGGAACAGACCACGACGCGAGTGGTGGTCGTGCTTGTGCTCCTTGAGGTGCTCGGTGAGGTCCTTGATGCGCTGCGTCAGCATCGCGACCTGCACCTCGGGGGATCCGGTGTCACCGGGGTGCGTCGCGTACTCTTCGATGATCGCCTTCTTGACGTCTGCTTCCAGTGCCATAGGTGATCCCCTCTCTGCTTGTTGCGCGGTGCCCGTCACCCGATGTGCGAGCTCTCTTTCTCCGCGGCCGATCCAACGGCAACCTGAAGAGTCTACCAGCGAACGGATGCCGCGGCGAACGCGCCGTCGTCGGCGCGGGTGCGTAGCCTGACCGCCGCACATCGGCGGATTTCGGACGTCGCATCCCATCCCGGGTTCGGGCGTCGGCGGGCGGGCGTACCGTGGCCTGCGTGACCACGACGCGAACTCCCCCGGCGGTACGTGCCGAGCGACTGCCGTCCCCGCGCTGGATCACGGTGCAGTTCGTGCTCGCCGGGATCGTGTGGGGCGCGAGCTTCCTCTTCATGAAGGTGTCGCTCACCGGCATCTCCCCCGCGCAGGTCGCGTGGACACGCATCCTCCTCGGCGCGCTGACGCTCGGCGCCCTCGTGCTCCTGCGGCGCGAGCACCTGACGCGCAGCATCAGGGTGTGGGCGCATCTCACCGTGCTCGGCCTCACGTTCTGCGTCATCCCGTTCCTGCTGTTCTCGAGGGCCCAGCAGCACGTCAGCTCGGGCGTCGCCAGCATCTTCAACGCAACCACGCCGATCATGACCGCGATCATGGCGTGGCTGGTGTTCCGCGTCGAGCGGCTCAAGGCCCTGCAGGTCCTCGGGATCGGCGTCGGCATCCTCGGTGTCGTGGTGATCATCGCCCCGTGGCAGGGCATCGCGCTGGACGGCAGCCTCGTCGCCGAACTGGCGATCCTCGGCGCGACCGCGAGCTACGGCTTCAGCTTCGCCTATATGCGGCGCTTCGTCTCGAACACCGGCATGTCGGCGCTGGCGTTCACGTTCGGGTACATCGCGATGGCCGGCGTCGTCATGGCGCTGCTCACGCCGTTCCTCGTGCTGACGCCGGTGCGGCTCGACGTGCCGATCGTCGTGAGCCTGCTGCTGCTCGGCTGCCTCGGCACCGGCATCGCGTACGTGTGGAACCAGAACACCGTGCGCGCGTGGGGCCCGACCCGCGCCTCGACCGTCACCTACATCACGCCGGTCGTCGGCGTGATCCTCGGCATCCTGATCCTCGGCGAGACGGTCACGTGGAACGAGCCGGTCGGCGCGCTCGTGGTGTTCCTCGGCATCCTGCTCGCGCAGGACCGGCTCCGTCCCCGCTCACGCGTCTGACGCTTGCGGCGGGCCTGCGGCCTCAGGCCGCGCCGCGGCGCACGCGCCCCGGGGTCTCGCCCGTCACGCGCGTGAAAGCACGACTGAAGGCCGCTTCGGATCCGTAGCCGTGCGCGGCGGCGACCGCGGCCACGCTCCTCCCCTCGGCGAGCATCGCGCGCGCACCGCGCATGCGCGCCGCCGACACGTACGCCATCGGCGGCATCCCCACGACGGACGCGAACCGCGCCGCGAACACCGACCGCGACATCGTCGCGCGCCGCGCGAGGGCGTCGAGAGTCCACGGATGCCCCGGATCGCGGTGAACCGCGGCGAGCGCTGCGCCCAGCTGCGGGTCGCGCAGCGCCGCGAGCCACCCGTTCGAATCGGCGCGCTCATCGGCCAGCCAGGCCCGGACCGTCTCGACGACGAGGACGTCGGCCAGACGCGTGGCGACGGCGTCGCCGCCCGGCTTGGGCTCGCGCAGCTCTCGGGCCAGCAGCGGCAGCAGCGCCGCCATCACGGGGTGGCGGGCCGAGTCGACGGTGACGATCGGCGGGAGCACGGCGAGCATGTCGTCGACCGCCGGCGAGTCGAAGGCGACGACGCCGCACAGCAGCGCCAGCGGCGGCTCGGTGACCTCGGGCCCGATGCGCAGCACGGAGAACGCATCGCCGAGCATCACCTGAGGCAGGAGGTCGGCGCGGCCGACCACCTCGGCGCCGGGCGTCGTCGCGACGCGGTGCCCGATGCCGCGCGGCACGAGGGCGAGCTCACCGGCCGCCAGACGCACCGGCTCGGCACCGTCGACCTCGAGATACGCCGTGCCGTGCGCGACGATGTGGAAGCTCAGCGTGCCCGCGAACTGCGGCATCTCGACGGCGCACTCCGTCGACGCCTCGGTCCACGAGTAGAACGCTCCGCGCATGCGCACCCGGTAGAGGGCCGCCGTCAAGGCGTCCTCGCTCTCCCACGGCATCGCGACGCTCATACGCTCTCCGGACGATCGATCATGAAATGCGTACTCCTGACGATAGATCATCCGGGCCACTGTTGCGAGGGTGGGAGCACCACCGAAGGGAGACCCTCATGAACATCCTCGTCATCGGCGCCACCGGCGGATCCGGCCGCGCCGTCTGCGACGCCCTCCTCGAACGCGGGCACCGTGTGACGGCGCTCGCTCGCCACGCGTCCGCCCTCCCCGCTCGCCCGGGCCTCGAGCGCGTCGACGGCGACACCACCCGGGCGTCCGTCCTCGATGCGGTGGTCCCCGGGCACGACGCGATCGTCGTCACGCTGGGCATCTCGGAGCCGACGCTGCGCGTGAGGCTGCGCGGCGCTCAGGGCACGCGCAACGATGTCCGGTCGAAGGGCACCGCCGAGATCGTGGCGGCTGCGCGCCGAGCCGGCGTCCGCCGCCTCGTGGTGCAGTCGTCGTACGGCGTGGGCGACACGCGGTCGCTCCTGCGCCTGACCGACCGCATGCTGTTCGCGCTGCTCATCCGCCCGCAGATCATCGACTCCGAGATCCAGGAGGGCGTGCTGCGCGGCTCCGAGCTGGACTGGACCATCGTGCAGCCGGTGTACCTCACCGACGGCGACTCGGCCGAACACTTCACGTCGATCGACGGCTCGATCCGCCGCAGCAAGGTCGCGCGCCGCGGGGTGGCGCACGTCCACGCCGACCTCGTCGAGGGCGCGCTCAGCGTGCGCGAGACGGTATCGGTGTCGGGCTGACCGCGCACAACACGCAGAAGAGTGGATGCCTCGGGGCGAGGCATCCACTCTTCTGCACGTGCGAGAGGGTCAGTCCTGCTGGAGCGCGCCCTGCAGGTCGAGCGTGATGGTGACGTCCTTGCCGACCAGCACGCCGCCGGTCTCGAGGGCGGCGTTCCACGTGAGGCCGAAGTCCTCGCGGTTGACGACCGTCTTGGCCGTCGCGCCCGCCTTGTAGTTGCCCCACGGGTCGACGCCGAAGCCGCCGAACTCGAACTCGAACGTGACGGGCTTGGTGATGCCGCGGATGGTCAGGTCGCCGTCGACGAGGAAGTCGCCCTTCTCGACGCGCGCGCCGGTCGAGACGAACTCCATCGTCGGGTGGTTCTCGATGTCGAAGAAGTCGGCCGAGCGCAGGTGGTTGTCGCGGCCCTCGTCCTTGGTGTCGACAGAGGTGACGTCGACCGACGCCTCGACCTTCGCCTCGAGCGGGTTCTCGGGGGCGACGAGGGTCGCGCTCTTCATGCCGAAGGTGCCGCGCACCTTCGAGATCATCATGTGGCGCACGCTGAAGGTGACCTCGCTGTGCGCGGGGTCCAGCACCCAGGTGCCCGCCTTGTAGCCGGGAACGTCGATCGTGGTGGAGTCGGTCATGGTCGTCCTTCGTGTTCAGGTCCGTGTGGGGCGCCCGTGGCGACGGGCATACGGGCTCCAACACAGCCTTGCAGATGTTCTATTCCCGTGAATGCAAATTACCGGCGAACTCTGGAAGACGACGAAGGGACGGATGCTGCGGCATCCGTCCCTTCGGGCGATCGAGGTGTCGGTCAGCCGACCTTGATGAGGTCGATGACGAAGATCAGCGTCTTGCCGCCGAGGAAGTGGCCGCCGGCGGGACCGTAGGCGAGGTGCGGCGGGATCACGAGCTCGCGGCGACCGCCCTCCTTCATGCCCGGGATGCCGTCCTGCCAGCCCTGGATGAGGCCGCGGAGGGGGAACTGGATGCTCTCGCCCCGGTTCCACGACGAGTCGAACTCTTCGCCCGTCTCGTACTCGACGCCCACGTAGTGGACGGTCACGGTGTCGCCGGGCTTCGCCTCGGCGCCCTCGCCCACGACGATGTCGCGGACGACGAGGTCGGCCGGCGCCGGGCCGGCGGGTGCGTCGATCTCGGGCTTGGTGCGGTCGTCAGTCATGCGTCCATCCAACCATCGACAGGCCGCGCGCGCCGAGCGAGTTCGCCGTCAGGGGAACCGCCGGGGTTCTCTTGACACCCGCGCGGGCCTCCCGGCATGCTGGGGGCAGACCAACTCAGCGCTCGGTAGACACGCAGGCATCGCCGCGGCACCGAGCGCTGAGTCTTGGTACCGGGGCTTCTGCGCGGTTCCGCGATCAGGGGGCGAACATCGCCGCGCGGGTCGCCGCGGTCTTCGCGAGCAGGTCGCGCTCCTCCGCCGCCGCCTGCGGGTCGCGGCCGGTGATCGCCCGCTGACGGGTCGCGGCCAGAGCCGTGGCATCCGTGATGAAGGTCTTCATGAGCGGCGTCCGGTCGCCACGCAGCGTGCGCGCCCACGCGAGCGCGGCCTTGCGTCCGGCGGAGGTCGCGAGCATGTCGACCTCCTGCGGGGTGAACCAGCCGGCGGTGGCGTACTCGCCGAGCCGGCGCCGCGTGAGGCGGGACTCCTCGCGTCGCAGCGCCACGATGCCCAGGATGAAGCCGATGAACAGCGGCACCTGCAGCGTCAGGTAGAGGAAGAAGAAGTCGCCGAACATCGCCGACCCGTTCCAGAACGCGTGCAGGGCGATCGCGCCCGCGAGACCGACCAGGCCCGGCCCGATCGCCTGCCCCGCCGACAGCCCTCGCCGCGCGGCGAGGCCGAGGGCGAAGCCGGTGACGCTGGTGAACATGACGTGGGCGAACGGAGAGAGGATGCCGCGGAGGAAGAACGTCGTGGTCGTCTCGGCGGCGCCGCCCTCGATGAAGCTCACGGCGAAGTACTGGATGTTCTCGGTGAACGCGAAGCCCGCGCCCACCAGCGCTCCGTAGACGATGCCGTCGATCGGACCGTCGAACGCGCGCCGGGCGGTCGCGAAGATGAGGAAGACGCCGAGCCCCTTCGCGAACTCCTCGACGACCGGCGCCTGGACGACCGTCTGCAGCACCTCGCGGGCCCCGGCCGCGGGGCCGAACATCATCGACAGCACGAGGTCGACACCGAGCGCGATGCCGACGGCTGCGACCGCACCCCACGCGATCGCCAGGATGAGCAGCCCGAGAGGCTCGGGCTCCCACCGGTCCACGAGCCGCACCGCGAACAGCACGCCCACGAGGGGCACGACGGCGAGCACCATGCCGATGAGGGACGCCGCAGGGCCGAGCGCGTCGAGGAAGTACGCGACGAGCACGATCAGCACGAGCACGAGGACGCCGATGATCCAGATCGACGCGCTGCGCCCGCGGCGCGCCGGCGCCTCCGCGGGGATCTGCACGGGTGCGGGCGAGGTCGCGGGCGGCGTGATCGCCGCCGGAGCGGCGACGCGCGGCTGCGCGAGCGGCGAGGCGAACTCGGGCGGCGTGAGTGAGGGCCGGGGACGGGAGGCACCGGGGTCGAGCGTCATGCGCACAGCCTATGGGGGCGGCGGACGCCGGTGCCACGGCCTGTGGAGGGCCTGCGCCGGCACCCCGGCGACTAGGTTGGAGGGTATGCGCTTCGCCCACGTCGTCCCGCCGGATTCGGGTGAGCCGAGGCTCGCGCTCGTCGAGGGCGACGAGATGATGATCGTCGCGGAGCTGTTCGACGGCGCCCCCCGCGTGCTCGAGGAGCTCATCGCCGGCGGCGACGAGCTGCTCGACCGCGTGCGCGACGCGGCGGGCGCCGCGACGAGGCATCCACTCGAAGGAATGGGGTTCGCGTCCGCCGTCCTCTCGCCACCGGTCATTCTCGCGATCGGCCTCAACTACGCTGCGCACTCGAGTGAGCTGGGCCTCAAGACGGACTCGACGCCGACTGTGTTCGTGCTCTGGCCGAACTCTCTCGCCGGGCACGACCACACCACCATCTGGCCGCGCTCGCTCAGCGAGTCGGTCGACTACGAGGCCGAGCTCGGCGTGATCATCGGCACCCCGGCCAAGGACGTCTCCCCCGAGGACGCGCTCGACCACGTGTGGGGCTACACGGTGGTCAATGACATCACGGCGCGCGACATCCAGTACTCCGAGGCACAGTGGTCGCGCTGCAAGTCGTTCGACGGGTTCACGCCGACGGGTCCGTTCGTCGTCACCGCAGACGAGGTGCCCGACCCGCAGGACCTCCACATCTGGACGGTGCTCGACGGCACCACGCTGCAGGACGCCACCACCGGCCAGATGGTGCGGCCGGTCTCGACGCTCATCTCGCACCTGTCGAAGTCGGCGACGCTGCTGCCGGGCACACTGATCTCGACCGGCAGCCCGGGCGGCGCCGGCTACTCGCGGGACCCGCAGGTGTTCCTCCGCGACCGCTCGACGGTCACCGTCGGGATCGACGGCATCGGCGCGCTCACGACGCACTGCCGCATCCTCGACTGACGTCGCGCCTGACGACACGAGGGGCGGGTCCGCGCCGCGGACCCGCCCCTCGATGTCGATGCTGCGTCAGTTGCAGGTGATCTGGCCGCCGCCCTGCAGCTCCCAGACTCCCGGGCCGAGTTCGGCGCACGCGGCCGCGAGCCCGCCCACCACCGCGACCACGATGATGATCGTCACGATGATCGCGACCACCATGAGCACCGCCGAGATGATGATGGCGGCGAGGGCGAAGCCGTTCTTGACGCCCGCCTTGCGGCTCTGGACGAGCGCGACGATACCGAGGATCAGCGCGACGAGCTGAAGGAAGAACGACAGCACGAATGCGACGATGCCCAGGGTCTTGCCCGGGACGGGCGCGTCGGGCCCCGGTGCGCCGTAGGCGGCCGGCGGCGCGGCGTTGTAGGCCGGAGCGGCTGCGGGGTACGCCGGCGGTGCCGCCGCGTACTCGGGCTGGGCAGCGGGCGCGGCCGGGGCCGCGTAGTCCGGTGCCGGGGCTGCCGGCGCTGCGTAGTCCGGCGCCGGAGCGGCCGGCTCGGCCGCGGGCGGCAGGGGCGCGTCGGCGGGCGGCTGAGGCGCAGTGGGCTGCGACGCGGGCTGCTGCGGCGGCTCGGGTGCGGCCGGGTTCTGCGGATCGGTCATTTCTCGCCTTTCGTTCGAGTCTCCCCGACGTTATCGATCGGGAGCCGCCCGCGGCAACCGGTTCAGCGCGTGTCCGCAGGGGCCTCGTCGGGGATCTCTTCGGGCGCCACCACGACCGGGATCGCGGCGGTGATGGTCTCGAGTCCCGACAAGCGGGCGGGCGAGAGCTGCTTGGCGACCTCGTCGCGCGACATGAGGCCCGCCTCGACCACGAGGTCGGCGACGCCGCGCCCCGTGAGCAGGGCGGTCTTGGCCAGCGCCGCGGCGGCGGCGTAGCCGATGAACGGCGTGAGCGCGGTGATCACGCCGACCGACGAACCGACCATCGCGCCGAGGCGCTCACGGTTCGCGGTGATGCCGTCGACGCAGTTGACGCGCAGGGTGTACATCGCTTGGCGCAGCCACGTGATCGACTGGAAGATCGAGTGCGCGATGACCGGTTCGAACGCGTTCAGCTGCAGCTGCCCGCCCTCGACTGCCATCGTCACCGTGAGGTCGGCACCGGCGACCGAGAACGCCACCTGGTTCACGACCTCGGGGATGACGGGGTTCACCTTGCCGGGCATGATGCTCGACCCCGCCTGGCGGGCCGGCAGGTTGATCTCGCCGAACCCGGCCTGCGGGCCGGACGACAGCAGGCGCAGGTCGTTGCAGATCTTCGACAGCTTGATCGCGTTGCGCTTGAGCGACGCCGAGAACGACATGAACGAGCCGGTGTCGCTGGTCGCCTCGACGAGGTCGGAGGCGGTGTCGAGGTCGAGGCCCGAGATCTCGCGGAGGTGGCGCAGGACCGCCGGCGCGTACGACGGGTGCGTCGTGATGCCGGTGCCGATCGCCGTGGCGCCCATGTTCACCTCGTAGAGGAGGTAGGCGTTCTCGGTGAGGCGCTGGTGGTCGTAGCCGAGCGTCGTGGCGAACCCGTGGAACTCCTGGCCGAGGGTCATGGGCACGGCGTCCTGCAGCTGGGTGCGGCCGACCTTCAGCACGTCGTGGAACTCGACGGCCTTCGCCAGGAACGAGCGGCGGAGCAGATCCAGCTCCTCCAGCAGCGTCTTCAGGTCGAGGCCGAGGCCGACCTTGATCGCCGTCGGGTAGACGTCGTTCGTCGACTGGCTGCGGTTGGTGTCGTCGATCGGCGAGAGATAGGCGTAGTCGCCCTTCTCACGACCGGCGAGCTCGAGCGCGATGTTGGTGATGACCTCGTTCGCGTTCATGTTGGTCGACGTGCCGGCACCGCCCTGGATGACGCCCACCACGAACTGGTCGTGGAACTCGCCGTCGATCACCAGCTGGCACGCGCGGTCGATGAGGTCGGCCTTCGCGGGGTCGAGCACCCCGATCTCGCGGTTCGCGCGGGCAGAGGCCTGCTTCACCATCGCGAGTGCCCGCACCAGGTCGGGGTAGACCGAGATCGGCCTCTTCGAGATGGGGAAGTTCTCCAGCGCACGGGCGGTGTGGATGCCCCAGTACGCGTCGGCGGGGATCTCCAGGGATCCCAGGGAGTCGGTCTCGATGCGGGTTCGCGTCATTGCGTCCAGAGCCATGTGTGCAGTCCTCGTGGGTCGTTCACAGCGGTGTGCGGGGATGCTTCGAGCCTACCCGCGGCTCCTGTCCGCCGGGGTGTACACGGCGTACACTCAGCCCCGCCTCCACGTACACGGGGGCGGTCGCCCGACAGCGCCGGGAGTGCCCTCAGCGACGCTTGCGGGAGAACGCCTCGAGCCGCTCTTCGGGCGTGAGCCGCGACATCCGCTCGACCCACTCCGCCGAGAAGACGTCGCCGGTCGGCGCCTCGACGACGGGCACGACGGCGTGGGTGACGGTGTCGTCGTACACGTGCACGAGGTGGAACGACTGGCCGGCGTCCATGCCGTTGACGTCCACCGCGGGGCGCGCGAGGTTCATGGTGTAGCAGGTGGCCGCGGCGACCGACACCGGCACGCCCGCGAACGTGCCACTGGTCGAGTAGTGCAGGTGACCCGCAAGGATCGCGCGCACGTCGCTGCCGGCGATCACCTCGGCGAGGCGCCCCTGATCACGCAGCTCGAGGATGTCGAACAGCGGCACATGCGACGGCAGCGGCGGGTGGTGCAGCGCCAGGATCGTTCCGAGCGGCGCCGGCGTCGCCAGTTCGTGACGCAGCCACTCGAGCTGGCCGTGGTCGAGGTCGCCGTGGTGCCAGCCGGGCACCGTCGAGTCGAGCGCGATGACCCGCAGCCCGGCGAGGTCCCACACGCCGGTGACGGGCTCCTCGGTCGGCTCGAGCCCGAGCAGGTCGCGGCGCAGCGCCGGGCGCTCGTCGTGGTTGCCCGCGACCCACACCACGGGCGCGCCGAGGCGCTCTGCCACCGGCTCGACCGCCTCGCGCAGCGCCGTGTACGCCGCGGGCTCGCCGAGATCCGTCAGGTCGCCCGTGAACACGATCGCATCGGGACGGATGCCGGTGGCCTCGGCCGCCTCGAGCGTCCTGGCGAGGTTCGCCGCGGTGTCGAAACGACCGCCGAGCGGCGCGTTGCCCGCGAGCAGGTGCGTGTCGCTCACATGCAGCAGCGTCCGCCGCGCGGGAGGGTACTGACCGAACTGGACAGGTGCGGCGGTGGCCATGTGCCTCAGCCTAAGCCGTCGCCCCGACAGCGATCAGTCCCGGCGGGGACCACTCAGTGGTTGAAGACGATGAGCAGCAGTCCGCCGAGCACGGCTGCCGCGCAGACCGCGAAGCACGCGTAGGCGCCGACGAGGGCGAACCGCTTCTGCCCTTCGGTGAGCGGGCTGCGCTTGGCGGCCTTGGCCGCGGCCTTCTCGGCGCGCCGCGCCTCCTTCTCGGAGATCACGGTGATGGCGTCGGTGAACTCGGCAGGCGCGACGACGGGCGCGCGTCCGGCGCGGACGAGCAGCCGGAGGCCCAGCGCGTAGAACGAGACGACCACGACGGCCGAGATGAAGGCGGCGATGAACACCTGCACGAAGGCGAGCCAGTTGATGATCATCGTGCGCCTCCGTCCTTCGGTCCGCTCTCGGATCGGTCTGCGGACTTCGCCGCCTTCGCGGCCTTCTTCTCCGCGGTCGCAACAGCGGCGACGCGGCGCGCCTCCTCGCGGGCGAGCGCGCGCTGGCGGCGCGTGGGCGGCGGGTTGCGCTTGACCTTGACGGCCTTCCCGGAGTCGGCGACCTCGCTCATGGCGTTCGCCGCGGTGACCTCGTCGCGGCGCGAACGCATGAAGAGCGCCAGGATGATGACGACGGCCAGGACGGCGTCGATGATGACGCCCCAGACCGGGAGCCACACGACGATGAGCGCGGCGGCCGCGCCGACGGCGCCCGCGGCGGGCAGCGTGAGGATCCAGCCGACCATGATGCGGCCGGCGGT
The DNA here is from genome assembly GCF_042267145.1 of Microbacterium sp. NPDC056044. Lineage (NCBI taxonomy): Bacteria > Bacillati > Actinomycetota > Actinomycetes > Micrococcales > Microbacteriaceae > Microbacterium > Microbacterium sp. NPDC056044. Next base: position 546,813 of record NZ_JBHJWZ010000004.1, on the reverse strand, counting down.
GCGCCACCGCACCTGCGAGCCGCGGCGTCCGAGGCCGGAGCCGATGACCGATCCCGACGCGACCTGTGTGGTCGACAGCGCGAAGCCGAGAGCGCTCGACGCGAGGATCGTCGAGGCCGTCGACGCCTCGGCCGAGAAGCCCTGAGCCGGCTTGACCTCGGTGAGGCCCTTGCCGAGGGTGCGGATGATGCGCCAGCCGCCCATGTAGGTGCCGAGCGCGATCGTGATCGCACACGCGAACACCACCCATGTCTGGGGCTCGGGGTTCGAGGCGGACTGGAGGCCCGAGGTGATGAGCAGGAGCGTGATGATGCCCATCGTCTTCTGGGCGTCGTTCGTGCCGTGTGCCAGCGCCACCAGCGACGACGTGAAGATCTGACCGACCCGGAATCCGTCGCGCCCGTCGGGCTTGCTGTCGTAGCGGCGGGTGAGCGCATAGGCGAGCTTCGTCGCGGTGAACGCGATCACGCCCGCGGTGACCGGCGCGATGAACGCCGGGAGGATCACCTTCGACATCACGACGCCGAAGTTCACCGCGGTCACGCCGACGCCGACGATCGTCGCACCGATGAGCCCGCCGAAGAGGGCGTGAGACGACGACGAGGGAAGGCCCAGAAGCCACGTGAGCATGTTCCACGTGATCGCGCCGATGAGACCGGCGAGGATGATCTCGGGGAAGATGCTGTGGGAGATCTGCTCCTCATTGATGATGCCGCCCGAGATGGTCTGGGCGACCTCTGTCGACAGGAACGCGCCGACCAGGTTGAGCACGGCGGCGAGGAGGACTGCGGTCTTGGGCTTGAGCGCGCCGGTCGCGATGGGCGTGGCCATCGCGTTCGCCGTGTCGTGGAAGCCGTTCGTGAAGTCGAAGAACAGCGCCAGCGCGATCACCAGAACGATGATGAGGGTTGCGGTTTCCACCGTTCGCTTTCGGTGAGGAGAATGTGGAGGGGTGTGCCGACGGGATCGGCGCGACGAACGAAGAGTTCACCAAGAGTTCAGGAACCGGCAACCGGCCAGGAAGAATCCTACATCGGCGACCCTGACGGTCAACTCGGAGGCGACTACCGTGGAACGGTGACTCTCAGCGACTCCGCACCCGCCCCGTCCGCCCCCGTCGCCGGCATCCGTCCGAGCGTCCGTTCGCATCACGGCGACGACGTCGAAGACCGCTACGAGTGGTTCCGCGAGAAGGAGGACGCCGCCGTCATCGCGCATCTCGAAGCCGAGAACGCGTACACGCAGCAGCGCACCGCGCACCTCGAGGGCCTGCGGGAGCGCATCTTCGGCGAGATCAAGGGCCGCACGCTCGAGACCGACCTCTCGGTGCCGACCCGCCGGGGCGACTGGTGGTACTACGGCCGCACGCTCGAGGGCAAGCAGTACGGCATCCAGTGCCGCGCTCCGCTCGCGTCCGCCGACGACTGGACGCCGCCCGAGCTCTCACCCGAGGTCGAGGTCGCGGGCGAGCAGGTCCTGCTCGACGGCAACGTCGAGGCCGAGGGCCACGAGTTCTTCTCGCTCGGCAGCTTCGAGGTCTCCAACGACGGCACGCTCATGCTCTACGGCGTCGACGTCGCGGGCGACGAGCGCTACACGGTGCGCGTGCGCAACCTCGTCACCGGTGAACAGCTGCCCGACGAGATCCCCGACACCTTCGCCGGTGCGACCTTCTCCCCCGACGGCCGCTTCATCGTCTACACGACGGTCGACGACGCGTGGCGCCCCGACACCGTCTGGCTGCATGAGCTCGGCACGCCGGTCGCCGACGACGCCAAGCTCTTCCACGAGCCCGACGAGAAGTACTGGGTCGGCGCAGGGTTCACCCGCAGCGACCGCTTCCTCGTGATCGGCCTGGGCTCCTCGATCACCAGCGAGGAATGGCTGCTGGATGCTGACGACCTCCGCGGCGAGCCGCGTGTGGTGTGGCCGCGCACCGAGGGGGTCGAATACGACAGCGAGCACGCGGTCGTGGACGGCGAGGACGTGCTCTTCATCCTCCACAACGACGGCGCCCTGGACTTCGAACTGGTGCGGGTCGCAGCATCCGATCCGTCCGGAGAACGCTCGGTCGTGATCCCTCATCGTCCCGGCGAACGCCTGCTCGGCGTCTCGACGTTCCGCGACTGGGGTGTCGTGGGCTACCGCCGCGGCGGCCTCGCCTGCCTCGGCATGCTCGACTACGCGACGGGCGCCGTCGACGAGATCACGTTCGACGAGCCGCTGTACTCGGTGGGAACCGGCGGCAACCCCGAGTGGGCTCCCCCGCTGCTGCGCCTCGGCTACGGCTCGTTCGTCACGCCCGGCACCGTCTACGACCTCGACATCGCGACGCGTGAGCTGCACCTGCGCAAGCGCCAGCCGGTGCTCGGCGGGTACGAGCCGTCCGAGTACGCGCAGGAGCGCGTGTGGGCGACCGCGCAGGACGGCACGCAGATCCCGATCTCGCTCGTCTACAAGCGTTCGTTCGGCGACGCGGGCGTGGCGCCCCGCCCCGTGCACCTGTACGGCTACGGCTCGTACGAGCACTCGATCGAGCCCGGCTTCTCGGTGCCGCGTCTGTCGGAGCTCGACCGCGGCGTCGTGTTCGCCGTCGCCCACGTGCGCGGCGGCGGCGAGATGGGCCGCCAGTGGTACGAGGACGGCAAGCTCCTCAACAAGCGCAACACCTTCACGGACTTCGTGGACAGCGCGCTGCACCTCATCGACAACGGCTACACGACGGCCTCGCAGCTCGTCGCCGAGGGCGGCTCGGCCGGCGGCCTGCTCATGGGCGCTGTGGCGAACATCGCGCCCGAGCTCTTCGCCGGCGTGCTCGCCGACGTGCCGTTCGTCGACGCGCTGACCACGATCCTCGACCCGTCGCTGCCGCTCACCGTGATCGAGTGGGACGAGTGGGGCGATCCGCTCCACAACGCCGACGTCTACGCCTACATGAAGTCGTACTCGCCGTACGAGAACGTGCGGACGGATGCTGCGTACCCGCGCATCCTCGCGGTCACCTCGCTCAACGACACCCGGGTCCTGTACGTCGAGCCCGCGAAGTGGGTGGCGCGCCTGCGCGAAGTCGGGGCCGACGCCCTGCTCAAGTGCGAGATGGTCGCCGGCCACGGCGGCGTCTCGGGCCGCTACAACGCCTGGCGCGAGCGCGCGTTCGAGCTCGCGTGGCTGCTGGACGTGCTCGGCGTCGCCGACGCCTGAGCCGGCGCGACGATGTCGAGACCGGGGATCTCGGCCGAGACCGGGGACGACGTCCTCGGTCTCGGCCGGATCTCTCGGGTTCGATGAGCCCGGCGGGCCGGTCCGGTCACGTGCGGGCGTCGCGGGCGAACGCGGCGGCCTCCGTGCGGTTGGCCACGCTGAGCTTCGTGAGGATCGACGACACGTGGATCGACGCCGTCTTCGGGCTGATGAAGAGCTCGCGGCCGATCTGGGGGTTGGTCATGCCGCGCGCCACGAGCTCGAGAACCTGTGACTCGCGTTCGGTGAGGGCTGCGATCCTCGTGCCCGGGTCGCCGCCGAGGCCGGCGCGGGCCGCGAGCTGGTCGGCCCATCGGGCGACGAGCGTGTCGCCGGCCGCGCGGGCCGCATCGACCCACCCGGCCAGCTGCGCCTCGGCTCCCGCTCTGTCGCCGACCCCGAGGAGCGCCTCCGACAACCGGAGTCTCGCGAGATGCGCGTACGGCACGGCGAGGCCCTCCCCGTCGCGCGCCTCGGCCAGTACCCCGCGCCACGCGGCGAGGCGGGACTGGAGGTCGTCGCCCGTCGCCAGCTGTGCCGCGACGAAGGCGACGAGCGCAGGAACGACGCCGCGGGATCGCGGGACGGAGACCGTCGCCTCGACGTCGTCACGGACGGAGGCGATGTCGCGGTCGAGCAGCGCGTCGCTGCCGCCCAGGCGGTGCCCCTCTGCGACCAGCCACGCGGACAGCGGCAGCGACCACGCGCGCACCCACGGCTGCGTCTCGGCGGCACGGAGGTCGGACTCGAGCACCGTCGCACCGCGCACCAGCTCGAGCCGGCGGCGGTCGTCGGGCTCGTCGACGATGCGGACGAGCGCGTCGAGCAGATCGAGGCGCCGCCAGCCGAAGTCCTCGTCCGGCACATCGAGGACGTCGGGCATCTCGTCGCGGATCGATCGCCGCTTCTCGGCGTAGGCGTCCGGTCGGTCGCCCCACACATCGCCCTCGGCCAGGATGCGCAGCGCGGCCGACCGGTCGAACGGCACGACGAGCAGCTGCAGCGCGCGACGAGCGTGGGTCGCACTGTCGTCCATCCGGCCGAGGGAGATGAGCGTCTGCGCGAGCCCGAGTGCGGCGATGGCGCCGTGTCCGCGTTCGCGTCCCGCTGCCAGGGCTTCCCGGCGCATCTGCTCGAAGATCTCGGAGGCGTCGCGGTAGTGTCCGCTGAAGAAGCTGAGGTTGGCGAGGATCAGCAGGGCGCGGTGCCTCTCGCCCGCGCGGGAAGTCACTGCGAGCGCCTCGCGAGCGGCGGCGGCCCCGGGCTCGTCGTCGCCCTCGTACACGAGGCGCACCGCCAGATTGGTCAGGCAGATCGCGAGCGTCTCGGCGTCCCCCGCGTCGCGGGCGATCGCGACGGCCTCCCGCAGCGCGCCGACGTCGTGGCGGCCGATGATGCTGCGCACCCGCGCCAGCTGCGCGCGGGCAGCCGGCTCGTCGTGGCCGGCGAGCAGGGCGTCCGCTTCGGCGAGCGCCGCCTCGTCGGCCCGCACGCTGATCCAGCCTTCGCACATCACGAGCCACCACAGCGCCGCGGCGCGCTCGACGGGGTCCCCCGGCCCGGGAAGCGCCAGCGCGGCGGTGACGACGGAGCGCGCCTCGAGGTAGTCCCCGGCGTGCCACAGCGACTCGGCCGCACGCCGCAGCACCTCCATTCGCGACGCGCCGCCGACGCGGTCCCGCGCATCGGGCACCGCATCCCACCACTCGGAGACCCGGCGCCACAGCACCGCCGTCGTTGACGGCGCGAGTTCCGCGCCGGGCTGCGACAGACATCTCACAGTGGCGTCGAAGGCCGCGGACAGATCGCCCGCGCGCGCCCTGTGGTCGGCGACCGCGGCCAGAGTCGAGAAGGAGGCGCCGGTGAGCTCGAGCGCGTCGGCGTACGCCCGGTGGGCATCGCGGCGCGCACCGGGCAGCAGGTCGCCGTACACCGCCTCCCGGAGCAAGGCGTGACGGAATCCGTACCCCGTCGGGGTGATCGCGATGATCCCCCGGTCCAGCGCCTCGCGGATGCCGTCGTCGAGAAGCGTGCGGTCCCCGCCGGAGACGTACAGGATGACGTCGTGCTCGACGTCGTCCCCGCCGGCGGAGAGCAGTTCGACCACCTGCCGCGCACGCGGTGAGGTGCTCCGGTGCCGCAGCAGGAGCAGATCCCGGAGCGCGCCGGAGAGCTCCTCCCCCTCCAGCGCGACGAGCTCCTCGACCAGGAACGGCACGCCACCGCTCCGGGCGGCGACGGCGTCCGTCTCCGCGCGCGAGAGCCGGCCCGGTGCGATCGCTTCGACCTGGCTGCCGACCTCCGCGCCGGAGAGCCGCGCGAGCTCCAGGTGCTCGATGTCTCGCCGGGCCTCGAGCGCCACGACGCCCGACATACTGGTCCGACCCACCACCTCATCGGACCGATAGGTCAGCACGACCGTGAGGTGACGACCACGGCGGGTGAGCGCGAGCAACGTGGCGAAGGACGCGGTGAGCGGGTCCGCCCAGTGCAGGTCCTCGACGACGACCACGACGTGGAACCGTTCGCTCAGGCGTTCGACGATCGTCTCGACGGTGTCCGCCACGATGTCGGACGAGGGCTCGAGGGGCTCGCGTGCGGGCGACGCCCCCGAATCCGCGAGCTCGGGCACCAGCACCTCGAGCGTGCGCACCGCCCCGGGCGACGCCGACACGACCCCGAGTAGATCGTCGCCCACGCCGGCCCGCAGATCGCGGACGAGCCCGCGGAGGGCGTGGAACGGCGGCGCGCTGTCGCCCCCGTCCACGCACTGCGCCGTCGCGACGACCACGACCGGGTCATCCGGTGCGGCGTCGGCCCGCAACGACAGGATCGCCTCCTGGACGAGCCGGGTCTTGCCGATCCCCGCCTCACCGCGGACCACCAGGGCACGCGGCGTGCCGGCGCGGCCGTCCGCGAGCGCGCCGCGGAGCGCGTCGAACTCCGCCTGGCGTCCGATCAGCACGGGACTCACGGCCACCCCAGCCACGACGCCATCGTGGCACGCGTGCGAGCGTCACGTCAGGGGGCAGGCGGATGCCTCGGGCCGAGGCATCCGTCATCCATCACGGAACGTCAGCCGAAGAGCGCGGCGGCCTCTTCGTAGCGGTAGAGCGGGACCGTGTTGAGCTCGCCGAGGGCGTCGGCGAAGGGGACGCGCACGATGTCGGTGCCGCGCATCGCCACCATCTGGCCCCAGGCGCCGTCGACGACCGCGTCGGCGGCGTGGAGGCCCAGGCGCGTCGCGAGCACGCGGTCGAAGCCCGAGGGCGAGCCGCCGCGCTGGATGTGACCGAGGACCGTCGCACGGGTCTCGATGCCCGTGATGCGCTCGATCTCGGGCGCGAGGATCTCGCTGATGCCGCCGAGGCGGGGGCGGTTGAAGGCGTCCAGGCCCTTGTCGCTGTAAGCCTCGTCCATGCCGGTCAGGGTGAAGCCCTCCGACACGACCACGAGCGGCGCGCGGCCGCGGTCGTGAGCCTTGGAGACGAGCGCGGTGATCTCGTCGATCGACATCGGCACCTCGGGGATGCAGATCGCGTGGGCGCCCGCGGCCATGCCGGCGTGCAGGGCGATCCAGCCGACGTGGCGGCCCATCACCTCGGCGACCATGCACCGCTGGTGCGAGTCGCCGGTGGTGCGGAGGCGGTCCATCGCGTCGGTCGCGATGTTCACAGCGGTGTCGAAGCCGAACGAATAGTCTGTGGCGCGCAGGTCGTTGTCAATGGTCTTCGGGACGCCCAGCACGTTGATGCCGTCGTTCGCGAGACGGTTCGCGGCGGCCAGCGTTCCCTCGCCGCCGATCGCGATGATGCCGTCGAGGCGGTGGCCGTACATCGTCTTGGCGATGTTCTCGGCGCCGCCGCGCGGGCCCTCGTACGGGTTCGTGCGCGAGGTGCCGAGGATCGTGCCGCCGACCTTCGACAGGCCCTTCACCTCGTGACGGGTCAGCGGGAAGAAGTCGCCGTCGACGACACCGCGCCAGCCGTCGCGGATGCCGACGAACTCGAGGTCGTAGGTCGTCGTGCCCTTGAGCACCACGCCACGGATGACCGCGTTGAGCCCGGGGCAGTCGCCGCCGCTCGTCAGGATGCCGATCTTCATTGCTGTGTTCCTCGCTGTCGGGTCGGTGAAGAGGGTCGGCGTCGCTGCCTCCCCTGACACTAGTGCCGGAACGCGTGCCCTGCCACACGGGCCGGCCGAGCCGTGCCCCGGCACGACGAAGGGCGGTGCGAAACCGCACCGCCCTTCTGTGCATTCACGCGCTACGCGTCGAGCGCCTGACGCAGCAGGTGCATGAGCGCCGACAGCTGCACCGAGTCGCTCGACTGCGGGTCGACGGCCTCGCCGTCGAGCGCGCGGGCGGCGAGGCCCTGCTTGGAGTCGATGAGCTCGGCGATCTTGGTGTCGATCGTGTGCGCGGCGATGATGCGCCACGCCGTGACGGGCTCGTCCTGGCCGATGCGGTGCACGCGGTCGATCGCCTGCGTCTGCTCGGCGGCCGTCCACGACAGCTCGGCGAGCACGACGTTCGACGACGCCTGCATGTTGACGCCGACGCCCGCCGCGGTGAGCGAGCAGACCGCGATGCCCACGTCGGGATCGTTGTTGAACGCGTCGATCGCCTGCTGGCGGGCCGTGGTGGCCTGGTCGCCGCGCAGCGACACCGTCTTGAGTCCGGCGGCCGCGAAGTGCGCCTCGGCGGTGTCCATGACGTCGATGTGCTTGGCGAAGAAGACGACCTTGCCGACCGAGCGCTGCAGCTGCACCGCGTAGTCGGCGGCGAGCACGGCCTTGGCCTGGCCGATCTTGCGCACCATGGTGAACACGTTCTCGGAGCCGGTGCCGGCGGCCTTCGACTCCTCGAGCTCGTTGTGCGCCACAAGGCGCACGATGTCTTCATCGATGTGGCCGGGACCGTGGCCGCGGTCGCCGCGCGCCTCGATGATGCGGCGGTACTTCGCGGCCAGCCGCTCCCCCAGCTCGCGCTCGGCTGCCCGGATCGAGCGGCCGAACTCGTCGTCCAGCTCCACGGGGAGGTCGGCGATGAGCTTGTCGGGCAGGTCGGCCGCGACATCCTTCTTCTTGCGCCGCACGATGCCCATCGAGATGACCGCGTCGCGCGCCTCGGGATAGAACGCCTTGTCGGCCGGGGTGAGACCGGTCTCGTCGAGCTTCTCCATGAGCACCGGGCCGGGCTTCTCGCCGGTGGTCCAGCCGAGGAAGCGCCAGATCGCGTCGAAGTCCTCGACGTCGTTGATCAGCGGCGTACCGGTGAGGGCGAGCAGCAGTGGGTTGGGCGTCTGCTCGCGGATGCGCGTCGCGAGCGCGAGCACGTTCTGCGAGCGCTGCGACGTGAGGTTCTTGATGAAATGCGCCTCGTCGACGACCATGCCCTTCAGCCCGATCGAACCGAGCCACGACAGGTGGCGGTCGAGGATCTCGTAGTTGACGATGAACACGTCCGCGAACGCGTCGATGCCCTCGCCATCGCCGTGGATGACGGTCGCGCGGCGGTGCGGCGTCCAGCGCTCCACCTCGCGCGCCCAGTTCATCTTCACGACGTTGGGCACGACCGCGAGGAGCGGGTACGCGTTCGCGACGGATGCGGCGAGCACCGACTCCGCCGTCTTGCCGAGGCCCGGCTCATCGGCGAGGAGGAACGTGCGGTGGCCCGCGCGCACCGACTCGAGGAACCGCGACTGGTGCGGCATGACCTCGAGGCCCCGGGGCGACAGGCGGTCGAACTCGGGCACAGGCGGGAGGTCCATGGACGCGGTGGCCCCGCCGGCGCCGGTCTCGAACGCCTTGTACAGCGGCCCCATGAGCTCCCAGCTGTCGAGGCGGCGGCGCGGCGTCTGCTTCGGGGCGCGGATGGTGAGATCGGGCGCAAGGAACGGGTTGGACTCGCGGCGGGCCTCGACCTGCTGCGGCACCACCTGGCGCTCCGCGAGCGCGGCGGGCACGACGGTCGCCGCGACCGGGGCGACGTCGGTGATGATGAGCTCGTCGGGCGCGAGCTCGGCACCCGACTCGAGCAGCCAGTCGCGGCGCATGCGGCGCGCGACGGGCGAGGTGGCCTGGTCGACCTCGAGCAGCTGGATGAGCGACGTGTCACGCGCGGCGGTCTTCGCGAGGATGGTGGCGACGCCGTCGAGCCGCTTCAGCAGCTCGGCGCGCGCAGCATCCGTCAGCTCCGTGTCGCCCTTCACACGCGCGCGCTCCTCGCGGACGAGGAAGGCGATCACCTGGAACTTGACGCGGTTGGTCGGCCCGAGCTTGCCGCGCTGGGCCTTCGCCTCGACCTCGCGCACCTTGCGGGCGAGGATCGGGATGATGGGGGCCTCGTCGTCGCGGCGCGCGGACGAGGACTTGCGGCGACGCTGCGCCGTCTGGGCGGGTGCCGTGGTCGGCATGCTCCTCCTGAGCGTGAATGCCGGAGAGGGAGTCCGGCGGTAATCGGGTGACACCGATGGTTCTGCGTGCTCCCGCGGGCGGCGCGAACGCCGTCGCGAACGCGGGATCAGGGATTCGCCGCCGGCGGTCGCGGGCACTCGCTTCTGCGAGCTGCGACATCGTCAGCGGTTTCCCCGCGCACCATTCTAGGGGAACAGGCCCCGAACGGGGCACACCGGCGCGGAAATTCGCGGGGCTCAGCCCCAGAGCGTCGCGACGACGTCTTCGGTGTAGCCCTCGGGGGCGAAGTTGATCCAGGCTGTCGTCACGAGTCCGCCATCGCCGACGTAGTGCGTCTCGCCCCGCGTGTACTCGTTGTCGTCGAGCGTGATGCCCTTCTGCTCGATGCGGCAGACGGTGCCGTCGCCGAGCGCCTCGCACCCGAAGCCCGCCGCGGGCAACGCCGCGAGCACGGCGTTCTGCTGGTCGGCGTCGATGGCGGTGACGTTGGTGGCGAGGCCGTACTCGCTGGGCTTGCCCCACGAGCACCGCAGCGTGGGGGCGCCGCCGTGGACGATCTCGAGCAGGTCGGCGTTCTCGGTCGACAGCATGGTCACGCCGGGGTCGTTGAGGGGCGGGTTCGCCGACTGAAGCTCGGCGAGCATCGCGGCGGAGTAGATCTCTTCGCACGCGCCCGGCACCTCGAACGACGCCTGGGGCGTCTCGGTCGCGGTGGGCGTCGCCGAAGGCTCGGGTGTGGGCTCTTCCACCGTGGCCGAGGGGCTGCTCGACGGGGCCGCCTCACCCTCGGGCCGGCATCCGGTGACGACCGTGGCCAGCGCGGTGAGTGCGACGCACCCGATCACGATCCGCGTCCACCGGCTCTGCACGACCATCCCCACGCCACCTCTCGTCATGCGCCGCGGCAGGTGGCGCGCATCCGACCCTAACGAGAACCGCGGACGGATGCTGCGGGCCACGCCGCGCGCACCCGCACAGGCCTCACGGCCCGGCGTAGGCGCTCTGCCACTCCGACAGCGTATGCGGGTCGTCGGTGACGATGCCGTCGACCCCCAGCGCCGTGACCTCGTCCCACTGGGAGTCGTCGTTGAGCGTGTAGACCACGACGCGGGCGCCTGCGGCGTGCAGCTCGTCGACGATGCCCGGACGCGCGAGCACCGCCTTCCGGTTCACGACCACGCCGCGCGCACCGGCCTCGGCGACCGCGCTCACGACGTCCGAGGGCAGCTGCTTGAGGATGAGCAGCCGCGACAGGACGTCCGACCCTGCTGCGGCGAGCGCCAGCGTCCGCGCATCGAAGCTCGCGAAGACGATGCGACGCTCGAGGCCGCGCGCGGCGACCTCCGCGACGGCCGCGTCGACGGCCGCAGCATCCCATTCGCCTTTCAGCTCCACGATCGCGCGGCCGTCTGCCGTGACGAGCGCGTCGAGGAACTCGACGAGGGTGGGCACCGGGGTGCCGGCGTACGCGCGGTCGAACCACGAGCCGGCGTCGAGCGCCTTCACCTCGGCGAGGGTGAGGGACGAGAGCCTCCCGTGGCCGTCGGTCGTGCGGTCGACGGTCTTGTCGTGCATGAGCACCGGGTGCCGGTCGGCCGTGAGCGCGACGTCGACCTCGACGTAGTCGAAGCCGGCGGCGAGGGCGGCGGTGATGGCGGGCAGTGTGTTCTCGGGCGCGGTGGCCGCTCCCCCGCGATGGCTGGCGATGAAGGCGGCCTCTCCGGGCGTCCGCTCGTCGCCCATCAGCTCCCGCGAGCTCACCCGCGCGGGGGTGGCGCCGAGGACCGCGATCACGACGCTCGCGACCGCGAGCACGCACATGACGGAGAGGGCGTGGATCCGGTCGCGGGCGCGATCGGATGCCGCGGAGTAGGGCATCGGGCATGTCCTCCGGGGTCGTACCCCACGTCCTCGTCGACGTGGTGCGGACCACTCTACATGCGCCGTTACTTATTCGTTACTTTGTTTTGGCTTGGCTTTCACGCACCATGCGTACGGCGTCCCAGAGTGCGTCTGCGACGTCGTCCTTGCTGCCGCGCCGGGCGCCGACGACCTCGCCGTCGGCGCTGAGGATCGTGACCGCGTTGTCGGCGGCCTCGAATCCCTTCGACCAGCCGACCTCGTTCACCGCGAGCAGGTCGGCGCCCTTGCGCGCCGCCTTGCGGCGGCCCCGGTCGAGCAGCGTCTCACCGTCGCCCGGTGTCTCGGCGGCGAACCCGACGATCGTCTGCCCCTCGCGCCGGTCGCGGACGAGCCCCGCGAGGATGTCGGCGTTCTCGATCAGATCGAGCGTGATCCCGCCGACGGGCGCGGAGTCCTTCGACCGCTTCAGCGGCGACACCTCAGCCACGCGGTAGTCGGCGACGGCCGCCGCCATCACGACGACGTCGGCGGTTCCCGCCTCGGCCCCGACGACCTCGCCGAGTTCGGCCGCGGTGCCGGCGCGCACGACCCGCAGACCCGGATGAGCGGATGCTGCGGCCAGCACGCCGTCGTCGACATGGGCGGCGACGAGCACCACCTCGGCCCCGCGATCCGCGGCCGAGAGTGCGACAGCGACGCCCTGCCGCCCGCTGGAGCGGTTGCCGATGTAGCGGACGGGATCGATCGGCTCGCGGGTTCCTCCGGCGCTCACGACGACGCGCAGTCCGCGCAGGTCGCCGGCGCCGCCCTCGGCCGCGGCGAGCGCCGTCTCGAGGATGATCTCGGGCTCCGACATCCGTCCCGGTCCGCTGTCGCCGCCGGTGAGCTCGCCCTCTTCGGGGCCGACCACGACGACGCCGCGCTCGCGCAGGACGACCATGTTGTGCACGGTCGACGGGTGCCGCCACATCTCGGTGTGCATCGCCGGCGCCACGACGACCGGTGCCGTGGTGGCGAGTAGGGTCGTTCCGAGGAGGTCGTCCGCAAGCCCCGCGGTCATCTTCGCCAGGGTGTTCGCCGTCGCAGGCGCCACGATCACGAGGTCGGCCGCCTGGCCGAGCGCGACGTGACGCACGCGTGCGACGTCGTCGTGGACGGAGGTCGTCACGGGGTGGCGGCTGATCGCCTCCCAGGTCGGCATCCCCACGAAGCGCAGTGCATCCTCAGTGGGGACGACATGGACCTCGTGCCCCGCCTTCACCAGCAGGCGCACGAGCTGAACCGTCTTGTAGGCGGCGATGCCACCGGTGACCCCGACCACGACGAACACCCTCCGATCTTGGCACGACTGCCCGAACACCCGGCCCACCAGCCGTCAGACCACCCGAGGAGCCCTCGCAATGTGCACCGTCGTGATCCGCGTCCCCGACTCGGCGGATGAGCCCACGCGTGTGCTCGCGATCCGCGACGAGGACCCCGCCCGGCCGTGGAACCCGCTCGGCCGCTGGTGGCCCGAGGCCCACGACGGCGTCGTCGGGGTGCGGGATGTGCGTGCGGGTGGCGCGTGGCTCGCGGCCGACCCCACGGCGGGCCGGCTCGCCGTGCTCCTCAACCGTGCCGACGAGTCGACGCGACCCGAGTCCGAGCTCGTCTCGCGCGGCGGCATCGTGCTCGAGGCGGTCGCGGGCCGCTCCCCCGCCGGCGACCCGTCGACGCACGGCTTCAACCTCGTCCAGGTCGAGGGCCCGCACGCACGCGTGCACACGTGGGACGGCGTCACCCTGCGCACGACCGAGCTCGCACCCGGCACGCACATGATCGCCCACGACGACGTCGACGACAGCGCCACGCCGCGCATCGCCCGGTGGCTGGGCGACTTCCAGGCGACCGAGCCCGCCACCGAAGGACGATGGTGGATGCCGTGGGTCGAGGTGCTCGAGCGCTCCGCCGAGCTCGCGCCGACCGACGACGGCGCGATCATCCGCGACAACCGCCCGCTCGGCTACCCGACCCTGTCGCTCCTCGCGTGCGTCGCCTCGGTCACGTCCGACGACGTGGACGTGCACTACGGCGAGCTCCGCGAGCCCGGTCAGTGGGGCGGCCTCGAGCTTCGCTGACCCACCGCCCTGGGTGTGCCCGTGGGTCCCGCCATCGATGGGCACCCACTTCCCCTCGACACAGAATCGGATCCGCACCTGCGGACGCCGAGGGCGACACGCCGGTGGTCGGCGCCGGCGACCGGCGTGTTGCGCCGGTCGTCCGCTCCTGCGGATCCGATTCTGTGCGCGGAAGGGGGTGACCACACGAAAGCGGGATGCCTCGGCACGAGGCATCCCGCTCCGCGATGTCGCGCGACCCGCGGCGCTAGACCAGGCTCTTCGGGTGCCAGACGGTCTTGGTTTCGGTGAACGCGGTGATGCGGGCGAGGCTCGGGGCCGCAGCATCCGTCCCGTTCTCGGGAGGCAGCACCCGCGTCAGCGTCTCGGCCGCGGCGATCTGCAGGTCGATCCAGTCGAGGTCGCCGGCGCCGACGAGGTCGAGGGCGTGCACGTCGGGGTGCGACGCGAGCCACGGGGCGATCTCGGCGGGCGAGCCCGTCAGCACGTTGACGACGCCACCGGGCACGTCGCTCGTCGCGAGCACCTCGGCGAGCGAGATCGCCGAGAGCGGGTAGCGCTGCGAGGCGACGACGACGACCGAGTTGCCGGTGACGAGAGCGGGCGCGATCGCCGACACGAGGCCGACGAGCGCGGTGTCCTGCGGGGCGATCACGCCGACGACGCCGGTGGGCTCGGGCACCGAGATGTTGAAGTACGGGCCGGCGACGGGGTTGCCGTTGCCTGCGACCTGGCCGAACTTGTCGCACCAGCCGGCGTACCAGACCCAGCGGTCGATCGACTCGTCGACCTCGGCGCCGGCGACCGCGGCCGAGACGCCGGTCTGCTGGACGATCTCGTCGACGAACTGCGCGCGACGACCCTCGAGGATCTCGGCGACGCGGTAGAGCACCTGGCCGCGGTTGTACGCGGTGGCGCCCGACCAGCCCTTGACGGCGCCGCGCGCCGAGACGACGGCATCGCGGGCGTCCTTGCGGGAGGCCAGCGCGGCGTTCGCGAGGAAGTCGCCCTTGGGCGTGTCGACCTCGTACGTGCGGCCCGACTCGCTGCGCGGGAAGGCGCCGCCGATGTAGAGCTTGTACGTCTTAGGAACGGTCAGTCGCTTGCTCATGCCGAGACCTCCTTCTTCGAACGGCCGGCTTCGACGCGGGCGGCGCCGGTTCCGACGGGCGCACCCTTGAGGTACGCCGCCAGTCCGTGACGGCCGCCCTCACGGCCGTAGCCGGACTCCTTGTAGCCGCCGAACGGCGACGACGGGTCGAACCGGTTGAACGTGTTCGCCCACACGACGCCCGCACGGAGGCGGTCGGCGACGGCGAGGATGCGCGAGCCCTTGTCGGTCCAGATGCCGGCCGACAGTCCGTACGGGGTGTTGTTGGCCTTCTCGATCGCCTCGGCGGGCGTGCGGAAGGTCAGCACCGACAGCACCGGGCCGAAGATCTCGTCGCGCGCGATGCGGTGCGACGCCTGCACGTTCGTGAAGATCGTGGGCGCGAACCAGAAGCCGTTGTCGGGGATGACGCACGGCGCGCTCCAGCGCTCGGCGCCCTCCTCCTCGCCGACCTTGCTGAGCTCGCGAATGCGGTCGAGCTGCTCGCGCGAGTTGATGGCGCCGATGTCGGTGTTCTTGTCGAGCGGGTCGCCGAGGCGCAGCGTCGACAGGCGGTCCTTCAGCCGGTCGACGACCTCGTCGTGGATCGACTCCTGGACGAGCAGGCGGCTGCCGGCGCAGCAGACGTGCCCCTGGTTGAAGAAGATGCCGTTGACGATGCCCTCGATCGCCTGATCGATGGGGGCGTCCTCGAACACGATGTTCGCGGCCTTGCCGCCGAGCTCGAGCGTGAGCTTCTTGTCGGTGCCGGCGACGGCCTTCGCGATCTCGCGGCCGACGGCGGTCGACCCGGTGAAGGCGACCTTGTTCACGTCCGGGTGGCGCACGAGCGCCGCGCCGGTCGCTCCCGCACCCGTCACGATGTTGACGACGCCCGGGGGCAGGTCGGCCTGCTGCAGGATCTCGGCGAAGATGAGCGCCGACAGCGGCGTCGTCTCGGCGGGCTTCAGCACCACGGTGTTGCCGGCGGCGAGGGCCGGCGCGATCTTCCACGCGAGCATGAGCAGCGGGAAGTTCCACGGGATCACCTGGCCGGCGACCCCCAGCGAGCGCGGGTCGGCGCCGAGGCCTGCGTAGTCGAGCTTGTCCGCCCAGCCGGCGTAGTAGAAGAACCACGCGGCCACCAGCGGCACGTCGACGTCGCGGCTCTCCTTGATGGGCTTGCCGTTGTCGAGACTCTCGGCCACCGCGAGCTCGCGGGCGCGCTCCTGGACGAGGCGCGCGATGCGGAACAGGTACTTGCCGCGGTCGCGGCCGCTCATCTTCGACCACGTCTTGTCGTAGGCGCGGCGCGCGGCGGCGACGGCGGCGTCGACATCCGCATCGCTCGCCGTCGCGATGGTGGCGATGTGCTTCTCGTCGGCGGGCGAGATCGTGACGAACGACTCGCCCGAGCCGTCGCGGAAGTCGCCTTCGATGAACAGCCCGTACTCGGGCTTGAGGTTGAGGATCGCGCGCGACTCGGGCGCCGGGGCGTACTCGAGGAAACTCATGTCTTCTGGTCCCTGATCTCAGTCGATGGTCACGTAGTCGGCGCCGGAGTAGTGCCCGGTCTGCAGCTTCTGTCGCTGCAGCAGCACGTCGTTGAGGAGGCTGGATGCCCCGTACCGGAAGAGGTGCGGCTGCAGCCACTCCTCGCCCACCGTCTCGGCGACGGTCACGAGGTACTTGATGGCGTCCTTCGACGTGCGGATGCCGCCCGCAGGCTTCACCCCGACCTTCTCGCCGGTGGCACGGTGCCAATCGCGCACAACCTCGAGCATGAGGAGCGTCACCGGCAGGGTCGCGGCCGGCTGCACCTTGCCCGTCGAGGTCTTGATGAAGTCGCCGCCCGCGAGGATCGCCAGCCACGACGCGCGCTTGATGTTGTCGTAGGTGTTGAGCTCGCCGGTCTCGAGGATCACCTTGAGCGACGCGTAGGTGCCGTCGGCACGGCGGCACGCCTGCTTGACGCGGGCGATCTGGTCGAACACCAGCCCGTAGCGGCCCGCGAGGAACGCCCCGCGGTCGATCACCATGTCGATCTCGTCGGCGCCGTGGGCCACCGCCTCGGCGGTGTCGGCGAGCTTGATGTCGAGCGACGCGCGACCGCTCGGGAACGCGGTCGCGACCGCCGCCACCGACACGAGCCCGTCGTCGGGGTCGCCGTGGGCGGCGCCGAGCGCCTCGACGGCGTAGGGCACCATGTCGCCGTACACGCACACCGCTGCGACGCGCGGACACGCCGGATCCGAGGCATCCGGATTCAATGCCTTCGCGACGAGCGACCGCACCTTGCCGGGGGTGTCGGCGCCTTCGAGCGTCGTGAGGTCGATCAGCTCGATGATCTTGTCGAGTGCCCACGCCTTCGACGTGGTCTTGATGGAGCGGGTGCCGAGCGCGGCAGCGCGCTGCTCGAGGCCGACAGCGTCGACGCCCGCGAGACCGTGGAGGTAGCGCCGCAGCGTCGTGTCGTCGGGCTGCCCGCCGAGCAGCTCGACGGCCCGCTCGGGCAGCGTCACGATGGAGGTGCCTGACATGTCCTGACCTGGCTTTCGTTGGGAATCGGAAGATGGATGCCGCGGCCCGCGGTCACCCGTCGAGCAGGTGCTGTGCCGTCGACTCGTCGGTGACGAGCACGGTGCACAGGCGGGAGGCGACGACGGCGGCTGCGATCGCACGCTTGGGCGTGCCGGTGATCGCCGCGATCGCGACGTCGGCGGCGCGGAGTTCGTCGAGCGAGAGGCCGACCGTGCGGGCATCGAGCTCGTCGTCGACGATGCGGCCGTCGGCGGCGATGTAGCGGCCGACGACGTCGCCGACGGCCCCGGCCGCGACGAGGCGGTCGATGTCGGCGGTCGTGAGATAGCCGCTGCCGACGTGCACCGACCCGTGGTCGGCGGCGCCCGCGCTGAACAGGTACGCGTTCGCGGAGCGGGCGGCGTCGAGCACGCGGGCCACGACGCGGTCGGCCTCGATGGCCTCCTTCGTCGCGCGCCGCTCGAGGATCGCGGGGCTCGGCAGGAGCGCCGCCGCTCCCCCGCCCTTCTGCGCGATGCTGACCGCGGTCGCCGCCGCGGTGCCCGGCCGCTGGCTCATGCTGACGCCGCCGTTGATCTGCACGACGTCGGTGCCGCGCGACCAGCCGTCGCGCAGATGATGCGCGATGTCGGAGAGGGTGCGCCCCCAGCTGACGCCCAGCACCGGCGGGCTCGGCTGGAGTCCCGCGAGATAGTCGGCGGCGGCCTGGGCGACGCGCTGCTGCAGTTCGTCTTCGCTGCGGACGCCCGCGCGCGACACGACGACGGCATCGGCGAGGCCCCGCTCGTCGCGCAGCCGGCGCTCGAGCTGCGGCCGGCGGGCGCGCGAGTGGAGGATCTCGATGCGGACGAAGCCCTCCTCCTTCGCCTGCGTGAGGAGGCGCCCGACCTTCCAGCGCGTGATCTGGAGGTTCTTGCCGATCTCCTCCTGCGTGAGGTTCTCTTCGTAGTAGAGCTCGGCGGCACGGATCGAGAGGAGTTCGTCGACGGCGTCCACGATCCTCCCTTCGTCGTCCCTTCCAGGCTGACACAGACCGCGGTGACGCGCCAACATCTGCACAAACTTTGCTCACATGAGCACGGCGCCCCGAATCAGGAGGCAGGACGAACGCCTCCGCCGCCCGCAGTGGCCGGCGGTGCGGCGGTGACCTTCGCGTGCCGCAGCAGGAAGATGATGCCGATGCCCACCACGACGACGAACGCGATCGACAGCGTCGTGAACGCGAACCAGTTGCTGTCGAGTGCGAGAACGATGGCCGCCGACACCACGGCGATCGCCGCGGCGATGAGCTTCGACGCGAACTTCATGCCGATGCCCGGCGTCAGCCGGCCGGCCGGCGAGCCGCCGCGCGCGAGGATGAGGTCGGCGAACGCGTCGAGCGTCGCGAGCAGCGAGGCCGAGTACGCGACGGCGCACCCGAGCGCACCCCACAGGTTGACGGAATCGGCGGCACCGGCGGCCGCCAGCAGGTCCAGCGCGTGCACGCCTCGATCGTAGGGGCGAGCGGGCGCGCGGGTCTACGGGTGAGCGGACGGATGGGCCGACCCGGCGGGCCCGGCGAGTTCGTGCCGGACGCGGTCGATGTCGTCGTTCATCTGCTCGATCAGCGGCTCGATCCCCTCGAACGCGACCATGCCGCGGATCCGCGACACGAACTCGATCTCGACGACGTGGCCGTAGAGGTCGAGGTCGGTCTCGTCGAGCACGTACGCCTCGACCTGGCGCACCTTCACGTCGTCGAACGTGGGGTTCGTGCCGATGCTGATCGCCGCCGGGTACCGCACGCTGCTGCGCGGGACGGATGCCCCGTCCCCTGGCACGCCCTCGTCCACGAGCCAGCCGGCATAGACGCCCTCGGCGGGCACGAATCCTTCGAGGTCGGCAGAGAGGTTCGCCGTAGGGAAGCCCAGCTCGCGACCGCGCTTGAGTCCGTGGACGACCTCACCGCGCACGGCGTGCGGGCGACCGAGCAGACGGGTCGCGCCGGTGACGTCGCCGGCGTCGAGCAGCTCGCGCACCCACGTCGACGAGACGCGGCGGCCGGCGTCGATGGCGCGGACGTCGTCGACGACGTCGACCTCGAAGCCGAACTCGGCCCCCATCTCGCGCAGGAGGTCGGGGTTGCCGGCGCCGCCGCGGCCGAAGCGGAAGTCCGCACCGACCATCACGATGCGCACACCCAGTGCGCCGACGAGCACGTGCTCGACGAACTCGCGCGCCCCGAGGTCGGCGAGGGCGCGATCGAACGTGAGCATCAGGGTCGCGTCCACGCCGGCGTCGGCGAGCAGCCGCAGCTTCTGCTCGACGCCGACCAGGCTCTCGGGGCAGATCTCGGGGCGCAGCAGCGCCAGCGGGTTGCGGTCGAAGGTCACCGCGACGACGCGCGCACCGGAGGCCGCAGCATCCACCATCGCGCGATCGATGACCGCACGGTGTCCTGAGTGCACGCCGTCGAACTTGCCGATCGCGACGACCGAGGGGCCGAAGCCCGCCGGCACCTCGCGCGGGTCGCGGAAGACGATCACGACAGCGCCGCCGCGGCTGCGGGCGCAGGCGCCTCGGCGACGGGGTGATGGGTCGCGAGCCACCAGATGCCGAGGAACGGCAGCACCAGCGGCACGAACAGGTACCCCATGCCGAACCACGACCACACCGTCGGGTGCGCGAAGAGCTCGGGGATGACGAGGCTCAGGGTTCCGATCACGAGCACGCCGACGAGTTCGAACACGATCGCCACCCAGGCCACCGCGTACCAGCCGCGGCGGCCTGCGAACACCAGCGCGAGCGTCGCGACGATGTACACGACGGCCGACAGCGCCGACAGCGTGTAGGCGACCGGCGCCTCGTCGAAGCGCTCGACGATCTGCACGAAGGACCGACCGGTGGCGCCGAGGGCCATGATCGCGTAGACGATCACGAGCACGCGGCCGATGCCGGTCATGCGGGGGCGAGCGGAAGTGGTCGACATAACCAGACGAGTTTAGTTCGTGTCGCTGTGGCCGAGCCGCGCTACGCGACCTGCACGGTCCAGATGACGTACATGCGCCACACCATGACGGCGATCGAGAGCGCCGCGATGCCCATGATGACGGTGCTCCAGCGGCTGCGTTCCAGGAGCGCCCACGCGACGGCGGCGAGCGGCAGCAGCACGGCCGAGACGAGATAGACCCAGAATTCGAGCAGGCTCCCCGACGGCGGGTTGCCCGCGAACGGCGCGACGATCGCGATCACGACCTGCGCGAGCAGCAGCAGTTCGACGACCGCGAGCGAGCCGACCGTCCAGTCGCTGGGGCGACGGCCGGCGAGGCCCGCGATGATGCAGAAGAGTCCCGCCACGACGGCGGCGACGACCTGGACGATCGTGAACCACAGGATCAACGGGCTGCCTCCTCGGGCATGTTCATGGCGCTCTTGACGTCGGCGCCGCGCCGCTCGACGACGCCGACGAGCACGCCGGCCGGGTCGATCGCGGCGGTCGGGTTCGCCGGCAGGCGCTCGGCGGCGCCGAGGAGCCGCTTGCCGTGGCGGAGGTCCCGCGCCTCGTCGGCGGTCACGTCGAACCGGCCGAGCACGGCGGCGGCCGCGGCGGCCGGATCGAGCAGCGGCGCCTCGGCGATCGCGTCGACGGCCGCGGCCTCGGCCACGTCGAAGGGGCCGATGCGCGTGCGCCGCAGGGCGGTCAGATGACCGCCGACGCCGAGCGCGGTGCCGAGGTCGCGCGCGAGCGAGCGGATGTACGTGCCGCTCGAGCAGTCCACGACGACATCGAGGTCGACGGTGGCGCCCGTCCGGCGCTCGGCGACGACGTCGAACCGCGACACGGTGACCTCGCGGGCCTTGAGCTGCACGTCCTCCCCCGACCGCGCGAGGTCGTAGGCACGGCGCCCGTCGACCTTGATCGCCGAATAGGTGCTCGGAACCTGCGAGACGCGCCCGGTCAGCGCCGCGATGCCCGCGGAGATCGCGGCGGAGTCCAGGGACGAGGCATCCGTCTGGGAAATCACCTGGCCCTCGGCGTCGTCGGTGTCGGTCGCGACCCCGAGGCGGATCGTCGCCTCATACGTCTTGTCGAGCCCGACCACGAAGGTCAAGAGGCGCGTCGCGCCCTCGACGCCGAGGACGAGCAGTCCCGTCGCCATCGGGTCGAGCGTGCCGGCGTGGCCGATCTTGCGCGTTCCGAGCGCGCGTCGCGCACGCGCGACGACGTCGTGCGAGGTGATGCCGCCGGGCTTGTCGACCAGCAGGATTCCGGGGGCGGCCATCAGCTGCGCCCCACGATCCGGGGGTGTGCGAGGTCGGCGTTGTCGACGATGACGGATGCCGCGTCCCGCGGCTGCGCCTCGTTCAGGTAGATCTCCTGTCCTTGCCGGTAGCGCGCGTTCGAGGGGGCATCGGGATCGGGATCGGAGTCGTCGCGGAGCGCCATGCGGGCGTATGCCACGTCGAACGGCACGTCGAGCCAGATGGACCAGTCCCACAGGTCCTGCAGCTCGGGCCGGTGGAGGAAGATGCCGTCGACGACGAGCACCGCGTCGAGCGGGGCGGTGACCCACTGCGACTCGACCGGCGCGTCACGCGCGACGTCGAACGCCGTCAGCTGGAACCCTGTCGTACCCGCGGTCTGCGCTCCGTCGCGAAAGGGATCGATCAGCACGCGCCGGAACGTGGCGTAGTCGTAGGAATCCCGGTAGAAGCCCTCGGGGCTGCGTCGCCCGCGGGCGTAGCGCTCCGCACGGGAGCGGTGGAAGCCGTCGATGCCGGCGCGGAACACCGCATCGCCGGTCTCGGCGAACACCTCGGCGAGGCCGTCGGCGAACACCGTCTTGCCCGCGCCGTCGAACCCGTCGATCGCGACGATGACCCGCCCGGCGGGGTACTTCCGCCGCACGCGGTCGCGCAGCTCGCGCCACAGCGTCGTGGTCGGGGTGACGGGCAGGCGCATGCCTCCAGCCTACGGCCGGCGGCGGGACGCCTTCGTCAGCCGCAGAGCTCGTACGGGGGCATCTCCATGGCCGTCACGGTGACGGAGGCGATCACCGGATCCTCCCGATAGGTGAAGAAGATCCTTCCTGCCCGCAGGTGCACGATCGACGAGTCGATCGTGTCCACCGTCTCGACCGCCTCGGGGTAGGCGGCACGCACTTCGTCCACCGTCGAGCCCACGCCGATGCCGTCCGCCGTACGAGGGCCGGGCCCCGCCACGGCGTTCGCCCATGCCTCCGTCGCGACCAGGCCGACGGGACCGGCGTCCGCCGCGTCTGAGGATCCGGCGGTGTAAACGTTGTAGTCCTGGTCCTCCGCGGTCCACCACGCCAGCCAGGCGCACCGCTCAGGATCGTTCGTCGTGCCCGGGGGCATCAGCTCGAGCGCAGCGGAAAACGGCATGCCCAGCTCGATCGGACCGATTCCAGAGTCCGTGATCAGCCAGGTCGAGGGGTCCTCGGGGTCGATCGTCGGTGTCGCGCCGGCGGTCGCGCTCGGTTCCGCTGCGGCTGCCGTGGCAGAGGCGTCGGGACGCGTCGGAGGCGTCGAGGTTTGCGGCCCGGCCGGGCTCGCGCAGCCGGCCAGAACGACGGCGGTC
The DNA here is from genome assembly GCF_042267145.1 of Microbacterium sp. NPDC056044. Taxonomy (NCBI): domain Bacteria; kingdom Bacillati; phylum Actinomycetota; class Actinomycetes; order Micrococcales; family Microbacteriaceae; genus Microbacterium; species Microbacterium sp. NPDC056044. The sequence continues at coordinate 523,964 of NZ_JBHJWZ010000004.1, read as the reverse complement.
AAGACAAGAAGGGCGGCGGATGCCGTGAGGCGCATGAATCTCTCCTGAGGGATGTCACGAGCACAGTACAAGGCCGCCGGAGGGTCGCGCGGACGAAGCCCCCGCTTCGTGACGCAGTCGTGATGCGTGGCCGATCCGAGGTGCGCGACGCCTACGCTGGATGACATGCCCGACCTCGCCGCTCCGCTGGTCGAGTGGTACCGACAGCATGCGCGCGACCTGCCGTGGCGGCGGCCGGGGTTCGGGGCGTGGGGGGTGCTGGTGAGCGAGTTCATGCTCCAGCAGACGCCGGTGAACCGCGTGATCCCCCACCTCGAGGCGTGGCTTGAACGATGGCCGACGCCCACCGACATGGCCGCAGCCGCCCCCGCCGACGCGGTGCGGCAGTGGGCGAACCTGGGGTACCCCCGGCGGGCGCTGTGGCTGCACCGTGCCGCGGTCGAGATCCGAGACCGTCACGACGGCGTCGTCCCGCGCGATGTCGACGCACTCCTCGCCCTCACCGGCATCGGCGACTACACCGCCCGTGCCGTGGCGGTCTTCGCATACGGCGACCGGCATCCGGTCGTCGACACGAACACCCGTCGCGTCCTGGCACGCGCCGTCGACGGCAGGTCGCAGCCGGGTCCCCCGGCACGGCGCGACCTCAACGCCATGGACGCGATCCTCCCCCGCGACCGCGAGACGGCTGCCATCGTGAACGCGGCCGCGATGGAGCTCGGGGCGACGGTGTGCACGGCCCGCACTCCTCGGTGCGACGTCTGCCCGCTCAGCGATCGCTGCGCCTGGCTCGCCGCGGGCAGGCCCGACACGGGCGACGAGCGGCGCAAGCAGGCACGGTACGAAGGCAGCGACCGGCAGGCGCGGGGCGCGGTGCTCAAGACGCTGAGGGATGCCGCGACCCACGCAGTCCCGCTGGCCGAGGTCGTACCGGACTGGCCTGACGCGCTGCAGCGCGACCGCGCCATCGACTCGCTCATCACAGACGGACTCGCCGAAGCTGTCGACGGGATGCTGCGGCTGCCGGCCTGACGGCGCCGTCGACGCGAAACGCCGCGACCGAGGAACTCGATCGCGGCGTTCTGCGTGCGTGGAGGGCGCTTACTCGTCTTCGTCGAGTTCGCGCGGCTTGAGGTACGGGTCGGCGTCGCCGGCGTACGTGGCCGACGCGGCGAGACCCGCGACCGCGGCATCCCGCTCCTGCGCCTCGCGGAGCAGGTCGGCGATGTGACCGGCGTTCTCGGGGATCGCGTCGGGGATGAACTCGAGCGACGGGGTGAGACGCACGTTGAGGTGCTTGCCCACCTCGGAGCGCAGCATCCCGGTCGCCGCCTTGAGGGCCTTCGCGGAATCCTCGCGCTCCTCCGCCGAACCCAGCACCGTGTAGAACACGGACGCATGCTGCAGGTCGCCGGTGACGCGGACGTCAGTGATGGTGACGAAGCCCAGCCGCGGGTCGCGCAGACCCTTCTCGAGACGCTCGGCCAGGATCACGCGGATGCGGTCGCCCAGACGGGCCTGACGTTCAGAAGACATTGACGTGCTCCTTTCGAAGCGTGAGGGACGCCCTGACGGATCAGGACGCCCCTCACGGTGCGCGGCTTACGCGCGGGGCTTCTCGACCATCTCGGTGGTCTCGATCTCGTCGCCCACCTGGATGTCGTTGTACTTGCCGAGGCCGATACCGCACTCGAAGTCCGTGCGGACCTCGGTCACGTCGTCCTTGAAGCGGCGCAGCGACTCGATCGCCAGACCGTCCGCGAGGACCACGCCGTCGCGGATGACGCGCGCCTTGGCGTTGCGCGTGATCGTGCCCGAGCGGACGATGACACCCGCGATGTTGCCGAACTTCGAGGAGCGGAACACCTCGCGGATCTCGGCGACACCCGACTGGACCTCTTCGTACTCCGGCTTGAGCAGGCCCTTGAGCGACTGCTCGACGTCGTCGATCGCGTTGTAGATGACCGAGTAGAACCGGACATCCACACCCTCGCGGGCGGCGCGCTCGCGCGCCTTCGTGTCGGGACGGACGTTGAAGCCGATGACGATCGCGTTGTCGATCGTCGCGAGGTTGATGTCGGACTCGGTGATCGCACCCACGCCGCGGTGGATGATCCGCAGCTGGACGGAGTCGTCGACCTCGATCTTGAGCAGCGACTCCTCGAGCGCCTCGACGGCACCCGACACGTCACCCTTGATGATGAGGTTGAGCGACTCGACCTTGCCCTCTTCGAGAGCACGGGTGAAGTCCTCGAGCGAGATGCGCTTGCGGGCCTTGGCCAGCTGCGCGTTGCGCTCGGCCGCTTCACGCTTCTCGGCGATCTGGCGGGCGGTGCGGTCCTCCTCGGTCACGATGAACGTGTCGCCGGCTCGCGGCACCGAGTTGAGACCCTGCACCTGCACCGGACGCGAGGGGTAGGCCTCGAGCACGGGGTCGCCGTTCTCGTCCGCCATGGCACGGACGCGGCCGTAGGCCGTGCCCGCGACGATCGCGTCGCCGACGCGCAGCGTTCCGGACTGGATGAGCACCGTGGCCACCGATCCGCGACCCTTGTCGAGCTTCGCCTCGATGGCGACACCGCGGGCGTCCTTGTTCGGGTTGGCCGTGAGGTCCAGGCCGGCGTCCGCCGTGAGCAGCACCGCGTCGAGCAGCTCCTGGATGCCGGTGCCCTGACGGGCCGACACATCCACGAACATGACGTCGCCGCCGTACTCCTCTGCGACCAGGCCGTACTCGGTGAGCTGCTGGCGCACCTTGGCCGGGTTGGCGTCGGGCTTGTCGACCTTGTTCACCGCGACCACGATCGGCACGTTGGCCGCCTGCGCGTGGTTCAGGGCCTCGACCGTCTGCGGCATGATGCCGTCGTCGGCCGCGACCACGAGGATCGCGAGGTCGGTCACCTGCGCACCACGGGCACGCATGGCGGTGAACGCCTCGTGACCCGGGGTGTCGATGAAGGTGATCGCGCGCTCGATGCCCTCGTGCTCGGTCCAGACCTGGTAGGCACCGATGTGCTGCGTGATGCCGCCGGCCTCGCCCGCGACCACGTTGGTCTGGCGGATGGCGTCGAGCAGTCGCGTCTTACCGTGGTCGACGTGACCCATGACGGTCACGACCGGAGGCCGGATCTCGAGGTCTTCCTCGTTCTCCGCCTCCAGCTCGGCCTCGAGATCGAGACCGAAGCCCTCGAGGAGCTCCTTGTCCTCGTCCTCGGGCGAGACCATCTGGATCTTGTAGCCGAGCTCGGCGCCGAGCACCTCGAACGTGGCCTCGTCCAGCGACTCGGTGGCCGTGGCCATCTCGCCGAGGTTGAAGAGGATCGTCACGAGCGTGCCGGGCTGCACGGTGTAGCCGCGCAGGGCCTCGAGCTTGTCGGCGAAGTCGGCGATCGATGCGCCGCGGCGCAGGCGGATGATCTCGCCGTTGCCCTTCGAGACGTTGACGCCGCCGACGACCGGCGCCGACCGCATCTCGAACTCTTGACGCTTCGCCCGACGCGACTTGCGCTGCTTCGACTTGCCGCCGCCCTTGCCGAAGGCACCTGCGGTACCACCGCCGGGGCCACGGCCACGACCGCCGCCGCCACCGGGACGACCGGCGAAGCCGCCGGGTGCGCCCGCACCGGGCGCGCCGCCGGGACGCTGGAAGCCGCCGGCACCGCCGGGACGACCGGGACCGCCGGGACGCTGCTGGAACGGGGCGCCGGGACGACCGCCGCCACCGGGGCGACCTGCGCCACCCGGACGCGGGGCGCCGGGGCGAGGAGCGCCAGGGCGCGGGGCCTGGGGACGCGGGATGTTGCCGGGGCTCGGGCGCTGGCCCATGCCCTGCGACGACGCGAACGGGTTGTTGCCCGGACGCGGGCCGGCGGGACGCTGGCCCATGCCCTGCGAGGACGCGAAGGGGTTGTTGCCGGGGCGCGGCGTGCCACCCGGACGCGGCGGCTGCGGCGTCGCCGCGGCGGGGCCGGGCTTGGGCGCGCCGGGCGCGGCCGGAGCCTTGGCGGCGGGAGCCGCCTGGGCGGCGGGTGCCGGAGCAGCAGGGGCCTTCGCGGCGGGAGCCGCCGGTGCGGCCTCCGCCGGTGCCGCCTTCGCCGCCGGAGCGGCGGGGGCTGCCGGACGCGCCGGGCCGGGCTTCGCAGCCGGGCCGGGACGACCCGCAGGTGCACCGGGCTTCGCCGCGGGGGCGGCGGGCGCCGCAGAGGGCTTCGCCGCAGCGGGCGCCGCGTCAGCGGACTTGGCCGCGCCGTCGGCTTCGAGCGCAGCGCGGAGCTTGCGCGCTACGGGGGGTTCGATGGTGGACGAGGGGCTCTTGACGTATTCGCCGAGCGCCTTCAGCTTCTCGAGTGCGACCTTGCTGTCGACGCCGAGCTCGGAAGCGATCTCGTGCACGCGTGGTTTGCCAGCCACTAATTTCTCCTGTCTGGGGTCCACCCCGGGACAGGGCAGACCGTTATTCGCGGACGGGTCTCATTTCGAGCCGTTCACTTTGTTTCCATAGCCGTTCAGCCTTTTCGCTGGATGTGCTTTTCGATGGTCTGCGTGTCAAGCGGGCCTGACACACGCAATGCCCGCACGAAGGCGCGGCGCCGGATGGCGGCATCCACGCACTCCGGCGTCTCGTGCACCCACGCGCCTCTTCCGGGCATCGATGCGCGCTCGTCGACGACGAGGACGGAATCGATGGAGACCACTCTGAGGAGAGCGGACCGGAGAGTACGCGTACGGCATCCGACGCACGTTCGTACGGCTTCCATGTTACACCCCGGGGCTGGGAGCCAGCGCCGCGCGGGCGCCTCAGCGCTCCTCGAGGATCGAGTCCGGCTGGATGTCGATCTTCGCGCCGGTGAGCTTCGCGGCGAGGCGGGCGTTCTGCCCTTCCTTGCCGATCGCGAGCGACAGCTGGTAGTCGGGCACGAGCGCGCGCACGGCCTTGTTCGAGGCATCCAGGATGAAGCTCGAGGTCACCTTCGCGGGCGACAGCGCGTTCGCGACGAACTTCGCGAGCTCGGGGTCGTAGTCGACGATGTCGATCTTCTCGCCGCCGAGCTCCTCGGTGACCGCGCGCACACGGCGACCGAGTTCGCCGATGCAGGCGCCCTTGGCGTTGATCGACGGGTCGTTGGCCTTCACCGCGATCTTGGTGCGGTGGCCGGCCTCGCGCGCGAGCGAGACGATCTCGACGAGGCCCGCGGGGATCTCGGGCACCTCGAGCGCGAAGAGCTTGCGGACGAGCCCCGGGTGCGTGCGCGACACGGTGATCTGCGGGCCCTTGGTGCCCTTCGCGACCGAGGTCACGTAGACGCGCAGGCGGGCGCCGTGGGCGTAGTCCTCGCCGGGCACCTGCTCCTCGGGCGGCAGGATCGCCTCGACGGTGCCGAGGTCGACGTGCACCATGCGCGGGTTCGGGCCCTGCTGCACGACGCCGGCGACGATGTCGCCCTCCTTGCCGCGGAACTCCCCCAGCACGGCATCGTCCGCGATGTCGCGGAGGCGCTGGCTGATGACCTGCTTCGCGGCGAACGCGGCGATGCGGCCGAAGTCCTCGGGGGTCGACTCCTCTTCGCCGACGACCGCGCCCTCGTCGTCGAGCAGCGGGATGAACACGGCCACGTGACCGGTCTTGCGGTCCAGCTCCGCGCGCGCGCCCTCCGGCAGCTCGCCGGTGGGCGAGGTGTGCTTGGCGTAGGCGGTCAGGATCGCCTGTTCGATGATGCGCACAAGCTCGTCGAAGGGGATCTCCTTCTCGCGCTCGACAGTCCGCAGCAGTCCGAGATCGATGTCCACAGTGGCCTCCGTATTCAGCTCTCACCGGCACGCCTGCGCGCGCCGGAACCCTCCAACATTACCGGATGCCGCGTCCGGCGGTTCTGCGAGTCGGCTCCGAGCCCCACGGGGCCGCCGTCGCACCGCTCATCCCTGCGCCGGGCAGTCGTCCACGTGGGTGTCGGAGTGGCGGAACCGGGCGTCGGTCCATTCGATCAGCACCGGCACGAAATGCGATCCCGGAAGGAGGGTGCGCAGGTGGTCGTAGCCGCGGTACTGGAGGCTCCGCACCTGATTGCCGTCGGCGCAGAGCCGGTCCACGAACTCGTCCTGCAGGTGCGGCGGGATGACCTCGTCCTCGTCGCCCCACGCGATGAGGATCGGCTGGGTCCACGGCCCGTTCGGGGTGTTGTCCTCCAGGCGCCGGCCGAGCGCCCCGGCGGTGAGGTCGCCGACGTACAGCGGACGGTCCTCCGAGACGCCGAGCGCGGTCGCGACCGACACGATCACGCCGGGTTCCGACGGGCACCGCTGCGTCATCTCCCGGACGATCGCCTCCGAGCCGGGGGCGATGTAGCGGGTGAGGTCGACGTCGTCGTACGTGTCGGCGTACGGCACGAGCACCCACGAGATGAGGATCGACAGCAGCGCGTTCGCGTCGCCGCTGGTCAGCTCCTCCGCGAGCGCGACGGGTTCCGCGGCGGGCGCCAGCAGCGCGGTGCCGCGCACGTCGAGGCCGGGTGCGTAGTCCTCCGCGATCTGCGAGGTCCACAGGGCCGCGTGCCCGCCCTGCGAGTGCCCCCACACGGCGGTCCGGCTCGAGAGGGTGACGCCCTCGAGCTCCCGCGCCGCAATGACCGCGTCCAGCGACGACCGCGCCTCACCGCGGCCGATGAGGTACGGGAAGACGCCGGGCGCACCCTGCCCCGAGTAGTCGGAGGCCACGACCACCCAGCCGTTCGCGACGGCCTGGTCGAGACCCGGGATCGCCCACTTCGTCGCCGACGCATCGCGCAGGCTCGGCGCACAGCCGCGTGCGACCCCCGTGGTGCCGTGGTTCCACACGACGACCGGCCGCGGTCCGGGCGGCGGGTCCTGGGGAACGATGACGAGGGCGCTGGCCACCGCCGGCTGGCCGTTGGCGTCCCGCGTCGTGTACAGGATGCGATGGACGTCGGCGCCCGCGGGCTTCTGGCCCGTGAAGTCGTCGCTGCGGATCAGACGCCCGTGGTCGTAGGGCACGACCTCCGGCGGATCGTAGAACGCGTCCACGACCTGCGCGCCGTCCGCGAACCACGAGTTCGCCCACCATCCGCCGACCGCGAGCACCACCAGCAGCACCGAGAGCGCATAGCGCCCCGCCGCCAGCCATGCGGCGCGGACGCGGCGGCGTCTCGGTGACGCGGAGGCGGGGACGGATGCGGCGGGCAGCCCCGTCGCCGGCACAGACCGTCTGCCCTCCACGAACGCGCGCACCGCGCGCACGAGGAGGGTCGCCCCGAACACGATCGTGCGCACCCCGAAGATCACCGCGACGAGCAGCACCGTGACATCCGGCCACGCGTACGACAGGATGCCGAACGCGATCTGGGTGCCGCCCCACACCGCCGCGAGCACGCGCTGGCTGACGTTGCCGCGCGATACGGCGTCGTAGACCGACGCGAGCCCGCCCAGCACGAGCAGCACGGCGATGATCTCGGGCAGCAGCTCGAGCGTGCGGCCGAGACCGAACAGGATCGCGAGGCCCAGCACGATCCACAGCCCACCGAACATCACGCGTGACCACAGCGGCGTCTCGGGCGCGGCGAACAGGCGCGCGAAGCCTGAGAATACGGCGCTGAGACCCACGTAGACGGTGAGCAGCACGAGGGAGGTGAGCGGCCGCGTGACGATGAGCAGCCCGACCAGGAGCGACAGCGCGCCCACGACGACGAGCACGACGGGCGGAGCCGCGCGCACCAGACGAGGTACGACGCTCCAGCCCGTCGCGGGCAGTCGACGGCCCTCGCGGATCATCCGCCCCATGATAGATCGACTGCGTATGAGGCCCCGCAAAGGCGTCTGCGCCCGCACGGCCGGTTGCCACCGCGGGAAGACGGCGTCAAGCCCCTGCCGGGCGCCGTCGCGAGGGCTACCGTGAGGGCGTGGCGACCCCTGACGGTGTCAAGGCGAACGCGAAGCACTTCGCGCGCGAGGCGGAGTCGAGCTCCGTCTTCGAGACGTTCGCGCGCGCCGGGTACGTCGCGAACGGGCTCATCCACGCGCTCATCGGCGTCATCGTGATCGTGATCGCCTCGGGCGGCGACGGCGAGGGCGACCAGGCCGGCGCCATGAAGGCCGTCGCCGGCGCGCCGGTGGGCTTCGTCGTGCTGTGGCTCATCGCGATCGGCCTGTGGGCGCTGGCGCTCTGGCATGTGAGCGAGGGCGTACTGGCGCACGATCTCTCGGGCGACGCCAAGGGTGCGGCGCGCAAGTGGAGCCGCCGGGCCGCCGAGTTCGGCCAGGCGGCGGTGTTCCTCGCACTCGGGGCGATCTCTGCGGCGGTCGCGATGGGCGCGCGGCCCGACGGCGAGAAGACCGCCGAGGGCGCGAGCCGGAACCTCCTGCAGGTTCCCGGCGGCCCCATCGTCCTCGGGCTCCTCGGCGTCGCCATCGGCATCGGCGGCGTCGCGTTCGTCGTCATGGGCGTGCGCCGCAGCTTCCGCGCGCGCATGCGCATCCCCGAGGGTGGCCTCGGGTGGGGTCTCACGGCCTTGGGTGTCGTCGGCTTCGTCGCCAAGGGCGTAGCCCTCCTGATCGTCGGCGTGCTGCTCGTCGTCGCGGCGGTCCGCGTGGACGCGAAGGCGGCGGGCGGCCTCGACGGCGCGATCGACGCACTGCTCGCGCTTCCGCTCGGTCCCGCGCTGGCGTGGGTCGTGGGCCTCGGCTTCCTCGCGTACGGCGTCTTCACGATCGCCCGCGCACGCTTCGCCTGGATGTGACAGGACGCGGAGTCGGGCGTAGGCCGCAGCATCCATCGTGTCAATGGTCTGGTGTGCCCCTGCGACGCGACCGACGCTGAGGGGCATGACGCACACAGAGGAAGATCTCGTCACCGGTCCGGAAGCCATCGCGCGGGTCAAGGAACTCGTCGAAGACATCGACTTCACCATGCTGACCACGCAGGATGCCGCCGGGAACCTCGTCAGCCGCCCGATGAGCACCCGTCAGATGGACGCCCAGGGCGACATCTGGTTCTTCACCCTCGCGGGCACCGGCAAGGTGGCCGAGAGCCAGGCCGACCCCCATCACGACGTCGGGCTGTCGTATCTCGACGCGAAGGGGCACCGTTACGTGTCGGTCGCCGGCCGCGCCGAGGTGGTGCGCGACGAGGCGAAGATGAAGGAGCTGTACTCCCCCAGCCTCGACATCTGGTTCGAAGACGGGCTCGACACCCCCGGCATCGTGCTGCTGAGGGTGACGCCCGTCGAGTGCGAGTTCTGGGAGCCCCGGCACGGCAAGCTCGTCGCCGCGGCGGGCATGCTCAAGGCGCTGGTGACCCGCGACACCCCCGACGACACGATGTCGCACGGCAGGGTGAGCTGCTGACGCGACCCGTCGCGCGCGTTCCGCGTGCGCGTCGCGGCGCTGATCCCGCGCTCGGCCATACTGGCCGTGCAGGATTCGACCGGCGCTGGCGATGCACAGGAGGCACGCATGACCGACGGCACGACGAACATCGCGATCACCGACGCCGTCCGCGTCCCCCGCGGGGGCGGCCTGCGCGTCGCCGACCCGGGGCTCATCGGGCTGCTGGGCTTCGTGATCGCCACCGTCACCGCCCAGCTCGCGCACCTCGGCCTGCAGGACGACGCCCCGGTCTTCTGGGTGGGTGCGGTGTTCGGCGGCGTGGTGCAGGTGACCGCCGGGATGCTGTCGTACTTCGCGGGCGACAACTTCCACTTCATCGTCTACAACGCGTTCGGGTGGTACTGGATCGTGGTGCCCGGGTTCCTCCTGGGCGAGGAGCTGGGCTTCTTCGAGGTCACCGCGCAGGCGCGGGGGCTGTTCTCGCTCGTCTTCGCGATCCTGGCGCTGCTCTTCACGCCCGCCGGGGCCGTGCACAACACGGTGCTGCCCATCACGCTGCTGAGCGTCTCGCTGGGTCTGGGGCTCCAGTCCGTCGCGGCCTTCACCGACACCGAGGGACCCGCGATCGCGGGCTCGATCCTGCTCATGCTCGCGTCGGCGCTGGCCGCCTACATGCTCGTGGAGAAGTTCTATTGGCGCACGATCGGGCGCCGGGTCGTGCCGCTCGGCCCGCCGTGGATCCTGGGCGACCCCAACCCGGAATCCTGATGCCGCAACGCCGACACCGCCCCGCCTGAGACAAGCGGGGCGGTGTCGCTCTCCGGTGGACGGGCTCAGCCGCGGTAGACCTGCACGACCGAGGGGCGCGGCGCCGTGGCGACTGCACCGGCCGCCGTCGAGCCGTAGTCGGGGAACAACGACGTGGGCGCGGCGAACGTGCCGTTCTCCCCCGGGTGCTGCACCGCGACGAACACGAGGCCGTCCTTGTCGTGGATGACGGGCCCGCACGTCTCCGCCTCGCGCGGCACCGACAGGAACTGCTGCACGTGGCCGCGCTCTGCGCCCTCGAGCGGCACCAGGAACAGACCGTCGTTGTAGCCGATCGTGCTCGGCGCGCCGTCGGTCGAGATCCAGAGGTTGCCCGCCGAGTCGAACGCGACGTTGTCGGGGCACGAGATCGGCGACACGAGCTCCTTCGGGAAGCCGGCGAAGTACGAGTTCGCGAACGCGGCAGGGTCGCCGCAGAGGAGCAGGATGCTCCAGCCGAACGTCGTGCCCGACTGCCCGGCGAGCTCGGTCATCTCCACGACGTGGCCGAAGCGGTTCCCCGTGACCGGGTTGGCCTCGTCGATCGTCGCCGCCGAGCGCGTCGAGTTGTTCGTGAGCGCGAGGTACACCTTGCCGGTCTTCGGGCTCGGCTCGACGTCCTCCGGGCGGTCCATCTTCGTCGCGCCCACGGCATCCGCCGCCAGGCGCGTGTAGACGAGCACCTCCTCGGTCGTGAACCCGGGGACGACGCTCTTGCCGTTCCGCGTGAGCGGGATCCAGACGCCCGAGCCGTCGAACCTCCCGTCGGCGGGCAGGGCGCCGGTGCCGGTGATCTGGCTCGCGGGCGAGTTGCCCGAGAACTTCGCGACGTACAGGTCGCCCTCGCTCAGCAGCTGCAGGTTCTTCTTGCGCGAGCCCGAGATCTTGTTCTTCGAGACGAACTTGTACAGGTAGTCGTTGCGCTCGTCGTCGCCCATGTACGCGACCACACGGCCGTCCTCGGCGACGATGACGTTCGCGCCCTCGTGCTTGAAGCGGCCCATCGCCGTGTGCTTGCGCGGGGTCGAGGTCGGGTCCTGCGGGTCGATCTCGACGATGTAGCCGAAGCGGTTGGGCTCGTTGACGTAATCGGCGTTGTGCGCGTCGAAGCGCGGGTCGTACTTCTCCCAGCCGGTCGAGGTCGAGGTCGACGACGTGGCCTGGTAGCGCTTCTGCCCGGCCGTGTCGGCCGCCCACGCGAAGTAGCCGTTGAAGTTCTCCTCGCCCGAGAGGATCGTGCCCCACGGCGTGGTGCCGCCGGCGCAGTTGCCGAGCGTGCCGTGCACCCAGCGGCCCTCGGGGTCGGCGGCGGTCTTCACGAGGTCGCTGCCCGCGGCGGGGCCGGTGAGCTCGAACACCGTCTCGACCGTGATGCGCCGGTTGCGCTTGCCGCCGACGACGTACGACCACGGCGCGCCGGTGCGCTTGCGCGTGATCTCGACGACCGACATGCCCTGCGCGGCCTTGTAGATGTCGCCGCGTCGCTGCAGCTCGGCCGGGTCGGACGACGGCGGGAACATGATGTTCGGGTTGACGTACTCGTGGTTGTTCACCAGCACGCCGGTCTTGCCGCTCGGGTCCGCGACGATGTCGAGGTAGTCGCAGTTGTAGCCGAACTGCACGGCCTGTGCAGCGGGCGTCTGCGCGTCGATGTCGAACGCGGGGGCGTTCGAGAACAGCGGGTCGCCCCAGCGGATGATCGGGCGCCACGTGTAGCCGCCCGGCACGGTGAACTCGTCGACAGTGGCGCCCACCGGGTCGATCGGGTCGAACGGGAGGCTGCCCCCCACGGGACGTGCGAACGCGGCACCCGCTCCCCCGACGCCCGACGACCCCGGACCCGACAGGGGCGCCTGCCCGCGGAGGCCGCCGACGGCGACGGCGACAGCGCCCGCGGCGCCGAGCCCGAGGAGCGCGCGGCGCGACAGTGCGGCGGCGGCGACATCCTGGAACGTCTCGTTGTGCGACGTGTTGCACTCGGGTCCGAGGCACGCGTTGGCGCACTTGTACTGGCACGTCACGGCGAGGCGCTTGCCTCGTGCGTGGTCGGCCATGGGCAGGGAACGGCGGAATCCTTCGATGATGCTCACGAGCGTCCTCTCGGCATGCATGACAGCGGGCTGGCGTGGGGTGGCGCCAGCATCCTCGCGCACAGCGAAGCCCGCCGGAACCCGAGGTGAACGGCCGGCTACGAGGCCATGAGAACGGCCTCATACGCGGGACGGATGCTGCGTCCTCCGCCCGCCGAGGACCCGGTGCCGTCAGGCGGCCGGTGCGGACTCGAGCGCGTTGATCGCCCGGATCAGGCGGTGCAGCTCCCCCACGCGGAACTGGTTCAGGCGCAGGACCAGCCGCGGCCACTGCAGCTCGTCGTCGTCCTCGATCTCGACGGTGAGCGGTTCGCGCCGCTCGATCTCGCCCTCGGTGAGGAGGTCGCCGAACGCGGCGTTGAGCGCCTGGACCTCAGCATCCGTCGGCTCCGCCTTCAGGCGCAGCACGAGGCGCTTGCCGACCCACCGCAACGAGTCGTAGTTGCGGTAGAAACCGGTGAGCTCGTCGACCGCGGCCGTGACCGAATCGGTGATGAGCACGCGGTCGAAGTCGCCCCTCGAGATCACACCGGAGGGCAGCAGATGCTCGTCGACGAAGCGGCTGAGGCCCGACCAGAACGTGCCGCCCGGCGCGTCGAGCAGGACGATGGGCGTGGGATCGGCCTTGCCGGTCTGCTGCAGCGTGAGCAGCTCGAACATCTCGTCCAGCGTGCCGAACCCGCCCGGCACGCAGACGAAACCGCTCGATTCCTTCACGAGCATGAGCTTGCGCGTGAAGAAGTACTTCATTGCCACGTTACGCGCATTGGCGCCCACGATCGCGTTGGGCTTCTCCTCGAACGGGAGACGGATCGACACTCCCAGCGAATTGTGCGGGCCCGCCCCCTCGGCGGCGGCCTGCATGATCCCCGGACCCGCTCCGGTCACCACCATCCAGCCGCGCTCGGCGAGCGCCGACGCGGCCTCGGACGCCTGCCGGTACAGCGCGTCGTCCGGCAGCGTGCGGGCGGACCCGAAGATCGTGACCTTGGGGATCCCCCGGTACGGCGCGAACAGGCGGAACGCGGCACGCATCTCGCTGAGGGCCGCGGACGTGATCTTGAGGTCGAGACGCTCGGTGTCGTCGATCCCCAGTCCGATGCCGGTCGCGAGGATGCGGGCCACCAGGTCGGTGCTGTCGGTGATGCCCGCCGCGGCGATCGTCGCGCGGAGTTCCTCTGTCACGGGGTGCGGGATGGTTCCGGTATCGCTGGGGCCCATGATGCCCAGGGTGCCACGCCGAGCGGCCGTTCGGTGGACGACGCGTGAACGAGCCCGGCTGCGGCCCCGCCTCGTGGCGGTCACCGCCGGCCCTCGGACAGGGGTCGGCGGTGCTCGGTTTCAGCGCGCGCTGAGGCGCGCGACGGCGTCGGCGACCGACACGACCTCGCGGTCGCCGGTGCGGCGGTCCCACAGTTCGACCTGGCCCTCGGCGGCGCCGCGGCCGACGATGACGATCTTCGGCACGCCGACGAGTTCCGCGTCGCCGAACTTCACGCCGGGCGAGACCTTGGGGCGGTCGTCGTAGAGCACGTCGAAGCCGGCGGCCTCGAGGTCGGCCGACAGCTGCGCGGCCACGTCGAACATCACCGGCTCGCGGCCGGCAGCGACCACGTGCACGTCGAACGGCGCGACCGAGTCGGGCCAGATCAGGCCCTTGTCGTCGTTGTTCAGCTCGGCGATGATCGCGAGGATGCGGGTGACGCCGATGCCGTACGAGCCCATCGTGACGGTGACGAGCTTGCCGTTCTCGTCCAGCACCTTGAGACCCAGCGCCTCGGCGTACTTGCGGCCGAGCTGGAACACGTGCCCGATCTCCATGCCGCGCGCGAGCTCGACCGGGCCCGAGCCGTCGGGTGCCGGGTCGCCCGCGCGGACGCTGGCCACCTCCACGATTCCGTCGCCGGTGAAGTCGCGGCCCGCGACCAGCGTGTGCACGTGCTTCTGGTCGATGTTGGCGCCGGTGACCCACGCGGTGCCGTCGACGACGCGGGGGTCGAGCAGGTACCGGATGCCGGTCGCCGACTCCTCGCCGAGCACCGGGCCGGTCTCGGACCACGGGCCGATGTAGCCCTTCACGAGCAGCGGGTGCTTCTCGAAGTCCTCGGGCGTCGCGGGCTCGACCTCAGCAGGGGCGAACGCCACCTCGACGCGCTTGTCGTCGACGTCGCGGTCGCCGGGCACGCCGACGATCACGAGCTCGCGCGTGCCGTCGAGGTGGGTGAGGGCGAGCACGACGTTCTTCAGCGTGTGCGCCGCGGTCCATTCCGTGAGGCCGTCGGTGGCCGGGCCCGCGATGCCCGCCGCGGGAGCGTCGAGGTGCGCGTTCGAGTGGTCGACGAGCGTCTGGATCGTGGGGGTGTTCGGCGAGTCGAAGATGACGGGAGCACCGAGCCCGTCGAGCGCGATCGGCTCGGGGGCGATGGTCGTGTAGGCCTCGACGTTCGCGGCGTACCCGCCCGCGGAGCGCACGAACGTGTCCTCGCCGACGGCGGTGGGGTGCAGGAACTCCTCGGAGCGCGAACCGCCCATGGCTCCGGCATCCGCCTGCACGATGACGTACTCGAGACCGAGGCGCTGGAAGATGCGCTCGTACGCGTCGCGCTGCAGCATATAGCTCGCGTCGAGGCCCGCGTCGGACGAGTCGAACGAGTACGCGTCCTTCATCGTGAACTCGCGGCCGCGCAGGAGGCCCGCACGGGGACGCGCCTCGTCGCGGTACTTGTCCTGGATCTGGTAGATCGTGAGCGGCAGATCCTTGTACGACGAGTACAGGTCCTTTACGAGCAGCGTGAAGGCCTCTTCGTGGGTGGGCGCGAGCAGGTAGTCGCCGCCCTTGCGGTCCTGCAGACGGAACAGCAGGTCGCCGTACTCCTCCCACCTGCCGGTGGCCTCGTACGCCTCACGCGGCATGAGTGCCGGGAAGTGCACCTCCTGGGCGCCCGCGGCTGCCATCTCCTCCCGGACGACCGTCTCGATCCGGGCCTTTACGCGCAGACCCAGCGGCAGCCATGCGAAGATGCCCGCGGCCTGCGGGCGGATGTAGCCGGCGCGCACGAGCAGCTTGTGGCTCGCGACAGCAGCGTCGGCGGGGTCTTCGCGGAGTGTGCGGAGGAAGAAGTTCGACAGACGGGTGACCACGAGGGACAAGTTTAGGGCGAACGGATGCTGCGCCCCCGCGCCGGATTCGTTCACGACCCCGTCATGGGCCGGTGCCTACACTGAGCGGGTGCCCGCACGCCGACCTCGAATCGCCCCCGCACGCGTCCACGATGAGCTCGTCGAGTCCCTCGCGCAGCTCCGCGAGGAGCTGGAGCTGCCGGCGGAGTTCGCCGAGGAGGTGGAGGCCGAGGCGCACCGCGCGGCGCGCACCGTCGCCCTCGATCCGGTGGCCGCCGGGCTCGAGGACCTCCGCGATCTCGAGTTCCTCACGATCGACCCCGAGGGCTCCATGGATCTCGACCAGGCACTCCATCTCGAACGCACCCCGACCGGGGCGGTACTGCACTACGCGATCGCCGACCTCCCCGCGTTCGTGACGCCCGACGGCGCGATCGACGCCGAAGCGCGCCGTCGCGGGCAGACCCTGTACGCGGCGGACGGGCGGATCCCGCTGCATCCCGTCGTCATCAGTGAAGACGCCGCGTCGCTTCTGCCGGATCGGGACCGGCGCGCGTTCGTCTGGACGTTCGTCCTCGACGACGGGGCACGGCCGGTCGAGACGACCCTGCGGCGCGCGGTCATCCGCTCGCGGGCCCAGTGGAGCTACGTCGACGCGCAGTCCGCGATCGACGCCGGCACGGCCCCGGCGAGCCTCGCGGCGCTCGCCTGGTTCGGTCCGCTGCGACTCGCCCGCGAAGCCGAGCGCGGCGGCGCGAGCCTGAACGTTCCCGAGACCCGCATCGTCGCCGACGAGACCGGGTACCACCTCGAGCGTGACGCCCCGCTGGCCGTCGAGGACTGGAACGCCCAGGTCTCCCTCCTCACCGGCATGGCGTCCGCCGACATCATGATGAAGGGCCGCGTCGGCATCCTCCGCACCATGCCCGCCGCCCAGGCAGACGACGTCGCCGCGTTCCGGGCGCAGACGGTGGCGCTCGGCATCCCGTGGCCCTCTGATCTGTCGTACGGCGACTACCTGCGCGGTCTCGACCGCGATGCGCCCGCGGCGCTGGCGATCCTGGATGCCGCGGCCGGCCTCTTCCGCGGCGCCGGCTACGTCACCTTCGATGGGGAGCCGCCCGCCGACCCGCTGCAGGCGGCGATCGGCGCCCCGTACGCGCATGCCACGGCACCGCTTCGGCGCCTCGTCGACCGCTGGTCGCTCGTGATCTGCGAAGCACTCGCAAACGGGCGGGAGGTGCCCGGGTGGGCGCGCGAGAGCCTGCCGTCGCTGCCGAAGATCATGGCGCGCAGCGACGGCGTGGCGAGCCGGCTGGGCGCGGCGACCGTCGATCGCATCGAGGCGGCGCTGCTCTCGGGTCACGAGGGCCACGTCTTCGACGCCGTGGTGCTGGGCCTTCGCGGCGACGGCGCCCGCGTGCAGCTGACCGAGCCGCCGGTCACCGCGAAGGTCGCGGGACTCGACGCCGTCGCAGGCACGACCGTGCGGCTGCGTCTCACGTCCGTCGACATCGCCTCGGGCACCGTCGTGCTCGAACCGACCGCCTAGCGTGGTCGTATGACGACAGTGCTGCTCACCGGGTTCGAGCCGTTCGGCGGCGACGCCGCCAACCCCTCAGGAGCCGCCGTGAACCTCGTGGCCGAGCGCTGGAGCGGCCCCGAGGTGCTCGTGACGGCCGTGCTGCCCGTCACATTCGCGGGGGCGGCCGAGCGACTGCGCACACTGATGGCGGAGCACGAGCCCGACGTCGTGATCGCCGCGGGCCTCGCGGGCGGACGAGCTGCGATCGGCGTCGAGCGCGTGGCGGTCAACCTCATCGACGCGCGCATCCCCGACAACGACGGCGATCAGCCGGTCGACGCGCCGAGCGCCCCCGGTGCCGCACCCGCCCACTTCGCGACGCTCCCCGTCAAGGAGATCGCGCGACGCATCAGCGCCGCCGGCGTTCCCGCCGAGGTGTCGTATTCGGCGGGCACGTTCGTCTGCAACCACGTGTTCTTCACGGCGCTCGAGGCCGCAGCATCCGCAACCCGTGCCGGATTCGTGCACGTTCCCTGGTCTGCCGAGCATGCGCCATCGGTGGATGCTGCGACCCTGCCGCTCGCCGACATCGCCCGGGCGCTCGAGATCGCGGTGCGGACGAGCCTCGACGTCACGGCCGACACCGCCGCGCCCGGAGGGACGCTGCACTGACACGGCGGACGCGTCAGCGGTCTGCGGCTCCTCGGGGAGACGCGGTCGCCGCGACCGCGGTCGCGGCGGCGGTCACGGCGGCGACGATCGCCGAGCGACGGGCCGCCATCCGCGCGGCGCCCTCGCCGGCATCGGGGACGATGAGCGCGTCGAGCTGCGGCAGCACCGGCCACGCGTTGACGAGGCTCACGAGGGTGAGCAGCAGCTCCCCCGCCTCGACCCGTCCGGTTCCCGGCAGCATGCGCTGGATGCGCGTCACCTTCTCGGCGTGGAACTCGGCCCGCACCGGGCTGTCGGCCGCCGCGATGCCGCGCTCGAGCCCTTCCCAGTAGACCAGGCGCGGGATGTGGCCGTTCGCCATGTGGTGGTCGAACAGCCGCGCGGCGTAGTCGCCGACCGCTTCGGGCCCGGTGCCCTCGACCTGGACGGACTGCAGAGCGGACTGCAGCGCCTCGGCCAGCACGGTCGCGAAGAACTCGTCCTTCTTCCCGAAGTACTGGTAGATGCGCTCTTTGTTGACGCCGGCGGCTGCGGCGATGCGGTCCACGCGCGCGCCGGCGAGGCCATGCTCGCTGAACTCCACGATCGCCGCGTCGAGCAGCAGGCGCTTGGTTCGCTCGGTGTCCCACGCCATGTGCCGATCGTAGCGAACGAACCAACTATCTGGTTGCGGAATAGTCTGCGCGGTGGTTCACTTACAACCAGCCAGTTGCAACCATTCAGTTGGCTTTTCGGAAGGATGCCGCACATGTCTGTTTCTTCGAGCACCGAACCCATCCGCGTCAGCGTGCCGGTCCACGCGCCGTCCGTCCATGTCCGCGCCATGATCACGTGGCTCGCGATCTTCCCGCTCGTGTCAGTGGGGATGCTGCTGCTCGCACCCGTGTCGGAGTCGTGGCATCCGGTGCTCCGCGCGCTGGTGCTGACCGCCGTCGTGGTGCCGCTCGCGGTCTACGTCGTCGTGCCGCGCCTGCTCGGCGTGCACGCGGCGCTTCACCGCCGTCGCGCCGCGCGCCGGGGCTGACGCCGCGTGCTGGGCGGAGGGGATGCGAGGAGCGGAGGGCGGTCTCGGCTTATTCGACCCTCCGCTCCCCACATCTCCTCCGCTCGTCGCAGATGCGGCGTGGTCAGCGCGCGCGGCGGCCGAAGTGGAGCACCTCGCGCACCAGGAGTCCGGCCACCAGCGCCCAGAAGGCGGCGCTGACGCCCGCGATCGCGACGCCGGACGCCGCGACGAGGAACGTCACCACGGCGGGGAGCCGCTCCCCCGGGTCGTCGATCGCCTGCTGCACCGCTGCGCCGAACGCGCCGAACAGCGCGATGCCGGCGACCGCCGGGATGACGCCCTCGGGGGCCACCACGACCAGCGCGACGAGGGCGGCCGACAGCCCGCCGAGGACGATGCCGCTGGCGCCCGTCGATACCCCGGCGACCCAGCGGCGCTTCGGGTCGGGATCGGCATCGGGCGCCGCGGCGAGCGCCGCGCTGATCGCGGCGAGGTTGATCGCGTGCCCGCTTGCGGTCGCGCCGAGCGCCGTGCCGACGCCGGTCACGAGCATCGCCGGCCGCCACGGGACCTGGTAGCCGAAGCTGCGCATGATCGCGATGCCCGGCACGTTCTGCGACGCCATGGTCACGAGGAACAGGGGCAGCGCGAGTCCGACGACCGCACCGAAAGTGAGCGTCGGCGCCGTGAACTCCAGTCGCGGAACGAGGAGCGCGGGGTCGATCGTCGCGCCCGTGGCCGCAGCATCCACTCCGATCACGACCGCTGCGGCGACGAACGCGAGCGGCACCGCCCACCGCGGCGCGAGCCGCACGAAGACGAGCCACGTGACGAGCACCGGGACCACGCCCCACGGGTTCAGCACCAGCCCGGTGATCGGCGCGAGGCACAGCGGAAGCAGCACGCCGGCGAGCATCGCCTGCGCGATGGAGGGCGGTATCCGGGCGATGAGACGGCCGAGCTGCGGCCAGAGCGCCGTGAGGAGGATGAGGCCCGCAGTCACGAGGAACGCGCCGACCGCCGCCGGCCAACCGCCCTCGACGGCGCCGGTCGCGGCGAGCACAGCGGCGCCCGGCGTCGACCACGCGACCGTGATCGGCATGCGGTAGCGCCATGCCAGGAAGATCGCCGACGCACCCATCGTGAGGCAGAGCACGAGGAGGCCACTGGCGGCCTGCGCGCGCGTGGCGCCGACGGCGTCGAGACCGGTGAGGACGACGGCGAACGAGCTCGTCACGCCGACGAGCGCCGTCACGATCCCCGCGACGATGGGCCGCGACAGCGGTGCGGTCTCGGGCGCGGGCCCGGGCTGGGGCTCGGGTTCGGGGGCCGGGCGGGGCTGCGGTGCGTCGGTCATGCGTCGGTCATGCGTCGCACCGCGGTCGGGCCCACACTCACGACGGGCTGCCGGCGATGGCGACGACGGCGAGGGCGACGAGCACGGCGGTCACCACGACGATGATCACGTTGACGCGGCGCACCACCTGCGCGGGCGGATCATCGACGGCGACCCGGCCCGCCACTTCGGCCTGCGCGAGCCTGCGGGCGATCGTCGCAGCCACCTGACCCGCGGGCGTCGTCGCGGTTCCCACCGTGAGCTCGGAGACCCGACGGACGGGCAGGAACCCGCCCGCGTGGGCGTCCGCGGATCGCATCGCCTCCAGGCCGAGGTTCTGCTGCCCCGGCACCGCCCACGCCCGCACGCGGCGCCCGCCGCGCAGGCGGAAGTCGAGCGCGAGGCCCGACGACACGCCGTCGAGCGCGGCGAACGCGAACCTCGTGGTCGTGAAGGTGTTGCGCACCTGCACCGCGTCCGTCTCGACCGTAACGCGCGGCCACACCCCGCCCGCCCACAGGAGCCACAGCACCAGGCCGATGCCCGCGGAGAACCCGGTGTACCTCGGGTCGAACACCGGCAGCAGCGCGAGCCCGACGGCCGCGACCGCCGCACCGACGGTCAGCGGCACGAAGCGCAGCCGCTCGTACACCTCGACATCGCCGACTCTGCGCATGTGCACCATGCGCTCACAGTAACGGAGCCGTTCGGGGCTCAGCGCGCGTCGAACTCCGCGAGCACGTCGGCGATCATGCGGTGGCCCTGCGCCTCGAACTCGACGTCGCCGACCTGGTGCGCCCAGCAGGCGGTGCCGATGGCCTCGCGCATGCGCATCAGGATCCAGTGCGATGGATGCCGCGGGTCGCGGCCGTAGCCTTCGAAGAACGCCGTCTCGCACGTGGGGCTCTCACGCCACTCCTGCGCGGCGAGCCGCACGAAGTCCGTCGCGGCGGGGCGGAACGCGAAGCGACCGAAGTCGATGACGCGCACGTCGCCGGCGTCCACGAGCCAGTTGCGCGGCTGCCAGTCGCCGTGGGTCGGCACGAGGTCCTCCTCCACCGGCGGCAGTGCGGTGAGCGCGGCGCGAAGCCGGTGCTCGACGTCGGGCGCGATCGCGTGGGACGTGTCGAGCCAGGCCATCGCGCGGCGGGTGGCGGCAGCATCCGTCCCCTCCGAAGGCCGCGTCGCCTGCGCGTGGAACTCGCGCAGCAGTGCGCCCGCGCGGCGATGGACTTCGGGCTCGACGCCGGCGGCGGTGCGATATGCGAGGTCGCCGGGCAGCCGGTCCAGCACCAGGACGCGCGCTCCCCGGTCGGCGAAACGGAGTCCGGCCGCGTGACCCGTGCGCGCCCACGGCGAGACGTATCCGCCCTCGTGGGCGTCGAGCTCGCGGCCGAGGTGGTGGTCGGCGTCACCCGCCGCCTTCACGATCAGCATGCGATCGCCGTGCTGCACCTGCAGGACGACGGTCTCGACCTGATTCCAGCTGAGGTCGGCCACGACCTCAGCGCCGGGGATCCACTCGCTGACGAGTGCGCGCTGCATGGCCGTCAGGCGGCCGAAGCCCGTGTCGGGACGAGGCGTCGAGGGATGGTGCACCCTCGGATCCTGCCATGCGCCTGACGCCCATGCCCGAGCGGTCGGCTCGGGCTCAGGGCTCAGGGCTCAGGGCTCCGGGCTCCGGGCTCCGGGCTCCGGGCTCCGGGCTCAGGGCTCCTCGGAAGCGCCGAGGCCGGGGTACGGCGCCGAGACCGTGGACGTCACCCCCGGTCTCGGCGGGGATCCCCTGTCTCGGCGGTCAGACCGCCGCGACCGTCAGGACGTGACGACCTGCGCGGTGCCGACGGGAGCTTCGGGGCCCATCTCGTCGGCGATGCGGTTCGCCTCTTCGATGAGGGTCGCGACGATGTCGGCCTCGGGCACCGTCTTGATGACCTGCCCCTTCACGAAGATCTGGCCCTTGCCGTTGCCCGACGCGACGCCGAGGTCGGCCTCGCGGGCCTCGCCGGGGCCGTTCACGACGCAGCCCATGACCGCGACGCGCAGCGGCACCGTCATGTCCTTGAGACCCTCGGTCACGTTGTCGGCCAGCGTGTAGACGTCGACCTGCGCGCGGCCGCACGACGGGCACGACACGATCTCGAGCTTGCGCTCGCGGAGGTTGAGCGACTGCAGGATCTGGTGGCCGACCTTGACCTCTTCGGCCGGCGGGGCCGACAGCGACACACGGATCGTGTCGCCGATGCCCTCGGCGAGGAGGATGCCGAACGCCGTCGCCGACTTGATCGTTCCCTGGAACGCGGGGCCGGCCTCGGTCACGCCGAGGTGCAGGGGCCAGTCGCCGCGCTCGGCGAGCTGACGGTAGGCCTTCACCATGACGATCGGGTCGTTGTGCTTGACCGAGATCTTGAAGTCGTGGAAGTCGTGCTCCTCGAAGAGGGACGCCTCCCACACGGCGCTCTCGACGAGCGCCTCGGGCGTGGCCTTGCCGTACTTCTCGAGCAGGCGCTTGTCGAGCGAGCCGGCGTTCACGCCGATGCGGAGCGACACGCCCGCAGCCTTCGCGGCGGCGGCGATCGCGCCGACCTGGTCGTCGAACTTGCGGATGTTGCCGGGGTTCACGCGCACAGCGCCGCAGCCGGCGTCGATCGCCTGGAAGACGTACTTCGGCTGGAAGTGGATGTCGGCGATCACCGGGATCTGGCTCTTCGCCGCGATGATGTGCAGCACATCGGCGTCGTCCTGCGACGGCACCGCGACGCGGACGATCTCGCAGCCCGAGGCGGTGAGCTCGGCGATCTGCTGCAGCGTCGCGTTGATGTTGGTGGTCGGCGTCGTGGTCATCGACTGGACGCTGACGGGCGCGCCGCCACCGACCAGCACCTTGCCCACCTTGATCTGGCGGGTCTTGCGACGGGGGGCGAGCGTTTCGGGGACCTTGGGCATCCCGATGTTGACGGCTGGCACGTCTGACAGCCTACGCGTCGGCGCGGGGCCCCGGCTGGGTGTCGGCTCCTGTCGGCTCCGAGCCGGTGAGCGCGCGCACCAGCGTGCGCGCGTCGTACGGCCCGACGTGGCGCACGCCGTTGATGAAGAACGTCGGCACCGACGTGATGTCCATGGCCTCGGCGTCCAGCATGTCGTCACGCACCCTCTCGGTGACCTTCGGCGAGCTGAGGTCCTCCTCGAAGCGCTCGACGTCGAGACCCAGCTCGCGGGCCCTGCGGATGATGTCGGACGGCAGCTGGTGGTCCTGGTCGGCGAACAGGCTGCGCGAGAACTCCGGCAGCCTGCCCTGCAGGTTCGCGGCCTCGGCGGCCTCGGCCGCGGCGAGCGCATTGGGATGCTGCCGCTCGAGCGGCGCGTGCCGCCACACGTACCGCAGCCGGTCACCGAGCTCCCGGCGCACCTCCTCGATGGATCCCGACGCCTTGAGGCAGAACGGGCACTGGAAGTCGCCGTACTCGACGATCGTGAGCGGCGCGTTCACGTCGCCGTAGATGTGGTCTCGTTTCACGTCGACCGGGCGCACCAGCGTGTGGCCGCCGTCGTCGTCGGGTCGCCGCGCATCCGAGACGCGGAACGCGATCGCGGCGAGGACGAAGGCGAGGACGGATGCTGCGAGCACACCGACACGCGCCTCATTCTGGACGGCGGGGTCGTCGATGGCGAGGTCGATGATGAAGAGCGAGATCGTGAAGCCGATGCCGCACAGCAGCGCGCCGCCGGCGATGCGGTCGAGGGTCAGGCCGAGGCCGAACTCGCCGAGGTGGAACTTCTTCATGATCGCGGCCGCGCCGAACACGCCGACGAACTTGCCGACGACGAGTCCGACGATGATGGCCCACGTGACCGGCGACTGCACCGCTCCGGCGAGGATCGGCCCCGAGATCTCGACCCCGGCGTTCGCGAGCGCGAACAGCGGGAGGATCACGTAGGCCACATACGGGGAGTACGCGGACTGGAGCCGCTCGTTGATCGAGATCGACTCGCGCAGGCTGTTCGCCGCCTGCCGCGCGTACTCGGTGTTCGGCGATTGGCGGAAGACGCGGGCGAGCTCGAGCGCCTGCTCGACGTCGCGGCGGTTCGGCCGGTACACCGGGATCAGAAGCGCGATGGCGACGCCGGCGAGTGTCGGGTGCACGCCCGACGCGAGGAACGCGAGCCACACGATGATCGACAGCGTCGCGTAGATCGGGCCGCGCCCGCGCCGCACGTACCGCGTGAAGTAGATGCCGGTGAGGCCGACCGCCGCGATCACGAGCGGCAGCGGCGTGAAGTTCTCGGTGTAGAAGAGCGCGATGATGCCGAGCGCCCCGATGTCGTCCACGACCGCGAGCGCGAGCAGGAACACCCGCAGTCGCCCCGACGCGCGCGGCCCGATGAGGGCGAGCGCGCCGACGAGGAACGCGGTGTCGGTCGAGATCACGACACCCCAGGCGTGCTCATGTCCCGAGCCCGCGGCGATCGCGAGGAACAGCCCGGCGGGCACCACGAGCCCCGCGACGGCGGCCATCACGGGGATCATCGCGCGCGACCAGCTCGTGAGCTCGCCGATCGCGAACTCGCGTCGCACCTCGAGCCCGACCGTGAAGAAGAAGATCGCCATGAGCGCGTCGTTCACGAGCGCATGCAGGGTGAACTCGAGGTGGATGTCGCCGAACCCGATGGTCAGCTCGGTCTCCCAGAAGTGGTGATACCCCGCGACCGAGACGTTCGCCCACACGATCGCGATGAGCGTCGCGAGCACGAGCAGCATGGCGCCGGTGCGCTGCTCCCCCAGGTTGCGGATGCGGTCGGCGATCGACGGGCCGCGGCGTCGCGGGCGCGGCGCCCGCCCGGGCTCGGGCGAGCGCTCGGTGACGGTCAGCTGGGACATGGCCTACCTCCGCGGCGGGGGATGCAAGGAAACGGGCTCGCCTCAGTATGGTGCGTAACGCGGGCCCCGAGGGCCGCTGGCGCGATCGGGCGTGTGGTAGGTTCGGCCCATGTCCGCGCACCTCTCCTGGTGGCTCACCGCATAGGCGGTGGGTTTCGCGTGACCACAGACCGCCCACGGGGCGGTCTTCTTTTTCGTACGGGACTCCGCCCCACGACGAAAGACGACGCACATGTCCGGGCCCGCTTCCCCGTCCCTTCCCGACCTCGCCGCGAGCGGTGCGCCGTTCGCCCTCATCGCGCGCGACGACCGCACCGTCGAGGTGCTGACCGGCGACGTCGTCGACGTCGAGCTGCTCGCCGACATCCCGCTCACCGACGACTCGGGCGCCCCGCACGAGGTGCTGGCCCTGGTGCCGTTCCGCCAGGTGCGCGAGCGCGGGTTCGAGTGCCACGACGACGGCGCGCCGCTGCGCTGCCTCATCGTGCGCGATCGCGCGTCGCTCCCCCGCGACGAGGCACTCGCGCAGCTGCCGACCGCACCGGTCGCGCTCGAGGATCCGGGCTTCGACATCGCCGACGAGGACTACGCCGAGATCGTGCGGCGTGTGATCGCCGATGAGATCGGCCGCGGCGAGGGTGCGAACTTCGTCATCCGTCGCGACTTCACGGCAGGAGTGGGGACGGATGCCGCCACCGCCGCCCTCACGTGGTTCCGGGCTCTGCTCGAGCACGAGCGGGGCGCGTACTGGACGTTCGCCGTCGTCACGCCCGGGCACGTCGCCGTCGGCGCGAGCCCGGAGGCGCACGTGAGCGCGCGCGACGGCGTCGTGACGATGAACCCGATCTCGGGCACGTTCCGCCACCCGGCGGGAGGGGCGACTCCCGAGACGCTCAGCGAGTTCCTCCGCTCGACGAAGGAGACCGAGGAGCTCTTCATGGTCGTCGACGAGGAGCTCAAGATGATGAGCGCCGTCTGCTCGGACGGCGGCCGCATCACGGGACCGCATCTCAAGGAGATGTCGCGCCTGACCCACACCGAGTACGTCCTGCGCGGGCGCAGCAAGCTCGACCCGCGTGACATCCTGCGCGAGACCATGTTCGCGCCGACCGTGACCGGCTCGCCGATGCAGAACGCCTGCACCGTGATCACGCGCCACGAGACGACGCCGCGCGGCTACTACTCGGGCGTCGCCGCGCTGTTCACGCCCCGCGACACGCTCGCGGCGGGCGAGGCGACGCACGACCTCGACGCGCCGATCCTCATCCGCACCGCCTATCTGCAGGACGGCCGGCTGCGCGTGCCGGTCGGCGCCACCCTCGTGCGCCACTCCGACCCGTACGGCGAGGTGGGCGAGACCCACGGCAAGGCCGCCGGCGTGCTCGGCGCGATCGGCGCCGTGCCCCGCGACACCGAGGCCGAGTCCGCGGCCGCGATCGACGAGGATGCGCCGACCGCGGCCCCGCGCCGCCTGGCCGACGACCCGGCGATCGCCGAGCTGCTGGCCTCGCGCAACGGACGCCTCGCCGAGTTCTGGCTGAATCCGCAGGGCTCCGGCGAGCCGGGGTCGTTCGAGGGGCGCTCGGCGCTCGTCGTCGACGCCGAGGACCGTTTCACGACGATGCTCGCCCACCAGCTCCGCCACCTCGGGCTCGACGTGGAGATCTCGCCGTGGAGCGAGGTCACCGACGCGCAGATCGACGCGGCCGAGCTGCTCGTGACCGGCCCCGGACCGGGTGACCCGCGCGACACCTCGAGCCCCCGCATCCGGCGCATGCGAGAGGTCGTGGCTCGTCGCCGAGCCGCCGGCCGGCCGCTGCTCGCGGTGTGCCTCAGCCACCAGATCCTCGCCGACACGTTCGGCATCGACCTCGCGCCGCTCGATGCGCCGCACCAGGGCCTGCAGAAGTCCGTCGACGTGTTCGGCGTGCCGGCGTCCATCGGGTTCTACAACACGTTCACCGCGCGCGTGCCGGCCGGCACGACCCGCGTGGGCGAGGCGGAGGTCGCCGCCGACGCGTCCGGTGACGTCTACGCGCTGCGCGGCCCCGCGTTCGCGTCGGTGCAGGGCCACCTCGAGTCGATCCTGTCGCGCGACGGCATGACCACGCTGCAGCGCCTGGTCGAGCAGGCCCTCGCCCCCGTCCCCGCCTGACCCGCCCGCACCATCGGTCGGTCGCCCCGGGCATCCCGGGCTTGGGGCGCGTTTCCTCCGTTGGGGCGGAGATTCTTCGCCCCAACGGACAGGATGCGCCCCGAACCCGGGAAGGGACGATGGATGCTGCGGCTCAGCGTGCAGCGCGGGCGGCGAGCAGGCGGCGCTCGGCCTCGTTGGCGGTGAGCTCGAGGGCGCGGAGGTCGGCGGCGAGCGCCTCGTCGTCGCGGCCGAGGTCGCGCAGGAGCGACGCGCGCACCGCGTGCCACAGATGCGACCGCGCGAGCGGATCCTCGAGCGCATCGACCTCGGCGAGCGCGACCGCGGCGCCGTCCACACGCGCGAGGGCGACGGCGCGGTTGAGTCGCACCACCGGTGACCGGTCGTACGCGAGCAGCATGTCGTAGAGCGTCAGCACCTGCAGCCAGTCGGTCGACGCCGCGTCCGCGGCATCCGCGTGGCACGCCGCGATCGCCGCGTGCAGCTGCCAGCGACCCGGCCGCCTGAGGCGCGCCGCCCGCTCGAGCGCGTCGCGGGCACCGGCGAGCAGCGCCGCGTCCCACCGGGTGCGGTCCTGCTCGGCGAGCAGCACGAGCTCGCCGTCGACCGACCGCGCCGACTCGCGCGCCCGGTGGAAGCGCACGAGCGACAGCAGCCCCCAGGCCTCGGCGGCCCGGGGCAGCGCCTCCGCCACCACCTGGGCCAGCCACAGCGCGTCGTCGGCGAGATCCCGGTCGGCCGCAGCATCCGCCCCCGCCACGAAGTGGGCCTCGCTGTACATCACCGACACGATCGTGAGCACGAGGTCGAGACGCGCGGCGGCGTCCGCCCCCTCGGGAACGCGCAGCGGGATGCCGCTCTCGGCGATCTTGCGCTTGGCACGCGAGATCCGCTGGCCGGTCGCGGGCTCGGTCGAGAACGTCGCCCGGGCGATCTGCGCCGTCGTGAGGCCGCACACCGCGCGCAGGGTCAGCGCGAGCTGGGCGTCCGGCGCGAGCGCGGGGTGGCAGCATCCGAAGAGCAGCGCAAGCCGCTCGTCCGGCCCGCCCGCGGCCGTCGGCGCCGGCTCGAGCAGCGCGACCTTGTCTCTCATCACGCGCTCGCGCCGCACGCGGTCGAGGGCGTTGTGCCGCGCCGCCTGCATGAGCCACGCGCCGGGCTTCGGCGGTATCCCTCGTCCCCGCCACTCGCGCAGGGCTTCCTCGACGGCCTCGGCGACCGCCTCCTCCGCGACGTCGAAGCTGCCGAACGAGACGGTCAGCGCTGCGGTGATGCGCGCGGACTCCTCGCGGACCACGCTCACGAGAAGGCGATCGGATGCTGCGGCCCCGGCGCCGCCCGGAGGTTCCGGGTCGCGCGGGGCCGCAGCATCCGTGTCGCTCATTCGAACTGGGTGTAGTCGACGACCATCGGACGGATCTCGACGGCGACGCCCGGGAACTCGAAGGAGGGCCAGGTCTTGACGAGCTCGATCGCCGCGTCGAGGTCGGGCACGTCGATGACGCTGAAGCCGCCGACGACCTCCTTCGCCTCGGAGAAGGGGCCGTCCGCGACGACCGGGCCGTTGTCACCCGAGCGCACCGTGGTCGCGGTGCTCACCGGGTGCAGCTCCGCGCCCGAGTCGTCGATCTTGTCGGCGTTCGTGCCGAACCATTCGTAGATGCGGCCGTAGACCTCCTGCCGGCGCTCCTCGGGCACCGCGGCGTCGAGCTCGGGGGTCGAGGTGAACATGATCACGTACTTCACGGTCGTGTCCTTTCGTCAGTGGAACCGTTGCACCCCTACAGCGAACGGACAAGACCGATTTCGACACGACCGGCGAAGAATCTTCGAGCCGGGCGTCAGGACGTCAGAAGAGCGTGACCGGGTTGAAGAGGTCCGCGAGGATGAGGATGCCGCCCATGACGAGCAGCGCCACGAACACCGCGAACGTGAGCGGCACGAGCTTGGTCGCGTCGACCGGCTTCGGGGGCGGGCGGCGGAAGAGCTTCGCCCACATGCGCTTGATGCCCTCCCAGAGTGCCACCGCGATGTGGCCACCGTCCAGCGGCAGCAGCGGGATGAGGTTGAACACGAACAGGGCGATGTTCAGCGACGCGAGCAGCGACAGGAAGCCCGCGACGCGGTTGAGGACCGGCGAGTCCGCGGCCGCGACCTCGCCCGACAGACGGCCCGCGCCGACGATGCTGAGCGGGCTGTCGGGGTCGCGCGGCTGCCCGGTGACGAGGTCGACCCCGGTCTGCCACACCTTGGCGGGGAGCTGCCAGATGATGCCGGCGACCGCTTCGACGTTCTGCACCGCCATCTGGGGTCCCGCCCAGATCTGCTGCTGCACGTACTCGACGCTCGGGCCGATGCCGACGAAGCCGACCTGCTGCGTGGTCGTCGTGCCGTCGGCGGCGGTCACCTCGGCCTCGATCGTCGCGGGCGTGATCTGCACCGTCTGCTCGGCGCCGTCTCGTTCGATGACGAACGTGAGCTGCTGGCCGGGAGAGGAGCGGATGATGTCGTACGCCTCGGCGAAGTCAGCCACCGGTTCGCCGTCGATCGACACGATCACGTCGCCGGGCTGGATGCCGGCCGCCTCGGCGGGCGCGGCGGCCGACGCGTCGGTGCACTCCGTGGCGCTGGTCGTCGGCACGCACTCCGACAGGCGGGCGACCTCGGTCGTCGCGGTCTGCACGCCGATGCCGGTGAGCAGGATCGAGAACAGCACGATCGCGAAGAAGAAGTTCATCAGCGGGCCGCCGAGCATGACGACGATGCGCTTCCAGATCGGCAGGCGGTAGAAGACGTGCGTGTCGTCCTCGCCCTCGAGCGTCTCGTCATTGGCGTCGCGCGCGTCCTGCACCATGGTGGCGAAGAAGCCGCCCGCGGCACGGCCGTCGCGGCGCGCCGCCTGCGGTGAGGGCGGGTACATGCCGGCCATCGAGATGTAGCCGCCCAGCGGGATGGCCTTGAACCCGTACTCGGTGCCGCGCCGGCGCTTCGACCACAGCGTCGGGCCGAACCCGATCATGTACTGGCCGACGCGCACGCCGAACTTCTTGGCCGGCCACAGGTGGCCGAGCTCGTGCAGCGCGATCGACACGGCGAGGCCCACGACCATGAGGGCGACACCGATGACGAACGCGAGGATCTCCACAACGCACACGGTACCCGCGCCAGCCTTTGAGTTGGGTGTGATGGCAGACCGCAGTGCGCGGGCGGGCGGCGTCGGCGTCCTCCCGTAGGCTCGACACGAGGAGGAGCCGTGACCCCACGCCACGTGCGCGCGCTGCGCGGCACCGCTGCCGCGTGGGTGGCGACCGTCGTCGCCGCCACGGCGCACACCCTCGGCGGGGGCGGCGCTCCCGCTCCCGCGCTCGTTGCGGCGGTGGGCATCCTGGCCGCCCCGTTCGCGGTCGCCCTCGTCGGCCGGCGCGTCTCGGCCTGGCGCATCGGAGCGACGGTGCTGGCGAGCCAGAGCCTGTTCCACGTTGCCTTCGCCGTCACCGCCGGCGCCGATCCCGCCGCCCTCCACGGCCACCACGTGACGCACCTCGGCGAGGGCCTCAGCGCCGTCGTCCTCCCCGACGCCCCGATGTTCGCAGCACACGTGCTCGCTGCGGTCGCGACGATCGCCGCGCTGTACGGCGGGGAGCGGATGCTGCGCTCCCTGGGCCGCGGCATCCGCTCGCTCTTCTCGCGCCTGCGCGGCGTCGCTCCCCGGCCGTCGCTGCGGCGAATCGCGCCGGCGGCTGCCGGCCCCGTGCTCGTCGCAGCGCGCACCGTCCTCTCGGATCTGTCCCGGCGCGGTCCTCCCGCCTTCGTCTGAGCGGCGCTGCGCGCGCCGCGCCCGTGGCCGGCCCGCGCCCGATGCGCCCGCCGGACTCCTCTCGCGCGTCCGGCTGCCGCCGGCGCGCCTCGATCGGCGTTCCCCGCCGACCGCTCAGACGACAGACGAAAGCACAGCCATGACCACTTCTCCTTCCCGCTCGACCCGCACCCGCCGCATCGTGATCGGCGCCACCGCCGGCCTCGCGCTGGCGCTCGGCGCGCCGCTCGCGGCGTCCGCCCACGTGCATGTCACCCCCGAGAGCGCCGCCGCGGGCGGCAGCGAGACCCTCACGTTCTCGTTCTCGCACGGCTGCGACGGCTCCCCCACCACCGCGCTCGCCATCGACATCCCCGAGGGCGTCGGCAACGCGACGCCGGTCGTGCAGGGCGGCTGGACCATCACGCGCGAACTCGGCGCGAACGGCGTGCCGACCCGCGTCGTGTACACCGCGGACACCCCCGTCGAGGACGGTCTCAAGGCCGCGGTCGCGATGGACGTGCTCTTCACCGAGGGCGCCGCCGACACGACACTGGCGTTCCCGGTGACGCAGACCTGCGCGGTGGGCGAGACTGCCTGGACGCAGATCGCCGAGGACGGCGAGGACCCGCACGACCTCGACGCGCCCGCGCCGCTGGTCGCGGTCGGCGCCGTGGCGGACGACGCCGGCGACGCCGGACACGGCGACGGCGACGCCCACGCGTCGGGCGACGCCGCAGCAGGCGCAGGGGCCGGGGACGCAGCATCCACCTCCTCTGCCGACCCCGTCGCCCGCTGGCTCGCGGCCGGCGGGCTTGCCGCCGGGATCGCGGCGCTCGTGGTCGTGCTGGTGCGCGGCCGCCGCAAGGCCTGAGGCCGCGGCCTCGCCGGTCGTCGGGCGGCGGACTCCGCCGCTCGACGACCGGCCCCCGTGCGAAGATGGAGGCGCCATGCCGACCGACGCGCCTTCGAACCTGCCCCCGGTACTCCGTCCCGACGCGCCGCCGACACACTCGCTCGCAGACCTCGCGGCACGCTTCGCCGTCGACGTCCGCGGAGACGTCGCCGACGCCACGCTGACGGGCCTCACTCTCGCGACCGCCGACCTCCGCCCCGGCGACGTCTTCGTCGCCGTGCAGGGCGTCAACCGCCACGGCGCAGAGTTCGCCGCGACGGCCGCCGAGAAGGGCGCTGTCGGGGTGGTGACGGATGCTGCCGGAGCCGACGCCGCGGCCGCGAGCGGGCTGCCCGTGGTCGTCGTCGACGACCCGCGCGGAGTGCTCGGCGACCTGTCGGCGTGGGTGTACGGCACGGGGCGCGACGACGACCTGCCGATCCTCTTCGGCACCACCGGCACGAACGGCAAGACGAGCGTGTCGCACCTGCTCGAGGGCATCCTCGGCCAGCTCGGCGCGACCACGGGGCTGTCATCGACCGCCGAGCGGCACATCGCCGGGCAGGTCATCGTGTCGCGTCTCACGACCCCCGAGGCGTACGAGATGCACGCGCTCCTCGCCCTCATGCGCGAGCGCGGCGTCGAGGCCGTCGCCGTCGAGGTGAGTGCGCAGGCGCTCAGCCGCCGCCGCGTCGACGGCATCGTGTTCGACGTCGCCGGCTTCACGAACCTCACGCACGACCACCTCGACGACTACGCCGACATGCGGGAGTACTTCGAGGCGAAGCTGCCGCTGTTCCTGCCCGACCGCTCGCGCCGGGCCGTGGTGTGCATCGACTCCCAGAACGGCGCCGAGGTCGTCGCGCGCAGCGAAGTGCCGACGATCACGGTGGGCACGCCCGCCCTCGCGTCGGATCCGGATGCCTCGGCCGCCGCCGACTGGGTCGTCGAGATCCTCGACGAGCGCCAGGTCGGCACCGAGTTCCGCCTCACCGCCCGCGACGGGCGCACGCTGACGACCCTCGTCCCCGTGATCGGCCGGCACATGGCGGCCAACGCCGGCCTCGCCATCGTCATGATCCTCGAGGGCGGCTACGCGTGGGAGCGCCTCGTCGAGGTGCTCGACGGCGGCCGCATCGAGGCGTACCTCCCCGGCCGCACCGAGCTCGTGTCGGGCGAGACCGGCCCCGCGGTCTACGTCGACTTCGGCCACTCCCCCGACGCTTTCGAGAAGACGCTCGCCGCGGTGCGTCGTGTCACGCCCGGCAAGGTCGTCATGCTCTTCGGCGCCGACGGCGACCGCGACGCCACGAAGCGCCACGACATGGGCCGCACCGGCGTCGAGGGCAGCGACATCCTCGTGATCACCGACCACCACCCGCGCCACGAGGACCCCGACTCCATCCGCGCGACCCTCGTCGAGGGCGCGCGCCGCGCGCAGCCGGACGCCGAGGTCCTCGAGTTCTCGCCGCCCGAGCGCGCGATCATCGAAGCCGTCGCGCTCGTCGGCGACGGCGACGCGATCCTGTGGGCCGGGCCCGGGCACCAGGACTACCGCGACATCCGCGGCGTCCGCACCCCCTACTCGGCGCGCGAGCTCGCCCGCCGGGCGCTGCGCGAGGCCGGATGGCCCGTGCCCGAGCCGCACTGGCCGGTGCCGTATCCGGACGACGTCACCCCGGCATCCGACCCCCTGCGCCCGGTGTATCCCGAGGCCTGAACGCTCACCCCGGCGATCCGGGGATCAGGATGCTGCGGCGATGACCTTGTCGGCCTTGCGGCGTGCCCAGACCTCGGCGTCGGCGAGGGCGTCGCGGGTGAGGGCGTCGGGGGCGTCGTGCGCGTCGACGACGCGCTCGATCACGTCGATGATCCCGAGGAAGCCGAGGTGACCCTCGTGGAAGGCGTCCACCGCCTGCTCGTTCGCGGCGTTGAACACCGCGGGGTACGTCCCGCCGGCGCGGCCGACCTGCTTCGCGAGGCGCACTGCCGGGAAGGCGGCGTCGTCGAGCGGCTCGAACGTCCAGGAGGTCGCGGTCGTCCAGTCGAGGGGGCGGCCGACGCCGGCGACCCGGTTGGGCCAGTCGAGTCCGAGCGAGATCGGCAGGCGCATGTCGGGCGGCGAGGCCTGCGCGATCGTGGAGCCGTCGACGAACTCGACCATCGAGTGCACGATCGACTGAGGATGCACCACGACGTCGATCTCGGAGAACGGCACCGAGAAGAGCAGGTGCGCCTCGATCACCTCGAGGCCCTTGTTGACGAGGGTCGCCGAGTTGGTCGTCACGACACGGCCCATGTCCCATGTGGGATGTGCGAGAGCCTCGGCCGGGGTGACGTTCTCGAGGGAGGCGCGGCTGCGGCCGCGGAACGGACCACCGGATGCCGTGAGCACGAGCCGGCGCACCTCGCCGCGCTCGCCGGACCGCAGCGCCTGCGCGATCGCGGAGTGCTCGGAGTCGACCGGGACGATCTGCCCCGGGCGCGCGATCGCCGTGACGAGGTCGCCGCCGACGATCAGCGACTCCTTGTTCGCGAGGGCGAGGGTGCGGCCCGTCTCGAGGGCCGCGAGGGTCGGGCCGAGTCCGACCGAGCCCGTGATGCCGTTGAGCACGACATCGGCCTCGACATCGCGCACCAGCTGCTCGGCCTCGACGGCGCCGAGCGCCATGCTCTCCACGCCGAACTCGGCGGCCTGCGCCTCGAGCGTCTCGCGGTCGGTTCCCGCCGCGAGTCCCACCACCTCGAACCGCCGAGGGTTCGCCCGCACGACGTCGAGCGCCTGCGTGCCGATGGAGCCGGTCGAGCCGAGGATGAGGACGCGCCGCATCCGGCCAGCCTAGCGCCGGGCCGGATGCGGCCGTCCCGGGTTACTGCTGAGCGGCGGCGCGCTGCACGCCGAGGATGTCGACGACGAAGATGAGGGGCGAGTTCGCCGGGATCGAGCCCTGTGCGGTGTCGCCGTAGCCCTCGGACGCCGGAATCACCGCGATCACCTGCGAGCCGACCGTCTGGCCTTCGAGCGCCTTCTGGAAGCCCTGCACCACCCCGGTGGTCTGGAACTGGGTCGGGGCGCCACGCTGCCAGCTGGAGTCGAACACAGTGCCGTCGGGGAGGACTCCGGTGTACTGCACGAACACGGTGTCACCCGACTCGACGACCGGGCCGTCGCCCTTCTTGAGGACTGCGATCTGGGTGGTGTCGGGAGCCGCGAAGTCGCTCGGGACGGTGATCGTGGGCTCGCCGTCGTCGGCGAGCTCGACCGTCGGCATGCCTTCGACGGGCTCCTGCTCGGCGCCGTCGGCGCTCAACGGGACGAAGTCGGTGGTCTCGGCGACGATCACGACGGGCGAGGCGCCCTCGCCGAAGGCGCTCCCCGGGATCGACATCGCGACCGTCGAGCCGATCGGCGCGCACTCGAGTGCGGCGACGAACAGCGAGAACTGCTGCGGGTCCATCATGATCGGGACCTCGCCGGAGTCGGCGGCCGAGGTGTCGGACGAGTCCTGCAGGACCTCGCCGGTGCCGCCGTCGTAGATGGTGTAGAAGCCGCTGACGAGGTCGCCCGCGACGACGTCGTCGCCCGAGCCCTCGGTCACGATCGTGCGCTCGACGTCTTCGAAGGCGAGGTCGCCCGGGATCGTCGCCGCGAGGTCCGCCCCGCTGCCGGTCACCTCGATGGCGTCGGAATCGGCGCCCGGCTTCGCGTCGAGCAGGCACTCGGAGGCGGCGGTCGAGGTGGGCGTCGGGGTGGCGTTCGGATCCGTCGCTGCGGAGCACCCGGCGAGCAGCAGGGTCGACACGGCGACGACGGACAGGGCGGCGAACGGGCGAATGCGCACGGAACAACCTCGAGTCAGGGGAAGGGAAGCCTCCATCCTTTCGCATCTTTCCTCTGTCCGCGCTGGGAAACGGCATGCCGATACCGGAATGCAATCGGGAGTACCCTCTACGGGTGACTTCCGACCTCGTCCCCGGCGCCGAAGACACCGCCGACGAGACGGCGGAAGCGCCCGCCTCGCCGGCGGCCCCCGCTCGCCGCATGGGCTTCACGTACGCGCTGGGGCGCAGCATCCTGACTCCCCTCGCCCGGATCGTGTACCGCCCGCGCATCGAGGGCAAGGCCAACGTCCCCAAGTCGGGACCGGTGATCTTCGCGAGCAACCACCTGTCGTTCATCGACTCGATCGCGATCCCGGTCGCCGCTCCCCGCCCGGTGCACTTCCTGGCGAAGTCGAGCTACTTCGACAAGCCGGCCTCGCGGTGGTTCTTCACCTCCATCGGCGCGATCCCCGTGCAGCGCGGCGCCGGCCAGGCCGCGCTCGACGCGCTCGACCAGCAGCGCGCGCTCCTCGGCGAGGGCAAGGCCGTCGCGCTCTACCCGGAGGGCACGCGCTCACTCGACGGCCGCCTCTACAAGGGCCGCACCGGTGTCGCGTTCCTCGCCCTGCAGGCCGGCGCCCGCGTCGTGCCGGTGGGGCTCATCGGCACCGACAAGGTCATGCCGGTCGGCGCGAAGAAGCCCTCGTTCCGGCACCGCATCACGGTGAAGTTCGGCGAACCGCTCGACCTCGCGCACCACGGGCCCGCCTCGTCGGGCAAGGCCCGCCGCCTCGCGACCGACGAGATCATGGCCGCGATCCACGCCCTCTCGGGCCAGGAGCTCGCGAACGCCTACAACGAGGTTCCCGCGCACAACACGATCGACCGCATCAAGCAGGTCCTCCCCCACGAGCGCCGCTGACGGCGTCTCGGCTCAGCCGCGCGCGACGACGATCGTGGGCTCGTGGCGCACCGGGAAGTTCACCGAGTTCGCGATGAAGCACCACTCGTGCGCCTGCGCGTGCGCGGCGGTCGCAGCATCCATCATCGATGCCTCCGCGACCGTCACGCGGGGCCGCAGCACGACCTCACGGAAGGCGCCGCCGCCTCGGCCGTCTTCGACCATGAGACCGGATGCCTCGTCCTCATAGCCGACGACCACCACACCCGCCTGCACGCAGGCGTGGAGATACGACAGCAGATGGCACTCGCTGAGCGCGGCGAGGAGCATGTCCTCGGGGTTCCAGCGAGACGGGTCGCCGCGGAAGGGCTTGTCGGAGGAGGCGAGCAGCGCGGGCTTGCCGTCGATCTGGATCGTCGTGGCGCGGTCGTAGTCGCGGTAGCCCGAGGTGCCGGTGCCGCGGTCACCGGTCCACGTCGTCCGGACGGAGTATCGATGCTCGCCCCACATGAGCACAGTCTGTCATGCGGTCGGACGGCCCCTACGGCGGTAGGCTGACGGGGTGCCGCAGACCTTCGCCGCGACCGACGCCGTCGAGCTCGCCGTCGTCGAACGCAGCGGTTTCGTCGAGTCGCGCCATGCCGGCATCGCCGTCGTGCTCTCCCCGGACGGCACGATCGCCGAGAAGTTCGGCGATCCGTCGGCGCTGATCCTCCCGCGTTCCAGCCTCAAGCCGCTGCAGGCGCTCGCGTGCCTCTCGGCCGGCGCGCCGCTCGAGGGCGAGCGACTGGGACTCGCCACGGCGAGCCATTCCGGCACCGACCGTCACGTCGCGGTGGTCCGCGACATCCTCTCCCTCGCCCAGCTCGGCGAGGACGCGCTCGGATGCCCGGCCGCCTGGCCCGGCGACACCGCGACCCGCGACGAGCTGGTGCGCGAGCTCGGCCAGCCCTCGCGGATCCGCATGAACTGCTCGGGCAAGCACGCGACGATGCTCCTCACGAGCGTCGTGAACGGCTGGGATCCCGAAGGCTACCTCGCGCCGGAGCATCCGGTGCAGCTTCTCATCCGCGAGACCGTGGAGCGCCTCATCGGCGAGAAGGCCGCCGCGACCGCCGTCGACGGCTGCGGCGCCCCGGTCTACGCGATGACGCTCTTCGGCCTCGCCCGCGCGATCCACCGCATCGGCAACTCGTCGACGACGTCGCCCTTCGCGCTGCACCGCAGCGCGGGCGCACTCGTCGAGGCGGTGCGCGCCGACCCGTGGACGATCGACGGACCGGGCCGCGCCGACACGATCGCCATCGAGCGGCTGGGCGTCTTCG
Organism: Microbacterium sp. NPDC056044; assembly: GCF_042267145.1. Taxonomy (NCBI): domain Bacteria; kingdom Bacillati; phylum Actinomycetota; class Actinomycetes; order Micrococcales; family Microbacteriaceae; genus Microbacterium; species Microbacterium sp. NPDC056044. The sequence goes on along the minus strand of NZ_JBHJWZ010000004.1, from coordinate 486,299 downwards.
CCAAGGGCGGCGCCGAGGGCGTCATGGTGATGGTCGCGCCGAACGGCACGACGGCGGCGCTCAAGATGCTCGACGGCAGCGGCCGGGCCGCGACCGCCGTCGCGCTGCGACTCCTCGAGCGCCACGGCGCACTCGCGTCGGCCGACGTCGCCGACACCTTCTCGAAGCTTCCGCTCACGGTCTCCGGCGGCGGACAGGATGTCGGGGCCATCCGCCCCGCTTTCTAGAGGCGCTCCCACGAGGAGCCCGAGCGCTCCAACGGCGGAGCGGAAAGGATCACACGATGCGGATCAGCGTCCCCACCGAGGTGAAGAACAACGAGTACCGGGTCGCCCTCACTCCGTCGGGTGTGCATGACCTGGTCGCCTCCGGCCATGAGGTGTTCGTGCAGCGCGGCGCGGGCACGGGCTCGTCGATGCCGGATGCCGAGTACGAGGCGGCCGGGGCGGTGCTCCTCGACGACGCCGCCGAGGTGTGGGCCCGCGCCGAGCTGCTCCTCAAGGTCAAGGAGCCGATCGCGAGCGAGTACCAGTACTTCCGCGACGACCTCGTGCTCTTCACCTACCTGCATCTCGCGGCCGACCGCCCGCTCACCGAGCGCCTCGTCGCCGACGGCGTCACCGCGATCGCGTACGAGACCGTCCAGCTCGCCGGGGGCGGGCTGCCGCTGCTCGCACCGATGAGCGAGGTCGCCGGGCGCCTCGCCCCGACCGTCGGCGCCGCGACGCTGATGCGCTCCGCCGGTGGTCTCGGCCTTCTCATGTCGGGTGTGCCGGGCACGCGGCCGGCCGCCGTCACGGTCATCGGCGGCGGCGTCGCCGGAGCGAACGCGGCCGTGATCGCCGTCGGCATGGGCGCCGACGTCACGGTCTTCGACACCAACGTGCAGCGCCTGCGCTACCTCGACGACCACTTCCAGGGACGGGTCAAGACCGCGGCGTCCAACCCGCTCGACCTCGACCGCGCGGTCACCGCCTCGGACCTCGTCATCGGCTCGGTGCTGATCCCGGGGGCCAAGGCGCCGAAGCTCGTGACCAACGACATGGTGTCGCGCATGCGCCCCGGCTCCGTGCTCGTCGACATCGCGGTCGACCAGGGCGGCTGCTTCGAAGACACGCACCCGACCACCCACGCCGACCCGACCTTCCCGGTGCACGGCAGCATCTTCTACTGCGTCGCCAACATGCCGGGCGCGGTGCCCAACACCTCGACCTCCGCGCTCACCAACGCCACCCTCCCCTACATCCGCCAGATCGCTCGGCGGGGATGGAAGGACGCACTGCGAGCGGATGCTGCGCTCGCGGGCGGCCTGAACACCGTGGGTGGCCGCGTGGTCAACGCCGGAGTGGCGACGGCGCACGGGCTCGAGCTCGCCCCGCTGGACGCCGCGCTCGTCTGACGCGGGTGTCGGCGGCGGGGTCGACACTGGGATGATGACGCAGCGGCACGAGTGGACGGTGGAGGATCATCTCAGGGATGCCGACCCCGAGGCGGTGCGGCTGTGGCATCGCGTCGACGACCTGATCCGGTCGTTCGGTCCGGTGACCCACTCGGTCGCCAAGACGACGATCACCTTCAAGGGTCCCCGTCGCGGGTTCGCCGGTGCACGGCCGCTGCGCGCCGGCGTGCGTGGTTACTTCGATCTGATGCGCGAGCTGCCGCCGGACCCGCGGATCCTCAGCGTCTCTCCCTACGGACGGCGCCTGTTCGTGCACCAGTTCCGTCTCGCCGACGGGGGCGAGTTCGACGACGATGTCGCGGCCTGGCTGCGCGAGGCGTACGACGTCGGCTGCGGCGCGCACCTCGGCCCCTGAGGCCGCGGCCTCGACCGCGGGCCTCGTGTCAGACGAGCCCGCCGTCGATCGACCGTGCGAAGTCGGCGGGATCCTCGGGGACGAGCACCGGGGTCTCGCGGTTGAGGCTCTCGCCGCGGAAGAACGTCTTCGCCCGCGGGAACAGGAACCACAGCACCATGAGGAGCACGCCGAAGGCGAGCGACCCGATGCCGAGGAGGAACGTGCTGCCGACGGGGCCGATGCCCCCGCCATAGCCGTAGTCGGGGTTGTACATGTCGATGGCGGACTGCACGAACGCGTACGTGAGCAACCCCGCCCCGAGCAGCGGGAACAGGAAGCGGTAGAAGAAGTTCCTGGCGCTGTTGAACAGCTCCCGCCGGAAGTACCACACGCAGGCGTAGCCGGTGATGGCGTAGTAGAACGCGATGGCGAGCCCGAGCGACAGGATCGAGTCCTGCAGGATGTTGTCGCTGATCAGCGTCATGCCGACGTAGTAGACGATCGCTACGACCCCCATGACCAGCGTCGAGAACGACGGGGTCTTGTACCGCGGGTGCACGGTCGCGAACCTGCGTGGCAGCGCCTTGTACGCGGCCATCGAGAGCGTGCCGCGCGCCGTCGGCAGGATCGTCGTCTGCGTCGACGAGATGGCCGAGATCATGACCGCGACCACCAGCACCCAGCCGAGCGGACCGAGCAGGCCGTCCTTGATGGCGAGGAAGAAGTCGTCCGCGTTCGCCTCGTTGCCGAGGCCCGTGCCCGTCTCGCCGAGGCCGGCGTACATCATCGCGGCCACCGTCACGCCGACGTAGGTGACGAGGAGGATCACCGTCGTCAGCAGCGCCGCCCGCCCCGGGATGCGCTTGGGGTCCTTGGTCTCCTCGTTGAGTGCGAGGCACGTGTCCCAGCCCCAGTAGATGAACAGCGCCAGCAGCACGGCTTCGACGAAGCCGCTCCACTCGGTGAACGCGAACGGGTTGAACCAGGACCAGTCGAACGGCGTCGGGTCCGGGGCGGTGCCTGCGAAGAACTGCCACAGCGCGGCGACCACGAAGATCGCGAGCGCCAGGTACTGGATCGCCAGCAGCACGTTCTGGATGCGCTCGCCGATCTCGACCCCTCGCCAGCTCACCCACGTCATCGCCGCGATGAACACGACGCCCGTCGCGGTCACGAGGGGGACGTTGTCCGCGAGCAGCGCGTCTTCGGGATTGCGCACGATGCCGTCCACGAGCGCCCAGAAGTAGATGCCGGCGATCTGCGCGAGGTTCGCGAGCACGACCATGCCGGCGACTGCGACGCCCCAGCCGCCCATCCAGCCGACCCACGGGCCGAAGGCCTTCGTGCCCCAGGTGAAGGTGGTGCCGCAGTCGGGGACGTCGTTGTTGAGCTCGCGGTAGGCGAACGCGATGAAGAGCATCGGGATGAAGGCGATGACGAACGCGATGGGCGCCTGCGCCCCGACGGCCAGCACGACGAAGCCGAGGGTCGCCACCAGCGAGTACACGGGTGCCGTCGACGCGAGGCCGATGACGGTGGACCCCCAGAGTCCCAGCGTGCCCGCGGCGAGTCCCTTGCCCTCGGGCCGCTGCATGTCGATCGGGGTTGTAGCCATGGGGTGACGTTATGGCGTGCGAGAAGGGCCGGTCAAGACATGCGCGCGACGGTCAGACCGGACATCTCACGACGGCAGGACGATGCGGACGGGATCGGCGCCGGCCGACATCAGCCACGCGCGCGCGGCGCCCGGTTCGCAGTACGGCGGCACCCCGCGGAATCCCGCGAGGACGCGGAGCTCCGGCGCGCACGACGTGTCGATGACGAGGTCGTGGTCGCCCCGCACATCGGCGAGGAGGCGCCAGTGCCGCTGCCAGTCGTCGGGCTCTCCCACGACGACCGCGCGACCCGTCGCCGCCGCGGGATCGGCGACGTACTCGTCGACCCCGAGCACCCGCGTGCCGTGCTGTTCCCACGCGGCGAGCGCTCGTCGCCCGGACGGCGATCGGCGGGCCACGACACCGGTGAGCGCGGCGACGGGAACCCACGGGGTGTCGGGTTCCACGGTGTCTCGGGGCGGGACCGGCACCACCGCGAGCTGCAGCGTGCGGCCGTCGAGCCGGGCGCGCCCGGCGGGCGCGGCGGCGTCGAACGTGGAGGGGTCGGCGCCGGCCGACGCGTGGTCGACGCGCGTCGCGTACGGCAGCACCAGCCGATGCGGGAAGAGATCGGCGACGCGCGAGACCGGCCCGGTGAGCCGGTGCGCCCCCGCGACCACCAGCACGCCGGCACCCGGGGCTCGACGCACGAGGCTCTCGATGCGCTCCATGACGACCTGCGCGTACTCCGGCGGCAGACGCAGCGAGATCGCGTCGAGGTCGTCGACGAGCACCGCCGACCCGCGGCGCGGAAGCTCGTCGTGGAGCGCCGCGACGGCATCCCACAGCCTCTCGGGATGGGCCGGCAGGCGCACCGCCGACCCGCCCAGCTGGGCCGCCACGAGGGCGAGGGCGTTCGACACCCCGGACGCGGGGCCGCCCAGCACGAGCAGTCCGCGGTCGGACGGCCCGAGGAACGCCACGGGCTGGCGCTGATGCTCGGGCTCGTCGGCCAGACCGAGCAGCACCGCCCCGGTGCCCGGCGCCTCGGGCTCCGTGGCCGCCCGGGCGATGAGTTCGTCGAAGCTGAGGTGCCTCGGCAGTTCGGGCAGCCACGGCCGGCTCGGCGCGCGATGCCCGATCCGCAGGGCGGCGGCCGCGACGTCGTCGGGCCCCGAGAGGGCGATGCGCACCGGCTGCGGGCTCGCATCGCCCGCGCGGCGCACGAACGCCGTCCCGCGCCCGGAGGAACCGCCGCTGAGCCGCGCGGCGTCGTCCGTCCCCAGCAGAACCCGGCTGTCGGCGGGGTCGGTGACGCGCAGGCTGATCCGCAGCGGGCAGTTCGCCAGCAGGTTGTCGCGGATCACGCCGGCCGCGCGCTGAGTGCCGAGGATGAGATGGATGCCGAGGGCCCGCCCCCGCGCCGCGAGATCGGCGAAGAGCCCGTGCAGCTCGGGGTGGTCGCCGAGCAGAGCGGCGAACTCGTCGACCACGACGACGAGCCGCGGCAGCCGCACGCGGGGATCGCCGATGTCGCGAGCGCCGGCCGCCGCGATCGCCGCCTCGCGGCGGCGGAGCTCCGCCCGCAGGCTCTCGATGGCGCGGCGCGCCCCCGCGCCGTCGAGGTCGGTGATGACCCCGCTGACGTGGGGCACCCCGGCGAGCCCGTCGAAGGCCGTTCCGCCCTTGAAGTCCGCGAGCAGGAACGTGACCTCGTCGGTGGTGCGCGTCGCGCAGAGCGCGAGGATCCACGTGATGAGCAGCTCGCTCTTGCCCGCGCCGGTGACGCCCGCGACCACGGCGTGCGGCCCGTCGGCGACGAGGTCCACGAGCACGGGTGCGCCGCGGCTCACGCCGATCACCGCGGGCAGACCGCCCGGCGTGGCCGGCACACCCGCCAGGAGCGGCGCCAGCGCGATCGGCTCCGGCACGCCGCGCTGGAACCCGAGGCTGTGCTCGGCTCGGGCGGAGAGCTCAGCTGCGATCTTGTCGGCCTGGCCGCGGGCCACCGCCTCGACCCGCACCGGCACGACCTCGCCGGCGTGCTCGAGCCGCGCGACGTCGGGTGACGAGATCGTGAGCACCGCCTGACATCGCGGCGGCAGCGGCTCGCCGGGCCGGACCCGCGCGATCACCAGCTCCGCCTCCGCAGGAACGAGCTCCCCCGGCCCCACCACGGCCAGCGACGATCCGCCGTGGCCGTCCCGGTGCGGGAGCGCCTCCATCCACTCGAGGCCGCGCCCCAGGTGTCCGACGAGCCGCAGCTCGTCCGGCGCGAACGCCAGACACGCCTGCAGTGCGAGCCCACGCTGCACCGCGGCGCCGAGCGTCTCGCCGCCGACGACCACCACGCCCGCGGCGAGCGGGAGCGTCACCGGCGCCCCCGAGACCCGAGCCGCACGGCGACGCAGGTCCGCAGCATCCGGATCTCCGTCTCCGCCGGTCACGCGCACGACGCTCGTGCGCTCGCCCTCGCCGACGACGAGCGACGCATCGCGACCGCCCCGCCAGATCTCGCCCTCGCGCGTGACGAGGCGCGCGACATCGGGATGCCGCGCCCACAGCTGCGCCCGCTCGCCGTCGTGCCGCGCCGACACCGCCGCGGCGACCTCGCCGCGAGCCCGCGCCGCGTCGACGGCGGCGCGCCGGCCGTCGCGTCGGGCGGCGCGACGCGCGTCGAGCAGGGTCGCCGCCGCGATCAGCGGGCCGAGGAGCGCGAACCAGAGCGAGAAGAGGGAGCCGGTGACCAGCCAGAGCGCGACGGCGCCGACCACCGGGACGATCGCGGCGACGAGGGGCAGCGGCGGTCGCGGCGGCGGGCTCCAGGCCGCGGGGAGGGCGAGCGGCTCATCGTCGAGGAGGCCGCCGGTGGCGGAGGCGGGCGGAGCGGTCGGACGCATGCGCCCAGTCCACCGTGGTCCCGCAGCCGATGGGCCGCCGCGGCCGGGATCTGTGGATCGCGGACGTCAGTCGTCGTCTGTGGAGGAGTCGGCGGCGGAATCGTCGCTGCCAGGCTGCCCCACGTCGAGCACGATGATCGTGATGTTGTCGCGGCCGCCGTTCTCGAGCGCGGCCTCGAGCATGGCGGATGCCGCGTCGCCGGGGTCCGCGTTCTCGTCGAGGAAGTGGCGGATGCCGTAGTCGGTGAGCTCTTTGGTCAGCCCGTCCGAGCAGATCACGAACCGGTCGCCGTCGAGGACATCGAGGCGCACATAGTCGGGCGTCACGCCGTCGCTCGGGCCCACGGCCCGCGTGATCACGTTGCCGTACGGGTGGTTCTCGGCCTCTTCGGGGCTCAGCCGCCCGGCGGCGACGAGCTCCTGCACGACGGAGTGGTCGGTGGTGATCTGGACGATCGCGCCGTCGCGCACCAGGTACACGCGCGAATCGCCGATGTTGAGGGTGACCCAGTGCGGGGCATCCCCCGACGTGTCGAGGAAGACGCCGGTCACCGTGGTGCCCGTGCCGTCGTCGGTCGCCTCGGGGTGGGAGGCGATGTCTTTGACCGCGCGAGCGAGTGCCTTCTCGATCGTCTTGGGCGTCACCGTGCCGCTGTCGGCGACGGCGCGGAGGCGCTCGATCGCACTGGCACTGGCGATCTCGCCACCGACGTGCCCGCCCATGCCGTCGGCGACGACGAACAGCGGGTACGCCGCGAACATCGCGTCCTGGTTCACCTCGCGACGGCGTCCGGTGTCGGTCACGGCCGCCCAGGAGAGCTCGAGCACGCCACCGGGAACCGGGACGGCGAGAGACTGGGTGGAAACTTCGGGCACGCCCTGTCCTCCCCGTCGGATGACGCCGGAGCCCTTCGCCCCCGCGTCTTCACATACTAGTGGGTTACTCGACGGCGTCCTCGGACTCGGCGAGGGCGTCGACCACGATCTGCGCGGTGGTCGGCGGTGGGGCGAGCGGCACCGTGGGCACCACGACGGTCTCCTCCTCCTCGGCCGCGCCCTCGAACTGCGCGTTGTACAGGCGCCAGTACGCGCCCTTCTGGGCGAGGAGCTCGGCGTGCGACCCCTGCTCGACGATCGCGCCGTTCTCCATCACGAGGATGAGATCGGCGTCGCGGATCGTCGACAGCCGGTGGGCGATCACGAACGCCGTGCGGTCCTCGCGCAGCCGCGACATCGCGCGCTGGATGAGCAGCTCGGTGCGGGTGTCGACCGACGACGTCGCCTCGTCGAGGATGAGGATGCGCGGGTCGGCGAGGAACGCGCGGGCGATCGTCACGAGCTGCCGCTCCCCCACGCTGAGGTTCGTGGCCTCGTCGTCGAGCATCGTGTCGTAGCCGTCGGGCAGCGCATGCACGAAGCGGTCGACGTAGGCCGCGGTCGCCGCGGCGACGATCTCCTCCTCCGACGCATCCGGCCGGCCATAGGCGATGTTCTCGCGGATCGTGCCGGCGAACAGCCACGTGTCCTGCAGCACCATTCCGGTGCGCGCACGCAGGTCGTCACGCGTCATGGTGCGGGTGTCGACGCCGTCCAGCGTGATGCGGCCGGAGTCCACGTCGTAGAAGCGCATGATGAGGTTCACGAGCGTCGTCTTGCCCGCGCCGGTGGGCCCGACGATCGCGACGGTGCTGCCTGGCCGCGCGGCCAGCGTGAGGCCGTCGATCAGCGGCTTGTCGGCGACGTAGCGGAACGAGACGTCCTCGAACTCCAGGCGGCTCGCCGAGTCCGGCGCGGTCCGGGCCGGGTCGTCGTCGGGCGTCTGCTCCTCCTCGTCGAGCAGCTCGAACACGCGCTCGGCGCTGGCGACGCCGGACTGCAGCAGGTTCGCCATGGACCCCAGCTGGCTGAGCGGCTGCGTGAACTGGCGCGAGTACTGGATGAACGCCTGCACGTCCCCGATCGACATGAGACCGGCGGCGACCTGCAGGCCTCCGACCACCGCGATCGCCACGTAGACGAGGTTGCCGATGAACATCATCGCGGGCATGATCACGCCCGACAGGAACTGCGCTCCGAAGCTCGAGCGGTACAGCTCCTCGTTCTCGGCGCGGAAGTCCGCCTCGACCTCCTTCTGGTGGCCGAACACCTTCACCACCGAGTGGCCGGAGAAGGTCTCCTCGACGCGGGCGTTGAGCACGCCCGTCGTCTTCCACTGCTGCACGAAGAGCTTCTGCGAGCGCTTGGCGACGAGCACCGTGATGAGGATCGTGAGCGGGATCGTGACGAGCGCGATGACCGCCAGCAGCGGCGAGATGATGAACATCATCGTGAGCACGCCGATCACGGTCAGCAGCGAGATGACGACCTGCGACAGCGTCTGCTGCATCGTCTGCCCGATGTTGTCGACGTCGTTCGTGACGCGGCTGAGCAGCTCGCCGCGCTGCACGCGGTCGAAGTACGACAGCGGCAGGCGGTGCACCTTGTCTTCGACCTGCAGGCGCAGCCGGTGCATCGCGCGCTGCACCACGCCGTTGAGGATGCGCGCCTGCAGCCACCCGAAGAGGCTCGAGAACACGTAGACGAGCAGCACCAGCGTCAGGATCCGCGCGAGCTGCTCGAAGTCGATGCCGGCGCCGGGCACGAAGTCCATCGACGCGATCATGTTCGCCTGGTCCTGGTTGCCCGACGCGACGAGCCCGTCGATCACCTGCTGCTTGGTCATGCCCGCGGGCACCTGCAGCGAGATGAAGCCCGCGAACACGATGTTCGTGCCCTCGCCGAGGAGCTTCGGGCCGATCACCGAGAGGGTGACCGACAGGATGCTGAACAGCAGCACCACGAACAGCAGCGGCCGGTCCGAGCGGAGGGTCGCGAGCAGGCGCTTCGCGCTGGGACCGAAGTTCTGCGCCTTCTCACCGCCCGACACCTGGCCCATGGGGCCTCGCTGCATCGGCATGCGCTGCGGGCCGCGCCCCGGCCCGCTCATGCTGCCGCCTCCGCAGCGAGCTGGGATTCGACGATCTCGCGGTAGGTCTCGTTGGTCTCGACGAGCTCGTCGTGCGTGCCGATCCCGACGATGCGGCCGTGATCGAGCACGAGGATCTGGTCGGCGTGCTGGATCGTCGACACGCGCTGCGCGACCACGAGCCGGGTCGCGTCGGGCAGGTGCGTGTCGAGCGCGCGGCGCAGCGCAGCATCCGTCCGGAGGTCCAAGGCTGAGAACGAGTCGTCGAAGATGTACGACTCGGGCCGTTTCACCAGCGCACGGGCGATCGCGAGGCGCTGGCGCTGGCCGCCCGAGACGTTCGTGCCGCCCTGCGCGATCGGCGCCTCGAGCCCTTCGGGCATCGCGCGCACGAAGTCGGCCGCCTGCGCGAGCTCGATCGCGGTCCACAGCTGCTCGTCGGTCGCATCGTGGTCGCCGTATCTGAGGTTCGACGCGATCGTGCCCGAGAACAGGAACGCCCGCTGCGGGACGAGTCCGACACGCGTCCAGAGCTCGTCGGGGTCGTACTCGCGCACGTCGACGCCGTCGACCCGGACGCTGCCCGCGGTCACGTCGAACAGGCGCGGCACGAGGCTGACGAGCGTCGTCTTGCCCGAGCCTGTCGAGCCGATGACCGCGGTCGTGGTGCCGGGCTCGACCGTGAACGTCACGTCGTGCAGCACGGCGTCCTCGGCACCGGGGTAGGCGAAGTCCACGTGGTCGAACTCGATCCGGCCGTACGGTGCGGGGGCGGATGCTGCGGCCGCCGGCGCCGACACCGACGGCGTGGTCTCGAGCACCTCGCCGATGCGGTTCGCGCACACCGCGGCGCGCGGGATCATGACGAACATGAAGGTCGCCATCATCACGCCCATGAGGATCTGCATGAGATAGGTGAGGAACGCGAACAGCGTGCCGATCTGCACGCCGTTGTCCTGCACCTGGAAGGCGCCGAACCAGATCACCGCGACGCTCGAGAGGTTCATGACCAGCATCACCGCGGGGAACATCAGCGCCATGAGGTTGCCGGCGCGCAGCCCCGTTGCCTTCACGTCGTCGCTCGCCGACTCGAAGCGGGCGCGCTCCTCGCGCTCGCGCACGAACGCGCGCACGACGCGGATGCCGCTGAGCTGCTCCCGCATGATCTGGTTCACGCGGTCGATGCGCTTCTGCATCTGGGTGAATGCCGGCACCATCCGCCACACGATGAGCCCGACGATGACGAGCAGCACCGGGATCGCGACCGCCATCAGCCACGACAGGCCGACGTCCTGGCTGATCGCCATGATGACGCCGCCGATCGCGAGCATCGGGGCCGAGATCATGAGCGTCGCCGACACCTGCACCAGCATCTGCACCTGCTGCACGTCGTTCGTGTTGCGGGTGATGAGCGACGGCGCGCCGAACTGACCGACCTCGCGCTGCGAGAACGCGACGACGCGATGGAACAGGTCGCCGCGGAGGTCGCGGCCCATGCCCATCGCCAGGCGCGACCCGAAGTACACCGCGACGATCGCGCACACCACCTGCACCAGGCTCACGATCAGCATGACGCCGCCCGTGGACCAGATGTACGGGATGTCGCCGGTCACGACGCCGTTGTCGATGATGTCGGCGTTGAGGGTCGGAAGCCACAGCGACGCGATCGACTGCGCCAGCTGGAAGACGACCACCGCCACGATGAGCGGCCACGCGGGACTCAGGTACCGCACCAGGAGCTTTCCGAGCACGACGGTCCTTTCCGGGCGCGGAGTCGTCCGCTCACACGGAGTGCGCCGGAATGCGACGCTACGCCTGCGTCGGCGTCGGCGACAACCCGCCCGGTACGCCGTCGGCGAACTCGCGCGGCACCTCGCCCGCTGCGGTCAGGCGGCCGGCTCCGGCGGCGGGAACAGCGCGTCGATCGCCGCGAGATCCGCCGCCGTCGGCGTCCACGCCGAGGCCGCCGCGGCGTTCGCCCGCACCTGCTCCGGGGTGGTCGCGCCGGCGATGACGCTCGACAGCGCCGGGCGCGACAGCAGCCACCCGAACGTCGCCTCGAGCATCGTGATGCCCCGCTCGTCGCAGAACGCCTGATACCCCTCGAGCGCATCCCACGGCGCGTCGTCGTAGATGTGGCGGCGCTGCCGGATGATGCGGGTGTCGGCGGGCGCGGCATCCCGTGTGAACTTGCCGGTGAGCAGGCCGTTGTGAAGGGGGAAGTACGGGAAGAAGCCGAGGCCGTACCGCTCGACGGCCCGCAGCACGTTCCGCTCGGCTCCACGCGCGAGCAGGCTGTACTCGTTCTGCGCCGAGACGAACGGCACGCCGTGGCGCATGAGCGCGGTGAAGTGGCCCTCCGCGACCTGCCAGCCCGAGAAGTTCGTGTGCCCGATGTAGCGCACCTTGCCCTCGCGGACGAGGTCGCCGAGGGCGTCGAGCGTCTCTTCCATCGGGGTCTCGTTGTCGGGCACGTGCAGCTGGTAGAGGTCGATCCACTCGGTGCGAAGACGGGTGAGGGATGCCTCGACCGCGCGCCGGATGTACGACCGCGAGCCCTTCGCACCCGACGGCGGGTAGCCCATGTCGCGTCCCGGGTGACCGAACTTGGTCGCGAGGATCACCTGGTCGCGTCGGCCCTGGAGCGCCTCCCCCATGAGCGTCTCGGACTGCCCCGGTTCGCCGCCGTACATGTCGGCGGTGTCGAGGAACGTCACGCCGGCGTCGATCGCGGCGTCGAGCACCGCCCGCGTGCCGTCGAGCGTTTCGGTGCGGGTACCGGGGCGGCCGAAGTTGTTGCAGCCGAGGCCGACAGCGGACACGAGGAGGCCGGACGCGCCGACGCGGCGCAGCGGGACAGTCGAGGTCATGCCTCCACGCTAGCCCCGGAGACGGATGCCTCGATCCGCGGGCAACGCGACAGCCCCTCGCCGTCGGGCGAGGGGCTGTCGATGGGTGTTACGGCTTGGGCGCGTCGGGCGCCGGCGGCTCGGTCGTGGGAGGCTCGGCCGCCGGCGGCTCTGCGGCCGGGGGCGCTGCTGCCGGCGGCTGGGCCGCCGGGGGCTCGGCAGCGGGCGGCGGCGTCACCGGGGGCTGGGCCGCCGGGGGCTGGGCCGCCGGGGGCTGGGCCGCCGGGGGCTGGGCGGCAGGCGGAGGCGTGTAACCGGCCGGGGGCGCGGGCGGCGGCGTGTAACCGGCCGGGGGCGCCGGCGGCGCGTTGTATCCGGCGGGAGGCGCCGGCGGGGCGGTGTAGCCCGCCGGAGGCTGGTAGCCCTGGGGGGCGCCGTAGGCGGGCGCACCGGGAGCGGACTGCACTCCGGCCTGGTCGGGCTGGACCGGAATGCCCTGCCACACGGTCGTGTCCTTCAGGAACGAGTTGCGCCACGGCGACGGCGTGATGTTCGGGTTCCAGCGCGAGCTGCCGAACGCCAGGATGCCGAGCCAGATGATCGTGCCGACGCCGGGGATGAGCCACAGCAGCAGGAGCGCCCACGACGCGCCGAGCTTGGCGCCGATGCGCCAGCCGGAGAGGACCCAGGCCGCGATGCCGACGAGGCTCAGGATCCAGCCGATGACGGGGATCTGGCCGAGGAACCCGGCGATCAGGATCGCCCCCAGCATGACCCAGGGCGACAGATCACCGAGCTTGGCGGCCACCATCGAGTTGTAGACGGGGACCCATGCGCGCCAGCGGCCCTGCACACCAGCCTTGTCGAAGACCTTCATGAGGAACCACGAGCCGATGACGTAGCCGGCGATCGCGAGCAGGAAGAGGAAGGGCGCGACGATGAGCCAGAACGCGATGAGCGCCCCGACCCCACTGCCGTCGTTGTAATCCATGTGGAGCGACCTCCGAGAGAGTCGGTTCTGGACGCGTGAGCACGCGCCCGCGGAGCCCCTGCTCCGCTCGACACATGCTAGCGACGCTCTCAGCCGACTGTCAGCATTCGCGGCCCAGATCAAGGGGATGGCTCGCCCGCGCGCCGGTGGATAGCCTGAGCACAACTCCCGACCGAAGGGCTGCCATGACCGATCAGACTCCGTCCTCCGCCACTCCCCCGCCGCTTCCTCCCCAGTCCGCCGCCGACGCCGCGCGCGCGGCCGATCCCGACGACACGGGCGTGCCGACGGTCGAGGGCGAGGTCGCCGACGTCGGCCGAGGATTCTTCTCGGCGCTGTTCGACCTGTCGTTCCGCACCTTCATCACTCGGCGGCTGGCGAGCGTGTTCTATCTGGTCGGGCTGATCGCGATCGCCATCGGCTTCATCGTCTACTTCGTCGGCGGAATCTGGAGCGCCGTCTCGGTGATGTGGCTCAACGTCGGCGCCGGGATCAGCGGACTGGTCGCCACGGTCATCGTCGTCCCCGTCATCACCTTCCTCTCGATCATCCTGCTGCGGTTCGTCATCGAGGCGGTCGTCGCCCTCATCGCGATCGCCGAGAACACCGAGCGAACCGCGCAGCACACCCGGCGCTGACCCGCCGACCCCCCGCACCTGTTGCGTGCGGTGACAACCGGCATTTGCGGCGGCCGCTCGGCAGGCGCAGAGTGGGCGGGTGCCAGATCCCTCGCCCACTCCCCTTCTCGACGCCCCTCACGCCGATGCCACCGTGCTCGACAACGCCCCGTGGCACGCGCTCACCGGACCGCACGCGTCGTTCGCCATCGGCAACGACCTCGTGCGCCGCTACCCCGCGGACGTCGCGCCCTTCGTGGCGGTGCGCTCGTGGGAGGACCCCGCGATCTGGCAGGCGCTCGTCGAGCTCGTCGGCCCCGGCGCCGAGATCGGGCTGTCGGGGTACGACGGCGAGGTGCCGGACGGCTGGGAGGTCGTCGGCGAGGGCGAAGGCGTGCAACTCGTCGAGACCGACGCGCTGCGGCCGCGGCCCGACGCCGAGGCCGTCCTTCTGGGTGCCGACGACGTGCCCGAGATGCTCGCCATCGTCGAGCGCAACGAGCCGGGCCCGTTCCGCCCCCGCACCTACGAGCTCGGGCGCTATATCGGCATCCGACGCGAGGGCCGGCTCATCGCGATGGCGGGCGAGCGCCTGCACCCCGAGGGCTGGACCGAGATCAGCGCCGTCGCGGTCGATGCCGACCACCGGCGTCAGGGCCTCGCGTCGCGTCTCGTGCTCGACGTCGCGTTCCACATCCAGCAGCGTGGCGATCGCGCCCTGCTGCACGCGGCCGCGTCCAACGTCGGGGCGATCGCCGCGTACGAGCGCCTCGGCTTCGCGCTGCGCCGCCGAAATCGCTTCTGGGCCGTGCGGACGCCTGTGGCGTAGCGCTCAGGCGAACAGCTCGAGTTCGCCGGCGCCGGTGTCGCGCACGCGCAGGCCCGCAGCATCCGCCCATGTCAGAAAAGCCGCGGCAGACCCGATCCGCGGCCGTTCCTCGGCGAGCCGGCGCACGAGCGCGCCCTTGGCGTGCTTGTTGAAGTGGTTGAGCGCGCGCACGGCGCCGTCGGCTCCCTCGCTCACGACACGGACGTAGCGCGACGCGACGCCGGCGGGAACCGGTCCGAGACCGACGTACGCCTCGGAGCGGAGGTCGAGCACGAACCGCGGCGCGAGCGCGGCGAGGGCCGCGGTCACGTCGGCGCCCCACAGGCGCTTCAGCGGCGGCACGCCCGGCAGCGACGTCGCCGCTCCGAGGCGGTACGCGGGAATCGGGTCGAGCGCGCCCACCGGCCCGAACGGCGCCGAGTGCACGAGGACGTGGGCTCCCAGCCAGCGCCGGGAGGCTGCGGAGACGGATGCTGCATCCAGCGCGTCGAAGAGCACCCCGGTGTAGCGGTCGATCGCCGCCATCGACGGCGCGTCGCGGAGTTCGGCGTTCACCGCGACCTCGCCGCGCTGCTTCGGGCCGAGCTTGAGGACGCGTGCCGCGTGCTCCTCGTCGCCGGAGAGCGCGACCAGCGCGGCGACCACGGCTTCGCGCTGCGCAGCGAGCTGCGGCAGCGCGAGGCGCGTGACATCGAACGGCGCGCCCTTGCCCCCGGACCGCTTGGTCTCGGACGGCGGCAGCAGGATCAGCATGGCTCTCCGTGGCAGGGCTCGGGGCGAAGACGCCGGGGGAAACGACTCGGCCGATCCCCGAAGGGACCGGCCGAGTGCGAATGATCGTCGATCAGGAGATCAGTGCGGCGTTTCCGGCCACGATCGTGAGGTCGTCGCCTTCCATCGACAGGAACCCGTCCTGCGCGTTGGCGATGATCTTCGTGCCGGAGGTCTCGGTGATGCGCACCTGACCCTCGGCGAGGATCGCGAGCACCGGCTCGTGACCGGTCATGAAGCCGATCTCGCCCTCGACGGTCTTGGCGACGACGAGCGACGCCTCTCCCGACCAGACCTCCGCGTCCGCGGAGACGAGACTCACCTTGAGCGGCATGATCAGCCGTTCTCCTTCTGGATGCGCGCCCACTGCTCTTCGACGTCGGAGATGCCGCCGACGTTGAAGAAGGCCTGCTCGGCGACGTGGTCGAACTCGCCCTTGACGATCGCGTCGAACGACTCGATGGTCTCCTTGATCGGGACCGTCGAACCCTCGACACCGGTGAACTTCTTCGCCATGTAGGTGTTCTGCGAGAGGAACTGCTGGATGCGGCGCGCGCGGGCGACGACGATCTTGTCCTCTTCCGAGAGCTCGTCGACACCGAGGATCGCGATGATCTCCTGCAGTTCCTTGTTCTTCTGCAGGATCTGCTTCACGGCGGTGGCCACACGGTAGTGGTCCTCACCGATGTAGCGCGGGTCGAGGATGCGGCTCGTCGACGTCAGCGGGTCGATGGCCGGGTACAGACCCTTCGACGCGATCTCACGCGAGAGCTCGGTCGTGGCGTCGAGGTGCGCGAACGTGGTCGCCGGAGCCGGGTCGGTGTAGTCGTCGGCGGGGACGTAGATCGCCTGCAGCGACGTGATCGAGTGACCACGGGTCGAGGTGATGCGCTCCTGGAGGATGCCCATCTCGTCGGCGAGGTTCGGCTGGTAGCCCACCGCGGAGGGCATGCGGCCGAGCAGCGTCGAGACCTCGGAACCGGCCTGCGTGAAGCGGAAGATGTTGTCGATGAAGAGCAGCACGTCCTGCTTCTGCACGTCGCGGAAGTACTCCGCCATCGTGAGGGCCGAGAGGGCGACGCGCAGACGCGTCCCCGGCGGCTCGTCCATCTGGCCGAAGACGAGGGCGGTCTTGTCGAAGACGCCCGCCTCCTCCATCTCGCCGATGAGGTCGTTGCCCTCACGGGTGCGCTCGCCGACACCGGCGAACACCGACACACCACCGTGGTCCTGCGCGACGCGCTGGATCATCTCCTGGATGAGGACCGTCTTGCCGACGCCGGCGCCACCGAAGAGGCCGATCTTTCCACCCTGCACGTACGGGGTCAGAAGGTCGATCGACTTGATGCCGGTCTCGAACATCTCGGTCTTCGACTCGAGCTGGTCGAACGAGGGCGCCTGGCGGTGGATGCCCCAGCGCTCGGTGACCTCGACGGTCTCGCCCGGAGCGGCGTTCAGGACGTCACCCGTGACGTTGAACACCTTGCCCTTGGTGACGTCGCCGACGGGCACCGTGATGGGGCCGCCGGTGTCGCGCACCTCCTGGCCGCGGACCATGCCGTCGGTCGGCTTCAGCGAGATGGCACGGACGAGGTCGTCACCGAGGTGCTGCGCGACCTCGAGCGTGATCTCGGCCGACTCGCCGTCGATCGTGATCGTCGTCTTGAGCGCGTTGTAGATGTCGGGGATCGAGTCGTGCGGGAACTCGATGTCGACGACGGGGCCGGTGACGCGGGCGACGCGCCCGACGACCGCCGTCTCGGTCTTGTCAGCGGTGAGGCTCATGGCTTCTTCTCTTTCGTGTGGTCTTTGCGTCACTTGCCGGACGCGAGAGCGTCGGCGCCGCCGACGATCTCGGCGATCTGCTGCGTGATCTCGGCCTGGCGCGCGTTGTTGCGCAGGCGCGTGTAGTCGGTGATGAGCTTGTCGGCGTTGTCGCTGGCGGACTTCATCGCCTTCTGCGTCGCGGCGTGCTTCGCGGCCGACGACTGCAGGAGCGCGTTGAAGACGCGGCTCTGGATGTACACCGGCAGGAGCGCGTCGAGCACCGTCTCGGCGTCGGGCTCGAACTCGTACAGCGGGTACACCGCCGCGGAGCTCGACTCCTCGGCCTCGACGACCTCGAGCGGAAGCAGGCGCACCGTCTCGGGCGTCTGCGTCATCATGCTGACGAAGCGGTTGTAGACGAGGTGGATCTCGTCGACGCCGTTCTCTTCGCCACCGCGGTCGTACGCGTCGAGCAGGGTCGCCGCGATCTCCTCCGCCGTGGTGAAGTGCGGCGTGTCGGTGTCACCCGTCCACTCGGCTGCCGCCTCCATGCGACGGAACTGGAAGTACCCGACGGCCTTGCGCCCGACGAGGTAGAACACCGGCTCCCGGCCCTCCTCGCGCAGCAGCTGCGCGAGTTCGAGGCCCTCACGGAGGATCTGCGAGTTGAACGCGCCCGCGAGACCGCGGTCGGACGAGAAGATCACGACCGCGGAGCGGCGGATCGTCTCTCGTTCGACGGTCAGCGGGTGGTCGACGTTGGAGTGCGTCGCCACGGCGGAGACGGCACGCGTCACGGCCCGCGCGAAGGGCGACGACGCGCGCACACGCGCCATCGCCTTCTGGATGCGCGAAGCCGCGATGAGTTCCATCGCCTTCGTGATCTTCTTGGTCGTCTGAGCAGAAGAGATCTTCTGCTTGTAGACCCGGAGTTGTGCGCCCATGTCTGCTAGCCCAGGCCCGCCTTAGCGGCGGCCCTTGACGATCTTCTCCTGGTTCACGTCGTCAGCCTGCGCAGCCGCGACCTCTTCGTGGCCGGGCTTGGTGATCGACTGGCCCTTGCCGGCCTGGAACTCGAGGATGAACTCGTCGGTCTTCTTCGTCAGCTCGGCCACGGTGTCGTCGTCGAGGACGTTCGTGTCGCGCAGCGTGTCGAGGATCGTGGTGTTGCGACGCAGGTAGTCGAGCAGCTCGCGCTCGAACGCGAGCACGTCCTCGACCTCGATCGAGTCGAGCTTGCCGTTGGTGCCGGCCCAGATCGACACGACCTGCTCCTCCACCGGGTACGGCGAGTACTGCGGCTGCTTGAGCAGCTCGGTCAGACGCGCGCCGCGGGCGAGCTGGCGACGGGAAGCGGCGTCGAGGTCCGAGGCGAACATCGCGAACGCCTCGAGCGAGCGGTACTGGGCGAGCTCGAGCTTGAGCGTGCCGGAGACCTTCTTGATCGACTTGACCTGTGCGTCACCGCCGACGCGCGAGACGGAGATGCCGACGTCGACCGCGGGACGCTGGTTCGCGTTGAACAGGTCGGACTGCAGGAAGATCTGGCCGTCGGTGATCGAGATCACGTTGGTCGGGATGTACGCCGAGACGTCGTTGGCCTTGGTCTCGATGATCGGCAGACCGGTCATCGAGCCGGCGCCGAGCTCGTCGGACAGCTTCGCGCAACGCTCGAGCAGACGCGAGTGCAGGTAGAAGACGTCGCCCGGGTAGGCCTCGCGGCCCGGCGGGCGGCGCAGCAGCAGCGACACGGCGCGGTATGCCTCGGCCTGCTTCGACAGGTCGTCGAAGATGATGAGGACGTGCTTGCCCTCGTACATCCAGTGCTGGCCGATGGCCGAGCCGGTGTACGGCGCGAGGTACTTGAAGCCGGCCGGGTCCGAGGCGGGAGCGGCGACGATGGTCGTGTACTCCAGCGCGCCGGCGTCCTCGAGCGCGCCCTTCACGGCCGCGATCGTCGAGCCCTTCTGGCCGATGGCGACGTAGATGCAGCGGACCTGCTTGTTGACGTCGCCCGACTCCCAGTTGGCCTTCTGGTTGATGATCGTGTCGATCGCGATCGCCGTCTTGCCGGTCTGGCGGTCGCCGATGATGAGCTGGCGCTGGCCGCGGCCGACCGGGATCATCGCGTCGATGGCCTTGATGCCGGTCTGCAGCGGCTCGTGCACCGACTTGCGCTGCATGACACCCGGCGCCTGCAGCTCGAGGGCGCGGCGGCCGGTGGTGACGATCTCGCCGAGACCGTCGATCGGGTTGCCGAGCGGGTCGACGACGCGGCCGAGGTAGCCCTCGCCGACGCCGACCGAGAGCACCTCGCCGGTGCGGGTGACCTGCTGGCCGGCCTCGATGCCGGCGAAGTCGCCGAGGACGACCACACCGATCTCGTGCTCGTCCAGGTTCTGTGCGAGGCCCTCGGTGCCGTCCGCGAAGCGGACGAGCTCGTTCGCCATCACGCCGGGAAGACCCTCGACGTGGGCGATGCCGTCAGCGGCGTCGACGACCGTGCCGACCTCGGTGGCCGCAGCCCCCGTGGGCTCGTAGGCGGCGACGAAGTCCTTCAGCGCGTCACGGATGACATCGGGGCTGATAGAGAGATCTGCCATTGTTTTCCTTCGTTCAAGGGGCCGCGGCCCCGAAATCTCCGCG
Organism: Microbacterium sp. NPDC056044; assembly: GCF_042267145.1. Lineage (NCBI taxonomy): Bacteria > Bacillati > Actinomycetota > Actinomycetes > Micrococcales > Microbacteriaceae > Microbacterium > Microbacterium sp. NPDC056044. The sequence continues at coordinate 466,573 of NZ_JBHJWZ010000004.1, read as the reverse complement.
TGGGCGGGAAGTCTGTGTCAGCCGGCGAGCCGCTGACGGAGGTCGGCGAGGCGCGAAGACACGCTCGCGTCGATCACGTCGTCCGCGATCTGCACGCGCACGCCACCGACGACGGTCGGGTCGACGACGGTGTTGAGCGAGACCGGGGTCCCGTAGCGCTTGGTGAGCGCGGCGGTGAGCCGCTCGCTCTGCGCCGCGCTGAGCGGTGCTGCGGCGACGACCGTCGCGACAGCGCGGTTGCGCTGGTCGGCGACGAGCCGCGTGGCGCGCGACAGCAGCTGGCGCACGCGCCGCTCGCGGGGCTGGCGGATGAGCGAGGCGGCGATGAGCGTCGTCGCGGCGCTTGCGCGGCCCGCGAGCAGCTTCTCGACGAGCGTGCCCTTCGCGGCGGAGTCGCCGAGGCGGCTCCCCAGCGCGAGCTCGAGCTCGGGGTTGTCGGCCACGGCCCGCGAGAACGCGAACAGCTCGGCCTCGACGTCGGACTTCGCGTCGGCGACCGCGGCTGCCCGCACGGCGAGCTCCTCGATGCCGTCGACGAGGTCGTCGGACGAGGACCACCGCTCGGCGACGGCGGTCGTCAACAGCGACGCCGTCGTGGGCTTCACAGCCTTGCCGAACACGTCGGCGACGACCTTGCGGCGGGCCTCGGCCGGCGCGGCGGAGTCGGCGAGCGCGCCGCTCAGCTGCGACGAGTCGCCCACGGCGCGCGCCACGGCGAACAGCTCGCCTGCCACGTCGAGGTCGACGCCCGACGCGGCGCGCAGCGCCGCGGTCGTCGCCGCCAGGGCCTGAGTGGTCGCGCTGCCCATTACGCCTTCGCCCCTTCGGACTCTTCGAGCTCTGCGAGGAAGCGGTCGACGACGGCCTGGGCCTTCTTGTCGTCGGACAGCGTCTCGCCGATCACGCCGCCGGCGAGGTCGAGGGCCAGCGTGCCCACCTCGCTGCGCAGCGAGACGAGAGCCGTCTGGCGCTCGGCCTCGATCTGAGCGTGCGCCGTCGTGGTCAGGCGTGCGGCCTCCGCCGAAGCGGTGTCCTTGGCTTCGGCGACGATCTTCTTGCCGTCCTCACGGGCGGCGTCGCGGATCTCACCGGCCTCCTTGCGAGCGTCGGCGAGCTGCGCCGTGTACTCCTCGAGAGCGGCCTCGGCCTTGCGCTGGGCCTCGTCGGCCTTGGCGATGTTGCCTTCGATCGCAGCGGAACGCTCGTCGAGCAGCTTCTTCATCCGCGGAAGGGCGACCTTCCAGAAGATGACGAGGATGACGATGAAGCACACCGACGACCAGATGATGTCGTACCACGCGGGGATGAGCGGGTTGTGCGCCGCACCCTCTTCCGCAGCGTACGTGACAAGAGCGTTCAGCATCCTGTCTCCTTAGTAGAGGTCGTGAGTAGAGGTCGCCAGGATCACGCGTAGCCGAAGATGAAGCCGGTCGCGATGCCGATGAAGGCGAGCGCCTCGGTGAAGGCGATACCGATCCACATGAGCACCTGCAGGCGGCCGGCCAGCTCGGGCTGACGGGCGACGCCCTCGATCGTCTTGCCGACGACGATACCCACGCCGATGGCCGGGCCGATCGCGGCGAGGCCGTAACCGACGGTGGCGATGGAGCCGGTGACCTCGGCGAGAACCGTAGTTGCGTCCACGGGGGTGTTTCCTTTCGGTTGTGGGCGGCCCTGCGCCGTGAAGACGCAGCGCCGTCCCGTATCAGTGCTCTTCGGCGACCGCGAGCTGGATGTAGACCGCGGTGAGAAGGGCGAAGACGTAGGCCTGGAGGACAGCCACCAGGAGCTCGAACAGGGTGAAGATGAATCCGAACGCGAGGCTGCCGGCGCCGAGGATCGACCACCAGCCGCCCATGTCGAAGATGAAGAACTGCGTGGCGGCGAAGAACAGCACCAGCAGGAGGTGTCCGACCATCATGTTCATGAGGAGTCGGAGCGTCAGCGTCACCGGACGGATGATGAACGTCGAGATGAGCTCGATCGGCGTGACGATGATGTAGATCGGCCACGGCACGCCCGACGGGAAGAGCGAGTTCTTGAAGAAGTTCTTCGGGCTCTTCTTGATGCCGGCGTAGATGAAGGTGACGTAGCTCACGATCGCGAGCGTCAGCGGCACTGCGATGATGCTCGTTCCCGCGATGTTCAGGAACGGGATGATGCCCGTCAGGTTCATGAACAGGATCATGAAGAACATCGTCGTGAGGATCGGCAGGAAGCGCTGGGCGTCCTTCTTGCCGAGCAGGTCCTCGCCGATGTTGACGCGGACGAAGTCCAGGCCCATCTCGACGAGGCTCTGGAAGCGACCCGGCACGACGCGCATGCGGCGCGTGCCGAGCCAGAAGATCACGACGACGGCGATCGTGGCCAGGAACTGGATGAGGTGGATTCGCGTGATCGGCACACCCGCGAGGGTGGTGAGGATCTCAGGGAAGAACTCGTCGATCGACGGCCCGTGGAAGACGGGGGGTTCATCCGTGGCAAAGGGGGCGATCAGGGTCGCAGCATGAATAGACAGCGCTGGCTCCAGCTTCGGGGCACCGGTCGAGAACCGTTGCGACGATGGTCGGTGAGCGTCACTCCGCAAGTACTCGCAGAGCGAGTGGGGCGGGCGCGGGTTCAGCCTATCAAACTTGAGAGGTCCCTGAATCCGCGCCCGGAAGGGTCAGTGGGCGTCGGCCTCGCCGTCGCGGCGGTCCCCCGCCTCCGGGTCGGTCGGAAGCTGCACGTCGCTCACGTGCGGCACCCGCATGCGGAGCATCACGACGACGTCGATCGCGAGCGACGCGAGCACGCTCGCCACGAGTGCGAGGAAGAAGACGGTGGGCTCGATCCACGGCTGACCGCGCAGCACGAAGAGGATGACGATGAACACGACGAACTTGAGGATCCAGCCGCCCATCACGATCCCGAAGAAGACGGGGACGTAGAGCTCGTTGCCGTACCAGCGGTTCGCGATCAGGATGCTCGCCGCTGTGATCCCGAGGAAGACGGCAGCGACGAGCACGCCGGCCAGAGCGCTCCACAAGCCGTCGGTTCCCGCGACGAGGTAGCCGATGACGGCGCCGATCACCGCGAGGATCGCGGTGACCGAGCCCGACCACACCAGGACGGTGCGCAGGATCGGGGTGCTGGAGACGGGGCTGGGGCTCATGATGCGTCCTCCTGTGCGGGCGCGTGATCGGGCTGTGGTTCGGGTGCGGGGGCGCCGGCCGGCGCGGCGACGGGGCGGCGGCGCGAAGGAAGCAGGGTGACGACGAGGCAGGCGGCGATGCCGACGACGCCGTAGAACACGCCGAAGAGGTAGTCCCCCGGCCACTGCAGCGTCGTGCCGATGTACATCAGCAACACCGACAGGCTGACCAGCGCCGTCCATGCGTAGAAGATGAGCACGGCGTCGCGGTCGCTGTGCCCCATGTCGAGCATGCGGTGGTGCAGGTGCTTGCGGTCGGGTGAGAACGGCGACTTGCCCCGGCTCATGCGCCGCACGACGGCGAGGCCGAAGTCCAGCAGGGGCAGCAGCACCACCACTACCGGCAGCAGGATCGGGATGAAGGCACCGAGCAGCTGCGAGCGGCCGAAGGCGTCGTTGTCGGCGATCATCGCGGGGTCGAAGTTGCCGGTGATCGAGATGGCCGAGCACGCCATGAGGAGGCCGAGCATGAGCGCGCCCGAATCCCCCATGAACAGGCGCGCCGGACTCCAGTTCAGCGGGAGGAAGCCGATGCAGGCGCCGATGAGCACGGCGGCGATGAGCGACGACAGCGTGAAGTAGTTGCTCGACCCGATGTCACGGAAGACCATGTACGAGTACGCGAAGAAGACCACGTTCGCGATGAGGCACACGCCCGCGACGAGGCCGTCGAGCCCGTCGATGAAGTTCACCGCGTTCATGACGACCACGATCGAGAACACCGTCAGGGTGAAGCTCGCCCAGCTCGAGAAGATCGTCATGCCGCCCAGCGGCAGCGTGTAGATCTGCAGCTGCCCGAACCACGCGATGACGCCGGCCGCGAGGAACTGCGCGCCGAGCTTGATCATCCAGTCGAGGTCCCACAGGTCGTCGAGGACGCCGATGATCACGATGAGCGCGGTCGCGCCGAGCAGCGCGTACATCTGCTGGGGCTGCGCCCAGACGATGGAGAAATACGGATGCTGCGACGACACCGCGAACGCCGCCAGCACGCCGAGGAACATGGCGATGCCGCCAAGACGCGGTGTGGGGTTCTTGTGGACGTCGCGCTCGCGGATGCCCGGATACAGCTTGTACTTCAGGCTGAGTCGCCACACCGCCCACGACAGGACGAAGGTGACGGCCGCCGTGAGGAGGATCGTGAAGACGTACTGCTTCACGAGCGATCGGGTTCCGGCGCCTCCGGACCCGGCGCCTCAGGCTCGGCGACCGCTTCCGGCTCGGCGCCCGGGTCGGGCTCGAGGAGGTCGCCGAGCACGTCGCGCAGCTGCTCGCGGCTCACGGCTCCCTCGCGCAGCACTCGCACCAGCGGTTCGTCGCCGGCGACGAGGCTCGTCGCGTCGATGATCGTCGAGGGGATCCCGGTCTTGGACGGCCCGTCGCCGAGGTAGACGGCGACGCTGTCCTTCAGCATCCCTTCCGCGTCCTCGGCGGTGATGCCTGCCGCCATCCCCGTGAGGTTGGCGCTCGAGACGGCGAGCGGCCCCGTCTCTTCGAGGAGCTCCAGGGCGATCCGGTGCGCGGGCATGCGCACCGCGACGGTGCCCTGAGTCTCGCCGAGGTCCCACGACAGCGACGGCTGCGACGGCAGCACGATGGTGAGCCCACCGGGCCAGAAGGCCTCGACGAGGCGCTCGATCGGCTCGGGCACCTCGGCCACGAGCGCCCGCAGCGTCGTGAGTCCCGCGACGAGCACGGGCGGCGGCGACTGGCGGCCCCGGCCCTTCGCGGCGAGGAGGCGCGCGACCGCGGCGTGGTCGAACGCGTCGGCGGCGACGCCGTAGACGGTGTCGGTGGGGATGACGACGAGCTCGCCGCGGCCGATGGCCTGGCGCGCCTGGCGCATGCCGGTGAGCAGCTGCGCCTCGTCACGGCAGTCGTAGATGGGGGACATGTCAGAGGAAGTCTAGTTGTGCGGCCCCGGACGAACGCTCCGAGGCCGGGACGGCCGTCAGGGCCGAAGGGCGGTGGTCGCGCGCTCGCGCATCGTGAGGTCGGGATGGGTGGCGGTCGCGCGCCACCCGTCGGCCGCGAGGATCCCCCGGATCGCCTCGCCCTGCCACTCGCCGTGCTCGATCACGATCATGCCGCCGGGGTGCGCGAGGCGCAGTCCCACGCCGCTCAGAACGCGGACGACGTCGAGGCCGTCCTCTCCCCCGTACAGCGCCGCCGGCGGGTCGAAGAACCGCACCTCCGGATCACGCGGGATCGCAGCATCCGGAACATACGGAGGATTGGATGCCACCACCGAGACCGTGCCGTCGAGCTCGGGGAAGGCGTGCGCCAGGTCGATGAAGGCGAGCGTCGCGTTGTCAGCGGCGACGTGGGCGAAGTTCTCCTTCGTCCACACGAACGCGTCGACCGAGTTCTCGGCCGCGAACACGCGGGCGTGCGGCACCTCGGTCGCCATCGCGAGGGCGATCGCGCCGCTGCCGGTGCCGAGATCGACCGCGATGGGAGAGACGGATGCTGCGGCCCGCAGCGCGTCGATCGCCAGCTGCGCGACCATCTCGGTCTCGGGACGGGGCACGAACACCCCGGGGCCGACCCGCAGCTCGAGATGGCGGAAGGGGGCCGTGCCGGTGATGTGCTGCAGCGGCTCGCGCGTCACCCGGCGGGCGACGAGCTCGTCGAGGCGGGCGGCGTCCTCGGCGGTGAGGCGGTCGCCGCGGATCGCGCCGGCCTGCACTCCCCCGCGCCCGGCGCCGAGCACGAAGGCCGCGAGCAGCTCGGCGTCGACGGGCGGATCGGCGATGCCCGCCTGGGCCAGTCGCGCGGCGGCGCGCCCGAGGGCGTCGGAGAGCAGGGGGGATTCGTCGGGAGCAGCCATGACCGCATCCACTTTAGGCCGACGGGCCGGCGGCAAGGGTACCGGGGCACGACCAGCCGTTCGTCACAGTAGGACTCACAGCGAAAGGGTCGCCCTAGGCTGGGCACGATCCGCCGTGAACCCCGTGAAAGGCCCGACATGCCCGGCATCCACTCCGACATCACCGCTGCTTTCGGCAACACCCCGCTCGTCCGCCTCAACCGGGTGACGAACGGCTCGGGTGCCGAGGTCCTCGCCAAGCTCGAGTTCTACAACCCGGGCTCCAGCGTCAAGGACCGCCTGGGCATCGCCATCATCGACGCCGCCGAGGCGGCCGGTGCGCTGAAGCCCGGCGGCACCATCGTCGAGGGCACGAGCGGCAACACCGGCATCGCGCTGGCCCTGGTGGGCGCCGCGCGCGGCTACAAGGTCATCCTGACGATGCCGTCGTCGATGTCGGTCGAGCGGCGCCAGCTGCTCAAGCGCTTCGGCGCCGAGCTCGTGCTCACCGACCCCGCCGGCGGCATGAAGCTCGCCGTCGCCGAGGCCGAGCGCATCGTCGCCGAGACCCCCGGCGCGATCCTCGCGAAGCAGTTCGAGAACGAGGCGAACCGCGAGATCCACCGCAAGACCACCGCCGAGGAGATCTGGCGCGACACCGACGGCGAGGTCGACATCTTCGTCGCCGGCGTCGGCACCGGCGGAACCATCACCGGCGTCGGCCAGGTGCTCAAGGAGCGCAAGCCCGAGGTGCAGGTCGTGGCCGTCGAGCCCACCGCCTCGCCGCTGCTGTCGACCGGCACGCCCGGCCCCGCCAAGATCCAGGGCATCGGCCCGAACTTCCTGCCGCCGATCCTCGACACCGAGGTGTTCGACGAGGTCGTGACCGTCGAGTTCGAGGACGCCATCTCGACGTCGCGCGACCTCGCCGCGAAGGAGGGCATCCTCGTCGGCATCTCGAGCGGCGCCGCCGTGTGGGCCGCTCTGCAGCTCGCCGCGCGTCCCGAGAACGCCGGCAAGAAGATCGTCGTCGTCACCCCCGACACGGGCGAGCGCTACCTGTCGACCGCGCTCTTCGAGGATCTGCGCGAAGATTGAGTCATCACGACGGCGCGCCGGCTACCGACCCGTTCGGGCGCCGGCGCGCCGTCGTCGTCGTCCGCGCCGACTGAATCGAGGGAGCTCCACCGTGCCCGGCATCCATTCCGACATCACCACCGCCTTCGGCGAGACGCCGCTCGTGCGCCTCAACGCGCTCACCGAGGGCCTCGGTGCCGAGGTGCTCGCGAAGCTCGAGTTCTACAACCCGGGCTCGTCGGTCAAGGACCGCCTGGGCTACGCCCTCGTCGAGGCCGCGGAGGCGGCCGGTGAGCTGCTGCCGGGCGGCACGATCGTCGAGTCGACGAGCGGCAACACCGGCATCTCGCTCGCGCTGATCGGCGCGGCGCGCGGCTACCGCGTGATCCTGACGATGCCCGCGTCGATGTCGAAGGAGCGGCGCACGCTGCTGAAGGCGTTCGGTGCCGAGCTCGTGCTCACCGACCCTTATAAGGGCATGACCGAGGCGGTCGAGACCGCCCAGCGCATCGTCGCCGAGACCCCCGGCGCCGTCCTCGCCCGCCAGTTCGAGCACGAGGCGAACGCCGCCATCCACCGCAAGACCACCGCCGAGGAGATCTGGCGCGACACCGAGGGCCGCGTCGACTGGTTCGTCGCGGGCTCGGGCACCGGCGGCACCGTCACCGGCGTCGGCCAGGTGCTCAAGCAGCGCAACCCCGACGTCAAGATCGTGCTCGTCGAGCCGAAGGACTCCCCCGTCCTCACCGAGGGCCGCGCCGGCGGCCACCGCATCCAGGGCATCGGCCCGAACTTCGTTCCCGACGTGCTCGAACGCTCTGTCGTCGACGAGATCTTCGACGTCGAGTTCGACGACGCCATCACCGTCGCGCGCGAGCTCGCGACCCGCGAGGGCATCCTCGCCGGGATGTCGGCCGGCGCCGCCGTGTGGGCGGCGCTCCAGATCGCCGCGCGCCCCGAGGCCGCCGGGCAGCGCATCGTCGTGATCGTTCCCGACTCGGGTGAGCGCTACCTGTCGACCGCTCTGTACGAGCACCTGCGCGAGCCGGAGGCCGGAAGCAAATGACCGACGAACGCATCGGATTCTTCGCCCGCGTGCGCGAGGACGTCGCCGCCGCGAAGCTGCGCGACCCCGCGGCCCGCGGCGGCCTCGAGATCGCTGTGCTCTACCCGGGGCTGCACGCGATCTGGGCGCACCGCGTGTGGCACGCCCTGTGGACGCGCGACTTCCGCTTCGCCGCGCGCGCCGGCTCGCAGATCACCCGGTGGCTCACGGGCATCGAGATCCACCCGGGCGCCACGATCGGCCGCCGCTTCTTCATCGACCACGGCATGGGTGTCGTGATCGGCGAGACCGCCGAGGTCGGCGACGACGTCATGCTGTACCACGGCGTGACGCTCGGCGGCCGTCAGCGCGAGGGCGGCAAGCGCCACCCCACGATCGAGGACGGCGTGGCCATCGGCGCGGGAGCGAAGGTGCTCGGCCCGATCACGATCGGCGAGGGTTCCGTCATCGGCGCGAACGCCGTCGTCACCAAGGACGCGCCCGCCGACAGCGTGCTGGTGGGTGTGCCCGCGAAGCCGCGCTCCCGCCGCGTCGGCGAGGACACCCGCGCGCTGCTCTCGACGCCCGAGTACTACATCTGACGCCGGAGGGCCGCCGAAGCGGCCCTCCCGGCTGCGGTTTCAGTAGTGGGTGCCGCCGTCGATCCGCACCTCGGTACCGGTGATGAACGAGCCGTCGTCGCTCGCGAGCATCGCGACGACCGACGCCACGGTCTCGGGGCCGGCGAAGCCCTGTCCCATGCCCGGCGCGAGCTTGACGAACAGGCTGAAGTCCGCGTCCTCGGGAAGGCCGGGGCCCATGCTCTGGCGGCTCTGCCCGCTGCCGTCGGTCATGCCCGACGAGATGGAGCCGGGCTGCACGGAGTTGAAGCGGATGCCGCGCTTGGCGTACTCCGCCGCGAGGGCGTGGGTCATCGACTGCACGCCGCCCTTGCTCGCCGCATAGGCCGCCATGTACGGGTGGGCGAACATCGCCGAGGTCGAGCTGAAGTTGACCACCGCGGCGCCGTTGCCCTCGAGGAGCGCCGGGATCGCCTCGCGGATCATGAGGAACGTACCCACGAGGTTGACCCGGATGACCTGCTCGAATGCGTCGAGCGCCATCTGCTCGGTGTGCGCCGACCGCAGGATCCCCGCGGCGTTCACGAGCGCGTCCAGGCCGCCCAGCTGCGCGACCGCATCGGCCACGCCCGCCTTCACGGACGCCTCGTCCGCGATGTCGACCACGATGGTCCCGAGGCGCTCGGCCGCGTCGCCGGCCTTCGCGCGCGTGTCGGCCAGGCCCGCCTCGCTGACATCGGCCGCGATCACGTGACCGCCCTCGGCCAGCATGCGCAGCACGGTCGCCTGGCCGATGCCGGATCCACCGCCGGTGACGAGCACCCGACGCCCTTCGTAACGCTCCATCGTCGTTCCCTTCCGCGAGCGCTCGCCCGCAATCGCGTACACCCTACGCCTACCTGGCACGATGTGCCACTCCTGCACATCTCGCCAGCACGAGTAGGCTCTCACCATGACCGAGCGGCCTCTCACCCTGACCGAGCGACGCAAGGCCGAGACGCAGATCGTCGTCGCACGCGCCGCGGCCCGGCTCTTCGCCGAGCGCGGCTCTCAGGACGTGACGACCGAGGAGGTCGCCGAGGCCGGGGGCGTCGCCGTGCGCACGTTCTACCGCTACTTCCGCAGCAAGGCCGACGCGGTCGCACCTCTCCTCGCCGTCGGCGCCGACGAGTGGCGCGCGCGGATCTCCGGCATGCCGGCCGACCTCCCGGTGCGCGATGCCCTCGAGCGCGCGATCCGCGAGACCCTGTCGCCGCCGGCACGCGACGAGAGCCTCGGCCTGGTGCGTGGCGTGCTGCGCGCGGCCGGCGATGACCCCGACCTCGCCGCCGTCTGGTACCGGGTGAACGGCGAGTCCGAGCGGATGCTCTTCCCCCTCTTGCGGGAGAGGGACACGGATGCTGCGGACCTGTCGCTGCGGATCCTCGCCGCCGCCGCGACCAGCGCCATCCGCATCGCCTTCGAGGTGTGGGCGGCCACAGACGAGCCTGACGCGCCTCACGACGACGCGCTGCGCATCTTCCGCGCGCTGTCGGCGCACGCGCCCGACGCCGTCTGAGCCTTCTGCGGGCTCGCCGTCAGTCTCGGCGCTCCGACACTTTCTTCTTGATGAACAGCGGCGGCAGCAGCCACGTCGCGAGCGCCGTCACGAGCCACACGATGAGCGTGCCGATGATCCACGCGACCGGACCGTCGATGCCGATGCCCGCGGCGGGGATCAGCACGGCGATCAGCAGCGCCACGAACGTCGACAGCAGGCCGATGCCGCCGATCAGCACGTTGGCGTGCCGCCGGGTGATCTTGAACAGCCAGGGCGCCAGCACGCTCTGCAGCACCGCGAAGATCACGACCGCGAGCACGATCCCCCACCAGTCGTTCCAGTGCAGGGAGAAGCCCGGGAGGAGCAGGTCGGCGACGATGAGGCCGAGCGCCGCCGACACCAGGAAGATGAGGGCGCGGATGACGAGCGTGAGCACGCTCGAAGCCTAGCGGCGTGGGGACCATCACTCCCTACGCGCCACAGCCTCAGTCGTCGTCGGAGCCGAGGGCGGCCAGGCGCGCCTCTTCGTCGGCGGCGATCGCCGACTCGACGATGGGGCCGAGGGCGCCGTCCATCACCTGGTCGAGGTTGTAGGCCTTGTAGCCGGTGCGGTGGTCGGCGATGCGGTTCTCGGGGAAGTTGTACGTGCGGATGCGCTCGGAGCGGTCCATGCCGCGGATCTGCGACCTGCGGGCATCGGATGCCGCGGCCTCGAGCTCTTCCTGCTGCTTGGCGAGCAGGCGCGCCCGGAGGACGCGCATGCCGGCCTCGCGGTTCTGCAGCTGCGACTTCTCGTTCTGCATCGACACGACGATGCCCGTCGGCACGTGGGTGATGCGCACCGCGGAGTCCGTCGTGTTGACCGACTGCCCGCCGGGACCGGACGAGCGGAAGACGTCGATCTTCAGGTCGTTCGGGTCGATGTGGATCTCTTCGGGCTCGTCGACCTCGGGGAAGACGAGCACACCGGTGGTCGAGGTGTGGATGCGCCCCTGCGACTCGGTCGCGGGCACCCGCTGCACGCGGTGCACGCCGCCCTCGTACTTGAGGTGCGCCCACACGCCCTGCGAGGGGTCGGAAGACGATCCCTTGATCGCGACCTGGACGTCCTTGTAGCCGCCGAGGTCGGACTCGTTGCGCTCGAGGAGCTCCGTCTTCCAGCCCTTCGACGCGGCGTACTGCAGGTACATGCGCAGGAGGTCGGCGGCGAACAGCGCCGATTCGGCGCCGCCCTCGCCCTGCTTGATCTCCATGATCACGTCGCGCGCGTCGTCGGGGTCGCGCGGGATCAGCAGGCGCCGCAGCTTCTCCTGCGCCTCGGCCAGCCCGGCCTCGAGGGCCGGCACCTCCTCGGCGAAGGCATCGTCTTCACGGGCGAGTTCGCGGGCGGCATCCAGATCATCGGATGCCGCCACCCAGTCCTCGTGGGCCTTCACGATGCGCGACAGCTCGGCGTAGCGCCGGTTCACCCGCTTGGCGCGCGCCGCGTCGGCGTGCACCGCGGGGTCCGAGAGCTCCTCCTGGACCGCGCGGTGCTCGTCGATCAGCCCCTTGACGGACTCGAACACGGCTCAGCGGATGCTGTTGTCGTGATCGTGGCTGCGGCCACCGCCGTGCCCGTTCGCGGGCGCGGGGATCGACTTCTGCATCTGCACCAGGAACTCGACGTTCGACTGCGTCTCCTTGAGCTTGCCGAGCACGACCTCGAGGGCCTGCTGGGGCTCGAGGCCCGCGAGCGCGCGGCGGAGCTTCCAGGTGATCTTCACCTCGTCGGGCGACAGCAGCATCTCTTCGCGGCGCGTGGACGACGCGTTCACGTCGACGGCCGGGAAGATGCGCTTGTCGGCGAGCTGGCGGTTCAGGCGCAGCTCGCTGTTGCCGGTGCCCTTGAACTCCTCGAAGATCACGTCGTCCATCTTGGAGCCGGTCTCGACGAGGGCCGTCGCGAGGATCGTGAGCGATCCGCCGTTCTCGATGTTGCGCGCGGCGCCGAAGAAGCGCTTGGGCGGGTACAGCGCCGACGCGTCGACGCCACCGGTGAGCACGCGGCCCGAGGTCGGCGCCGAGATGTTGTAGGCGCGGCCGAGGCGCGTGATCGAGTCGAGCAGCACGACGACGTCGCGGCCCAGCTCCACCAGGCGCTTGGCACGCTCGATGGCGAGCTCGGCGACCGTGGTGTGGTCTTCGGCGGGACGGTCGAAGGTCGAGGCGATGACCTCGCCCTTCACCGTGCGCTGCATGTCGGTGACCTCTTCGGGGCGCTCGTCCACGAGCACGACCATGAGGTGCACCTCGGGGTTGTTGATCGCGATCGCGTTGGCGATCTGCTGCAGCACGATCGTCTTGCCCGCCTTCGGGGGCGCGACGATGAGGCCGCGCTGGCCCTTGCCGATCGGCGCGACGAGATCGATGATGCGCTGCGTCAGCTTCTCGGGCGCGGTCTCGAGGCGCAGGCGCTCCTGCGGGTACAGCGGCGTGAGCTTGCCGAACTCGACGCGCGCGGCGGCGTCGTCGACCGACAGGCCGTTGATCGCGTCGACCTTGACCAGCGCGTTGTACTTCTGGCGGCTGGACTGCTCGCCGTCGCGCGGCTGCTTGATCGAGCCGACGACCGCGTCGCCCTTGCGCAGGTTGTACTTCTTGACCTGGCCGAGCGAGACGTAGACGTCGCTCGGGCCGGGGAGGTAACCGGTGGTGCGCACGAACGCGTAGTTGTCGAGCACGTCGAGGATGCCGGCGATCGGGATCAGGACGTCGTCCTCGCCGATCTCGGTCTCGAACTCGTCCCCGCCGGCGGCCTGCGTGCCCCGGCGCTTGTTGCGCTGGCGACCGCGGCCGCCTGCCTGCGCCTGCTGGTCGTCGTCCTGCGCGTCGGCCTTCGCGGGCTCCGCGGCGGGCTGGGCGTTCTGGTTCTGGTTCTGGCCGCCCTGGGCGTTCTGGCCCTGCGCGTTCTGACCGTTCTGGTTCTGCGCGTTGCGGTTGCGGCTGCGGCTCCGGCTCCGGCTCCGGCCGCGCGACGGCGTGTCTGCGCCCTCGCCCTCGGCGGCCTGCTCCCCGCCCTCGCCCTCGGCGGGCGTCTCGGCATCGGCGGCGGGCGCCTCAGCCTCTGCGGGGGCGGCGGGCTCCGCGGGGACGGATGCTTCGGCCGCGGCCTGCTCGCCGGCCTCGGCCGGTGCGGCCTCGGCGGCAGCGGCCTCGGGGGCTTCTGCGGGCGTCTCAGCGGCGGGCTCGGCCGACGGGACGTCGGTGCTCTTGGCGCGGCGCGGCGCGCGCTTGCGCGGTGCCTTCGCCGGCGCCTTGGCCGGTGCGGCTTCTTCTGCCACGACCTCGGCGACGACCTCTTCGGCCACGACCTCGGCGACGACAGCCTCGGCCACGGCCTCCTCGGCGACCGCGTCCGCGACGGCGGCCTCGACGATCGCCTCTTCGGCGACCGCGTCGGCGATGATCGCCTCGGCGACGGCCACCTCGGCTGCCTCCTCAGCGGCCTCGGCGGCGACGGCGTCACCAGACTCCTCGGCGACGATCGCCTCGGCGACGGCCTCCTCGGCGACCTCTTCGGCGGCGAGCGCCTCGACGACGGCCTCGTCAGCGACGGCGTCCGCCGCCTCGGCGACCTCAACCGCTGCTTCGGCCACGCCGTCGGCCGCCACGGCCTCGATCACGGCTTCCTCGGCGACGGCCTCGGACTGGGCTTCGATGCTGCCTGCGCCGTCGACGGCCTCGGGCGCTTCCGCGCGCTCGTCGGCCGGAACATCGGCGTGGATCTCGGAGATGGACTCCACGAGTTCTCCCTTGTGAAAAACGGAAACGATTGTGCACGATCGCACGGCGCTGCCGGGTGGCGTCTGCCTGTCTCGATCAGTTGTCACGCCTGTCGAAACACCCGCCGACGGGGTGAGGGACCGCGAGGGTGCTCAGCGGACGTCGGCAGGTCAGGATGCCGTGCGGTGGTTTCGCAGAATTGCGACGGAGGCCAGATTCACGTCTTACGTGGAACCCTCCGCGTACTCCCTCACTGTACCACCCTTGAAGTCGACGGCGAGCATGAGCGACTCCCACGGGGTGTCGGTCGCGGACGCCGCGAGAGCGGCCGCCTCGAGGCGTCGTCCCGGGCCGTCGGCGAGCACGAGCACGCTCGGCCCCGCCCCCGACACGACGGCCGCGAAGCCTGCCGCGCGCAGCGTCCGCACGAGACCGTCGGTCTGGGGCATCGCGCTCGCGCGGTAGTTCTGGTGCAGCTTGTCCTCGGTCGCCGCCTGCAGCAGCTCGGGACTCTGGGTGAGCGCCGCGATCAGCAGCGCGGAGCGCGAGACGTTGAAGACGGCGTCCTCGCGCGGCACGTGCAGCGGCTGCAGGCTGCGGGCGAGCTCGGTCGACATCGTGAATGCCGGCACGAAGACGAGCGGCGACACCCCGCGGTGCACCAGCAGCTTCTTGTGCTGCGGGCCGTCCTCGTCGACCCACGCGATCGTGAGGCCGCCGAACAGCGCCGGGGCGACGTTGTCGGGGTGGCCCTCGAGCTCCGTCGCGAGGCGCAGCAGAGCGTCGGGTCCGAGTTCGACATCGCCCTCGAGCAGTCCCTTGGCGGCCAGCAGGCCCGAGACGACGGCCGCGCCGGACGAGCCGAGCCCCCGCCCGTGCGGGATCACGTTCTTGGCGACGAGGCGCAGGCCCGGCATCCGTCGCCCGACCGATTCGTACGCGTACGCGATGGCCCGCACCACGAGGTGCGACGCGTCGCGCGGCACGTCGGCCGCGCCGGCTCCTTCGACCTCGATCTCGAGTTCGCCCTCGGGCAGCGCCGTGACGTCGAGCTCGTCGTACACGCTCAGCGCGAGGCCGAGGGTGTCGAACCCGGGTCCGAGGTTGGCGCTCGTCGCGGGAACCCGCACCATCACACGGCGGCCGGGCGCCGGGGCGACGGCTGCGTTCACGCGGTCGCCGCCGCGGGGGCGAGCTCCAGGACGGATGCCACCTCCGACGTGGTCGCGTCGACGACCGTGGGCTCGACCTCCGAGCCGTCGGCGTTGCGCAGCGCCCAGTGCGGGTCCTTGAGGCCGTGGCCGGTCACCGTCAGCACGACGCGGGCGCCCTGCGGCACGATGCCCGCCTCGACGCGGTCGAGGAGACCGGCGACGCTGATCGCGGACGCGGGCTCGACGAAGATGCCGACCTCGCCCGCGAGGAGCTTCTGGGCCGCGAGGATGCGGTCGTCATCGATGGCGCCGAAGTACCCGTCGGTCGCCGCGCGCGCCTCGAGGGCGAGCTCCCACGAGGCGGGGTTGCCGATGCGGATGGCGCTGGCCACCGTCTCCGGGTTCTTCACGACCTCGCCGGTGACGAGCGGCGCCGAGCCGGCGGCCTGGAAGCCGAACATGCGGGGCACGCGGGTCGAGACGCCGGCCTCGGCCTCTTCGCGGTATCCACGCGTGTACGCGGTGTAGTTGCCCGCGTTGCCGACCGGGATGAAGTGGAAGTCGGGGGCGTCGCCCAGCTGCTCGACGACCTCGTACGCGGCGGTCTTCTGACCGTCGATGCGATCGGGGTTGACCGAGTTCACGAGGTGCACCGGGTAGTTGTCGGCCAGCTCGCGCGCGATCTCGAGGCAGTCGTCGAAGTTGCCGCGGATCTGGATGAGACGGCCGTTGTGCGCCACGGCCTGGCTGAGCTTGCCCATCGCGATCTTGCCCTCGGGCACGAGCACCGCGGCGGTGATGCCGGCGTGGGCGGCGTACGCGGCGGCCGAGGCGGACGTGTTGCCGGTCGACGCGCAGATGACGGCCTTCGCACCGTGCTCGATCGCGCGCGAGACGGCGACGGTCATGCCGCGGTCCTTGAACGAGCCCGTGGGGTTCATGCCCTCGAACTTCACCCACACGTCGGTGCCGGTGCGGCGCGACAGCGCGGGGGCGGGCAGGAGCGGCGTGCCGCCCTCGCCGAGGGTGACCACGGTCGAGGCATCCGTGACGCCCAGACGGTCTGCGTATTCGCGGAGGACTCCGCGCCAAACGTGTGCCATGTCAGTTCTCCTTCAGAAAAGTCTTCAATTGCCTTCGACGCGCAGGACCGACACGACGCGCTCGACGACGCCGCTCGCGGCGAGGCGGTCGACCGTCTCGCTCAGGTCCTGCTCCAGCGCCTTGTGGGTGCCGATCACCAGTCGCGCGACGCCGCTCTCGCCCTCGGCCGACTCGACGACCGTCTGCTCGACGGTCGCGATCGACACGCGGCCCTCGCTCAGGATGCCCGCGACGGTCGCCAGCACGCCCGGCTGGTCGTCGACCTCGAGCGTGATCTGGTAGCGCGTCGTGACGCGCCCGACGGGGACGATCGGCAGGTTCGCGAGCGTCGACTCGCCGACGCCGACACCGCCGGCGATGTGGCGGCGCGCGGCCGACACGACGTCGCCGAGCACCGCCGACGCGGTCTGCACGCCACCGGCGCCCGCACCGTAGAACATGAGGTTGCCGGCGGCCTCGGCCTGTACGAACACCGCGTTGTTGGCGCCGTGCACGCTCGCGAGCGGGTGGGCGCGGTCGATGAGCGCCGGGTAGACGCGCACCGAGATGGATTCACCGGATGCCTCGGTCAGGCGCTCGCACACGGCGAGCAGCTTGATGACGTACCCGGCGTGGCGCGCAGCATCCATCATCGACTTGTCGATCGACGTGATGCCCTCGCGGTGCACCGCATCGAGCGGAACCGTCGTGTGGAACGCGAGCGACGCGAGGATCGCCGCCTTCTGCGCCGCGTCGTAGCCCTCGACGTCGGCGGTCGGGTCGGCCTCGGCGTAGCCGAGGCGCTGCGCGTCGGCGAGCACCTCGGCGAAGTCGGCGCCCTCGGTGTCCATGCGGTCGAGGATGTAGTTCGTCGTGCCGTTGACGATGCCCATGATGCGCTGCACGCGGTCGCCGGCGAGCGAGTCGCGCAGCGGGCGGATGATCGGGATGGCACCGGCCGCGGCCGCCTCGTAGTAGACCTCGGCGCCCACCTGGTCGGCGGCGTCGAAGATCTCGGGGCCGTGCGTCGCAAGGAGGGCCTTGTTGGCGGTCACGATGTCGGCGCCCGAGTTGATCGCGTGGAGCACGTACTCGCGCGCGGGCTCGATGCCGCCCATGAGCTCGATGACGATGTCGGAGCCGACGATGAGCGAGTCCGCGTCGGTCGTGAAGAGCTCTCGCGGCAGGTCGGTCTCGCGCTTGGCGTCGACGTCGCGCACGGCGATGCCCACCAGCTCCAGTCGCGCACCCGCCCGGTCGGCGAGCTCGTCGGCGTGCTGTCGCAGCAGCGCGGCGACCTGCGAGCCGACGGCTCCGGCTCCCAGCAGTGCGACGCGGAGGCGGCGGTAGTCGGTCATGCGTTCCCTTCCGTCGGTGCGCCGGCGAGCTCGCGCCCGTCGTGCACGGTCGTGAGGCCGGCGTCGCGGGCGAGCAGATCGTCGATCGTCTCGCCGCGCACGATGACGCGCGCCTCTCCCCCGCGCAGCGCCACGACGGGCGGGCGGGGGACGTAGTTGTAGTTGCTCGAGAGCGAGAAGCAGTACGCACCGGTCGCGGGGACCGCGAGCAGGTCGCCGGGCGACACGTCGCCGGGCAGATACTCGGCGTCCACCACGATGTCGCCGGACTCGCAGTGCTTGCCCACCACCCGCGTGAGCGCGGGTGCGGCGTCGCTGGTGCGCGAGGCGATGCGGGCCGAGAACTGCGCGCCGTACAGGGCGGGGCGGGCGTTGTCGCTCATGCCGCCGTCGACGCTCACGTAGAGCCGGGTGTCGCCGCTCTCGAGCGCGACCGGCTTGGTCGTGCCGACCTCGTACAGGGTCACCCCGGCGCGGCCGACGATGGCACGGCCGGGCTCGAACGCGAGATTCGGGACCGGGATGCCGCGCACCTCGCACTGCCGGGCCACGGCCTCCGCGATGCCGAGGGCGAGCGCCTCGATCGGCGTCGGGTCGTCGACCGACGTGTAGGCGATGCCGAAGCCGCCGCCGAGGTTCAGGACGGGCAGCTCACCGCCCTCTCGCAGTTCCGCGTGGAGCTCCACCAGACGGGAGGCGGACTCCTCGAAGCCGGCGGTGCCGAAGATCTGCGACCCGATGTGGCAGTGCAGGCCCACGAACTCGAGCCCGGCGAGCTCGCGGATGCGCGCGACGGCGGCCGGGGCATCCGTCAGCGTGAAGCCGAACTTCTGGTCCTCGTGAGCCGTCGCGAGGAAGTCGTGGGTCTCGGCGTGCACGCCGCTGTTGACCCGCAGCAACACGGCCTGCGTCGTTCCGCGCCGCTCGACGATCGCGGCGAGGCGCTCGATCTCGATGAGACTGTCGATGACGATCGAGCCGATGCCCACCTCGACGGCACGCTCCAGCTCGGCGACCGACTTGTTGTTGCCGTGGAAGCCGAGTCGCGCGGGGTCGGCGCCGGCCGCGAGGGCGACGGCGAGCTCACCGCCGCTGCAGACGTCGACCGCCAGGCCCTCCTCGGTGACCCAGCGCACGACCTCGGTGCTCAGGAACGCCTTGCCGGCGTAGTACACGCGGGCCTGCACGCCGTGCAGCGCTGCGGCCGCGCGGAACGCGTCGAGGGTGCGCCGGGCGGTGGTGCGCACCTCGTCCTCGTCGACCACATAGAGAGGTGTGCCGAACCGCTCGCGCAGGGCGGTCGCAGAGATGCCGCCGAGCTCGAGCACGCCGTCGGCGTCACGCGTCGCGGCTGCCGGCCATACGGCGGGGGCGAGCCCGTTCGCGTCGGAGGGGCGTTCGAGCCACGCAGGAGCGACGGAACGGGAATGCGGGTCGGCGGACACGGTGGACCAATCGGTGGGAGCTTCGACGCTGGCCGTCCGGGAGTCCGGGTGCGGCTGTGCCAGGCCGGAAGGGTCACGCGCCTGGCGGTGGTAGCAGTCTAGGGCACGCGGCTCCGGAGCCCCGTGCCGTGTGACGCCCCACGGCGTCTCAGGCGCAGGTGCCGTTCTGCTGCAGCGACGGATCTGTGGCGATGGCTCCGTCGACGTCGAAGTCGGCGACGAGCACCTCCCCCGTCACCTCGACCGCGGTGAGCGTGACCCCCGCGGGGATGTACTGCGCGATGCAGACGTCCCAGTCGCGCAGCACGGTGTCGGCGATCCTGCCGAACTGACTGCGCAGCGCGTCGGCGCTGACCTCGGACTCACCGAGCCGGAGCACGGCCGGGGTGAGCACGATGTCGCCGTCGGCGACCGTCGGCGTCAGCGCCACGCCCACGGGGATGCCGGCACCGAACAGCTGCAGCTCCATCGACATCGTCACGTCGGGCGCGGCGAGACCGACGGTGTCGGCGGGGAAGCCCTCGACCGACGACAGCAGCGTGCGCAGCTGCGCCTCGTCGAGGGAGACCGTCGCGGTGGCACCGCTCATCTCACCGCTGCCCCGCACCGCCACGTCGTGCGCGGTCACCGTGACATCGCCGGTGACGCCGCCGAAAGCCACGTCGTCGGACGCGATCGTGAGGGCGTCGATGGAGCCCGAGATGAGCTGCGGGATCACCGCTCCGGGGATCTCCACGTCGATCGGCTGGTCGGCCGGAAGCGACAGCTGCGTGCGAACCTGATCGCGTACGACGCCCGTCACGACCTGGCGTGCAATCGCCTCGGCCGCGAACCACGCGGCCACGGCGAGCACCGCGACGATCGCGAACGCCACGATCCAGGGCCACACGCGGCGCGTACGCTCCGGCGCCTGGGGCACCATGCCCTCGGGAAGCGGTTCGGTCACCTGTGTGTCGCCACGGGCCATGTCTACATCCGTTCCGGTGCGGTGACGCCGAGGAGGTCGAGCCCGTTGCGCAGCACCTGGCCGGTGGCGTCGTTCAGCCACAGGCGGGTGCGGTGGACCGGCTCGACGGGCTCGTCGCCCAGCGGGATCACGCGGCAGTTGTCGTACCAGCGGTGGTAGAGCCCCGCGAGCTCTTCGAGGTAGCGGGCGACCCGGTGCGGCTCGCGCACCTCGGCGGCGAAAGCCACGATGCGCGGGAACTCCTGCAGTGCGCCGAGGAGCGCCGATTCGGTCTCGTGCGTGAGCAGCTCGGGCGCGAACTCCGAACGGTCGACCCCGGAGCCGTGCGCATTGCGGGCGACGTTGTGCGTGCGCGCGTGGGCGTACTGCACGTAGAAGACGGGGTTGTCGTTCGTGCGCTTGCGGAGGATCTCGGGGTCGAGCGTGAGCGGCGAGTCCGCGGGGTACCGGGCGAGCGAGTAGCGCAGGGCGTCGGTGCCGATCCAGTCGCGGAGGTCGTCGAGCTCGATGATGTTGCCCGCGCGCTTGGACAGCCGTGCGCCGTTGACCGACACGAGCTGCCCGATGAGCACCTCGATGTCCTTCTCGGGGTCGTCGCCCGCGGCGCCCGCGAGCGCCTTCAGGCGGTGCACGTAGCCGTGGTGGTCGGCGCCGAGCAGATAGATCTTGTGCGCGAAGCCGCGGTCGCCCTTGTTGAGGTAGTACGCGGCGTCGGCGGCGAAGTACGTGTACTCGCCGTTGGAGCGGCGGATCACGCGGTCTTTGTCATCGCCGAAGTCCGTGGTGCGCACCCACACGGCGCCCTCGTCGTCGAACACGTGCCCCTGCTCGCGCAGGCGGTCGACGGCCTCGTCCACGAGGCTCGGCTCCCCCTTCGACCCCTTCGCGTGCAGCGTGCGCTCGCTGAAGAAGACGTCGAAGTGCACGTTGAACTTCTCGAGCGACGACTGCAGGTCGCCGAGCTGCAGCTCGTAGGCACGGTCGCGCGCGATCCGCAGCTGCTCGTCCTCGGGGAGCGTGAGCAGCTCGGGCACCGCAGCCACGACGCGCTGCGCGAGGTCGTCGATGTACGAACCCGGGTAGCCGTCCTCGGGGGTCGGCTCGCCCTTGACCGCGGCGAGCACGGAGCGGCCGAACCGGTCCATCTGCGCGCCGGCGTCGTTGACGTAGAACTCACGGACCAGCGTCGCGCCGCTGGCGAGCAGCAGGCGCGCCATCGAGTCGCCGAGAGCCGCCCAGCGGGTGTGGCCGATGTGCATCGGACCCGTGGGGTTGGCGCTCACGAACTCGAGGTTGATGGTGTTGCCGCGCTGAGATTCGTTCGTGCCGAACGCCGCGCCGGCGTCGACGATGGTCTTCGCGAGCGCGCCGGCGGCCGCAGCATCCAATCGGATGTTGATGAAGCCGGGTCCTGCGACCTCGACAGCCGCGATGCCGTCGACCGCGGCGAGGCCCGCCGCGATCTCGGCGGCGAACTCGCGCGGGTTGGCGCCGACGACCTTCGAGAGCTTGAGCGCCGCGTTCGATGCCCAGTCGCCGTGGTCGCGGTTCTTGGGCCGCTCGAGCGGCAGATCGGCGGCGGTGAGCCCCTCGGCCGCACCGGGTCGTCGCGCCTCGGCGAGCGGGGCGATGACGGCGAGCAGGGCGGCGGAGAGGGCTTCGGGGTTCATAGCCCGTCAAGTCTACGGGCGCAACCCGCCCCGGCCCGGCGCGTCAGGAGATCTGCACCAGGGCGCCGAAGTCGTCGTTCGCGGGATCGGATGCCGCGGGCAACGGCTCGGGGAGGGTGTCGAGCCCGTCGAGGGTCGCGGCCTCGGGCACCACCCACGCGTCGACGCGCAGGCGCTTCAGTCCCACGTAGCCGCCGTGATAGCTGAGGAACGCGCAGTCGGCGGCATCGCGACCCGTCGCGATGCGCACCAGCGAGTTGCGGTTCGACAGACGTGTCGCGTCGATGACGTACCAGGCGCCGTCGAGGTAGGCCTCGGCGACCGCGTGGAAGTCCATCGGCCGCAGGCCCGGCGCGTAGCAGGCGGCGTAGCGGGCGGGCATGTCCATGGCGCGCAGCAGCGCGATGACGACGTGCGCGTAGTCGCGGCAGACACCCTGGCCCGTCATGAGGGTGGTCACGGCGCTGTCGGTGCCCTGGCTGAGGCCGGGCGTGTACGTCGTGCTCGTCGAGACGAACTCGGAGACGGCAGCGATGAGGTCGTGGCCCGAGAGCCCCTTGAACTGACGGCGAGCCTGCTGGAACACTTCGTCGGACTGCGCGTAGCGGCTCGGACGCAGGTAGGTGATGGCCTCGAGGTCGCTCGTGCGGCCCGTCGCCGCCTGCCCGTCGACCGTCGCCTCGTAGCGGATCTCGAGGAGTCCGGGCTCGCCGGTGAGGCGGTGCAGGCGGCTTCCCGCCTGGTCGACGATCTCGGTCGGCGTGTACACGCGATCGCCCTGTGTGAACGTCAGCTGCTCACTCGAGATCGGCACCGCCTGAGCGGCTGCGATCTGGAAGATGAGGTCGACGGATGCCCCCAATTCGAGGTCCATCTCAGCGGTCACGACGCGTTGCACCGAAGTATCCTCGCATGCCGCGGAGGGTGGTTCGCGCGGGGTTGACAAGGTCTACCTGCGAGTGGTCTGGACGCGGTTCCCACCCTCAGGATCGGGCACCTCTTTTCCCCAGTTCGCCGCCCGTGGGCGGACCTCGATCCGGCATGACTTACCCTCTCTCTATGCACGCGCCCGGACGCCCCCGAGCACGGCGGCTGTGGCTCCCCCTGGCGGGTGCCGCACTGGCCGTCGCCGCGGTGTGCGCCGTCGCGGTGCTGCGCCCGTGGGGCGCTCCCGAGCCGGTGGCCCCGGCAGCCGTCGCCGACGGTTCCGCGACGGTCGCAGCATCCGTTCCTCCCGCCCCGCTCGTGCTCGACGACGACGCGCGCGTGCTCGTGTTCGGGGACTCGTGGGTCTACGGCTCGGCGGCGACCGTGCCGACCCTCGGCTTCGCGTACCTGCTCGCCGACGAGCTCGGCGTCGAGACCGTCGTGGACGGCGTGCGCGGCAGCGGCTACCTCAAGCCGGGCCTCGACGGCCCCGCGTACGGGGAGCGCATCGCCGCGCTGGACCCCGCTCTCGACCCCGACCTCATCATCGTCGAGGGGTCCATCAACGACCGCAAGCTCTATCCGGCCGGATATCGGGATGCTGTGACCTCCGCCTGGGACGCCCTCGCGGCCCGCTACCCCGACGCCGAGATCGTGATCCTCGGCCCATCGCCGCAGGTGCTGCCGGTGGAGGGCGCCACGCGCGAGATCGACGCGGACCTCGGCGAACTCGCCGGCGCACGCGGCTGGTGGTACATCTCCCCCATCGCCGAGGACTGGATCACCGACGCCAACTACCTCGACGTCATCGACACCGGCCCCGTCGGCCGCGACCACCCGTCGACCGGCGGCCACGCCTATCTCGCCGACCGCGTCGCGGCGGCGATCGAGCGCATGGAGCAGCAGCCCGCGATCGTCGCCGACGCACCCCTCGACGACACTCCCCCGGCGCCCTGAGGTGGCGGGGCCACGGGCGCACGAATGGTAGTCTCGATCGGCACGCCTCCGTAGCTCAGGGGATAGAGCGTTGGTTTCCGGTACCAAAGGTCGCAGGTTCGATTCCTGTCGGGGGCACAGTCGGGACAAGGGATCGAGAGTCATCAGGACTCTCGATCCCTTTCTCGTGACAACACTTTGACAACATCCGTGGCGCGCTTGGCGCGATCGAGAGCGGCCGCAACGGCGTCCAGATCGTCGTCGAAGAGGTCCGCGTAGACGTCGAGCGTCATCGCAGCCGACGCGTGTCCGAGCATCCGCTGCACGGCCTTCACGTGCGCGCCGGCCTGCACTGCGAGGCTCGCGGCCGTGTGGCGCAGATCATGAGGCGTGACCCGCGGGAAGGTGGGATCGTCCGCCTGCGCGGCGAGAACGGCCGCGGTGAACCATCCGTTCCTCGACGCTGGCAGCCGAACGTGCTGGGTTCCGCCTCCGAAGAGGAGCGCGTCGCGGCCCTTCCCCTCGGCGAGCCGCGCGAGCGGCAGGGCGAGGAACTCCGGGTACGGGACACTGCGGGTGCGGTGGGTCTTCGGGGTGCCGACATGGACTTCGAACGACACGAGCACGGCGTTCTCTTCGACGTTCACACGGCGTCGGAGCGCGTCGACGTGCCGGACCCGCAGCGCCGTCGCTTCGCCCCACCGAAGGCCGGTGTAGGCCAGGAACAGCACCAGCGTGGGTTCGCGCGCGTGGTCGGCGAGGAGCTGCACCTGCGCGTGCGTGAGGTAGTGCCTGGGCGCGTTCTTCGTCTTCTTCGGCAGGTCGACGTTGCGGGCGACGTTGCGCGCAAGCCGGCGATCGTTCACGGCGATGTCCAGGATGCCCGCCAAGATCCCGTGCGCACGTCGGACCGTCGTCGAGCCACCTTGCATACCCGATACCCAAGCCTGCACCTCGGAATGGCGGATGCTGCCGACCGAGCGGCTGCCCCATTTCGGCTCGACGTGCTTGCCCCACGCGGACTGCAGCGGCCGATACGACGACGGCTTGAGGATGCCTTCACGGTGCGCGAGCCACTCGCGGCCGAGGTCCGCGACAGTCGCGCGTGCACTGGCAGGGTCGACATACTCGCCGCGGCTCTTGGAAAGCTCGACCTCTGCCAGCCGCAATTCGGCGTCACGCTTCGTCTTGAAGCCGCGCTCTGTCGTCTGCTTGTGGTCTGGGCGTCGGTAGCTGATGCGGTAGCGCTTCGCGCCGGCCGCCGTCGTGTACGGGTGAACGCTACCCATTGGAGTCCTTCGGCCGTCGCTTCAAGATCGTCTCCCTTGACGTCGGCCGTGGGAACGCACGACGCGACCGCCGCCTCGAGTCGTGCTCGCGGCAGGACGACCGGTTTGGCGTTCTCCCGACCACCCGCGCGAGCCAATCCTTGTCGGTCGGGGTGTGATGGGGCTTTCGAGAGCGCCCGCGACATCGGCGGCGGTTGGCCGTTTCGTGGGTCCCAACGCTGCCCATGGTTCAGTTACCGCTCTGGCTGTCGGCCCACGATGTAGGCCATGCCTTCGAGATAGCCGGCCTTGCGCGCCTTCATGATCCAGTCCGACGCGGTGCGGTGGGGCACGTCGAGTTCGCGCGCCACCGCCTGAACCGGCGGGAGTCCGGCAAGAGCGGTCGCACCGTAGATCAGCGAGACCACGGCCATCCGTTCTTCCTTCATCCCACGCTTCACCACTTCAACCGCGATGAACGGCGACACCAGCCGCCCCTCCTCCGCCGTCGTGTCAGCGACGGTCGTCCAGAGGTCCACGTCGACGGCCTCGAAAGCGATGCAATGCGGGACCGCCGCTTGCATGATGGGGGCGATCGAGATCCGTCGCAGCGCGTCCTGGTCGAAGTCATCGCGGGTCGCTCGGTTGACGATCGTACGCACGACATACCGTCCCTCCGACCGCACGTAGTGTGCCTCGATCCCGGTCTCGATGCCTGCGACGTCGTTGGTCGCGGTGGCGACGAAGGCGGGAGCTATGCGAAGCCTGTCGCCGAGCGGCTCGGTCGCAGCCGCCACCGTCATCGGGTCGCCCTCAAGGGTCGTCACGTCAACCGTCACCCCGCTAGTTTGCCTGTTCGCTCGACTGATTCACAGAACCTCTTGACGACGAGTATCACTTAGGCGTGTACTTGTGTCAATTCAGTCAGCGATTACGCAAACGAGGTGAATCATGACGACTCATGCCGGCGACCGCGCCACCAAGCTCAGCCACGAGTTCTTGAGCCCCGAGCAGGTCGCCGACTTGCTCCCGGGCGTGAACAAGAACACGCTCGCGATGTGGCGCTACGAACACAAGGGTCCGAGGTACTACAAGCTCGGCCGCAAGGTCGTCTACGCGCTCGACGACCTGGAGGCGTGGATCGCCGCATCGGTCGCGGGAGCAGCGTCGGACTAGACCAACGCCTCGACGGCCCATCCCCAGGGAGTGATCGGCACTGGAGACTGCCGGCAAGGCAATGGAGGGCTTGAGCTTCCCTGTTCGGGCATGCACCACTGCCGACACGCGCGGCCATCGGGCTTTAGGCCACGTGGAGATTGGCACTTACTGCTGTGGCCAGTGTTGAGAAAGTGAACTTCCTCGGAGTGAGATCGATTCAAATGCCGAATGCTTTGGTGGTTTGCGGTGGCGCCCGTAGGGTGGTGTGCGAGTGGAGCCTGCGATTCCGGGGGGGGAATCGTGTCACAAAGGTGTCCCCAGACCAAGCCTGTCCCCAGCAGGCGCGTGGCGCGTACCGGGCGAAGCTCAGGTCGCTCGGACGCCACAGCCCTTATCTGCGGCGTCCGAGCGACTGTTCGCGCACGGGGGGGGTTGCGCGAGGGAAGTCGGCAGCCCAGGCCCCAGAATTCCCCAGTCGAGTGGCGGCGGCGGGCGGATCTCCACGCCCCGCGCCTCGCACACCCGAACTCACCTTATGCTGTCCCCCGTTTGGGGGACAAACACTTTTCAGGGTGAGGATCGGGGAGGGCTGTCGTCTTGACACCAGACCAGCTGGGCTGAACCGGAGGCTTATTCCGATGCGGGCCGAATATCCGCGGCTGTCACGTGCTTCCCACCCAAGGTGAGCTTGTCGACGTCGAGCTCGGCGACCTTGACGTTGCCCAGCTCGACATCCGACGGCGGGTCGACGCTGGAGGCAGGGTCGGGCTCGAGGTACTCGGCGGTGAGGGTTATTCCGGCTGTCGAGTAGGAGGCGGTTGCGAGCTCGTCGATCCATCTGCGGTTGAGCTCGGGGGGCTCAGGGTCGTCGAACACGAACCGCAGCGGGATGGCAGGGTGCACCCAGATCGTGGATCTGCCGGGCAGCTCGCCCTGCGCATGCTGCCAGGAAACGGTGAAACTCTCGCCACGCCGCAGTCTCGTCGCGATAACGACCTTCAGGTGCGCCAGCGCCCGGTCTTCGATGTTGATCGGAGCCATCGCATCGCCGTAGTAGATCGACCCCATGTCAATCCCTCACTCGCCGGGCGCCGCCTTGCGAACGGTGCAGGATGTCCGTCAGGCATGACTGCACGGAATCGACGCGGGTGGGGCGAGCACCCTGATTACTTCAACAGCTAAAGCATATCTCCGGCGAGCCTGCGGCGGGTGCGCGTTACATTGTGGAGGTGCGAGGTCGCGATATCGAGGCAGTGCTGCAGGTGCTGGTCGACCTGACCCGCCGCCTGGTGCCCCCGACCGATCTGCAGCTGTCGGGGGACGATTCGTTCACGCGCACCCAGTTGGAGATCCTCTCGCTCATCACGCACGCATCCGAGCCCGTGACCGTGACGGCCGCCGCTCAGGCGCTGCAGCTGACTGCGGGCGCGGTCACCCAGGCGGTCGACGGTCTCGTGGTCAGCGGGATGGTGCGCCGCCACCGCGCTCCGCACGACGGCCGCGCCCGCATCCTTGAGCTCGCCCCCGGTGCGGAGCAGATGATCGCCGTCTACGAGTCCGCAATCGTCACGAGAGTCGGCCCGTGGTTCGCCGCCCTCGACGACACGGAGCTGGCTGCTCTGGCCCGACTGCTGGGAAAGATCCGCACGGCCGGCGACGTGGACAGACCCGCGCCGTCTTCGGATTGATAGCGATCGCCAACAGCCAGGATCTCGGGTGTCTGGCGAGAGCACCGTCCCTCGTTCCGAGTGCTGATCCTTGACACGCAGCGATTCGATCAGCGAAAGCACTCGTGGATTTACCGCCCGGCGCGAGCCAATCGGCGATCACCGCACGCATCGGCACCCAGCCCCGCCCAGCACTGCGGAGATCGAGGTTGCCTGTGCGACGCTGCCGCCCAGTGGACGAGGAAGCCGACGTCGCCTCCATCGAGGTGACGCCCGTCCCGGTAATCGCGCTTCGACGACGTCGTCTGTCGGAGCGCAGCTGCGACCGTTGCGCTCGTCGGAGGGACCACCAGTGGTTGCTCCCCAGTTGATAGGGACGAGCTGGATCAGCAGCTCCTCGACGAGCCCCAGCGCGCTCAGCCGGCTATTTGCCTTTCTTCTCCTGACGAGCCTGGTCGCGTGCGGCTTTTTCCGTCCCGCGTTGCGCGGCAGCCTGCTCCTTCTCGGCCTCGCGCTGTTCGGCGTGGGCTTGCTTCTGTGCTTCTCGGTCGGCCTTCGAGGTCACGTCGGTGGCGGGCTGGACGTCGCTCACCGGAGCGGGCGCTTCCACATCGCTCACGTTCTGGGGCGGCGCGTCATCGGTCGCGGGCATGTCGACCGGCATTTGTTCGCCACCTTGCTCGGACACGCGGTCGACGGTGACGGGTGCCGGCCCCGTTTTGGCGGACAGCCAGGGAAGGCACACGAGGGCGACGGTCATCGCCGACGCGACCGCGCCCGCAGCGACCCAGGCTCGTATCCCTGGGCGGCGGGCGCGCCGCCGATGCGCCGTCGGGGCGCGATGGGGCGCACGCGCACGGATGCGTACAGGTGCCGTGTCCGAAATGGTCGGTTGCGGCAGCATCGCGGTCCTCGCGGGCCGGACGTCACCGGTCGGCAGCTGACGCGCGATCTCGGCGACCTCCAGCGCGCTCGGGCGGGCGGCCGGATCAGCCTGAGTCATGCGCGTGAGCAGGTCTGCCCATCGGGGTTCGATGAACTCCGGGATCGCCGGCGATTCAACGAGGCGGGCCATCACCTCGCCGATCCCGGAGGTGTGGCTGAACGCGCGTTTGCCGATGAGGGCTTCCAGGAGCACGAGCCCGAGGGCGTAGATATCGGACGCCGGACAGCTGCCCTGGCCGCGGACCTGCTCGGGTGCCAAGTACGCCGCGGTGCCCAGCACCATCCCGGGGGTGGTGACCGAGGTCGCGTCCGTCAGCTGCGCGAGGCCGAAGTCGGCGAGTTTGACGCGAAAACCCAGCCCGGCGACGGGCGACGGGGTGAGGAGGATGTTCGAAGGCTTCACGTCACGGTGCACCAATCCTGCGGCGTGGACGTCGCCCAGTCCCGATGCCAGCTCGTCAGCGAGCTGCGCCACCTGAAGCGTGGACAACGGACCATCACGGAGCAGCCGAGACAGGGTGGGGCCAGCGACGTACTCCATCACCAGGTAGCGGGGACCCTCCAGTGCCAGCTTCGCGTCGAGCAGAGTCACCAAGGAAGGATGGTTCAGTCGGGCCAGCGCCCCTGCCTCTCGATGCGCACGCACGGGCGCAGCGAGCACCTCGGCGCCGTCCTTGAGCAGCTTGACGGCCACCGTGCGACCGAGGATCGTGTCCTCGGCCCGGTACACCGTGGACATGCCGCCTTCACCGACCCGCTCGTGAAGCTGGTACCGGCAATCCAACAAGGCAACGGTCGGAGACTGCTCGATCGGGTACGTCACGCTGATGTCCTCCCCGCCGCATCCACGGCAGCATTGCGTTCGACTTGGCTCACGCTAACTCGGAGGCGCACAGGGACGTACAGGGTTGACAGCTCGGTGCCACCGGTGCTGAGCGCGCTCGGTGGTCGGCCGGTTCACGCGTCCGCGGGACGGCACCGTCCCATCCGGCTGATGCCGCGGATCGCGTGCCACGGTGGCGCGATCACCCGAAGCGGAGCTGTGAGGTCGGTGCGGTGTCGCGAGGCGCGCTCGACTCGTCTCAGCCACCCCCTATCTCAGCCCGCTGCGAGATGTCAGGCGTGCTCGGCGGTGAGCAGGGCGTGCCTTTCGCGGAGTTGGGTGTTCTCGTCTTCCAGGTGCAGCACCATGGCGATGCCGGCGATGTTCAGGCCGGCTGTGAGCAGTTCGCTGATCCGGCGGAGTCGGGCCAGGTCGTTGGCACTGTAGCGGCGCGTGCCACCATCTGTGCGTCCCGGTTCGAGCAGGCCACGCGCCTCATACGCACGGAGGTTCTGCACACCCATGCCCACGAGCTCGGCGGCGACGGAAATGCCGTACACCCCCCGCGCCCGATCCACGCCGCCCTCCGTCATCGCCTCACACTCCCCTGACCGAATCGAGTATCCGAGAATCTCTTCTTGCCACAGCATGTCACGCGTGCTACAACAAATCTATAGCGCAGGGCACAGATCCTCCTGGAGCTGTGCCGGTTCGAAGCATCCAACAGAACATAGAGGAGGACACGATGCTGATGCGCACAGACCCGTTCCGTGAACTGGACCGGCTCACCCAACAGATGTTCGACGGCACCCTCGCCCACCCATCCGTCATGCCCATGGACGCCTGGCGAGACGGCGACACCTTCCACGTGGAGTTCGACCTCCCCGGCGTCGACCCGGACTCGATCGACCTGGACGTCGAACACAACATCGTCACCGTCAAAGCAGTGCGACCACCCCGCGCCAGCGACGCGGCCCTGATCGCCGCCGAGCGACCCCGTGGCCTCTTCAGCCGGCAGCTGTTCCTGGGCGACAGTCTCGACACCGACCACATCACCGCCGGATACGAGGGCGGAGTGCTGGCCCTGCAGATCCCGGTCGCCGAGCACGCGAAACCGCGCAAGATCACCATCAGCACAGGCGAGAACCTGCAGGCCATCAACGCCTGACAGCACGGGGTCATCATGCTCCACTCGCCCGCAATCGTCCGCGCGGCTGGGGAACCGGCGACCCGGGAACGCTCTCCCCCGCCGTCACGACGCTCTCCAGCTCCTTAGCGTTAGCACGCCGATCTCGTGAGGTGGCGGCGCGCCCCGCCCGCGTCGTTCCCTGTCGAGCCGTCGCAGCCTCGTGCGCGACGCCCGCACCCCAACGGTGCCCGTGTTCAAGTGGGCCGGGCCGCCGCCCTCCTCCGAGACCGGTGCGCACGCTGACAGTCACCGATGGAACCGAAACACGGTGACGCCCCGCGCCACCACCGAAAGTCATTGGACGAACGATCATGACCGGCAACCGCAGCCAATTCGAACTCCGAACCGACGCCCCCGGCGAATGGGTGATCATCGACACCCGGTACCACCCGCGGCACGCGGATCGCACCGTGGCCCGGATCTGGGAAGTCGACACCAACCAGTGCGAAGTGGCCTGGATGCGAGACCTCGCCCGGCCCACCCGGTACGCAACCGCGCACGACGCACTCGCAGACCTCGACATCACCCCGCAGCGCACCAAGCCGGTACCCATCCCCCACCTCGCTCCACACCAGGCCCACACCAGGCACCTTGCCAGCACCTGAGCCCTCGCGCAGAAACGACAACAAAGAGGTGCGAAGTGGCAGATAATCCGAGTGCGTGGCGTCGCTACGACTACACGTTCTTCCCCGTGTTCCACGAACGGTTCGAACAGCGCTTCGGGGAAGGCACCGCCCCATTCCTCGACCCCGCGGTATACGACGCCGACCAACCCCGACCCCGAGCCCAATGGATCAACGTCGACACAGGCGCCGCCGTCGCCGTCGTCCCGGTCTGGGAAGACGACCAATCGGAACGCTCCTTCGCCGTGTTCTACCTGCCCCCATACGGAGGCATCTGGGTACTGCGGCCGCCCGGGCTCACCGGATACACCGAGATCGCCGGCAAGACCGTGACCGACGATCCCGCGATCTCCCTACGCAACGACTCGTTCCACAAAGCCGTCGAGCACGCCGAGAAATTCATCCACGGCCAGTAACCCCGCACCGATCTGTGATCGGGTCCCTGCGGCCGCCCTCCACCGCTCAGGCGCTCCTCAACGTCTTCGGTGCCGATGGAGGCATGTGCGATGACCCGCGCATCTCTTCATCTGGCCCGGCGCGAACGTTGCCCTGCTCCTCCAACCTGCCCGGAGGCGATGACTAATCCCCGTCGATGGCGCCGGAGCGGACAGCAACGGTGACGCGTTGGAGGCATTGCAGGGTCGCGAGCGCAGCGAGCGTCGACTCCGCGCCGCGATTGTTGTTGCGGCCCGTCGGTGTGAGGCCGTCGTAGCCCGCTCCCGTCTTCGGATCGAACAAAGCAATGCGGACGTCGTTCGCGCCCTCGAACCAATTCCATGTCGCCCGTAACAGCATCGGCCAGCGGTCGTCGCCAGTCGCCTCGAAGGCCCTGGTGGCCGCTTCCGCGAGGGCTGCCGCTTCGATCGGCTGCTGGTCGAACGCGCGCCGTGCGTCGCCCGGCCCCCGCCCAAGACCGTACATCCGATGAAGGCGGCATCCCGGTGGCGGGATGCCGCCTTCTCTGTTGTCCGCACAGCCTGGGCTAAAGCCGCCAGTGTCTTGGCCTGAGGGCGTCGAACTCGGCCTGCGAGATCGGGGCTCGGACGGCGGTCAACTTCTTCACCACTTAGCCTGTGGGCGCGGGTGTTCCCCGACGGTCCTCGGCGACCTAGGCTGAAGAGCCACTGCCGTCATCCCGCGAGGTCCCGGCGGTGAGGCCCGGCGCTCGCCCGCCGGGCCGCTCACATACTGGCCATTCCTGCGATCAGTGGGACAACTGGTCGAGAGCCACCGTGGCGGGAAGGATTAAAGCGATGTCCTCACCCGGAACGATCTCGACACCATAGGAATCGCGAACGCGCAGCCATCGCTTGGACACTTCGGCGATCTTCGCGCCGTCGCGTTCAAAGTCATACTCGTGGTCGACGATGTTGCCCTGGATATCGATCTCGCCGACATCGTCGGCGCTCAGCGTGAATCGATCCCGCAGGGGATTGATGAGCGCCTTCTTGATCGTCGCGTCGGGTCGCCCGGACGCTCGATCGCCATGGTGTCCCGGATCGCGATCTTGCGCTCCTGCACCTTCGCGACCTCGTTACCTGCGACGTCACGGATTACAAGCGTGTCGCGAATCCGGGCGACCTTCCTGTCGACCTTGAACGCGCGTCGTCCGCCAATCGTTTCGATCCAGGAATCGTCACCGACCGACACCAACTTTCCCGCATCTGGAAGACCTCGTTGTCGGCGCAAGTGCAAGCATCGTCTTGTCGGGTGCGACGCCCGCCTTCGCCCGCTGGCCTCTGGTGCTCGGGGCTCGCGCTTATCATCGCGGCCGCCGTGCTCACGCTCATCAGCCGCGCGGCCGGCGCATGACCGAATTGTGCTCCTTGAGTGACACCCTGCGTGGCGTCGCGCATTGCTGGATCGCAAGGATGGCGTGTGCTACTTGTGGTTGAGTGATCGGTCCGATTCGGAAGGAGTTGACGTCTGCGACGCCTGCTCAAGACCGCACCGACGTGGAGATTTCCGCATGACCGATGACGCTGGCGCTCCGCGGGACGGTGCCGCAGTGCCTCGCCGCTCTCGCGCCCAGATAGTCACCGGGCGGGTCGGTTGGATCCTATGCGTGATACTGCTGCTGGCAACCGGGTGGCAGGTCGTGAACGCTCTCGGATTCCTTGCGCACGGTGCCTTCGGAGGAGGACTCGAGTCGAGCGAAGTCGCTACGTGGGTGACGACTGCGCGGGTACTCCTCGTGGCTTCGATCGGGTGCTGCGTGCTCGGATTCATCGCCGAACGCTGGGTTCTCTTCTCCCTCGCCATGGTAATCACGCTGCTTGCGCTGCTCATGAACCTCGTGCAATGGAACGTGGGAGGTGCGTCCTGATCTACCAGGCCCGAATGTGCGGAGGCCGCGGCCCGACGTCGTTCTGAACGCTCGAGAGCCGGTCCCTGAGCGGTCGCACAGGTGGCGCGCGAGCCTGTCGAGGTGACATGGTGGCCGCTCGTCCGAGTAGTCAGGCCGATGATTTGCACGATGGCGGCACCGTGGCCGGGCACGCTCCCGATCCTAGAGAAGCACGCACCGACTCAACCGAGACACGGACGAGGTCCAAGCGACCAGCAGGGGACCAAGACTCGTACCAAGACCAAGACCAAGAAGAAGAAGAAGTAGAAGAAGTAGAAGACGAAGACGAAGACGAAGACCGCGATGCACGCAGGCATCAGATGTGTAAACCTGTAGCGATTATGCAAAAAACCCGCTACCGTGGTCGCCATGCGCGGAGGTCTCGAGCGATGGAAACGGGGTGCTGAGTCCCGCGGAGTTCGCCACGCGATCGCCTACGCGCTCGAGGGAGTATGCGACGCGCACTTGGTCCACTCCCCCGGCGCCGCCGCGCTCGAGGCGTACAGCGGCGGCGGCGACGCGTCGGTGACGAGGTTCGTCGTGCAGACAGGAACTCTGCGATCGGACGAGCTGTCGGCGAGCGCCTTAAGGGTGTGGCTGAGTGGACACGACCCGGTCAGCGGCGAGGAGCGCGGCAAGACCCTGCTTCGTCCGGAGGCTGACCTTCTCCTCGACGGGACACTGAATCACCCAAAGTCGTACAGCATCGCGGCACTGCTGCATCCCGAACTGGCCGCCGAGTTCGAGGCACTGCAGGACCGCATTCGAGACCGCGTGATCCTCCTGTGGCAGAAAGAGTTGAACGCGCGTCGCGGGCACGGCGGCAGCATCCGCGAGTCGATCAGCCGCGTCGAAGTCGTCGAGTTGCAGCACCGTCGCTCCCGCGCGCTCGACCCGCACATCCACCGGCATCTCTGGCTGAACATCAAGGTGCTCGGCGAGGACGGCAAGTGGTCGAACGTCGACTCGCGCGTCGCAATGAAGTTCCACACCGTCGTCAACGCGGAAGGCGAACTGGCCGCACGCACCGACCCTCGATGGGTGACGGCGCTCGCGCGTCATGGGTACACGATCGGCGAAGACGGCGAGATCGCCGAACTCGCCGCCGCGGTTGCCCCGTTCTCCCGTCGCTCCGCCCAGATCGAAGCGAATCGGGCGCGGCTGATCGCGGAGTGGACGCGAGCGCATGGCGGCCTGCAGCCGAGCATCGAAGTCCTGCAGCAGATCGATCGGCGAGCGTGGGCGATCTCCCGGCCGAACAAGCCGACACTGCTCGACGAGGACTCGTGGGAAGCAGCCGTGCGAGATGAGCTCATCGCCATCGACCCCCTCCTCACCCATGCACGCGGGGAGCGCCGGGTGCGACCGACTCCGCCCGAAAGCGTCGATCTCGATCAGGTGGCGCGCGCAGCCGTGGTCGACGCCGACGATCGCTCGCGCGCCTCGAACGGCCGCTTCAGCCAGTTCGACCTCCGCGCCGGCGCCCTCCGGGCGTTGGCAGCCACGGGGATGGTTGCCGAACGCGCTGCGGTTGACGACCTGCTCGAGGACATCGTGAGCCGCGCCGGCCGGCACATCGTCCGCCTCACCGCCGAACCCGACATTCCGGGCCACATCAAGGCGCTCATGGCGACCGACACGATGCGACTCAAGGTGCGCATCGCGGGTCGCTTCGACGCCATCGCCATCGGCGGGCGAGCGCTGCTACCGGACGAACTACGCCGTGTCGCGGCATCCGTCGAAGGACTCGACCTGCTGGACGCATCGCAGTCGACAGCCGCGTGCGCGATCGCCGGCACCCATGGGCTCGTCGCGGTGACCGGGCCAGCCGGCGCAGGTAAGACCACGATGCTGCGCGCAGCCTATGCCGGGCTCGATCGGCAACGACGACGGATGCTGGTGGTCGCACCCACCCGCAAGGCGGCGTCTGTCGCAGCTCGAGAGACCGGGGCGGACGCATCCAGCCTGCATGCCTTGCTGTATGACTACGGGTACCGATGGTCCCGGGACGCGATCGGCGCCCAGGTGTGGAAGCGCCTCACTGTCGGCGACGCCGATCCGATGAGTGGTTTGACCTATGGCGGTCCGCAGCGATTCGGGCTTCGCCGAGGGGATCGGATCGTGGTCGATGAGGCGGGGATGGTCGATCTGCAGACCGCAGATGCCCTCACCGAACTTGCTCTGGAGACCGGGGCCGGCGTCGCCATGGTCGGCGACACGCATCAGGCGCTGCCGGTCGGGCATGCCGGAGCCATGGAGACCGCCATCCGCCACGCCTCGGCGTCCGTCGAGTTGGACACCGTGCACCGATTCCGCGACGCTGAATATGCAGCGCTGACCCTGCGCCTGCGGCATCCGCGCGATCGAGATGACGCGTTGCAGATCGCCGAGCAGCTCGCGATGCGAGGCCAGCTTCGACGAGTCGACAACATCGAACTGGCGCGAGCGGCAATGGTCGAGTGCTACCTCGATGGTGCTGCCCGCGGATCGCGGGTAGCGCTTGTGTGCGGCTCCAACAGTGAGGCGGACGCGATCAACTCCGACATTCAGCAGATTCGGGTTGAGGCCGGCGAACTCGATCCGACCACCCTCGCGTGGGGACGCGACGAGCAACGCCTCCTCGTCGGCGACATGGTGCAAACGCGCAGAAACGATCCCCGGACGGGTGTCGAGAACCGGGCTCAGTGGATCGTGAGCCGGATCGACCAAGACAAGATC
Organism: Microbacterium sp. NPDC056044; assembly: GCF_042267145.1. Taxonomy (NCBI): domain Bacteria; kingdom Bacillati; phylum Actinomycetota; class Actinomycetes; order Micrococcales; family Microbacteriaceae; genus Microbacterium; species Microbacterium sp. NPDC056044. Next base: position 430,285 of record NZ_JBHJWZ010000004.1, on the reverse strand, counting down.
GACCTCGTCTCCCCCGCCGACGCCGGCGAACGCCGGCGCATCAGTCGGGAATACGCGCTCGACCACGTCGTGCTGGCGTATGCATCCACGGTCCACGGCATCCAGGGCGAGACCGCCGACACCGCCATCGTCGGTCCGGACGTTGATGCTGCCGGCCTCTACGTCGGGTTGACTCGGGGACGCCATCACAACGAGGCGGTCGTGATCGGGCGCACGGACGAGACGGCCAGGGAAAGGTTGGCGGCCACCATGCTCCGCGGATCCACGGAGGTAACCATCAACGAGTCGCGTCGCGCCGCTGAAGCTGAACTGCGCCGGGCCGCACGCCACCAAGCGTCGCTGCCGCAACTCGGAGCAGGGACCGAGGCGCAGCATCCGGGTATCTCGATCTGAGTGCCCGATCCGCCGTTCGACGACCGGGTCCAGCAACTCCGGTTCTACCGACATGGTCTCGCGCTGCGGGGAGTTCCGGCGAGGTCAGCACGCGCGATCGGGAGCAGACAAGGGGCTTGCGCAGGGTCTGCATCGCGTAATTAGGCTTCACCGCATGACGGGGCAAGACGACGGCGAGACCGTAGGCATGCGGGTGGCCTTCTGGCTGTGGATGGTCACCATCGTGGTCGGGCTGACGGTGATGATCGTCATTCCGCTGACGGGACGGTGACCGATGCGCCGCGCCTTGCGAGACAACGGGCTGAGCCTGGCGTTCTTCGCGATCTTCGTGCTCGCCCTAGTGGGCCAGTCGCTCGCGGGATGGTCGTTCAACAACGAAGAGCTGCAGCAGCACGGGCAGACGATGATCGGCTACCTCGCGTTCGTGTCGTCCTCGGCGTTCCTCGTCGACGTGGCCGAGAACTGGCAGTCCGAGTTCCTGCAGTTCTCGCTGTTCATTTTCGGCACCATCTGGCTCATCCAGCGCGGATCACCTGAGTCGAAAATCCCCGGTGACGAGGGCGTGGGCACCGACGAGGACCAGTACGTCGGTGAACACGCGCGCCGGGACTCTCCGCTCTGGGCACGCGTGGGCGGCGCACGACGATGGATCTACTCGAACTCGCTGCTGCTCGTGATGACGACGATCTTCTTCCTGTCGTGGCTGGCCCAGTCCCTCGGCGGCGTGGTCGTGGCCAACGACGAGAATGCCGAGCACGGGCTCCCGGCGATCACGTGGGCCGAGTACGTCGTCTCCCCGGAGTTCTGGAACCGGACCCTGCAGAACTGGCAGTCCGAGTTCCTCGCGGTCGGCGCAATGGTCGCCTTCGCGATCTACCTCCGCCAGCGCGGCTCCAGCGAATCCAAACCGGTCGGGATGCCGCACCACGTCAGCGCCGAGGAATCCGAGTAGCGCGTCTCAGCCCTTGACGCCGCCCGCGCTGATGCCGTGGATGATCTGCCGCTGGGCGACGAAGAACACGATGATCATCGGCACCGTGGCGATCACGCTCGCCGTCACGATGAGCTCCCAGTGCCACTCACCTCCGAAGCCGAACGCGTCGACGAGGGACTTCAGTCCCCGCGGCAGCGTGTAGTCGGAGGAGTCCCGCAGGTAGATCAGCGCGCGCATGAGGTCGGTCCACACGGCCTGCACCTCGAAGACGAACGTGACAGCCAGCGCGGGCTTGCTGAGGGGGAGAGCGATCCGCCAGAACAGATCCCAGTTCGAGGCGCCGTCGACACGGGCGGCCTCGAAGAAGTCCCGGGGCAGGCCGAGCATGAACTGCCGGAGCAGGAACACGTAGAACGCGCTGCCGAAGAGGTTCTGCGCCCACAGCGGCACCAGTGTGCCGACGAACCCGAGGGCGTTCCAGATGAGGAACGTCGGGATCATCGTGACCGCACCGGGCAGCATCATGCTCGCGAGCACGACGCCGAACAGCGCGCCTCTCCCCCGGAACCGGAAGTACGCGAACCCCCACGCGACCATGGCGCTCGAGAGCGTCACCGTGGTGGCCGCGAGCACGGTGACCAGCAGGGTGTTCCACAGCCACAGCGCCAGCGGCGCGGCCTGCCACACCTGGACGTAGTTGTCCCACGTGAAGGTCTCCGGGATCAGCCGGTTGTCGAACACCTCCCCGCGGGGCTTGAACGACGCGCTGACGAGCCACACGAACGGGTAGGCGAAGACGACAGCGAGCACGCACAGCCCCGCGATGACGAGCGACCGGCGGACCACGTGTCGCCGACGTGCGCGCCCGGCGGCCTCGGTCCGCGTCGGCTTCCGCTGAGGTGCCGGGCGATCCTGCTCGGCGTGCGGGTACGGCGCGAGAGAAGCGGTGGGATGCTGCGCATCGATGTCCTCGTCGTGCGGCAAGCCGGGAGGGAGCACCCTGCTCATGGCCGATCATCCCCCTCGTAGTACACGACGCGACGCGACACCACGATCTGGATGGCGGTGACGACCATGATGAGCGCGAACAGCACCCAGGCCATAGCCGAGGCGTAGCCCATGTGCAGGAACTCGAACGCCTGCTGAAACAGGTAGATCACGTAGAACAGCGCAGCGTCGTTGCTGTAGGTGGTGTTGCCCGCGCCGAAGAACGCGGTGTACGCCTCATCGAAGGTCTGGAGCGCCGCGATCGTGTTGACCACGACGATGAAGAAGAGCGCGGGGCTGATCATCGGCACCGTGATGGAGAACGACTGACGCCAGAACCCCGCGCCGTCGAGCTTTGCCGAGTCGTAGAGCTCGTCGGGCACCGCCTGCAGCGCGGCCAGCAAGATGATGACCGAGGCGCCGACCGTCCACAGACTCATGATGATGAGCCCCGGCTTCACCCACGCGGCATCCGTCGTCCATGATGGCCCGTCGATTCCGAACCATCCCAGCACCGTGTTGAAGAGCCCGTTCTGCCCGTTGAAAAGCAGCAGGAACAAGATGCCGACGGCCACCGGTGGGGTCATCTTCGGCAGGAAGAACACCGTGCGGAAGAACCCGGCGCTGCGCCCGGCACGGTTGAGCAGCAACGCGAGCAGCAGCGAGACCAGCACGTACAGCGGTCCCCGAGTTCCTGCCGCTGTGGGCGACGTCGCTCACCGTGAGGGCCTTGTTCGCCGCGCTCACGGCATCCCAGTCGGAGCCGTTGACGTCGTCGATCGTCAGCCCGGCCGCCGAGAGCAGATCTGCGTTCGCCATCGTGAGCTGGACGGTGTTGAACTCGGGGATGCCGTAGACGGTGCCGTCGAGGGTCACCTGATCCAGCGCCGACTTCACGAAGTCGTCGGTCGGGATGCTCTCGCCGTCGATGCAGCGATCGAGCGCAACGACCGCGCCGCGCGCCGCAAGCGAACCGATCTGATCCCGGCTCGCGTAGACGATGTCAGGCGGTTTGCCGGACGCGACCGCGGAGAGGAACTGCTGCAGATCGAGGTCTCCTTCGGCCAGCTTGACCTCGACATCGCCCAGCTGCTCTTTCGCGTAGTCGACGCGGCTCGTCGCCACTTCGTCGACGCCCGAGAAGCCCATGACGGACAGCGTGCCGCTCAGCTTCGCGCCGGAATCGTACTTGGCCCCGTCGTCCCCGGCGCCCCCCGTTCCGACGGCGCATCCCGTGGCTCCGACCGCCAGCAGAGCGATGACTCCGGCGGCCGTCCATCGTGTAGAACGCATGATCGCCTCCTCCACCCGTGAGAAGTGGGCGGTGGAGGGACGGTAAAGACGGGACGGCCAGACCACCGAGGGGATTGACGAACCGTCGATCGAGGCGTAGCGCGCGCGTCCCTGTCGACGCACGGGCCGAGGAGTCTCGATCCCCGCGATCCCATCCCCCTACGCGCGCTGCGATTTCCACCAAGGCCGCCGCGCATGGTCGACTGTCTCAACGAGGACCGCCACCGGCGACGGGGTGGCGCGTCGTCTTCCATCGCCTCGACGGCTTATCCTCAGCCTGCGCTTGGAGGTGTCAATGTCGTTCATGCTCGCTGCGCTGCGCGTGCTCCACATTGACATCCCCGGCACTCCGGCCGTGGTCAGCCACCTATCGACGCGATGCCCACTCGTGGCCTATCAGCAACACGGCCCATTGATTGGCCCCCGCTTCAGGCTGCACTGCTCATTCGGTGACTTACTTTATCCAGGTATACCGCTTGCGTATACTGGGATAAACAAAGTAGGTGGTGGAATGCTAACGGACGTCGAACTGCTCCGCAGAATTGAGCGAGCTCCGCTGAGGACGGCGCGCTATGCGGACCTCGAGGAACTCGGCAGCAACGTCTGGCGCGCCCTCGACCGGCTCGCCGAGCAGGGGGCGGTCGCCCGGATCACCAAGGGCGTGTACACGGTGCCGCCTGCCGGCGAGGACGGTCGCACCTGGAAGCCGACGATCGAGGCGGCTGGCCTGGCGGTAGCAACCGCTCGCTTCGGAGAGCGCAACGCCATCCTCATGGGCCTTGGCGCTGCGCGCCACTGGACGGCGATCCCACGCGCGGTCGCGGTCACAACGGTTGCGGTGCCCGAACTCCGACACCCGGTGAGGCTCGGCGGCGGCGGCACCGTGTACATGATCCCTCGCCACCTAGACCGGGTGGAGGCGCAGCTCGAGGACACCGAGCTCGGCGAGGGCCTGGTCACCACGCCGCGTCAGACGATGTACGACCTGCTCATGAGGCCGAACCAGGGCAAGCTGCCGGATGCGGCTCGTGATGCCGCGCGGAATTTCCGGGGGCAGGTGAGCGGCGATGAACTTGCAGAGATCTGCGAGTGGCACGGCCGGGCTAACGACGCCGTGCGAGACATGGTCCGCGACCTCAGGAATGGACTCTTCGTTGCCTGACCGGACGGTCCCCGGCGTTCTCGACCCGCAGGAGCGCCGCGCGGTCGAGGAGCAGTTCGGTGTCGCCGCCCAACAGGTCGTCCGCGACCACGTCATCTCGCATGGGCTGGCCGCGATCGCGGCGGCCGCGCAGGGCGATGTCGTCTTCTTCGGCGGAACGGCGCTCTCTCGAACGCTGCTGCCGGAGCTGCGGCTGTCTGAGGACATCGACCTGATCGCACTCAGCAATCGGCGTGAGGTTGGCGCGCGGATCCAGGCGGAGGTCCAGCGCCGGTTCCGGCGCACCCTGGGCGCCGTGTCGCTCACCCCGCCGCTCGGTGAAGCGCCGCACCCGCAGCCATCGATTCTTGATGTGAAGGGCACTCGCATCCAGGTGCAGTTATTAAACTCGGAGGGTTACCCACCGTGGCCGCGGCAGCTCGTCGACCTCGAGCAGCGGTACAGCGACGCCCCGCCCGCGAGGCTCCACGTGCTCACCCCACCAGCGTTCGTCGCGTCCAAGCTCACCGCCTGGGAGGACCGGCACGCACCACGCGATCTGTACGACCTATGGGCTCTGGCGGAGAAGGGCTGGATCAACGAGGCTGCCGCGGCGCTCTATTGCCGCTACGGCCAACACACGACTCCGTCGAGAATCTCCTTCGCCGAAGTGCCGAGCGAGCGTGACTGGGAGGGGTCGCTCGCACATCAGGGCGTCATCACGACGACACCAGAGCACGCAGCGAACATCGTGAAGGAAGCGATCACAGCGCTCTCGTCATGACGAAGGCGGTCTAGTCGAGGTCGACGATCATGGCGCAACCTTCGCCACGCGGCCCCTCGTCGACGACGGCGTGCGCACACCAGGCCGTGTGCGCGGACACTGCGGCCGGCGCAGCTGTACGCCGACATCGAACCCCGCAAGCAGCGCAGCCCGAGCCCGGGCTCGATGCGAGCTGCAGGACAAAATCGCCCACTTCGGCGAGAACACTCCGCTCGGCCGAATGGGTCAGCCCGCCGAACTCGCTCCCGCATTCGTCTTCCTGGCATCTCCTGAGTCCAGCTACGTCATCGGCGAGACGCTGAACGTGAACGGTGGGATGCCGGCGCCCTGACTGCGGGAGACGGTCGATGCCCGGTCGACATCGACCGTCCCGTCCGGGTTCACCGGTCCGCCCATCAGGGGAAGGGACAGCGTGATCGCGAATCGACGGCGCGGATGCGTCCACCCGACCGCGGCATCGTGGGCAGACGTCGCCGATTCACGCCGAGCCCTGAGTTCTCGATCGACAGACGGTGATCGCTGAGGGCAGCGAGGGCTGTCGCAAGGCCGGCGATCGCGAGCTTTTCACCGGGGCATCGGTGGCCGGTGCGCACGTCTCCTCCACCGTGCGGGATGAACGCCGTCAGGGTCTCGTAATCGTCGACCCCGCGGAAGCGGTCTGGGTCGAACGCCGCTGCGTTCGTCCACGATCGATCGTCCAGATTCGTGCCGAGAATGTCGAGCACCACTCGGCGGCCGCGCGGCAGCGTGATACCGTCCAGGGCGACATCCTGAATCGCCCATCCGGGCAGCATCGGCACGAAGGGCGCGGTGCGCCGGATCTCCTGCGCGAACATCGTCGCGGCCGGCCCTTGCACCCAGCTTCCGCGCTCAGCCGACTCCGCGGCGATCCGATCGCGCCACGCCGGGCGCTCGTGGAGTTCCTTCGCCGCGAACGCCACGAACCGCGCGACGGCGATCATCGGACGGATGGTGTTCTGCAGCTCGACACCGGCCACGCGCGACGGCAAGAGTTCCCCGCTCGCATCTCGATGCGACGCCCATACTGCGAACGCCGTGTCCGCCGCGGGAGCGAGCTGTCCTGATCGCGTGGAGTCGATCAAGTTCTTCGCGTGTCGGTCGGACCACCAACGATTCACCATCGCGTGCGGAAAAGCCGGGGAGTACGGTGCACCGAATCCGTCGACGATCTGGGCGAGCCGGCGAGCCCAGCGGGTCTGCGCATCAAGGGTGCCGGGGAGGCCGGCCCACCGCATGACGGATCGACCGAAAGCGCCGACTGCCGCGTCATACGCACTCCGGCGTCCGCCGCTGATCCAACCGTCGAATTCGCTGCGCCATTCGTGCTCGAGCAGCGGCAGGAGACGTGCCACCTGCGCGTCGTCGTACGCGGCATCGGCGAATGCCGCCTTCCGGTGCCGATGCTCCTCTCCGTCCAGGCTGTGGACGGAGCCGTGGCCGAACAGGGTTTCCTGCACGATCGTCGGCATGGCTCCGTGTCGCGCGATCCGCGTCTGGTCGTAGAACAACCTCACCCCGTCCGCCCCACGGACGAGGAGCGCGTCTTCGCCCAGCAGACGCATCGGCGCGGCACGGGCTCCGGCGGCGACGCGACGCCAGACTCCGGCGCCGAAGTCGTACCCCCGGGTGAGCAGTGCGACCGAGTCGTCTGGGTATGCGCGGCGGGCGCCCGCCGACGGTGGTGCCCCGCCCGAGGAGGTGTCTGTCTTCGGCGGATCGGCATGCGGGCTGGCCATACCTCACAGTCCCAGTGAACGGGCGCGGCGTGCAGGGGGAAGCGGCGTCGCCGCGAATGTGCTACCGGTGGTTCCGGGCGCAGCGCTGAAGCGGCGACTGATACCGGGCAGCCGAGAGCAGGTCTCTTTAGGTGTCGCCGCACCCGGCGGCGCCCACGTCAACCCGATGGGCGGAATCGGCGACAGCCGGTTGACTGTTCGCGATGAACAGTCCTGATCCCCAAGACCTGACCATCCGCGACATCCGTGAACCGGATGCCGGCGAGGTGCTCACGCTGCAGCGCGCCGCGTTCGTGCAGGAGGCGCTGATCTACGACACCGTCCGCATGCCACCCCTCACACAGAGCCTCGACGAGCTCAGAGCGGAGCTTGCCGTCAATCTCGGGCAGGTCGCGTTGCAGGGCTCGCGGCTGGTCGGCGCTGTGCGCGCTCAACGCGAATCGGAATTGCTGCTCATCGGCCGGCTCGCGATCGCCCCCGACCTCCAAGGACTCGGGATCGGCTCGCGGCTGCTGGCCGCCGTCGAGGACCGCGGACGACGTGCGGGATGCCGGGAAGCGGAGCTCTTCACGGGATCCCTCAGCGAGGCGAACCTGCGCCTCTACCAGAGCCTCGGGTACCGCGAGACCCAGCGCGTCGACGGCGATGACGGCATCCAGCAGGTCTTCCTCCGCAAGCCGCTGTAGCCGCTCGCTTCACTCAGTCGGGCGGTGGTGGGCGTCGTGGCCACAGGACCGGGCATGCTCGCACCCGCGTCAGATTCCGTCAACCCACGCGCGGTCGGCGACCCACCCGCATACGTTCGGCGGGTGAGCGAATCATGCTTCGCGCGCATCGAGACCGACAGGAACTGAGAGGGAGACCGATGAAGGCTGTCACGTGGCAGGGCAAGCGCAAGATCAGCGTCGAGACCGTGCCCGACCCCGAGATCGAGGAGCCCACCGACGCGATCGTGCGGATCACGTCGACGGCTATCTGCGGCTCCGACCTGCATCTGTACGAGCTGTTCGGCCCGTTCCTGGACGCCGGCGACATCCTCGGCCATGAGCCGATGGGCGTGGTGGTCGAGGTGGGTGCGGACGTGACGGGGCTCGCCGTCGGCGACCGTGTCGTGGTGCCCTTCAACATCGCGTGCGGGCACTGTTTCATGTGCCGGTCCGGACTGCAGTCCCAGTGCGAGACGACGCAGGTCCGCGAGTACGACAGCGGAGCTGCGCTCTTCGGCTACACCAAGCTCTACGGCCAGGTCCCGGGCGGTCAGGCCGAGCTGTTGCGAGTGCCGCTCGCCGAGTACAACACGGTTCGGGTCGGCACCGATCTGCCCGACGAGCGGTACCTGTTCCTCAGCGACATCCTGCCCACCGCGTGGCAGGGGGTGGAATTCGCACAGGTCCCCGAGGGCGGCACGCTCGCCGTGATGGGTCTCGGCCCGGTAGGGCAGTTCGCGGCCCGTATCGGCGTCCACCGGGGATATCGGGTGCTCGCCATCGATCCCGTCCCCGAGCGCCGCGCGATGGCCGAGCGGCACGGCGTCGACACCTTCGACCTCGCCGACGACGTGATCGATCGACTCCGCGACCTGACCGACGGGCGAGGCGCCGACGCCGTCGTGGACGCGGTCGGACTCGAGGCGCACGGCAACCCCGGCACCAAGTTCGCCCAGCAGGCCGTCGGACTTCTGCCGGACGCGATCGCGCAGAAGGTGATGGACACCGCCGGCATGGATCGGCTCGCCGCACTCCACAGCGCCATCGACCTCGTCCGTCGCGGTGGAACGGTGTCGATCAGCGGCGTCTATGCAGGAGACGCCGACCTGATGCCGATGAAGACGCTGTTCGACAAGCAGATCTCGCTGAGGATGGGACAGTGCAACGTGAAGCGGTGGACAGACACGCTCCTCCCCCTCGTCGAAGACGACGTCGACCCCTTCGGCGTGATGGATCTGGTGACCCACACCGTGTCCCTCGACGAGGCGCCGACCCTGTACGAGACGTTCCAGAAGAAGGACGACGGATGCATCAAGGTCGTCCTCAAGCCGTGAGCGTCCGTCACCAATCAGCGATGACTCCCGCGCGGATCATGTCGGCCCGGAGCGCATCTTCGAAGTCATCGGCCTGATCGCGCAGGGACTCGTCGTGGTCATCAAACGTCCGCCCCGGTGAAACGACCGATCTGCCCATCTCATGACCTCCAAGTTCACGGTGGAACAACCCTCGCTGAAGAGGGCGCTCATTCTCCGGGGGTTGACAGCTGCACGCTCGCTGTGGCCCGCGCGCGCAAAGAACGCACTCGCACCCACCACCGCAAGGGTGGAAAGTCGCGCGGCCAATGAATGACCACGGTGTGGAAACCTCGGTGAACGCGTTGCAGAAGGGCCCGGTCCATCTTCAGAGGTCGCGCCGAGATGCCCACCGCTGCCCCGCGGACGTGTCGGATCCGTCTCGTCCTGCCGATATGGAAGGAGAGATCGAGGTCGTCGTGCAGAAGCTCGTCCTCCCGATGCACCTCGGCCGCGACCTGCGACCAGACGTCCCGGCGGAACGCCATGTTCGACCCGAAGAGCGGCGTGTGCCCCAGGGCAGGCAGGAGCATCGCCCGGTAAGCGCCCAAGTACACCGACGCGGCATGACGCCGTACACGCGGTGACGCATGAAGAAACCACGCATCGCCGGTGACGGCGTCTATGGAGGCATCGTCGATCAGCGCCTGGAGGAGCCGCTCGAGCCAATCGTCGGGAGGGAGCGAGTCCGCATCCAGCCGAGCGATGAGATCACCCCGTGCCATGTCATAGCCCGCGGCGCTGGCGCTGGCGATCCCCTGGGGCGGTTGCGTCACCAGCCTCGCCCCGTGATCGGCGGCGGCATCGCCCGACGCGTCGTCCTGAGAACCGTCGTCGACGACGATGACCTCGTCCGGTGGCCACGTCTGACGGCCCAAGGCCTCGAGACATCGGCGCAGCAGCGACGCCGTCGTCCCGCACGGGGATGACGACCGTCACCGACGGCCGCGATCCGTTCACATGCGACCGAACGTGGCGTCGATGTCGGCCATCTCCATCTCGGCGGTGGCCTGGATCAGCGCCATCAACTCCGCGTCCGCTCCCGGAGAGAACTCCTCGCGACGCTCGGGGGCGATGGTGATGGGCGCTCCCTCGGGCGCCTGCTGCGAGGCATCGAGCTGCGTTCCGTCGCCCGAGGGCGACAGGCCCTGGAAGATCCTGCCGGCCTCGGACTGATCGTCGAGGTCGAACGAGTACTGCTTGCTCTGCAGCCCGAGATCCAGCAGCCGCTTGACCTCGGGGAACTGCTCGGCGTTCGTCTTCGGGATCGGAAGCGTGCCCTTCCAGTTCACGCCGAGGGTCTCCAGAGCCTTCGCGTACGCGTTCTCGTGCGCCTGATCGCGGACGATGAGGTAAGAGATCGTCGATCGGGCGGTCTTGTTCGCGGTCATCTCGTAGAGCCGGCACTTCTGCAGACGCCCGGTCGACTCGAGCATCAGGTTGTACAGAAGGTCGAGCACCAGATTCCCCGAGTTGTACACGTAGCTGCCGCTCCACGGGTTGCCGACCGCATCCACCGGAAGCGCGCCCTGCGCACCGACGAGATAGTGGTGGATGTTGCCTTCCGACAGTGCGATGTTCAGCGGCACGGCACCGCCAGCACCGGGCTGATCGATCGGGTCGTCGGGCTTGCCCTGGTACCGAGGGGATCCGTCCACGAGGCGGGCGATGGTCGTGCCGATGAGCTCGACATGACTGATCTCCTCGGTCCCGATGCCCTGGATCAGATCCTTGTAGGGCTTGGCCTCGGGCCCGCGGAAGTTGATGCTCTGGAACAGGTACTGCATCATCGTGCGCATCTCGCCGAACTGCCCGCCGAGCCCCTCCTGCAGTGCGTTGGCCGCCGCGGGATCGGGCTCGTCCTGCTCGATCGGATTGATGAGCTGCTGCAGGTGGAAGTACATGATGCTCCTTCGATGGTGGCGGTGGAACTCCCACCATCCGCAGAGACCCGAGCGCGCGTCGCGGGGGTCGACGCGATCCCTCTCACCCGCTACCCTGCGCAGCGCCTGCCGAAACCCAACGCGCAACAGGCCTCCTGGATCTGCCCACTTCGCCTGAAGCGGGCAGGCGGCGGCCGACGAGGGGCCCCGGCATCGGCGGGGCCCCTCGTCGTATCGGGGAGGGATGCCTCAGCCCAGCCGGTGCCAGCCCTCGGCGTCGTCCTGGCGGGGCGTCGCGCGGTCGTCCGGTGACAGGTTGCCGGCGACGGTCTCCTTGACCCGCTCCGCGGTGTCCTGGGTCTCCTGTTTGACAGTCTCGGCCGAGTCGACAGCGGACTCCTTCACCTGTTCGACGGCGTCCTGCGCCGGACCCTTGAGGTTCTCGGCCACCTCCTGCGCAGCATCCTTCGCCTCGCTCACCGCCTTGTCGACGAGCGGCTGCGCGCGGTCGCGCAGCGAGGCGGCGAAACGCGTCTCGGAGTCGGTGGTCGGGATCAGGCTGGCCACGAGGAACCCCACGCCCGCGGCGAGCAGGCCGACAACGATCGGCGCACCCTGCGCCTTCTGCTTCGCCCTGTGCGGCAGGTCCTTCACAGCGTCACCGGAGGCGTCCATCGCGTCGCCGACCGAGTGGCCGGCGGACGAGGCGGTGTCTCCGACATCGTCGGCGACACCCATCACATGGTCTCTGACGCCGCCCATCATCTGGCGGGCACGCGTCTTCTGCCGCTCCATGATCTTCGGCGGCGACACCTTGTCGGCGAGCGCGTCCACGTCCCGTCCGAGCTCGTCGCGCGTGACCTCGATGTCGGCACGGATCTGGTCTGGATTGCTCATCATCGGTTCTCCTGATTTCTCTTGAGCGCGTCCGGGATCTCTTTGACGGTCTCGACCGTCTGCGGTGCGCCTCGCACGGTGCTGAGCCGGCTCCGCCCGACGGCGTAGAGGATGCCGGCGACGATGGCCCAGATGACGGCGACGACCACACCCGACCAGCCGAGGCCCATCAGAAGGCCCAGCGCCCACCAGAGCGCGAGGCTCAGGAAGAGGATCGCCATCATCGCCGCGTAGCCGGCGCCGCCCAGCAGCCCGGCGCCCGTGCCGGCGCGCTTGGCGGACTCGGCGAGCTCCGCCTTCGCCAGCTCGAGCTCCTTGCGCATGAGCGTCGACAGGTCGCGCGACACCTCGCCCACGAGGTCGCCGAGCGACGTCTCGGCCGCCTTCTGCTGCGAGGGGGTGGGCATGTCGGTCATGGTCGCTCCTCGTCGCGGGACGACCAGTCGCCCTGCGTGGACGCGGCCGACGGTCCGCTGCCCGTCGAGCCGACGGCCTGGTCGGTCGCGAGGGCGTCGCCGATCGGGGTGTCGCCGGCCCCGGCGTCGCCGGCGGTCGTCGGACGGGCGCCGGTCGCGACCGCGGGCTGCCCGGTCGCGTGCTGCCCGGCGGATCCGCCCGCGACGGCCGGCCGGGCTCTCGTCGCGCTCCCGTTGCCGCTCCCGAGTGCCGTGCGACTGTGTGCGTCGGCCATCAGCGCGCGCGTCACACGGCCCGCGACGATGCCCACGCCGAGCGCGATCAGCAGGAACGCGCCGGTGTGCCGACGCGCGTACCCGCGCACTTCGCGCACGACGTCCGCGGGCTCGCGCTGCTCGAGCCAGTCGGCGGCGCGCCGGCTCTGCTGACCGAGTGCGCGCACCGCGCTGGTGGCCATGCCGCGCGAGCCGTCGGCCGAACCCGAGGCCATGCCCTCCAGCTCGTCGCCGGTGCCACGGAGGGCGTCGGCCGCGCGACGCTGCTGGGTGGACGCCTGATCGGCAAGCTGCACGCGCGTCTCGTCGAAGAAGCCTCGGGCGGCGTCCTTCACATCGTGCGCCACGCTCTGGATCTCGTCGCCCGCGACGCCGGCGACGTACATCGCCCCCGCGTCGACTTCGGCGACCGAGTCGACGGCACGCTCCTTCACGTCCGCCGTATCCGGGTTCTCCCCTGCGGGCGACCCGGTCGCGCCGCGATCCGCAGCGGATCCGGTCTCGTAACTCGACATGCTCCTCCTCCATCTCATCGGCGGCGTCTGGCCGGCGACGTGCCGGTCGGGAATCCGCCGTGGCGAAAACCATGCGCCTGGAGCTCCGATCCGAAGAGGGGGTCGAGATCGCGAGCGCGGCGGAGTATGGTGCCGTCCCCGCGCGCTCATGTGGGCCGCCTACGCCGTCTCCCGGAGTTCTGGAACTTTCCCTGCAGATCTGGCAGTCCGAGTCCCTTGCGGCCGGAGCGACGGTGGCCTGCGCGATCTACCTCCGCCAGCGCGGCTCGTCCGAATCCAAGCTGGTGGGGGTGCCCCACCACGTCAGCGCCGAGCGCCCCAGGACTGTGTCCGCGCCCGCACCGTGCTACCCGGCAAGACCGCGCGATGACACGACGCGTGTATGCGGAGTCGCATCGACCGCGCACGCTCGTTTGTCAACCCCCGACCACCACCGGACCAAGTCCGGCCTAATGGATCGGACACATCCGCGAGTGAGAGGAACATCCCATGGTGCAGCTCTTCGAGACGATCGACGTGGACGTCCCCGTCCGCACCGCCTACAACCAGTGGACCCAGTTCGAGAGCTTCCCGCAGTTCCTCGACGAAGTGGAATCGATCACCCAGACGAGCGACACGCTCACTCACTGGGTGGTGAAGGTCGGCGGCATCCGACGCGAGTTCGACGCGGAGATCACCGAGCAGCATCCGGATGAGCGCGTCGCATGGACCAGCACCGGCGGAGACACCGAGCACGCTGGAGTCGTCACGTTCCACAAACTCTCCGACACGACGAGCCGGGTCGCAGTGCAACTGGATTGGGCCCCCGAGGGCTTGGCGGAGAGGCTGGGCGCATTGGTGGGCGCGGGTGGCCACGCCGTGAAGAAGGATCTCAAGAACTTCAAGGAGTTCATCGAGACGCAGGGCGGCGAGACCGGCGCCTGGCGCGGCGACGTCGACGCCTAGCGCCGCTCAGAAGGGGATGGCTCACGGGTGGGTGACTACCGTGTGCGCGCAGCCGTCGTGCGGGCGATCGCGAGCCCGGTGGTCGGTCGCAGCCACACCGTCTGTCCCCGTTCGTGGGGGTACTTCCACGCGACGATGACGATCTCGCGCCCCGACGCTCGGTTGCGCGAAATCCGGAGTCCGTGCCCGGAATTGGTGCCGGACGAGTCGCCAGTCTTGGTCATGCCGGAGACACTAGCCAAGCGAAGCGACAACTCCCGCCCCCGTTGACAACCGGCGCGGAAGCTACCTCCGTGCCAGATGCGAGTCAAGGCACTGGTGCCGCCGATCGGCTGCGCGGCATCCTCTGCTACCGACCACGTGAGGAGCAATGATGTCCACGAACGCACCGATCGACCCCGACACCGGCCAGCCTGTCGAACCGTCCACCGAGGATGGCTCCGCTCGGCCCACCGAAGGCTCACCGAAGGACGACCCTGATGTCATCCCCGACGTCGGACCTGCCATGGGCAACCAGGACCTGATCCTGGACGAAGTGCTCGTCGACGATGACCCTGCGATGGAGAGCGATCAGGGCTGAACACTAATGCCGGAGTCCGCCCGGCAGCAGGCAGCTCGGTTCGCAAGTGCGACGCAGAATCGCCGCCCAGCTTCACCTCGAGCCAGCCCTGCATCGAGTGCGGCAAAAGCGCGCCGCCAGCGTGACAACATTTTGACAACAGTTCGCGAAGATCGGGGTGGATTGGCCGGATCGAGACCGGTCAAACTTCCCCGTAATTTGGCTGTTTTTGACGATGGCGACGCGGTCCACGCGGCCCGAATGAGGTTTCCGGTACCAAAGGTCGCAGGTTCGATTCCTGTCGGGGGCACCACCACCACAAGTAGCAGAGGACCGTGGGTCATCAGGACTCACGGTCCTTCTGCTTTCTCGCGAGAGGATGACGTGTGACCTCTTCGCCCACGGCGCGCCTGTCGGGCCGCGCGCGCGTCATGGTGATCGTCGCCTTCGCGGTGTACCTGGCGCTCCTGACGTGGGTCGTGCTCTGGAAGCTCGAGGTGCCATGGATCGGTGACGCCGCGGGGCTCGCCCGGCCGATCAAGCTCGTCCCGTTCGCGCCGAGCGGCGATGCCGGGGCGAGCGCGCCGGCCGAACTGCTCATCAACCTCGTGCTCTTCGTGCCGTTCGGCCTGTTCATCGGCGCGCTCGCACCGACATGGTCGTGGTGGAGGGCGGGTGTCGCCGCGCTCGGCGCGAGCCTCCTGCTCGAGACGGTTCAGCACCTCATCTCGACGGGCAGCTTCGACACCACCGACCTTGTCGTCAACACGGCCGGCGCCCTCGTCGGGTGGGCGGTCTTCCTCGCCGTGCGCCGAAGCGCCGGCGAGCGCACGGCCGCCGTCATGACGCGGGTCTGCGTGATCGTCAGCGCGCTCGCACTCGCTGCCGCGGTCGCGTTCGTCGTGTCGCCGCTCCACTACGGGCCGCAGCCCGACGTCGTCGTGGAACGCACGAACCCGGGGCGGTGAACCCGGGCTCGTCGGCGTGCGGACTGACGCAGTCCGCCCGGCCCACCCCTGCAAGCATCACGCGCGCAGGCGGGTGACCGTCTTGCCGTGTCGGCGGGTGGCGGGGTGGAGCGCGGTGACCGCGTCCTCGAGGGAGGCGATCGTGCCGATGTGCGGGCGCAGGCGACCGTCGCGCACCCGTCGGGCGATCTGGGTCAACTGCTCGGGGATGGATTCCACGACGAAGTCGATGGCCCGCCCGTCGACCGGATGAGCCTCGACGGGGCCCACGACGGACACGAGCGTCCCTCCGGGGCGGATGAGGCGGGCGGACTTCTCCTGGACCTCTCCGCCGATGACATCGAAGACGACGTCCACCCCACCGATGTCGGCGAGGTCCTCGGTGTCCAGATCGAGGAACTCGTGGGCGCCGAGGTCGAGCGCCGCCTGTCGGTCCTTTCCGCGCCCGGTACCGATGACGTAGGCGCCGAACTCGCGCGCGAGCTGTGTGACGAATGCTCCGACAGCACCAGCGGCGCCGTGGGCGAGGACCGTCTGGCCGGGCTGGAGTCGTCCGTGCGGGAAGAGGCCCTGCCACGCCGTCAGCCCGGAGATCGGGAGGCCGGCGCCGACGGTGAAGGCGACGTCTCCCGGTAGCGGAGCGAGGTTGCGCGACTCCACGGCCGCGTACTCGGCCAGGGTGCCGTCGCGATGCCAGTCCGTGATGCCGAACACGCGCTGCCCGACCGAGAGGCCCGTCGTGCCGTAGCCGAGCGCGGTGACCACCCCGGCGAACTCGTGACCGATGATGGGGCGAGCCCGCTCGTGACCCGACCGATCGACCCACGTCGAGGACCACTCCCACTCCGCCGGCACGAATCCGGACGCGTGCACCTCGACGACCACGTCATTGATCGCCGGCGACGGCTCCGGCACGTCCGTGAGCGTGATGCCGGCCGCCTCCGCGGACCGATCCGTCGCGATAATCGCTTTCACTCGCTACCTCCATGTCCGCGGGCCGTGTGCGCCCGGGCTGATCCCTCGCGCCTTCCGTGATCCTCTGCCACCCTGCACGGCTGCGGGTTCGCACGCAACGAGGAGGCCGCCGACCGTCAAGAGAAGACGGGAGAGAGGAATCGACGCTCGTAGCGACGGATGCACCCGGTGGCTCGCGCGAGCGCGAACGCCTCCTGGCACTCCGGATCCGATTTCGAGGCGTTCCGGTAGACCTCATATTCCGCGAGCGACGGGAAGGTGAACAGCGCGAACGCCTCGTCACTGTCGCCCTCGCTGGGCATGAAGTACCCATGGTGGGTGCCGCCGAGCTTGTTGACGAGGCGGATCCATGCTCGGCCGTACTCGGTGAACTCGTCGAGCTTGTCGGGATCGATCTCGTAGCGAAGATGAACAGTGATCATCGAAGTCCTTTGCGCTCAGCCGTACCCACGAGTCTCACGGATGGGAAGCCGGACGGACGACGATCGAGGGGCCCGCGCGCAAAGCTGGCGGAGAAAGCTCGAGAAGTTGGCAGAGCCTCGCGGGTCGTCCCGGGCAACCTGTCAAGCCCGTTCCTCCGCGCCCGGCACAGACGGAGCCTGTGACTCATCACGTGATGCTCGCCCGCACGAGAGGAGCCGGACATGGTCGATTCCACACCCGACGAGAAGGACGACACGCGCGGCGAGGCGATCGTGTTCTGGTCGTGGATCGTGTTCCTCGCGGCCGGCCTCGCGTACATGATCACCATCCCGCTGGTCGGGCGCTGATCATGCGCCAGATCCGCCCGCTCCGCGATAACGCGCTGAGCCTGGCCTTCGGCGCGCTGTTCCTCCTCGCCCTCGCCGGCCAGTCGATCGCGGGGTTCCTGGAGAGCAACGAACGGCTGCAGCAGCACGGGCTCGCCCCGCTCGCGTTCGGCGCCTACCTGACGTCATCGGACTTCGTCGTCGACGTCGCCGAGAACTGGCAGTCCGAGTTCCTGCAGTTCACCCTGTTCATCGCCGCGACCATCTGGCTCGTGCAGCGCGGCTCGCCCGAGTCGAAGAAGCCGGGCGATGAGGGGCCGGGCAGCGACGAGGACCAGCTCGTCGCCGAGCACGCACGACCGGACTCCCCCGCGTGGGCGCGGGTGCGCGGCATCCGTCTCACGATCTTCTCGAACTCGCTGCTGCTCGTGATGGGTGCGGTTTTCGTGCTGTCGTGGCTGGCGCAGTCGCTCGCCGGCACGGTCGTGATGAATGCGGAGAACGCCGAGCACGGCGTGCCGGCGATCACGTGGCTGGAGTATCTCGGCTCCCCCGACTTCTGGAACCGGACACTGCAGAACTGGCAGTCCGAGTTCCTGGCGGTGGGCGCGATGATCGCGCTGTCGATCTTCCTGCGTCAGCGCGGGTCCAGCGAGTCCAAGCGGGTCGGAGCGCCGCATCGTGAATCGTCCGTGGGCAGCGACTGACCGCTCCCGCGGCGCGCCGTCCTCGCACCCGGTCCGCGTCCTGTCAAGGCCTAGGACGCCGGAGTTCCGCGGAGGATCATCGGAGGCGGAGTTGATCGACGTCCCCCCTTCTTGCGCCCCGCGCTTCGTTTCGCCGGCATCTCCGTCCGGAGGCCCACGATGGGCAAGCTGATCTACGAAGGCACCGTCAAGGTCGACTTCGACGACCGGACACTCGCGCACCTGCAACTCGTGATCGGCACGAAGCTGCGCCGCGGCGAGCCGTTCCACTTCACGTGGCGCGACGACGCCAGCATCGGCGACGGCCGGACGACGGTCTGGATCCACCCGCGATGCGCCCTCGTCTACAAGTTCTACGGCAGCCGCAAACCGCAGCTGAACCCTGCCTGGATCGACGCACTCGCCTACACCGCGAACTCGTCCACCGGGCTGTACCTGGTGCCGGAGCCGGCGATGCCGGTCTCGCCCGACCACGAGGGGCAGGAAGCCGCCGACTGAACCCGAACGTCCGCGGTTGTCAGAGACGATAGGCGCCGAACCGACCGCGGCGCGGGGATGGGCTGATCACGACGGGAGCGGCGATGAAGAGGATCGACATCTATTACGGCGGTGAGCACTACAGCGTGGGCGGGCGTCGTCTCGAAGACCTGCGCCGCGAAGTCGAGGGCGGCCTCGCAGGCGGGGTGCACTGGCTCGAGGTGAATGACGGCGAAGGCATGATGCGCACGGCGTACCTTCTCGTGACGCCGGGGGTGCCGCTCGCGATCGTGCCCATCCCCGACGAGTCGCCTCCCCTCGCCGCCGACCAGGTCTGGTCGGCGGGCGGGCCGCCTGTCGCCGGGTGACGGATGAACGATGACGGATGCTGCGCCTCAGGCGTCCGTCGACGACGGCTGCCGGGCCGGCTCAGCCTCGTCCGGGAGCGACGCCGTGGGGATCACGACGACGTCCTGCACCTTCCAGTCCAGATGGATCACGGCGTCGCGTGCCTCCTCGATCTGTTCGAGACGCACCTCGTCGGTGCGCGGCACGACGAACACCTCCACGTGGAACACCTGCCCCATGTCGCGCATGCGCACGGCGGTCTCGCGGACCCACCCGAACTCCTCGACGCGGTCGGCGATGCGCGCGATGAGCGGGTGCGGTCGCGCGTCGTCCTCGGTGCGGGCGCGCTGGTCGATGAGGTCCCGGACGGCGGCACGACTGTTGCGCCAGCCGTCCCAGATGATCCCCGCCGAGATGAACAGGGCGGCTGCGCCGTCGAGCCACCACAGCCCGATGCCGACGCCGAGCACGCCGACGATCGACGCCACGGTCGATGTCCAGTCGGCCTTGGCCATGTCGGCGTCGGCGTAGAGCACTTTGTTGTGCAGCTTCGGGGCCAGCTTGGCCTTCGCGTGCCCGTAGAAGAACGGGCCGATGACGGTGACGGTCATGACGACGACCATGAACCAGCCCAGCCAGATCGTCTGCCCGAATACGACGACCGTGCCGATCGAGGGGTGCTCCGCCCGCACCAGGTTGCTGATCGCCTCGTACGCGAGGTTGCCGCCGACTGCCAGCAGCGCCACCCCCGCGACGAGATGGCCGACGCCCATGACGCGGTGCAGCCCGAACGGGAAGGCCCGGCTCGGCGCCCGCCGGATGAAGATCAGCGCGACGAGGAACGAGATCTGCGGGATCACCGACAGCATGTCCTCGATCCACGCGGTCTTCATGGCCTGCGAGCCGCCCACGACGAGCGCGATGAGCCCGATGGTGACGATGCTGTAGCCGATGGTGAACCACTCCCAGCGGATCGCGCTGCGGAGCGCCTTCTGCTGCGCCGCGGGAAGGTCGGTGCGTCCCATCGTCTTCACCGGGCCGCCTCCTTGTCGAGGTAGCCCTCGATGGCCGCCTGCCACGCGTTCTCGCCGAGCGGCAGCAGCACCACGACGGGCGCCTTCGCCCCGGGGATCGAGTCGTACCCGCGGGTGACCGCCACCCGCGTCGACCACGGGGTCGCGTCGGTCATGCCGCCGATCGCCAGATCGAGGTCGCCTGCCTCGAGCCCGTCGACGAGGTCCTCCTCACTGCCGACCGTCCACGCGACCTTCGCGTCGATGGACTGTGCGAAGGCCTCCACGAGTTCGGCGAGCGAACCGCCGACCTTCGAGCCGTCGACGGTCACGAGCTCGCCGGAAGCCGACGCGCCCGCCCGCAGCTCGCCGCCGCGCACCCGGTCGAGCGTGCCCTGCGGATCGCTCGGCACTGTGAAGCCGCAACCCGCGATGCACAGCGTCAGTATCAGCAAGGGCACGCTCCATGCGCGTCGCCACCGGCTCATGTCCAGAGTCTCGCCCCGGCGCACGATGGCCGGGACCGCCTTGACCCCCTGCCCGGTGCCTGCTAACTCGCACGGCGTACAAGCGCCGATCGCCGACGCCGCGGTGCGCGGAGCCGGCGATCGGTGGTGCCGCAGGCTACGGCAGGACGATCTCGAAGTCGGGGTCGCCCTGGTCGAGCACGCCGAGGATCTGCGTCAGCACGCCGGCGTCGCCGCGCACCTCGATGCCGTCCGAGTCGGTGTCGCCGCCCGCGAGCCGGATCAGGCGCGGCTTCGACAGCGTGAGCTGCAGCGGCGTGGCCTGATCGGCGTCGCGCTCGACGTAGACCAGCACGCCGTTGCGGAGCGTCAGGTGGAAGCTGCGGTCGAGGTCGGTGAGCGTCACGTCGAGCGACAGGTCGAGATCCCACGCCTTCGGGCCGTTGACGCGGATGGCGACGGCGTCGAAGAGCTGCTCCGGCGTGAGCTGGGCGATGATCAGCGGCGCAGCCGTCTGCGTCGGCGTGCCGAAGTTGCCCTCCCGCAGCTCGGTGGCGCCTGACAGGAAGAAGTTGCGCCAGGTGCCGTTCTCCGCGCCGTATGCCAGCTGTTCGAGCGTGTCGGCGTACAGGACGCGCGCCGCGTCGTGGCCGGCGTCGGCGAAGACGGCGTGATCGAGCAGCGTCGCCGCCCAGCGGTAGTCGCCGGCATCGAACGCCTCCTGCGCGACCTCGACGACGCGGTCGACGCCGCCGATCGCCGACACGTAGCGCTCGGCGAGCGCCTGCGGCGGGTGGGGCCACAGGCGTGCCGGGTTGCCGTCGAACCAGCCCATGTAGCGCTGGTAGATCGCCTTCACATTGTGGCTGACCGACCCGTAGTAGCCGTGGGTGCTCCACGAGGCCTCGAGCGCGGGCGGCAGCTCGATCATCTCGGCGATCTCGGCGCCGTTGTAGCCCTGGTTGAGCAGCCGCAGCGTCTGGTCGTGCAGGTAGCCGTAGAGGTCGCGCTGAATCGCGAGGAACGCCCGGATCTCGTCGTTGCCCCACGTCGGCCAGTGGTGCGAGGCGAACACCACCTCGACCTCGTCGCCGTAGCGCTCGATCGCCTCGGTGAGGTACTGCGACCACACGTGCGGGTCGCGCACCACCGCGCCGCGCAGCGTCAGCAGGTTGTGAAGCGTGTGCGTGGCGTTCTCGGCCATGCACAGCGCGCGGTAGCGCGGCAGGTAGAAGTGCATCTCGGAAGGCGCCTCGGTGCCGGGCGCCATCTGGAAGTCGAACTCGACGCCGTCGATGGTGTGCGTCTCGCCGGTCGTCGTGACTTCGAGGGTCGGCGGGAGGATGGTCGGGTTGCCGGTGGAGGTGGTCTGCCCGAGTCCTGCGCCCACCTGTCCCTTCGGCCCGCGCTCGAGCGCCGCGCCGTACATGTAGCCGGCCCGACGCGCCATCGCGGTTCCCGCGTACACGTTCTCGGCGACCGAATGCTCGAGGAACCCCTCGGGCGCGACGATCTGCACCGCGCCCGACGCGACGTCGTCCTGGCTGACGATGCCGAGCACGCCGCCGAAGTGGTCGATGTGGCTGTGCGAGTGGATCACCGCGTGGATGGCGCGGTCGCCGCGGTGCTGGCGGTACAGCGCCAGCGCGGCAGCCGCCGTCTCCACCGAGATCAGCGGGTCGACCACGATCACGCCGGTGTCGCCCTCGATGAACGACATCACCGACAGGTCGAGGCCCCGCACCTGGTACAGGCCCGGGACGACCTCGAACAGTCCGTGCTTGGCGACGAGCTTCGACTGGCGCCAGAGGCTCGGGTTGACTGAGTCCGGCGCGTCGCCCTCGACGAAGTGGTACGTCGACGCATCCCAGACCACGTCGCCCTCGTCGTTCCGGATCTTCGGGTCGTCGAGCGTGCCGACGAATCCGCGCTCTGCGGCGGCGATGTCGGCGACGTCGTCGAACGGCAGCGATCCGAGTGCTGCGGCGTGCGCCGCGCGGATCGATGCTTCCGGTTCCCGCTGTTGCATGGTCTTTCCCTTCGTCCCGGCCCCGGCGGCCGTGGTCTTCAGTCCCGCGGCGCGGGTGCTTCGAGAGCCGCGACGGCCTCGCGGTTGGTCGCGTAGAACGTCTGCCCCGACAGCAGTCCGAGCTCCTCGAGGCGTGCCTTCGTGGGCACGCGCACCCGGCTGAACGCCAGGCCCACGCCCTGATCGCTGAGCCATTCCTCGAGCGCCTCGAACGCCTCGGCGCCCGTCACGTCGATGTCGGTCACCGCCTCCATGTCGATGACGACATGCGCGACCGGCTCGTCGGCGCCGGTCACCGCGCGCTTCACGGCGGTGGAGAAGACGGCGCCGTTCGCGAAGAACAGCGGCGCCGCCATCCGCACGACGACGACGCCCGGCGCCGTCGTCGCGCCGGCCGCGGCGTCCTCGAGCAGCGACTGCTTCGCGTCGTCGTCGGCCGCGAGCACGTCGATCGCGGGGTTCGCGGCACGCTTGGCGAGGTTGATGAGGGCCAGCACGAACGCCACGACGATGCCGGGGATCGCCCCGACGAAGAGCGTGACGAGGAAGCACACCGCGCCGATGGCGAACTCGAAGCGATCCTGGCGCCACAGGCGGCGGAACTCGCGGATGCCGAGCAGCGGCAGGATGGCGACGCCGACGACGGCGCCGATGGCGGGCGACGGGATGTCGGCGAGCAGCGCGGTGCCGAAGAGCAGGAGCAGCAGTGTTCCGACCGCAAGCACGAGGGACGGGAGCTGGGTGCGCGAGCCCGCCTGATCCATCGCGGCGGTGCGCGAAGTGGAGGAGCCCATCGAGAAGCTGCCCTGGGCGCCGGCGGCGATGTTGCCGAGGCCGAAGGCGAGCAGGTCGCGGTTCGCGTGGAACGGGTAGCCGTGCTTCTCGCCGTATGAGCGCGAGACGAGGAGGCCCTCGGCGGTGGTGACGAGCGTGAGCGCGATCGCCGACGGGATGAGGGCGAGCCACATCTGCCAGTCGATGACCGGCCACGTGAGCGTGGGCGGCCCGGCGGGCACCTCGCCCAGTACGTCGACGCCCCGCTGATCGAGTCCGGTGAGCACGACGAGCAGCGTGGAGAGGATGAGCACGACGAGCGCCCACGGCACGGCTTTCAGGAACCGCGCGCCGAGCAGCAGCACCGCGACCGACACGGCCGAGATCGCCAGCGACCACGCGTTGATCGTCTCGAGGTTCGACACGAGCCCGAACACCTTGTCGACGAACTCGCCGCCCGAGTCGATCTTGACCCCGAGCATCTTCGCGATCTGGCTGACCAGGATGTCGAGCGCCAGTCCCCCGACGAAGCCGATGAGGATCGGCTTCGAGAGGAAGTTCGCGAGGAAGCCGAGCTTGAACACCGCCATCAGCACGAACATGATGCCGCAGATGATCGCCTGCGCGAGCGCGAGCGTCGCGTAGTCGGCGCTGCCCGCGGTGGCGAGGCCCCCGATCGACGAGGCGACGAGTGCGGCGGCCGCCGCATCCGGTGACGCCACGAGCTGGCGCGACGACACCACGAGCGCATAGACGATCGTCGGCACGATGAGGGCGTACAGCCCTGCCGTCGCCGGCAGCCCCGCGATCTGCGCGTACCCGATGTTGAGCGGGATCGCGATGGCCAGGAGCGTGACGCCCGCGGTGAGCTCGGTGACGAGATTCCGCCTGGTCAGGCCGGCGAGGGGTCGCTGCATTCCTGCTCCTGGGATCCGTGGGGACACAGTCGTGTCCACCTTGGCATGGATGCCGGTCGTCAGACCGGATCGCCCGGCACGAGTGGCGGAACGACCGCCTCGCTCGTCACCGTCGAGGTCCACCCGCGCTGCGCCAGCGCTCGCGTGACGGCGGCGACCACGCCGGAGGTGACCGTGAGGCCGCGCACGGGATCGTGCCAGAACTGCACGCGTGCGGTGATGCGTCTCTCCGACACGGCGGTGACCAGCACGCCGACCGCCGGATCGGCGTGCACGCCCTCGGCGGCGGCCGCGGCCTCGGCGAGCGCCCCGACGACCTCGTCGACCGCGGCTCCGGCTCGCTCGACGCGCACCTGCACCTCGCTGCGCCTGCCGCCGTGGCGCGAGTTGTTGACGAGCGTCTCTGCGAGCAGCTTCGAGTTCGGCACGTGCGCGGTACGCCCGTCCGGGGTGGTGAAGACGACCGCGCGCGAGTTGAGCTCGATGACGGTGCCGGTGATCGGCTTGCCGTCAGGACCCTCGACGGTGATCTCCTCGCCGAGCACCACAGGCTTGCGGGTCGCGATGAGCACGCTCGCGGCGAAGTTGTCGGCGACGCCGCGCAGCACCAGTGCCGCGACGACGACCAGCACGA
This sequence comes from Microbacterium sp. NPDC056044, assembly GCF_042267145.1. NCBI lineage: Bacteria > Bacillati > Actinomycetota > Actinomycetes > Micrococcales > Microbacteriaceae > Microbacterium > Microbacterium sp. NPDC056044. The sequence goes on along the minus strand of NZ_JBHJWZ010000004.1, from coordinate 405,388 downwards.
TCACGACGGCCAGCACCGGCTGCACGTTGGCGCCCAGGAACGCGAGGGCGATCCCGAAGCCGACGAGCAGCAGCGTGTACTGCGCGAACCGGGCGGCGAAGCGGGTCGCCGCGGGGGTCGCCGTCGGCACATGGCTCATGAGGTCGGTGACGGCGCGCTTGGCGATGCGCGACGCGATCCACCCCGCGAGCAATGCCACGATCGCCCACAGCACCTGCCACCACGTGATCGGCGTGCTCAGGAACTGGCTGAAATCCACGTCGTCAGAATACGAGCGGGGTGCGCGCGCCGCGCGAGCCTCGCCGGGGCCCCGGCTTCGAACGAGAGCCCCGACGACGCCGGGCGCAAAGCGATGATCCCCTCGGTGCCGAAGCGCCGGGGGGATCGTCAATGCGATGTTGGGTTTCCGTGTTCCGGGTCCTTTCGGGCCTTACGTCTCCGTTTTCTCTTCGCAAGATCGAATGTCCTCCTCGCCACCGCCCCCGTCAAGAGTTCACGAGGAAGTCATCTCGATGTGAAGTTGAGGATGAAGGATGCTGCGCCCCCGCGTCGTTCGCAGGGTCGCAGCATCCGTCCCCCGAAGTCACTCGTGTCCGACGAGCTTCAGCCCGACGACGCAGCCGACGAGGCCGAGGATCAGCAGCATCTTGACGAACGAGAACGACTCGTCGCCCGTGATCATCGCGTAGGCGACGGTCAGCGACGCGCCGATGCCGACCCACACGGCGTAGGCGGTGCCGGTGGAGATGTCGCGCATCGCCCAGGCGAGTCCGCCCATGCTGGCGACGAGCGCGACGCCGAAGATGACGGTCGGCCACAGCTTGGTGAAGCCCTCGCTCTTGCCGAGCGCGGTGGCCCAGACGGCCTCGAGGACGCCGGAGAGGATGAGGATGACCCACGACATGACAGTGCTCCTGGCCAGTCTTGTCGCGTACCGGGTACTGATCCGTCGTCCGGGGATCCGGTCGGGGATCCTCGTGCCACCCTACCCCCAGGCCCTGGGCAGGGCCTGGGCAGGCGTCGGCCGCCCGCTCAGACGAAGAACAGCCAGTCGAGCATGCCCGGGTTGTGGGCGTGCACGAGCACGAGGAACACGACAGCGTCGAACAGCAGGTGCACCGTCACGACGTACGTGAGCGAGCGCGTCTTCATGAAGATGAAGCCCTGCAGCAGCGCGAACGGGATGGTGAGCAGCGGCCCCCACGCCTGGTAGCCGAGCTCCCACAGGAACGACACGAACACCACCGCCTGCAGCACGTTCGCCTGCCAGAACGGGAAGTGCCGCCGCAACAGCGCGAAGCAGGTGCAGATGAAGAAGAGCTCGTCCCAGATGCCGACTGCGCCGACGCCGACGAACAGGCGCGCGATGAGCTCGGGGGTGTCGACGACGGGCCAGTTGAGGTAGACACCCGAAGTGATGAAGTAGAACGGCAGGATCAGCCAGCCGAGCAGCAGCACGGCGATGAGCCACGTCCACTGGAACCTCGTCCACCGGCCGCCGCCGCGCCACGGGAAGCGGATCGCCCGATCCCGGTACACCCAGCGCGAGATCACGTACGGCACCGCGACCGCGCCGCCGAGGGCGAGGGCGAAGCGCAGGATCGCGAGGTTGTCGAGCTCCGCCTTCAGCGGGATCGCGCTCACGACGAGCAGGCCCGCAGCGATGAGCGAGAGATCGCGCAGCAGTGAGGGAGGACGGTCCCCACGCCCCCTCCACGCGGCGCTGGCGCGCCACGCGGAGCCTCTGGGCGCGTGGGCCCAGCTGTCTGCCGGCGTCTCCGGCCGGGTCGAGGCATCCATCCGCTCCGTCAGCAGGGCGACCGCAAGGCCCGCGACCAGCAGCACCCACCCGAGCCACGGCACGCGCACGACGAAGAACGCGGGTGCGGCGAGGCAGACGAGGAGGGCGGGCGCGAGGCCCCAGGACCAGGTGCGGACGGCCGGCGCGGGCGGGGCGTCGGGATGTGCGGGCATGCTCGGCGGCTCCGGTGGGTGTCGGGGTCGGGTCGGGTCGGGGTCAGTGGTCGAGGGGATGCTCGATCTCATCCTTCGGCATGCGCGCGACGACGTAGGCGAGCGCGCCGAGGATCAGCGGGATCACACCGGCGGCGATGAAGATCGCCTCGATCGGGACGACCGCGGCCAGGGGGCCCGCGAGCGCCATCGACAGTGGCATGAGCGCCAGCGACACGAAGAAGTCCAGACTCGAGATGCGGCCGAGCATGTGGCGCGGCACCCGGCGCTGCAGGAGCGTGCCCCAGATGACGTTGCCGTAACTGAACCCGAAGCCCACGAGGAAGAGGCACAGCGCCATCAGCCAGTACTGGTGCGTGATGCCGACGATCGCGAAGGGTAGCGTGCTCACGCCCCACACGCCCATCATCACGGTGAGGTACCGTCGCGGCAGCTTCATCGATGACACCACGATCGAGCCGAGCACGCCGCCGACGCCGTAGATCGCGAGGAGGAAGCCGAACAGCCGGGGGTCCTCGCCGATGCGGTCGCGCGTGACGAAGGGCAGCAGCACCTCTTCGGGGCCGACGAACACGAGCACCCAGCCGGTGGCGAAGAGCAGGGTCCACAACAGCCACGGGGTGCGGACCGTGAAGGTCACGGCCTCGCGCAGGTCGTGCAGCACGCCGCGCACGCCCTCGGGCGCCTCATGCTCCTCGCCCGGCGCGGCGGGCGGCTCGGGGCGCACGAACAGCAGCAGCACGAACGCCAGCGCGTGGGCGGCGACCACTCCCCACGCCGCGTGCGCGGGCGCGAGCACCGCGGCGACGATGACGCCCGCGGCCGCCGGGCCCGCCGCCTGCTGCAAGGCGGGCCGGATGGCGCCTTCGAGCCCGTTGGCGGCGAGCAGCTGCGCCGGCGGGAGGATGCGGGGCAGGATCGCGCTGTACGCCGGGAAGAAGAAGCCCGCGCCGGCGCCCATCACGAACGCCACGATCGCGAGGTGCGGGATCGTCACGACGCCGAGCACACCGGCGACCGCGACCGACGTGATCGCGAGGAGGTTCACGAGCTCGACGACGCGCAGCAGCAGCCGGCGGGGAACGCGGTCGGCCGCGATGCCGCCCGGGATGGCGCATGCCAGCAGCCCGATCGCATTGGCCGCGGCGACGGCCGAGAGCTCGACGGGCCCGCCGCCCGCGCCGATGACCGTGTACACCATGACTACTGCCCACATGCCGGCGCCGAAGATCGACAGCACCACGGCGCCGAACAGCATCCGGAAGTCGCGGTGCCCGAGCGGACGCACGAACCGCCACGGGTCGCGGGGCGTCGCGGGGGCTCCCGGGTCGGGGGCAGCTGCGGCGTCGGTCCCGGCCGCGGGGTCGGTGCCGGGGTCGGTCTCGGGCGCGGGTTCGGTCGGCGGTCCCGGCAGCGGGACGGGGCCGGTGAGGGGTTCGGTGGGGCCGGTCATGACCTCGCGACGCGGCGATACGACAGGTCGCGGATGTCGCGTCCCACGCGCGCGCCCTTGCGCTCGAACGCGGTGAGCACACGTCCGTCGAAGCGCGGCGCCCACTCCCCCTCGAACGCCGCCTCGAAGTCCGGCGCCGACGACATGACCTCGCGCATCTGCAGCGCGTAGTCCTCCCAGTCGGTCGCGAGCCGCAGCATCCCGTCGTCCTTCAGCGCACGCGCGGCGATCGCGCCGAAGCCCTCCGCGACCAGGCGCCGCTTGGTGTGCTTCTTCTTGTGCCACGGGTCGGGGAAGAAGATCCAGAGCTCATCGACGGATGCCTCGGGCAGCAGGTGCTGCAGCACCTCGGGCGCGTTCGCCTCGACGAGGCGCAGGTTCTGCGCGCCCGCGCGGTCGGCGTCGAGCATGGTGCGGGCCAGGCCCGCGCGGAAGACCTCGATCGCGAGGAAGTCGGTGTCGGGGCGCGAGGTCGCGGCGTGCACGATGGCGTGCCCCTGGCCCGAGCCGATCTCGACGACGAGCGGCGCCTCGCGCCCCCACACCGCCGCGGGGTCGATCGCCGAGTCGGGCAGGATGCTCGTCGCCGCACGGTCGCGGGGCACCTCGATGACGTACTGCGGGGCCAGCTCGCTCCAGGCGCGCTCCTGGGCCTCCGACATCCGGCCGCTGCGCCGTACGAATGACACCGGCTTCTCACGGAAGGTACGGGGCTCGGGCGCAGGCGTGGCAGGGTTCGTCACCCCTCCAGGCTACCCAGCCGCCCGACATTTCCCGCGAGAGTACAGCTGGTGGACGAAAGGGTGGTTGGTTCCCTACCTCTCGTCCACCAGCTGTACTCTCGCGGTCGAGGACGCCGCGGGCGAGGACGCCGGGTCGAGGACGGCGCGGGCGAGGACGTCGGGTCGAGGACCCCGGGGCGAGGACGCCGGGCTACTGCGGGACCGTGACGAAGTCGATGAGCTCCTCGACGCGGCCGAGGAAGGCGGGCTCGAGGTCGCGGTACGTCTTCACCGACGCGAGGATGCGCTGCCATGCCCGGGCGATGTCGGCCTGATCGTGCGCGGGCCAGCCGAGCGCGCGGCACACGCCGACCTTGAACTCGATGCCGCGCGGCACCTCGGGCCAGCGCTCGATGCCGACGGCCCGGGGCGTGACGCACTGCCACACGTCGATCCAGGGGTGGCCGACGATGAGCACGTGCTTCCCGTGCCGGCCGCGAGCGATGGCGTCGGCGATGCGCGACTCCTTCGAGCCCGGCACGAGGTGGTCGACGAGCACGCCGTACCGGCGCTCCGCCGAGGGCGGCTCCTCGTCGAGCGCGGCGTCGAGCAGGTCGATGCCCTGCAGGTACTCGACGACCACGCCCTCCTCGCGCAGGTCGTCGCCCCACACCTTCTCGACGAGCTCGGCATCGTGCCGGCCCTCGACGAGGATGCGGCTGGCGCGCGCGACGCGGGCCCGCGAGGCGGCGGTCGCGAACGACCCCGAGGCCGTGCGTCTGGGTCCGGCGGGCGCGGCGGCAGGCGCCGGCGGGCCGAGCACGACGTCCTTGCCGTCGATGAGGAAGCCCGCGCCCAGCGGGAAGAGGCGGCGGCGGCCGAGGCGATCCTCGAGCTCCACCATGCCGCCCGCCACACCGACGACGGCGCCGCAGAAGCCGTCGTCCGCCACCTCGACGACGAGATCGCGGGATGCTGCCACCCGCGGCAGCTCGCGAACCCCGCGGCTCTTCCAGCCCGCGGCCAGCACATCGGCGCCGTAGCGATCGTCCATGGTCCTCCTCCGGATCGGCCAGGCTACCCGGCACCCGGCCGCCGGACCGGCAGCGACCCGCGCCCCCGCCCGACACGGCGCACCCGGCCTGCCCGCAGCATCCCTCCCGGTACGTTCTCGGCGAACACACCGGGGCGTCGGGGCCGTGGGCTATCGTCGTATCCCCGCGGCTGAATAGACTCGCGGGAAGGGGAACCCGAGTCCCAGAGGGGGATCGATGCGACTGCGTTGGGCTGCAGCGCTGGCGTCTGCTGCGGTGGTGGCGGTCACGGCGATCGGCGGTGGGGCGGCGCTCGCGACTCCCCCGGTCACGCTCGGCGCGGGCTTCGTGCTCGACGACGCTGACGTGCTCTCGCCGGCAGAGGAGACCCAGGCGCAGAGCCGGCTCGAACAGCTCAAGGCCGACACGGGTCTCGATCTCTGGGTCGTGTACGTCGATCAGTTCACCGATCCATCGAGCGCCGCGGACTGGGCCAATCAGACCGCCGGTGACAACGGGCTCGGCACGACCCAGTACCTCCTGGCCGTCGCGACCGACGGTCGCCAGTACTACCTCTCCGGCGACTCCGCGGGACCCCTGACCGAAGACCAGCTCGCGACGATCGAGCAGCAGCAGATCCAGCCCGCGCTCGCGCAGGACGACTGGCTCGGCGCCGTCGATGCCGCCGCGGCGGGCATCACCGACGCCGCGGGCGGCGGCAGCGGCACGCCGGGCACGGCCGCAGTCGGCAGCAGCTGGCTCACGTGGCTGCTCGTGGTCGTCGTCGTGGCGGTCGGCATCGTGCTGCTCGTGATCTTCCTGCGGCGCCGCAAGAAGGGCGCCGTAACGACCGGGCCCGCCGGCCCGCCGCAGCCCAGCATCGAAGAGCTCGAGCGACGCGCGTCATCGCTGCTCGTCGAGACCGACGACGCCCTCAAGACCAGCGCGCAGGAGCTCGGCTTCGCGAAGGCGCAGTTCGGGGATGCCGCGACCACCGAGTTCGAGGCCGCGCTCGCGACCGCGCAGCAGAGCCTCGACGAGGCCTTCGGGCTCAAGCAGAAGCTCGACGACCACATCCCCGACTCCGAGCAGGACACGCGGGCCTGGAACGAGCGGATCATCGCGCTCTGCGAGGCGTCCAACGCTCTGCTAGACGAGAAGGCCGCCGCGTTCGACGAGCTGCGCAAGCTCGAGCAGAACGCCCCCGAGGCCCTCGCGCGTGTGCACGACGCGAAGGCGAAGGCCGAGGCATCCCTCGCCCAGGCGACGTCCCGCCTGCAGAGCCTCGAGACGGCGTACGCGCCGGAGGCCCTCGCGACCGTCGTCGACAACCCCGAGCAGGCACGACAGCGCCTCGCGTTCGCCGACGAGCAGCTCACCGCCGCGCAGGCCGCGATCGGCGCGGGCGACGGCGGCGAGGCCGCGGTCGGCATCCGTGCCGCCGAAGAGGCCGTCGGCCAGGCGACGCTCCTCGAGAACGCCATCGACAAGCTCGCGACGGATCTGGCCGACGGCGAGCGGAACGCCGCGGCCCTCGTCGCCGAGCTCGAGTCCGACATCGCGGCGGCCTCCGCGCTCCCCGACGCCGACGGCCGGATCGCCGGCGTCATCGCGACGACGAGGCAGCAGCTCGACGCCGCCCGCAGCCAGCTCTCCGGCAGCGCCAAGCGCCCCCTCCTCGCTCTCCAGAGCCTCGAAGCCGCCAACACCCAGATCGACACGCTCGTGCAGGGCGTGCGGGATGCCGAGGCCCAGGCGCAGCGCGCGCGGCAGTTGGTCGGCCAGGTCATGATGCAGGCGCAGGCGCAGGTGTCGGCAGCGGAGGACTACATCACCGCGCGGCGCGGGGCCGTCGGCGCCCAGGCCCGCACGCGCCTCGCCGAAGCGGGCGCCTCGCTCGCCCGCGCGCAGGCGCTGCAGGCGAGCGACCCGCAGCAGGCGATGCAGCAGGCGCAGCGCGCCGACCAGCTCGCGGGGCAGGCGATCCAGCTCGCGCAGAACGACGTCGGTGCGTTCGACGGCGGAATGGGCGGCATGTTCGGCGGCGGCCAGCAGGGCGGGCAGTCCGGCGGCGGCATGCTCGGCGCTGTTCTCGGCGGCATCGTGCTCAACTCCATGCTGGGCGGCGGCGGCCGCTCCTCCGGCGGCTCGGGCGGCGGCCTCGGCGGCATGCTCGGCGGCGGAGGAGGCCGCTCGTCCGGCGGCATGCGACCCGGTAGCTTCGGAGGCGGCGGCACGCGCGCCCGCCGAGGAGGTGGCCGCTTCTGACCCCGACACCACGGAGCGGCCCGCGCGCGCAGGGCGCGGCATCCGTCTCCAGACCAGACTCACGACCCAGACCTGAAGTCCGATAGGAAGGAAATCCGATGGCGAAGCAGTCCATCTTCGGTCGCATCTCGACCCTCATGAAGGCGAACATCAACGCACTCCTCGACTCCGCTGAGGACCCGCAGAAGATGCTCGACCAGCTCGTGCGCGACTACACGAACTCGATCGCCGATGCCGAGTCGGCCATCGCCGAGACCATCGGCAACCTGCGCCTGCTCGAGCGCGACCACCAGGAGGACGTGCAGGCGGCCGCCGAGTGGGGCAACAAGGCCCTCGCCGCCAGCCGCAAGGCCGACGAGCTGCGCAAGACCGGCAACACGACCGACGCCGACAAGTTCGACAACCTCGCCAAGATCGCGCTGCAGCGCCAGATCAGCGAAGAGAACGAGGCCAAGGCGATCGCGCCGACGATCGCGACGCAGAACGAGGTCGTCGACAAGCTGAAGGAGGGCCTCAATGGCATGAAGCAGAAGCTGGAGCAGCTGAAGGCCAAGCGCTCCGAGCTTCTCGCCCGCGCCAAGACCGCCGAGGCCCAGAACAAGGTGCACGACGCCGTCAAGTCGATCGACGTGCTCGACCCGACCAGCGAGCTCGGCCGCTTCGAAGACAAGGTGCGCCGCCAGGAGGCCCTCGCCGCCGGCAAGCAGGAGCTTGCCGCGTCGACGCTCGACGCGCAGTTCAACGCCCTCGAGGACGTCGGCGAGCTCACCGAGGTCGAGGCGCGCCTCGCCGCGCTGAAGACCGGCACCCCGGTGCAGGCCGCGATCGAGAACTGAGCCCACCGCTCACGCCCCGGGGCGCCGGATCCGCACGGATCCGGCGCCCCTCGCGTCTGCCTCCAGCGAACGGACGGCGGGACGGATGCCTCGGCCCGCGGTCTGCGCGAAGATGAGGGGATGACGCGTTACCTCGTGGTCCCGCAGTGGCAGGGAAGCCCGTCCTCCCGCGCGATGCAGCTCATCGACGGCGCCCAGGCGATCGCGGGAGACCTCCCCCGGTCCTCGACCACGGTGCTCGACGTGCCCATGGAGGCCGGAGAGTCGCTGGGCACCGGCATCCACCGCCTCAGCGCCCTGCAGCGCGTGCACGGGATGGTCGCGCAGGCGCTCGACGCGCACGACGCCGCGGCTCCCGGCGAGCACGTGCTCACGATCGGCGGCGACTGCGGCATCGCGCTCGCACCCATCGCGCACGCGGCCCGACGCTCCCCCGGGCTCGCGGTCGTCTGGATCGACGCGCACCCCGACCTCAACTCGCCGGACTCGTCGCCCTCGGGCGCCTTCGCGGGCATGGCGCTGCGCGCCGTGCTCGGCGACGTCGATCCGGGCATGTCGCTGCCGGCCGGCACGATCGCCGCCGAGCGCGTGGTCGTCGGCGGAGCCCGCTCGTTCGACGATCCCGAACTGGACCTCGTGACGGAGCGCGGCATCGCCGCCCTCACTGTCGACGCGCTCCGCGACGCCGACGCACTCGCCGACGCCGTGCTCGCGACCGGGGCCGACGCGGTGTACATCCACATCGACATCGACGCGCTGGATCCCGCCGAGATCGCCGGCAACGCCCACCCCGAGCCGTTCGGCGTCACCGTGGCCGAGCTGACGGTCGCGGTCGCGCGCCTGCGTGAGCGCGTGCCGCTGGCGGGCGCCTCGCTCGCCGGCTACTCCCCCGCCTCGCTCGCCGCGGCCACCGACGACCTGGGCGCGATCCTGCGCGTGATCGGGGCGCTCGCGTGAGCCCCATCCCCACGCCACCGGCGGGGTGGCGCGCCGCCGCCGAGCGCGCCGTGATCCGGGGCAGGCGCATCGACGACGCCATCCCCTCGTTCCTCCTGGACTCGCCCATCAGCCGCGTCGGGTACTGGTACGGCTGCACGGTGGGCTGGGTCTGGGGAACGCTCTGGAGCACCGGGCCTGTCGAGAAGCGCGAGGGCCTGTGGGTGTTCCGCGGCATGCCGCGGTGGACGTTCCCGCGCGGCGGATCGTGCGTCGGCGGATGCTTCCTCACCGGCGACGGCCGCATCACCGAGGCGCTGCTGCGCCACGAGGCCGTGCACAAGCGCCAATGGCAGCGCTACGGGCTGCTCATGCCCGTGCTCTACCTGCTGGCCGGCCGCAACCCGCTGCGCAACCGGTTCGAGATCGAGGCGGGCCTCGCCGACGGCAACTACGTGCCGCGCGGCGCCGCCTGACGCCCAGCTCCGACGCACACCTGTCGACCGGGGGCGGAACGCGACCGGGCGAGTCCGGTCGCGCCGCTCACCGGATCACTTCTGTCCGTGCAGGTGGGCGTTGCAGCCCCAGGCCAGCTCGCCCTCGGGAGTCGTCAGGACGACGTCGGCAGCGCCTCCGCCGCGCTGACTGACGGCCTTGCGCACCGCCTGATCGAACTGACCCCAGTTCTGGGTCTCTCCGCGCTCCACCCCCGAGCCGTCGGATTCGTGGTCCTCCAGTCCGGAGAACGCGCACGGCGAGTTCGCGTTGCTGCGCGCACCCGTCGCCTGGCCGTTGGCGTTGTACTCACCCGCGAACGCTCCGCCCGCTGAGCCGAACACCAGCACCGCCCCCACGGCGATGCCCAGCATGATCTTCCTGCGCATGATGCGCCCCCTCCAGTAGCTGCGGGCGGGCGTCGCACTCGCCCGCGGCCATCGAACTCCCGGGCCGAGGCGCGGTCAATAGGGGAAATACCGCAGCAATACCTAGGCTGTGAGCGAGGCGAGGCGTCAGCGCGCAGTGGCGAGGCCGTACTGCGCGGGGGTGTGGATCGCGTCGGTGGCGATGCCCAGCCCGACGAGGTGGTCGACGATGTCGGCCGTGCCGAGATAGCCGCCCAGCAGGTGGATGCGCGTCTCGTCGCCATCGGTGCAGAGCATCTCGTCGGCCCACGCGGTCACGGCGCGCGTCAGCGCGACGCCCGACGCGCAGCCGCGACCCGTGCCGGGCGCGCCGGAGCGCTGCGAGCGGTCGAGCCACGTCACGACCATGCGGCTCGGGGCGACGACGTGCGCCAGCCACGAGGCATCCGGAATCTCGATGAACACCCGGCCGGTCGAGCAGATCGGCAGCGTCGCGAGCATGGCCTCGAGCTCGGCCAGCGACGACTCGTCGGCCGTGATCAGGTGCTGCACGCGCGTGTGGCGCGACGCGCGGCACGCCGACGCGTTGTGCGCGACGCTGTGAGGCTGGATGTTCTGGACCATGACCCCTCCACTATAACCGCTGACGAAGGGTTGCCTAACCTCATTGCCGATGGTGACGAGTGGATGCCTCGTCCCTACGCGTCGCGCCGCACCAGGACGCGGCGCAGCTCGGAGATCTCGTCGTCGGCGAGGCCGTGCGCGCGCAGATACTCCTCGGCGGATCCGTATCGCCGGGCGACGTCGTCGAGGAGCGCCCGCATGACCGGCGCCGGCGAGCGCGTGGCGAGGTCTTCGAGGTGCACGGCATCGGGGTGCATCGCGCGCAGGAGCTCGACGATCTTGCGGTTGCGCTGCGACGGGAGCAGGCCCTCGGTGCGCGCGTAGTCGGCGACGACCGCGTCGGCGTCGACCCCCGCGGCGGCCAGGGTGAGAGCGATCGTCACGCCCGTGCGGTCCTTGCCGACCGTGCAGTGCACCAGCACCGGCTGGTCGGCGAGGATGCCGCGGACCACGGCGGTCACGCCCTCGGACGAGTCGTCGACGAGCCGCCGGTACATCTCGTCGAGGCTGATGTCGTCGCGGAAGAACGACTCCACCGACCCGAGGAACAGGGGCACCCGCTGGGTCACGACGCCCAGACCCGCGATCCGGCTCGGATCGCGCGCGACCTCGTCGTCGGCGCGGAGGTCGATGATGCGCCGGAGGTGGAGGTCGGCGAGCGCCCGGGTGCCGGCGGGATCGAGACGTGCGAGGTTGCCCGAGCGGAACAGCACGCCGTGGCGCGTCGACGCGTCGCCGGCACGGAGCCCGCCGACGTCGCGCAGGTTGACCGCCCCCGGGACGACGGGATCGACCGGCGCCGGATCGAGCGGAGTCGGGGTGGTCACCACGCGGCGCCCGCGGCGGCGTCCTTGTCTTCGCCGACCAGGTCGTCGCGCGGCGGCGTGCTGTAGCGGCCGGCGATGGCGATGCGGTTGAACGCGTTGATCGACACCAGGATCCAGCTGAGGCCGACGTACTCCTTCTCGCTGAGCACGCCGCCCACGCGGTTGTAGACGTCGTCGGGGATGCCGTCCTGGTGGATGTAGACGTACGCTTCGGCGAGCTCGAAGCCCGCCCGCTCGCGGTCGGAGAACACGCCGGACTCGCGCCATACCGGCAGCTGCGCGATGTCGTCAGCCGTGACGCCCGCGGCGAGCGCCCGTTCGACGTGCACCCGCACGCAATACGCGCAGCCGTTGAGCTGCGACGCGTGGATCTGCACGAGTTCCTTGAGCCGGTCGTCGATGCCGTTCTCGGCGGCGATGCCGCCCACGGTCTTCGAGAAGGCCGAGAGCGCCTGGTAGGCGGGTCGCGCCGCTCGCGAGAGGTGCACGCGGTGTTCTGCCGTCATGACGCCAGACTACCCAGGGGAGGCCCCACCGGGGCCCGGCGTCGGCGGGCTGCGGCATGATGGCCGGGTGAGCGACCCCATCGACGAGTTCTCGTTCCTTCCCGAGCAGGCCGCAGAGGCCGGCATCCCGGCTCCGGTCCCCCGCGGCGACCGGCTGTCGCTGACGCTCGCCGACGGACGCACCCTCAGCGCGCTGCGGTACATCCCGGCCGAGTCCCCCGACGACGCACCGGTGGTGACGTTCCTCCACGGCGCGGGTCTCAACGCCCACACGTGGGACACGACGATCCTGGCCCTCGGCCTCCCCGCCCTCGCGATCGATCTGCCCGGCCACGGCGACTCGTCGTGGCGCGACGACCTCGCCTACATCGCGCGCGCCCTCGCGCCCGATGTCGCCGCAGGGATCGACGCGTGGGCCGACGGCCCCCAAGTGCTCGTGGGACAGTCGCTCGGCGGCCTGACCGCCGCGGCCGTGGCGGCAGCGCGCCCCGACCTCGTGCGCGAGCTCGTCGTCGTCGACATCACCCCCGGCGTCGATCCGAACGCCGGTCCCACGCAGATCCGCGACTTCTTCGCCGGCCCCGTCGACTGGGCATCGCGCGACGAGCTCGTCGAGCGCGCCCTCGCCTTCGGGCTCGGCGGCGGCACCCGTCGCAAGGCGGAGCGCGGCGTGTACTTCAACTCCCGCGTGCGCGCGGACGGCCGGGTCGAGTGGAAGCACCACTTCGCGCACCTGGCGAACGCCGCGTCGGCCTCGCCCGCGGCCGCGGCGACCGCCGCCGCGCAGCAGGACGCCGTCGCGGCGGTGCTCGGCGAGTCCGGGTGGGAGGATCTCGCGGCCGTCACCGCCCCGACGACGCTGATCCGCGGCGAGCGCGGCTACGTCACGCCCGACGACGCCGCAGAGTTCGCGCGACGCGTGCCCGCAGCATCCGTCGCCGTCGTCCCGGCGGGGCACAACGTGCAGGAGGAGATCCCGCTCCAGCTGGGGGCACGCCTGCGCGCGATGGTCACCGCGACCTGATCCCGCCGCGCACGCGGGAAGCATTAACACTTGTGTTGCGTTCCGGGTAGCGGGTTCCCGCGCGTCTCGGCGATGTCCCTAGGCTGAGAGGCGCACCGGCTCGGTACCCCCTGGCCGCCGGGGCTCGCACCGCACGGGACCCCTGAAAGGACCTTCATGCTCCGTCGCACCGCTCTCGCCGCAGCGTCGCTCATGGCCGCCGGCCTTCTCGTCCTCACCGCCTGCAGCGGCGGTGGCGGGGCCGCGCCGACGTCGCCGGGCGAGCCCGACCCGGACGCGTCGGTCGCGATCCGGCTGGTGCTCGAGCCGCAGAACCTCGACATCCGCGAGACCGCGGGCGCCGCGGTCGACCAGATCCTCGTCGACAACGTCTACCAGGGCCTCGTGTCGCGCACCCCCGAGCAGGACATCGTGCCCGCGCTCGCGAGCGACTGGACCGTGTCGCCCGACGGCCTCACCTACACCTTCACGCTCCGCGAGGGCGTCACGTTCCACGACGGCCAGGAGCTGACCCCGCAGGACGTGGTGTGGTCGCTCACGACGCGGCGCGACACCCCGGAGTGGCGGGACTCGGCGCGCCTCGCCGACGTCACGTCGATCACCGCGGACGGGCAGGACATCACGCTCACCCTGAGCGCGCCGGACTCGACCCTGCTGTGGAACCTCACGGGCCGTGCCGGCATCGTCCTCAAGGAGGGCGACACCGTCGACTACAAGACGAAGGCGAACGGCACCGGGCCGTTCGTGCTCGGCTCCTGGCGTCAGGGCGACAGCATCACGTTCACGCGCAACGACGCCTACTGGGGCGACAAAGCGGCCGCGGCGGAGGTCGTGTTCGACTACATCCCCGACCCGCAGGCCGCCCTGAGCGCGGCCCTCGCGGGCGAGGTCGATGTGGTGACCGGGTTCGACGCGAACCAGAAGGACCAGATCGAGCAGAGCGGCGACTTCGCGCTGGTGCTCGGCAAGTCGACCGACAAGGGCACCCTCGCGTTCAACCAGACGACGGGCCCGCTCGCCGACAAGCGCGTGCGCCAGGCGATCCGCCAGGCGATCGACCACGACGCGTTCGTCGAGGCGGCCGCGTCCGGCCAGACGCTGTACGGCCCGATCCCCGAGCTCGACCCCGGCTACGAGGACCTGTCCGACGTCGCGCCGTACGACCCGGAGGCGGCGAAGAAGCTGCTCGCCGAAGCCGGCTACGAGGACGGCCTCGAGCTCTCGCTCACGATCCCCTCGTTCTACTCCACCTCCATCCCGATCGCGCAGATCCTGGTGTCGGATCTCAACGAGGTCGGCATCACGCTCGACGTGAACTCGGTCGACTTCTCGACGTGGCTCAACGACGTCTACACGAACAAGGACTACGAGCTGAGCTACGTCCTGCACACCGAGGCGCGCGACTTCGAGAACTGGGCGAACCCCGACTACTACTTCACCTACGACAACCCCGAGGTGCAGGAGCTCTACGCCGAGTCGGTGGCGGCGACGGACGAGTCCCAGGCGGCGGACCTGCTGAAGCAGGCCGCGCGGATCGTGTCGGAGGACGCCGCGGCCGACTGGATCGCGAACGGCGCCTCGGTCGTGGCGGTCGGCACTAACATCACCGGTATGCCCTCGATCAACGTGAACGAGCGCCTGAACGTCGCCGAGATCGCCAAGAGCAACGGGTGATCCGGTACACGCTGACCCGACTCGCCCTGCTCCTGCTCGGGCTGTTCGTCGCCAGCGTGCTGATCTTCCTCAGCCTCCGGGTGCTCCCGGGCGACGTCGCCCAGCTCATCGCGGGCACCGGCAGCAGCCCGGACCAGGTCGCGGGCATCCGGGAGCGACTCGGCCTCGACCGCCCGCTCCCCGAGCAGTACCTCGCCTGGATCGGCGGCCTCTTCCGCGGTGACCTCGGCACGTCGCTGCTGACGGGGTCGAGCGTGGCCGACGAGCTCGCCGAGAAGGCGCAGGTGACCGTGCCCCTCGGCATCCTGTCGCTCGTCATCGCCGTCGTGATCAGCGTGCCGCTGGGCGTGCTCTCGGCGATGCGGCGCGGGCGCGCCTCGGGCACCGGGCTCAGCGTCGGCGCGCAGACCCTGGCCGCCGTGCCGGTGGTGTGGGCGGGCATGATGCTCGTCGTGGTCTTCGCCGTGTGGCTCGGCTGGCTTCCCGCACAGGGCTTCCCACGGTCGGGCTGGAGCGACCCGTGGGCGGCCCTGCGCTCCCTCATCCTCCCCGCCCTCACGATCGGCATCGTCGAGGGCGCGATGCTGCTGCGCTTCGTTCGCAGCGCCACCCTCCAGGCGGTCGGCCAGGACTTCGTGCGCACCGCCGCCGCGAAGGGACTCACCCGCGACCAGGCGCTCATCCGCCACGGTCTGCCGGTCGTCGGCCTCTCGGTGATCACGGTGCTCGGCCTGCAGGTGGCGGGCATCATCGTCGGCGCCGTCGTCATCGAGCAGCTGTTCTCGCTCCCCGGCATCGGCCGCATGCTCGTGGCCGACGTCGCCGCGCGCGACCTGCCGAAGGTGCAGGGCGAGCTCCTCGCGCTCACCGGCTTCGTGCTCATCGTCGGCTTCGTCGTCGACCTCGTGCACCGGGTCATGGATCCCCGGCAACGGGAGGCGCCGTGAGCGCGGATCGAGTGGAGACGACGGATGCTGCGCCCCCGGCGCCGTCGGCACCGCGACGCCGTTCGCGGTGGGCGTGGCTCGGCCGGCTGTGGGCGCTGTCGACGGGACGCTTCGGGCTGATCGTGGTCGCGGTCGTCGTGGTGACGGCGATCATCGCGCGCTTCTGGACGCCGTTCGATCCGCAGCAGGTCGACATCGCGAACCGCTGGGCGCCGCCGGGATGGCCGCACCTGCTCGGCACCGACGCGTCGGGACGCGACATCCTGTCCCTCCTGATGGCCGGCGCCCGCACGACGGTGTTCGTCGCGGTCGGCGCGGGGATCGTGGCGACGGTGATCGGCGTCGCCCTCGCTGCGCTCGGAGCCCTCACGGTGCGCTGGGTGCGCGAGTCGGTGGCGGTGTTCGTCGACATCCTGATCGCGTTCCCGGTGCTCATCATCGCGATGATGATCTCGGCGGTGTGGGGCGGGTCGCTGTGGGTCGTGATCTGGGCGGTCGGCATCGGCTTCGGCGTCAACATCGCCCGGGTGACGCGCCCGGAGCTCCGCCGCGTGCTGCAGAGCGATTTCGTGCTCGCCGGGCGCGCCTCCGGCCTCACCCCGGCACAGAACCTCTGGCGGCACCTCCTCCCCAACGTCGCTCCGGTGTTCATCGTGCAGCTGTCGTGGGGCATGGCGGTGGCCGTGCTCGCCGAGGCCGGCCTCTCGTACCTCGGCTTCGGCGCGCCGGTGACCGAGCCGTCGTGGGGTCTGCTGCTCGCGCAGCTGCAGCAGTTCATCGGCGTGCACCCGCTGTCGGTGGTGTGGCCGGGCCTCGCCATCACGATCACGGTGCTCGGGCTCAACCTGCTCGGCGACGCGCTGCGCGAGGCCACCGACCCGACCCTGTCGCGCAGCCCCTTCGCCACGCGCCGCGCGCGCCTGCACATCCCGGAGGTCGTGTCGTGAGCCTCGAGGTGCAGGGCCTCACAATCGACATCGCCGGCCGCCGCGTGGTCGACGGCGTCTCGTTCGCCGTGCCCGACGGCGCCCGCGTCGGCCTCATCGGCGAGTCGGGCTCGGGCAAGTCGCTGACCGCGCTCGCGATCCTCGGGCTCCTCCCCGACGGTGCGACGGCGTCGGGCAGCGTGCGGTGGAACGGCCGCGAGATCCTGGGCCTCGCCGACGACGAACTGGCGGAGCTCCGCGGCGACGAGATCGGCATCGTCTTCCAGGAGCCGCGCACCGCGCTCAACCCCATCCGCACCGTCGGCCGGCAGATCGCCGAGTCGATCCGCATCCACGAGGGGCTGTCGAAACGGGATGCTGCCGCCCGAGCGGTGGCCGAAGCATCCCGTGTCGCCCTTCCCGATCCCGAGCGCATCGTGGCGCGCTACCCCCACCAGCTGTCGGGCGGGCAGCGTCAGCGGGTGGCGATCGCGATGGCGCTCGCGTGCCGGCCGCGGCTGCTGATCGCCGACGAGCCGACGACGGCGCTGGATGTGACCATTCAGGCCGAGATCCTCGAGCTGCTGCTGTCGCTCGCGCGCGACGACGGCATGTCCCTCGTGTTCATCACGCACGACCTCGCGGTGCTGTCGCAGATCGCGACGCACGGCGTGGTGCTCGAGCAGGGGCGCGTGGTCGAGGAGGCGCCGGTGTCGCAGCTGCTCTCGGCGCCGGCATCCGTCGTCACGCAAGAGCTGCTGCGCGATGCGACGGCCACGCTGTGGCGGCCAGGAGGTGCGGAGTGACCGCGCTGATCCGCGGGCGCGGCCTGACGCGCCGGTACGCCGTGCCGAAGACGCAGGTGTTCGAGAAGCGGACGTTCACGACGGGCCTCGAGGATGCCGACATCGACGTGCGCGAGGGGTCGGCGGTCGGCCTCATCGGCGAGTCCGGCTCGGGCAAGTCGACGCTCGTGCGCCTGTTGCTCGCGCTCGACGCCCCCACCGCGGGCACCGTGGAGTTCGACGGCCGGGCGGTCGACGCGAAGGCGTCGGCGCGGTCGCTGCACTGGCTGCGACGCCAGACGGGGATCGTGTTCCAGGACCCGTACGCGTCGCTCGACCCCCGTATGAGCGTGGGTCGCATCGTGGGCGAGCCGCTGTGGGCGCTCGGGATCGACGGCGACCGCCGTGCGCGGGTCCGTGAGGTGCTCGAGGACGTCGGCCTCGAGGCGAGCATGGCCGACCGCTTCCCGCACGAGTTCTCGGGCGGCCAGCGGCAGCGCATCGCGCTCGCCCGCGCGATCGTTCACCGCCCGCGCCTGCTCGTCGGAGACGAGCCGCTGTCGGCGCTCGACGTGACCGTGCGCGCGCAGATCCTCGAGCTGCTCGCCGAGCTGCGCGTGCGCGACGGCCTGACGCTCCTGATGGTGTCGCACGACATCGGCGTCGTGCAGAACCTGTGCGACGAGGTCGTCGTCATGAAGGACGGCCGCATCGTCGAAGAGGGCCCGACCGAGAAGGTGCTGCTCCAGCCCCAGGTCGCATACACGCGCCGGCTGCTGGCCTCGATCCCCGTGATCGACGCCGACGCACCCTGACCCTCGGTCGCCGCCCCGGTCGCGGCGTCCCG
This sequence comes from Microbacterium sp. NPDC056044, assembly GCF_042267145.1. NCBI lineage: Bacteria > Bacillati > Actinomycetota > Actinomycetes > Micrococcales > Microbacteriaceae > Microbacterium > Microbacterium sp. NPDC056044. The sequence goes on along the minus strand of NZ_JBHJWZ010000004.1, from coordinate 387,142 downwards.
TCGTTGTCCTGGAATCAGGCGATGAGGCGAACTCAGGCTGGATGCCGCGCGATCCGGCCTGTTTTCGCCTCATCGCCTGATTCGGGCACGGGCCGGATGTGAGTGGGCAGGGGCGTACGTCGGCGGCCGCGGATAGGTTCGGAGCATGAGCACGAGCCCCGGAATCGTCCCGCCCTACCTGCTCGCCCGCATCGCCGCCGTGCAGGAGGAGAACTGGGCTCGCGCGGCCGACGCGGCGCACCGCACCCTCGCGGCGCCGCGGGAGTACCGCCCGGTGCGATCGCGCCTGCGCCTGTCGATCCAGGAGCCGGGAACGCTCGTCGCCGAGGCGACGCCGGCGCCCGACCGCGAGATCTCCGACGCGAAGCACCGCGAAGTGCTGCCGGGCACGCGCGTGCGCGGCGAAGACGACCCCGCGACGGGCGACGCCTCCGTCGACGAGGCGTTCGACGGGCTCGGCGCGACGTACGACTTCTGGTGGGACGCGTACGAGCGCGACAGCATCGACGGCTCGGGCAGCTCGCTGCTGGCCACGGTGCACTACGGCCGCGACTACGACAACGCGTTCTGGAACGGCGAGCGCATGGTCTTCGGCGACGGCGACGACGAGGTGTTCCGCGGCTTCACCACCTCGCTCAGCGTCATCGCGCACGAGCTCGCGCACGGCGTCATCGAAGACGAGGGCGGCCTGCTGTACCGCGGCCAGTCCGGTGCGCTCAACGAGTCGATCGCCGACGTCTTCGGCGCCCTCGCCGAGCAGCACCGCGACGGGCAGACCGTCGACGAGGCGACGTGGCTCATCGGCGAGGGGATCTTCACGGATGCGGTGCAGGGCGTCGCCCTGCGGTCGCTCAAGGCGCCCGGCACGGCGTACGACGACGACGTGCTCGGAAAGGACCCGCAGCCCGCGCACATGCGCGACTACGTCGAGACCCGCGACGACAACGGCGGCGTGCACATCAACTCGGGGATCCCGAACCATGCGTTCTATCTCACGGCGAAGGCGCTCGGCGGCCACGCCTGGGAGCGGGCCGGGCTCATCTGGTACCGCACGCTCACGTCGGGCACGCTCCCCTCCACGGCGGACTTCACGACGTTCGCCCGCGCCACCCTCGCCGCGGCGGCCGCGGAGTACGGTGAGGAGTCGGAGGAGGTCGACGCCGTCCGCGCCGGGTGGACCGGCGTCGGCGTGATCCCGGATGACCGAGAAGCCCAGTCCTGACCCGGACGCCGCGCAGCCGGCGGTCGAGGTCGACGTCGCGCGCACCGGCGGCTTCGCCGGCATCACACGACGGTGGTCGGCGCAGCCGCCCGAGGCCGAGGCATCCGACTGGATCACCCTCATCGATCGCTGCCCGTGGAGCGAGGCGGGCACCGGGCCCGGCGACGACGTCGCCGACGACGACCGCCCCGCCGCTCCCCCGCGCCCGGCGACGCGACGCAGCAATCCACTGCCCGACGGCTTCGTGTGGTTCATCCGCGCGACGTGGTCGGGAGCGGACGCGCGCGAGGCCGAGCTGCCCGACGACGAGGTCGTCGGCGCGTGGCGCGAGCTCGTCGATGCGGTGCGCGACTGGAGCCGGCAGAGCGCCGGCACCGACCGCCCGAACCGCTGATCAGCGCGCGAACAGCCCCTTCTTCTTCGCGGGCTTGAGCGCCTTCTGCATGTAGATGGTGCCGAGCCACCGGCCGAACTTGAAGCCGACGCGGCCCATGCGGCCGACCTCGACGAACCCGAGCTTCTCGTGCAGGGCGACCGACCCCTCGGCGCCCTTGTCGCTGATCACCGCGACCATCTGGCGGATCCCGGCCGCCTCGCACGCCTCGATGAGGGCTTCGAGCAGCGCCCGGCCGAGCCCTTTGCCCGTGGCGGCCTGGCCGAGGTAGATCGAGTTCTCGACCGAGAACCGGTACGCCGACTTGCTCGACATCGGCTGCACGAGCGCGTACCCGAGGATCTGACCCGACGGCGACTGCGCCACGAGGAAGGGCAGCCCCTGCTTCGCGAGGCCGTCCCGCTTCTTGCGCCACTGCGCGACCGACCACACGTCTTCGTCGAAGGTCACGACCGAGTTGGTGACGTAGTAGTTGTAGATCTCGCGGATGTCGGGGATGTCGCGATCCTCGACGGGACGGATCGTGAACGAGAACGCCCGCTCGGGCTCGGGCTGCCGCTGCAGGTGGCGCGGCAGCTTGCGGCGGTCCTTCTCGTATTCCTCTTCGAGCATGGGCTCCTCCTCGATGTCTGCGCTCGACCGGCGGCCCTACGCGGGCAGCCGCCAGTCCACGGGGTCGGCGCCCTGCTGGGCGAGCAGCTCGTTGGCGCGCGAGAACGGACGCGACCCGAAGAAGCCCCGGCTCGCGGAGAGCGGCGACGGATGCGGCGATTCGATGATCGGCGTGCTGCCGAGCATCGGGCGCAGGTTCGCGGCATCCCGCCCCCACAGGATCGCCACGAGCGGCCTGTCACGCGCGACGAGCGTGCGGATGGCGTGCTCGGTCACCTTCTCCCAGCCCCACCCGCGATGGGATGCCGGCGCCCCCGGCGCGACCGTGAGCACGCGGTTGAGCAGCATGACGCCCTGGTCGCTCCACGCCGAGAGGTCGCCGTGCGGCGCGCGCGGGATGCCGAGGTCGGACTCGAGCTCCTGGTAGATGTTGCCGAGGCTGCGCGGCAGCGGACGCACGTGCGCGTCGACCGCGAAGGAGAGGCCGATCGGATGCCCCGGCGTGGGGTACGGGTCCTGCCCGACGATGAGCACCTTGACGTCGGGAAGCGGACGCTGGAACGCGCGCAGCACGCGGTCGCCCGCCGGGAGGTACGCGCGCCCCGCGGCGAGCTCGGCGCGGAGCCGTTCGCCCAGCGCGGCGATGTCGGGACCCACCGGCGCGAGCGCCGCCGACCACTCGGGGTCGACGAGCCCCGCGTCGGCGAGCTCCGGGAGCGTCATCGCCATGTCAGGCACGCTTCGCGGTCGTCGTCATGACGAGCTCCAGTCCGCCGTCGACCGGCGTGGAGGTGAACGCCACCGTCGCCGCCGCAAGACCCGTGAGCGACGCGACGTGCGTGCCGCCGCACGGGATCCGCGCCTCGGCGCCCGGCAGCTCGCACACCCACGTGCGGCGGTCGGCGAGCGCGGCGCCGTCGCGCTCGATGCGCACCGCACCGCCCGCGGCGATCCACTCGGCGAGCTGCGCGTCGACGCGGGCCGCGAGATCCGCGAGGTCGTTCAGCGCCTCGGGGTCGAATCCCTTGCGCCGGAGCGACTTGCCGATCCGGTACACGTCGCGCGAGCCGTCCGGCAGGATCCGCGACTCCTGGATCGCGAGCGCGTCGAACGCGGGCGCGCCGAGCGCGTCCGCCGGCGCCTCCTTGCGCCAGGCGCCGGCGAGGGCCGCGTCGAGGGCGAGCGAGGCCAGGTGGCACGCGGTGTGGCCCGCCGAGAGGGCGTCGCGGTAGGCAGCATCCACCGCCACCTCGACCGTGTCGCCGACGGCGACGGCGGTGCCGGCCTCGACGAGGTGCGCGACCACGAAGGTCCACCCCTCGGTGCCGGTGCGCACCGGGACGTCCGGGCCGAGCAGCAGGGCGTCCCCCTGCGTCGCGCCGACGACCGCGTCGATCACGGCGAGGTCGGCGCCGCCGGTGCGCAGCGTGCCGCGGTCGGCGGGCTGGTCGGGCCACGCGGTGTCGACCGGGTGGAAGGCGGTTTCGTCGAGCAGGACGGCCGTGCGCCCGTCGCCTGCGTCGGCGACGTGCACCACGGTGCCGCGGGACGCCACTGCGCCGGTGGGATACGTGACGACGGTGCCGGTGAGGGTCACAGCTCCTCCGTGCCGCGCGGGTGCAGCGGGCCGCGGGCGAGGAGGTGCTGCGCCGACTGCGCGACGGGGCGCATCGTGATGAGGTCGAGGTTGACGTGTCCGGGGGCGTTGAGCGCGTAAGCGATCACGTCGGCGACATCTCCCGCCGTCAGCGGGTTCTCGACGCCGTCGTAGACGCGCTCGGCCGCCGCGCTGTCGCCGCCGAGGCGGTTGAGGGTGAACTCGGGCGTGTGCACCATCCCCGGCGCGACCTCGATCACGCGGATCGGCTCGCCGTTCAGCTCGAGCCGCAGGGCGTGGGCGATCATCGCCTCGCCGGCCTTGGCGGCGTTGTAGCCCGCGCCCCCGGCGTACGCGGTCTGCGCCGCGGTGGAGGTGACGAAGAGCAAGTCGGCGTGACCATCGGATGCCGCGGCCCGGCGCAGCTGCGGCAGCAGCGCGGCGACGAGGCGCTGGGCCGACAGCACGTTGACGTCGAACATCCACTGCCAGTCCGCGGCCTTGCCGTCCTCGACCCGGTCGGTGCCGCGTGCGCCGCCGGCGACGTTGACCAGGGCGTGCACCGGTCCCGAGTCCGCCAGGAAGGCGGTCAGCGCCTCGACGTCGGCATCGGTCGTGAGGTCCGCGGCGAAGGCGACGGCGCCCGTCTCGGCCTCGAGGGCCGCGAGCCGGTCCGCGCGTCGCGCGACGCCGACCACGTCCCATCCGGTCTCGCGCAGCGCGCGCACCGCCGCCTCGCCGATCCCCGAACTGGCTCCGGTCACCACTGCACGTCTGTTCGCCATGACGACAACGCTACCCACGTCGTGCCCGGCAGCACTCCCCCGCCGGGATTCCGGGCTCCGAGCGCGTTACGTCACATTTCCCCCACGTTGTTGACAACACCGGGTTCTCCGTACTCTCGATTCCGGCTGGGGGGCACGCTCCCGGCATCCGATCCCGCAGGAGCAGGCCATGTCCGCACCCGAGAACTGGCGTTTCGAGACCAAGCAGATCCACTCGGGGGCCCAGCCCGACCCGGTGACGAAGGCTCGCGCCACGCCGATCTACCAGACCACGTCGTACGTCTTCGACAACGCCGACCACGCGGCGAACCTCTTCGCGCTCGCCGAGTTCGGCAACATCTACACGCGCATCCAGAACCCGACGCAGGCCGTCGTCGAGGAGCGCCTCGCCGCGCTCGAGGGGGGCACCGGCGCCCTGCTGCTCGCCTCCGGCCAGGCGGCCGCGACGTTCGCGGTGCTCAACATCGCCGAGGCGGGCGACCACATCGTGTCGTCGAGCTCGATCTACGGCGGCACCTACAACCTCTTCAAGTACACGCTCGCCAAGCTCGGCATCGAGGTCACGTTCGTCGAGAACCAGGACGACCTCGAGGAGTGGCGCCGCGCCGTCCGCCCGAACACGAAGCTCTTCTTCGCCGAGACCATCGGCAACCCGAAGATCAACGTGCTCGACATCCGGGGCGTCGCCGACGTCGCGCACGAGAACGGCGTGCCGCTCATCGTCGACAACACGATCGCGACCCCGTACCTCATCAAGCCCTTCGAGCACGGCGCCGACATCATCGTCCACTCGGCCACGAAGTTCCTCGGCGGCCACGGCACCACCATCGGCGGCGTGATCGTCGACGGCGGCACGTTCGAGTGGTCGAAGAACGTCGACAAGTTCCCGGGCCTCACCGTTCCGGACCCCTCGTACCACGGCGCCTCGTACACGGCGGCGGTCGGCGACGGCCTCGCCTACATCATCAAGGCCCGCGTGCAGCTGCTGCGCGACCTCGGCTCGGCGATCTCGCCGAACAGCGCGTGGCTGCTCATCCAGGGCATCGAGACGCTGTCGCTGCGCGTCGAGCGCCACGTGCAGAACGCGCAGGAGATCGCCGAGTGGCTCGAGAACCACTCCGACGTCGCCTCGGTGAACTACTCGGGCCTGCCGACGTCGCCCTGGTACGCCGCCGCCAACACCTACGCTCCGAAGGGCGTCGGCGCGGTGCTGTCGTTCGAGCTCAAGGGCGGTGTCGAGGCGGGCCGCGAGTTCGTCAACTCGCTGACGCTCTTCAGCCACCTCGCCAACATCGGCGACGTTCGCTCGCTCGTCATCCACCCCGCGTCGACCACCCACTCGCAGCTCACGCCCGAGCAGCAGCTCACGACCGGTGTGACGCCGGGCCTCGTGCGCCTCTCGGTGGGCCTCGAGAACATCGACGACCTCAAGGCCGACCTCGAGCAGGCACTGGCCGCGGCGCGCCGCGTGTCGGAGGCCGCTCGCGCCTGATCCCTCTCCTCGGGACACGGATGCCGTGTGCCTGCGCACCGCGCAGGCACACGGCATCCGTCATTCTGCGTCGCTGCCGGGCTCGTCCGCCGCGAAGTCCGCCGCGAGCTCCTCGGCCGTCAGGTGCTCGCCCGGGACCGGACGAGGGAGCGTCGGCGCGGCGTCGTCGGACTGCCAGGGCTCCCCGGCCTCGGCGGAGCCATCGGCCTCGTCGAAGATGACGTCGGTGTCGTGGTCGAGGTCGTGCTCGCGCGGCGGCACCGCCGGGCGCGGCTCGTGGGCGGGCATGAAAGGCTCAGCGGTCGACATGCGCGCATTCTGCCACGCGCGGGTGCACGGACCGTGACGCGCCGCATGCCCGACGTGTAACAGACCGCGGCACCGCGCATGCGCGGGTGAGAATGGACGAATGGACTGGCAGACCTCCGAAGACACGGTGCCGAGCGCGCCCGTGACGGAGGCTGACGCGCGCCTGCTGCTCGGCCGCCCGCCGGCGACCGGCGCGTGGCGCGACGGCGACCCGCTGGGCGAGCGGCACTTCGCCGCGTTCGGAGCGTTCCGCACCGAGGGCGGGCGCGAGCTGCCGGCCTACCGCCTCGCGTACGAGACGTGGGGCGAGCTCAACTCCGCCCGCGACAACGCCGTGCTCGTGCTGCACGCCCTCACTGGCGACAGCCACGTGCGCGGGCCGGCCGGGGCGGGGCATCCGACCTCGGGCTGGTGGGACGACATCGTCGGCCCCGGCGCGCCGATCGACACCGACCGCTGGTTCGTCGTCGCCCCGAACATGCTGGGCGGCTGCCAGGGGTCGACGGGGCCCGCCTCCATCGGTCCCGACGGCTACGAGTGGGCGTCGCGCTTCCCGTACCTCACGATCCGCGACCAGGTCGCCGCGCAGGTGCGCCTGGCCGACGCGCTCGGCATCGACGTGTGGGCGGCCGTTGTCGGCGGATCGATGGGCGGCATGCACGCCCTCGAGTGGGCGATCTCGCGCCCCGACCGGGTGGAGCGGGTCGCCGTCCTCTCGGCGCCGCCCGTGAACACCGCCGACCAGGTCGCGCTCAACTCGGTGCAGCTCGAGGCGATCCGCATCGACCCGCGGTTCCAGGGCGGCGAGTACTACGACGCCGGCGACGGCGACGGCCCGAACCGCGGCCTCGCGCTCGCGCGCCGCATGGCCCTCCTCAACTACCGCTCCCCCACCGAGCTCAACCAGCGCTTCCAGCGCACGTGGCAGTCCGGCGTGAGCCCGCTCGGCCACGGCGGGCGCTTCGCCGTCGAGTCGTACCTCGACTTCCACGGCAACAAGTTCACGCGCCGCTTCGACGCGAACTCGTACATCACGCTCGTCGAGGCGATGAACTCGCACGACGTCGGCCGCGACCGCGGCGGCGTCGAGGACGCCCTCGCGCTCGTCACCGCCAAGGCGCTGGTGCTCGGCATCGACAGCGACCGCCTCTTCCCCATCGACGGGCAGCACCGCATCGCGCGCGGCATCCGTCACACCCTCGACGGCGACCGCGCCGTGGTGCTCTCGAGCGACTTCGGCCACGACGGCTTCCTCATCGAGACCACGGCCGTCGGCGCGCACCTGCGGCGCCTCCTCGAAGCCTGACGCGTCAGTCGGTGCGCTGGTAGCGCCACGGCAGGGCGCCGATCTCCAGCCGATGACGGGATCCGGATGCCTCGGCCCCGGCGTCTGACGCCGCGCCCGCGGCATCCGCGTCCCATTCGTCGTCGCCCTGCCACAGCAGGATCGGTCCCTCTCCGCCCCGGCGCGCGACAGTCTCGAAGCGCTGGACGCCGCCCAGCCGCGCCGCGCCGAGCGCGGACTCGGCGTCGGGGTGCGCCGTCAGGCCGTGAAGCGTGACCCAGGTGGGCGGGTACAGCGTGAAGCCGCCGCGGCCGTGGCGCGCGAGCGCGTCGGCGGGGCGCAGCCACTCGGCCGTCTCGACTTCGTCGGCAGCGAGCGTCAGCGCACCCGTGGCGGCCGGCGTCAGGAAGAACCAGGTGCGGATCCGCAGCGCGATGCCGGGCGGAGGGTCCCAGCACGAGAGCGTCACCAGCGCGTCGGCGTCGAGTCCGAGGCCGATCTCCTCTGCGGTCTCGCGCACCGCCGCACGGCGGGCGACGGCCTCCTCGGCTACGGCTTCGGCTTCGGCGTCGGTGAGGCAGTCACCGTCTTCGAGCTTGCCGCCGGGGAAGACCCAGGCGCCTGCGAACGATCCACGGTCGGGTCGCTCGATCATCAGCACTTCGAGCCCCTCGGCGCCGTCCCGCATGAGCACGACCGTCGCGGCGACGGGGATCGCGGGATCGGTGGCGTCCTCGGGGCGACGCGTCCGCGAACCGCCGATCGAATCGGCGAGCGCCTGCAGGGCGCGGTCCGCGGGCGGCGTCGGTGGCGGCATCCGCTCACTCTACTCACGGCGCCCATCGATCACAGCGGGGGCATGGCTCCGTTTTCGCCGATGAACTTCCGGTTCACACAGCCCTCGACCTCGGAGGACGCGAGGGTCGCTGTGTGAACCGGAGCGCACATGCCTCAGACCGCGACGGCCGCCCGGCGCCGTTCGGCCAGGAGGCTCGCCGACGCGAGCGCCAGCCCGGCGAGGGCGAGTCCCACGCCGACCCATGCCGGGGCGTGGAAGCCCCAGCCCGCGGCGATAACGGCGCCGCCGAGGAAGGCGCCGAGGCTGTTGCCGATGTTGAGCGCCGAGTGGTTCAGCGCCGCGGCGATCGACTGGTTGTCCTCGGCGACATCCATGAGCCGCGTCTGGATCGTGGGGCTGAGCGCCGACGCGACGAGCCCGGTCGCGAACACGAAGAACCCGAGCGCCCAGATCCACTGCGCTGTCACGGCGAGCAGCGCCAGCACCACGGCGAGGCCCACGAGCCCGCCGATCAGCGTGCGCTTGAGGTCGACGTCGGCCAGATGCCCGCCGACGAGATTGCCGACCGTCATGCCGAGGCCCATGACGACCAGCACCAGCGGCACGACCCACTCCGGCGAGCCGGCGACCTCGGTCACGAGCGGTGCGACGTAGCTGTAGACCGCGAAGAAGCCGCCGAACCCGATCGCGCCGACGCCGAGCGCCAGCCACACCTGCCCGATCCGGAACACCTTCAGCTCGGCGCGGAGGGTCCGCGACGGATCGCCCGGATGCTCGGGCACGAAGAACGCGATGAGCAGGGCCGCGAGGCCGAAGATCGCGGCCACGACCATGAACGCCGCGCGCCAGCCGAGCTGCTGCCCCAGGTAGGTGCCGAGCGGCACGCCGACGACGTTGGCCACCGTGAGGCCCGTCAGCACGAACGCGACGCCCTGCGCCCGCTTGCCCGGGCCGAGCACCTCGGCGGCGACGAGCGCCCCGATGCCGAAGTACGCGCCGTGCGGGAGTCCCGCGAGGAAGCGGGATGCCGCCACCCACTCGAACGTCGGGGCGAGGAACGTGAGGGCGTTGAAGACCGTGAGCGCGAGCGCCAGGCCGATCATCACGCGATGGCGCGGGTACTTCGCCACGGCGCCGGCGATCGTCGGGGCACCGACGACGACACCGAGGGCGTAGAGCGAGATGAGCCAGCCGGCCTGGTAGATCGCGTCCTCCTGGCGGAGCTGCCAGAGCGACGGAAGCAGGTCGGAGCCGATGTTCGGCAGCAGGCCCATGACGACGAACTCGGTCATGCCGATGCCGAAGCTGCCGACGGCGAGGGAAAGGAGCGCCCACGTCGCCGCCCCCCTCGTCAGATTCGAGGAGGTCACCGCGTCATGCTAGCGGCGGCCCCGTCCCCGTGTCGAATCGATTCGGGGCCCCGTCGACGCGGAGCGTCATCAAGTCGTCGGGAGGCAGGGCCTCACTCGGCGTCGGCCGCGCCCGCCTGGCGGTCGATCGCGGCCTCGAGGCGCTCGATCTTGCCGTCGAGCTCGCCCGCGTAGCCGGGGCGGATGTCGGCCTTGAGCACCAGCGACACCCGCGAGCCGTACGGCGCGACGGCGTCGGTCGCGCGCTTGACGACGTCGAAGACCTCGTCCCACTCCCCCTCGATCTCGGTGAACATCGACGTGGTGCGGTGTGGCAGGCCGCTGTCGCGGACGACCGTCACGGCGGCGGCCACCGCGTCGTGCACCGAGCCGTCGGCGCGGCCGGTGCCGCTGGGTGCGACGGAGAAGGCGACGAGCATGGGGAACCTCCGACTGAGTGGGGGAAGGGACGGACGACGGATGCCGCGGCCCGGCCTCTACTCTGACACGCTCTGTCGCACCGGCCGGCGCACCGGCACCCGCGCCAGGCGCACGACGACCCACACGAACAGTGCGACGAGCAGGATATTGCGCGTGACGAGCAGCCAGACGGCCGCGGGCCACAGCGTGAGGATCCAGTCGTAGTAGACGGGGAAGATCAGCTGCGTGAGCGCGAGTATCACGAGGGTGAGCACGGCCGGGCGCAGCCACCGTCGCCGGTCGATCGCGAGCGCCACCACGACGGGGGCGATCAGCCAGGTCATGTACTGCGGCGAGCCCACCTTGTTGAGCACGATGAACCCCAGCACGAGCGCCGCCGCCAACGGCGGGAAGAGCGCCACGAACGACGCGCCGCGCCACGCTTTGAGCGCGCCGACGGCCGCGAGCGCCAGCATCCCGATCATCAGCACCGGTGTCATCACTATGATCACCGTGTCGATCGACGGGCCGGCCACCTGGAACGTGATGATCTCGGCGTCGTAGTAGATGCGGGCACCGGGCACCCCGGCGAGCGCGAGCAGCACGTACACGCTGCTCACCGGCGCCTCGACCTGGAGCCCCCGCGACGTCTGGTCGCCGACGAAGCCGAACAGGTGCGCCCCGCCGCCTGCCAGCAGCACCGCGATCACGACCGCCGCCGACACGACGGCCGCTCCCCCGACGATCGCGAGCCGGCGGCGCACCGCGATCACGGCGGCGGCGAGCAGGGCGGCCGGCCACACCTTGATCCAGGTCGCGACCGCGAGGAGCGCCGAGCCGAGCCACGGCCGGCCGACGAGCCACAGCGAACCCGCGACGGCGAACGGCACGGTCACCGCGTCCAGGCGGTACATGCCGACCCCGCCGAGCGCAAGGATGGCGGCCAGCCAGAGCCATGCGGCGAGCATGCGGCCGCGCGAGCGCCCGCGGCCGACGAGCACCGCGAACGCGGCGGCGTCGAGCGCCGTGACGACGAGGCCCCACGCGAACGTGTAGTCGATCGCCCGGTGCAGCAGTCCCACGAGCAGGATCGGCAGCTGCGCGAGGGGCGGGTAGATCCAGTCCTCGGTGATGCCCGGGACGACCTGCCCCGCGAAGGTGCGGTCAGCCCACCAGCGGTAGAGCTCGCTCACGTCCCACGACGACCCGCGGTTGTCGAGGAACCCGAACCAGATGACCACGGCATGGACGAGGACGAACGCGATCCACACCCACGTCCGCCGCCACACCCCACCATCCTAGGGACGCGGCGCGCCTCGGCAGCTCAGCGGCTCAGCAGCTCCGCGACGGCCCGGGGCAGCGCCTCCGCGACGTCCAGCGCCGTGATCGGCCCGTCCCCGAACGGCGGGGAGCTCGCCGCCCCCGCGATGCTCGCGCCTTGCGCGGCGAGCGCGCCTGCCCGCCCGTGCAGCCACGCGCCCGAGGCGGCGAGCGCGGCGAGGGATGCGGCATCCACGTGTTCGTCTGTCGCCGTGGCTCCCGCGACCAGCGCCCCGATGGCACCCGCGAGCACGTCGCCCGTACCGGCGGTGGCGAGCCACGGCGTGCCCGCCTCGACCGTCGCCGCCCACCCGTCGGGCGCCACCACGACGGTGACCGCGCCCTTGAGCAGCACGACGGCACCGGTGGCCTCGGCGGTCTCGCGGGCGGCGACGACGCGATCCGACGGAGTGTGCCCGAGCCCGAGGGCCGCGCGCAGCCGCGCGTGCTCGCGGTCGTGGGGCGTCAGGATGCGCGGGGCCGTGGCTTCCGCTGCGAGATCGAGCGCGCCCGCGTCGACCACGACGGGGTCGGTGTCCGACAGCAGGCCGCGCAGCGTCGCGGTCTCGGACGGCGTGCGGGCCGAGGCATCCGTTCCCGATCCGATCACCCACGCCTGCACGCGCCCGTCGGCGGTCACCGTCTCGGGGCGGCGAGCGAGCACGAGGCCAGTCGGGCGGTCGGGGCCGAGGTAGCGCACCATGCCGAGACCGGTGCGCCAGGCGGCCTCGACGCCGAGCACCGCGGCGCCCGGATACGCCTCGGAGCCGGTGCGCATCCCCAGCACGCCGCGGGAATACTTGTCGTCGTCGGCCGTTGGCCTTCGCAGGGCGCGCGCGGCATCGGCGCGCGTCCACTCCCTCACCATGCGGCCACAGTACCGCGCGCCCGATCCGATCCGGAGGCCCGATGACCCGCCTGTTCACCCCCCTCACCCTGCGCGACGTGACGGTGCGCAACCGTCTGTGGGTCTCGCCGATGTGCCAGTACAGCGCCGTCGACGGTGTGCCGCAGGAGTGGCACCACACGCACCTCGCGCAGTTCGCGTCGGGTGGCGCGGGGCTGATCGTCGCCGAGGCGACGGCGGTGTCGCCGGAGGGGCGGATCTCGCTCGAGGACACCGGACTCTGGAACGACGAGCAGCGGGACGCGTGGGCGCCGATCGTCGCCGCCATCCGCCGCCGCGGAGCCGTCGCGGGCATCCAGCTCGGCCACGCCGGGCGCAAGGCCTCGACCTGGTCGCCGTTCTCGGGCCGTCGCGGATCGGTCGCCGCCGAGGACGGCGGCTGGACCGCGGTCGCCCCGTCGGCGATCGCGTTCGAGGGGTACGCCGAGCCCGTCGCCCTCGACCTCGCCGGCATCGACCGCGTCGTCGCGGACTTCGCCGCGGCCGCGCGTCGCGCCGTCGAGGCCGGGTTCCAGGTGCTCGAGCTGCACGGCGCCCACGGATACCTGCTGCACCAGTTCCTGTCGCCGCTGTCGAACCGGCGCGACGACGGGTACGGCGGTTCGCTCGAGAACCGCGCGCGGCTGCTGCTGCGGGTGCTCGACGCCGTGACGGGTGCGGCCCCCGGCGTGCCCGTCATCGTGCGGTTCTCTGCCACCGACTGGGCCGACGGCGGCTGGAACGCCGACGAGACCGTGTCCGTCGCCCGCTGGGCGGCCGAGCGCGGCGCCGACTTCTTCGACATCTCCAGCGGCGGCCTCGTCGCCCACCAGCAGATCACGACGGGTCCGGGCTACCAGGTCGAGCTCGCGGCGCGCGTACGGCGCGAGGCCGGCGTGCCGGTCAACGCCGTCGGCATGATCGACGACGCGGCGCACTCCGAGCGCGTGCTCGAGGCCGGTGACGCCGATGCCGTCATGGCCGGCCGCGAGTGGCTGCGCGACCCGCACTACGGGCTGCGCGCCGCCGCCGAGCTCGGCGTCGACATCGACTACTGGCCCGCGCAGTACCGCCGCGCCCGCCGCTGACGCTCCGACATCAGCCACGACATGCGATGAGCGGATGCTGCGGCCCAGGGCCGCAGCATCCGCTCATCTTGTTTCTGTCAGAAGCCGCGACGACGCGTGGCGTCCTGCACTTCGCCGATGAGCTCTTCGATGATGTCCTCGAGGAACAGCACCGCGGTGATCTCACCGGAGATGTTGCGCACCTGCGCGAGGTGGCGCCCCGCCCGGCGCATCACGGCGAGCGCGTCCTCGAGGTCGGTCGACTCGAGCACCGGCACCATGTGGTGGATGCGCTTCGTCGCGATCGGAAGCGCGACGTCGGTCGCGGCATCCGGTCCCTCGGCGGCCCGGAGGATGTCCTTCAGGTGCACGTAGCCGAGCGGTAGGCCGGCCTCGTCGACGATCACGTAGCGCGAGAAGCCGTGCTTGGCGACCGCGCGCTCGATCTCGTCGGGCGTCGTGACCTCGGGGAGCGTCACGAGCTGCGAGAGCGGCACCGCGACGTCGGCGGCCTTCTTGTCGGTGAACTCGACGGCCGCGGTCACCGTGCCGGCCGTGTCGTGGAGCACGCCCTCGATGCGCGACTGGTTCACGATCGTCGCGACCTCCTCGAGTGTGAAGGTCGAGGCGGCCTCGTCCTTCGGCTCGACGCGGAACAGCCGCACGATGTGGTTCGCGATCCAGTTGAGGCTCACGATCACCGGGTGGAAGATCTTCGACACCCACACCAGTGGCGTCGCGAGCATGAGCACGGCGCGGTCGGGCACCGAGAACGCGAGGTTCTTCGGCACCATCTCGCCGAACACGACGTGCAGGTACGACACCAGGATCAGCGCCACGGCGAACGCGACGCCGTCGACGACGCCTTCCGACCAGCCGGTGAGTCCCAGGGGCTCGGCCAGCAGGTGGTGGATGGCGGGCTCCGACACGTTCAGGATCAGCAGCGAGCAGATCGTGATGCCGAGCTGGCTCGTCGCCAGCATGAGCGTCGCGTGCTCCATCGCGTACAGCGCGGTCTTGGCCGCGCGCGAACCCTTCTCGGCGAGCGGCTCGATCTGCGAGCGGCGTGCCGAGATGACGGCGAACTCGGCGCCGACGAAGAAGGCGTTGGCGATGAGCAGCACCACCAGCCAGGCGATTCCGGCCCAGTCGCTCATCGGCGATCACCCCCTTCGCTCGCGTCCTCATGGGGCATCGGCGTGGGCGTGAACTTCACGCGGTCGACGCGGCGGCCGTCCATGCGCTGCACCTCGATGGTGCCGTCCTCGATCTCGATGCTGTCGCCGATCGCGGGGATGCGCTCGAGCACGCTCATGATGTAGCCGCCGACGGTGTCGTACACGTCGCCCTCGGGGATGCGGATGCCGGTGCGGTCGCGCACCTCGTCGGGCCGCAGCTCGCCGGGGAAGATGACGGCGTCCTCGAGGCGCACGATGCCGGCGCGGCGGCGGTCGTGCTCGTCGAGCACCTCGCCGACGATCTCCTCGACCAGGTCCTCGAGCGTGACGACACCGGCGGTACCGCCGTACTCGTCGACGACGACGGCCATCTGGTACCCGCGGGCACGCAGTTCGGCCACGAGCACGTCGAGGTGCACCGCCTCGGGAAAGCGCAGCGGCTCGGTCGCGAGCGCCGCGGCGGGCACGTCGGCCCGGCGCTCGCGCGGCACGCCGACGGCGGCCTTCAGGTGCACGATGCCGGTGATGTCGTCCATGTCCTCGCCGTACACCGGGAACCGGCTGTGGCCGGTGCGGCGGGCGAGCTGGATGACGTCCTCGGCCGAGTCGTCGGCCGCGAGCGCGTGGATGCTGGGGCGCGGCGTCATGACGTCGGCCGCGCTGAGCCGGGCGAAGGTGAGGCTGCGGTCGAGGAGCGACGCGGTGTCCTCCTCGAGCACGCCCGCACTCGCCGAGCGGCGGACGAGGCTCGAGAGCTCCTCGGCCGTGCGGGCGCCGGAGAGCTCCTCCTTGGGCTCGATGCCCACGGAGCGCAGCACGCCGTTCGCGCTGCCGTTGAGCACGACGATCGCGGGGCGGAAGACCGTGGTGAACGCCACCTGGAACGGCATGACGAGCTTGGCGGTCTGGCGCGGCACGGCGAGCGCGAAGTTCTTCGGCACGAGCTCGCCGATGATCATCGAGAAGATCGTGGCGATCGAGACGCCGATGATGGCCGAGAGCGGCCGTGAGATCCCGCTCGGGATGCCCCACGCGTCGAACACGGGAGCGAGCAGGTTCGAGATCGCCGGCTCCATCGTGTAACCGGTGAGCAGGGTGGTCAGCGTGATGCCGAGCTGCGCGCTCGACAGGTGGGTCGAGGTGATGCGCAGGGCGCTGATCGTCATCGAGAGCCGGCTCTCGCCGGCGGCCTGGCGGGCCTCGAGGTCCGCACGGTCCAGGTTCACGAGCGCGAACTCGCTGGCGACGAACAGGCCGGTGCCGATTGTGAGAAGAAGCCCCACGCCCAACATGACGTAATCCATCACGCATCACCCCCGTTCATCGGGGTGGAGGGTCGGTGGGGCGATCGTCTGCAACTAGGAGGGTCGTCCATTGTGCGGACCATTCTACGTCAGCGCCTCCCCGCAGAATCCCTGGGAATGACGGATGCCGCGGCCCGCAGCATCCGGAATCTCCCTCGCCGGCGCGGCCCTCGCGTCGCCTGCTCGTCCGCGCTGTCGAAAACGGCAATCGCGCCCGTTGTCACCCAGGCGTGCCAGTCCGCGCTGTCGAAAACGGCAAGCGCGCCCGTTCGCTTCGACAGCGTTCGCCGATTTCGACAGCGCGCGACCATCCGCGTGCGCCGAACCCGCAGCCGGTGCCGAGATCCGCCGCGGACGCACTCACCGCAGCCGACACTCCTCCCCAGGTGCGCGCTGCGTCGCGGTTTCCACCGAACCAGCGACATCGGCCCGCGGCGGAGCGCCAGTGCGCCCATCGTGGGACCGTGACGTCCACCGCGCAGCCGCACATCGCACCCGACATCGCCGTCCACCGCCGGCGCGATCAGCTCGACTTCGCCGACGACCGGCGACTCCGCAAGAACCTGGCGTCGGGCGAGTGGACCCGTGTCACCGCAGGCTCCTACGTGTTGACTGCCGAATGGCGCAGGCTGCGCCCGATCGAGCGGCACCGCGTCCTGGTGGCGGAGGTCGCGCGCCGACTCGAACCGGGTGCGGTGCTGTCACATTTCGCGGCGGCAGCCGAGCACGGCATCGACATCCTGGGCCGGTGGCCGAAACGCGTGGACGTGATGATCGAGCGCGCTACGGGCGGAAGATCCGGTGGTGCAGTCAGGCGGCACGCGCTCGGTCTCGAAGGCGTCGAATGTGTCACCTTCGGGGAGCACGAGATCACCACGCCCGCCCAGACCGCGCTCGATCTCGCCCGGACGGCGCCGTTCCTCGTCGCGGCGACTGCTGTCGACCAGGCCGTGTGGGCCGGCCGCGAAGGTGGGCCGCTCACGACGATCGATGAGATGCTCCGGCTCCTCGGCAGCACGCCGCGAAGGTGGGGCGACATGCGGGCGCGCCGCGTGGTCGCGTGGGCCGACACCGGAGCGGCGAACCCTCGCGAGACCCAGGCTGCGCATCTACTTCGCCAACTGGGCTTCCCCGCATCGCGGTCGCAAGAGCGGCGGGTGCTCCGCAGCGGGCGCCTCGCGTTCGGCGACCGATACTTCCCCGAGTTCGACCACTGGCTCGAGATCGACGGCCGCGGCAAGTACCTCAGCCCCGAGTTCGACGACGACCGCGATCCGGACGAGATCGTGATCGACGAGAAGAACCGCGAGAACGAGATCAGGCGCGAGGTCCGAGGGTTCTCTCGCCTCGAGGCCACCGACTTCGACGATCCTCGGAAGGTCTACGACATCCTGACCGCCGACGGACTGCCCTGTTCCCGGCCCCGACCGTGACGAGGACGGGCGCGCCGTTCCAGTCGACCCGGGCTCGCGCCCGCGCCCGCGCCCCCAACACCTCCGCGCGTCGAGCTCTGGCCGGCGTTCCCCGGTCCGCGCTATAGAAATCGGCAATCGCGCACGAACAGGACGGCAGCATTTGCCGATTTCGACAGCGCAGACGAACGAGCTCGTCGAAAGCGGCAGCGAATGCCGATTTCGACAGCGCGGCGTGAACGGGCGACGGGCGCTGAACTGCGTAGGCCAGGCAACGGGGTGCAGAAGCGGCGGAATGACGGATGCCGCGGCCCGCAGCATCCGGAATCTCACCAGCTGACAGGCAGGGCCTTGCCCTCTTCGTAACCGGCCGCCGACTGCAGGCCGACGCGGGCTCGGTCGTGGAACTCGGCGACCGTCGCGGCGCCGGCGTAGGTGAAGGAGGAGCGCACGCCCGACGTGATCATGTCGAGCAGGTCCTCGAGGCCGGGGCGGAGCGGGTCGAGGTAGATCTTCGACGACGAGATGCCCTCGGCGAAGAGCTCCTTGCGGGCGAGCTCGTACGGGTCGAGGCGGCCGAAGCGCTCGTGCACGGCCTTCGTCGAGGCCATGCCCCACGACTCCTTGTAGGCACGGCCGGACTCGTCGACCTGCAGCTCACCCGGCGCCTCGATGGTTCCGGCGAACCACGAGCCGATCATGACGGAGGCCGCCCCCGCCGCCAGCGCCAGCGCGACGTCGCGCGGGTAGCGCACGCCGCCGTCGGCCCAGACGTGCGCGCCCATGATGCGGGCCGCCTCGGCGGTCTCGAGCACCGCGGAGAACTGCGGCCGGCCGACCGCGGTCATCATGCGCGTCGTGCACATGGCGCCGGGGCCGACGCCGACCTTGAGGATCGTCGCACCGGCGGTGACGAGGTCGTGCACGCCCTCGGCGCTCACGATGTTGCCCGCCGCGATCGGAATGCCGAGGTCGAGGTCGGCGACGGTGCGCAGCGCCCGCAGCATGCCCTCTTGGTGGCCGTGCGCGGTGTCGACCACGAGCACGTCGACGCCCGCGGCGGCGAGCGCCTGCGCCTTCGCGGCGACGTCGCCGTTGATGCCGACGGCCGCGGCGACGATGAGCCGGCCCGAGGCGTCGACGGCGGGACGGTACAGGTTCGAGCGCAGGGCGCTGCGTCGCGAGAGCGTGCCGACGAGATGCCCGTGGTGCAGCACGCACACGGTCTCGGCTTCGGCGGCCACGATCACGTCGAACGCATGGCGCGCGCTTTCGATGTCGTCGGCGTCGACGGATGCTGCGCGCCCGCGTGCGAGGTCGCCCAGGCGCGCGTCGGGCAGGGCGGTGCCGAGCCGGGTCGCGGGGACGATGCCGAGGATGTCGTCGGCGTCGACCTGACCCGACGACGCGTCGGCGACGACGATGCCGTGCCCCTCGGTCGCGGGCAGGAGCCGCGCCGCATCGGCGACGGTGGCGTCGGGCGGCAGCACGAGCGGGGTGTCCCACGCGACCGGCTGCGCCTTGACCCAGCGGATCGCGGCGTCGAGCTCCTGTAGCGGCATGTCCTGCGGGAGCACGCCGAGCCCGCCGCGACGGGCGAGCGTCGCCGCCAGGCGGGCGCCCGTGACGGAGTTCATGTTGGCCGAGACGAGCGGGAGGGTGGCCGTCGTGCCGTCGCCCGGCGCGAGGTCGACATCAAGGCGGCTCGTGATCGCCGAGCGCCGCGGGACGAGGAAGACGTCAGAGTAGGTCAGGTCGACGTCGGGGGTTTCGCCGTAGAACTCCATGACCGCCAAGGGTAGTGACAGTTCCTGTGCGGATAATCATGCGGGATCTTTCAGGTTCGCCGCCGCCTCGGACCGGAACCGCCTGCGCAGACTGGGCTAGGCTTAACCGTCGTGTGTGAGGGCTCCCGAGCCCCGCGCGCATCCCAGAACTTCACCGATGAAAGCAGGCGATTCAGCGTGTCGAGCCAGGTGACGGGCGTCGGGGTTTCGAACGAGGGAGAGTTCGGAGCCAACGAGTGGCTCGTCGAGGAGCTGTACGAACAGTTCAAGATCGACCGGAACTCCGTCGACAAGGCATGGTGGCCCGTTCTCGCGGCCTACCATCCCGCCGACGGGACAGCACCGACGGAGGCCGCCGCCCCGGCCGCGCCGGCTCCGGCGAGCGCGACTCCGGCGACCGCCCAGCCGGCGGCTTCCGAGCCGCGTCCGGTGACGGCGCCGATCCCGGTGATCGGCACGCAGCCGGTGGCCCGGACCACCGCGCGCCCGGCCGCGCCGCAGCCGATCCCGGCGCAGGCGCCGAAGGCCGAGCCGTCGGCCGCCGACGGCGAGGCCGACGCCGACGTCGTCACGACGCTGCGCGGCATGCCGAAGACCCTCGCCGCGAACATGGACGAGTCGCTGACCGTCCCGACGGCGACCAGCGTCCGCACGGTGCCCGCGAAGCTGATGATCGACAACCGCATCGTCATCAACAACCACATGTCGCGCACCCGCGGCGGCAAGGTGAGCTTCACCCACCTCATCGGCTGGGCGATCATCCAGGCGCTCAAGGAGTTCCCGAGCCAGAACGTGTTCTACGCCGAGATCGACGGCAAGCCGTCGCTCGTGGCGCCGGCGCACATCAACCTCGGCATCGCGATCGACCTGCCCAAGCCCGACGGCACTCGCGCCCTCCTCGTGCCGAGCATCAAGCGCGCCGAGCAGCTGACGTTCAACGAGTACCTCACGACCTACGAGGACCTGGTCACCCGCGCGCGCGGCAACAAGCTGACCGCGGCCGACTTCCAGGGCACGACGATCTCGCTGACCAACCCCGGCGGCATCGGCACCGTGCACTCGGTGCCGCGACTCATGAAGGGCCAGGGCTGCATCGTCGGCGCCGGCGCCCTCGAGTACCCGGCGGAGTTCCAGGGCGCGAGCGACAAGACGCTCAACGAGCTCGCGATCGGCAAGACGATCACGCTCACGAGCACCTACGACCACCGCGTCATCCAGGGCGCCGGGTCCGGCGAGTTCCTCAAGAAGGTGCACGAGCTGCTCATCGGCCAGCGCTCCTTCTACGACGACATCTTCGCGGCGCTGCGCATCCCGTACGCGCCGATCCACTGGGCCGCCGACATCAACGTCGACCTGGCCGAGCGCGTCGACAAGCAGGCCCGCGTGCAGGAGCTCATCAACTCCTACCGCGTGCGCGGCCACCTCATGGCCGACGTCGACCCGCTCGAGTACGTGCAGCGCACGCACCCCGACCTCGAGATCGAGAGCCACGGGCTGACGTTCTGGGACCTCGACCGCGAGTTCGTGACCGGCGGCTTCGGCGGCAAGCGTCAGATGAAGCTCCGCGACATCCTGGGCGTGCTGCGCGACTCGTACTGCCGCACGATCGGCATCGAGTACATGCACATCCAGGACCCCGTGCAGCGCGCATGGTTCCAGGAGCACGTCGAGCTCAAGTACCAGAAGCCGGGTCACGACGAGCAGCTGCGCATCCTCGACAAGCTGAACCAGGCCGAGGCGTTCGAGACCTTCCTGCAGACGAAGTACGTCGGCCAGAAGCGCTTCAGCCTCGAGGGCGGCGAGTCGCTGATTCCGCTGCTCGACGAGATCCTGCAGGGTGCGGCCGAGGCTGGCCTCGACGGCGCCGCGATCGGCATGGCCCACCGCGGCCGCCTCAACGTGCTGACGAACATCGCCGGCAAGACGTACGGCCAGGTGTTCCGTGAGTTCGAGGGCTCCGTCGCGATCGGCTCGAAGAGCGGCTCGGGCGACGTCAAGTACCACCTCGGCACCGAGGGCACGTTCATCGCCGACAACAAGTCGGAGCTCCCGGTCTACCTCGCCGCGAACCCGTCGCACCTCGAGACCGTCGACGGTGTGCTCGAAGGCATCGTCCGCGCCAAGCAGGACCGCAAGCCCATCGGCACCTTCACGTGGCTGCCGATCCTCGTCCACGGCGACGCGGCCTTCGCGGGCCAGGGCGTCGTCGTCGAGACGCTGCAGATGTCGCAGCTGCGCGGCTACCGCACCGGCGGCACCGTCCACGTCGTCGTCAACAACCAGGTGGGCTTCACCACGACCCCCACCGACGCGCGCACCTCGGTCTACGCGACCGACGTCGCCAAGACGATCCAGGCGCCGATCTTCCACGTGAACGGCGACGACCCCGAGGCCGTCACGCGCGTGGCGCAGCTCGCCTTCGCCTACCGCGAGCGGTTCCACCGCGACGTCGTGGTCGATGTCATCTGCTACCGCCGCCGCGGTCACAACGAGGGCGACGACCCGTCGATGACCCAGCCCCTGATGACGAACCTCATCGAGGCCAAGCGCTCGGTGCGCCGCCTCTACACCGAGGCTCTCGTCGGTCGCGGCGACATCACCGAGGAAGAGTACGACAAGGCGAAGCAGGACTTCCAGAACCGCCTCGAGATCGCGTTCGCCGAGACGCACGCGGCCGAGACCGGCTCGTCGCCGGTGCTCGTGCCCGACGCCGCGGCCGAGCCCGCCGCGGGCGAGCCCGCGACCACGGGCGTGTCGCGCGAGGTCGTCACGCTGATCGGCGACACCTTCGTGAACAAGCCCAGCGGCTTCACGGTGCACGCCAAGCTGCAGCAGCTGCTCGACAAGCGCCTCGACATGAGCCGCAACGGCTCGATCGACTGGGGCTTCGGCGAGCTGCTGGCCTTCGGCTCGCTGCTGCTCGAGAAGACCAACGTGCGCCTCGCCGGCCAGGACTCGCGCCGCGGCACCTTCGTGCAGCGCCACGCGGTGCTGCACGACCGCGCGAACGGCCAGGAGTGGATCCCGCTCACGAACCTCAGCGAGGACCAGGGCCGCTTCTACGTCTACGACTCGCTGCTGAGCGAGTACGCGGCGATGGCGTTCGAGTACGGCTACTCGGTCGAGCGGGCGGACTCCCTCGTGCTGTGGGAGGCCCAGTTCGGCGACTTCGCGAACGGCGCCCAGTCGGTCATCGACGAGTACATCTCGGCCGCCGACCAGAAGTGGGGCCAGCAGTCGAGCGTCGTGCTGCTGCTCCCCCACGGCTACGAGGGCCAGGGACCCGACCACTCGTCGGCACGCATCGAGCGGTACCTGCAGATGTGCGCGCAGGACAACATGACAGTCGCGCGCCCGTCGACGCCGGCGTCGTACTTCCACCTGCTGCGCCGCCAGGCGTACGCGCGTCCGCGTCGTCCACTGGTGGTCTTCACGCCGAAGGCCATGCTGCGCCTGCGCGGTGCGACGAGTCCGGTCGAGGACTTCCTCACCGGACGCTTCGAGCCGGTGATCGACGACACCCGCGGCGTCGACAAGTCGGCCGTCAAGCGCGTGCTGCTGCACGCCGGCAAGATCCACTGGGACCTGCGCGCCGAGCTCGACAAGAACCCGAACCCCGAGATCGCCCTGGTGCGGCTCGAGCAGTACTACCCGGCGCCGGTCGAGGAGCTCAACGCCGTCATCGACTCGTACCCGAACGCCGAGCTGGTGTGGGTGCAGGACGAGCCCGAGAACCAGGGTGCGTGGCCCTTCATCGCCCTCGAGGTCGTGAAGAACCTCAACGGTCGCACCATCAGCCGTGTCTCGCGTGCGTCGGCGGCATCGACCGCCACCGGTTCGCCGAAGGTGCACGCGGCCGAGCAGGCCGCGATCATGCAGCAGGCGCTCACGCTCTGAGCCCAGCGTCTCGCCGGTTCGGCCCTGGAGTTCTCAGCTCTTCGCTGAGGAGTCCAGGGCCGAACTGCGTTCCGCCGTGGCCGCCGTCGTCTTCACCCCGACGGTGGACCCGGGGCTTGTGGTGCGGGCATCACCCGTCGCGCCGACACCGGGCGCAGCGACGGGACGACCGCGGCGCCGCAGCCGCTTCCAGACCGTCACCAGGATCGCGGCGAGGGCCAGCACGGCGGCCGGCAGCAGGTTCGCACCGGCGAGGAACAGCAGACCGATCGACAGCACCGCGGCGACAACCGCCATGAACCAGCCTGCCGTGAAGCGCGGCAGGATCAGCGTCGCGGCGATCATGCCGGCCGCGTAGATCGACACCATGTTGCTGGTGTGGATGAGGATGAACGTCTGCAGGTCGCCGCCCGTCGCGAGCGCGATCGCGCAGTAGACCATGGCGATGACGAACGTCAGCAGCAGCGCGCGTCGCGGCACTCCCCCCGATTCGGCGCCCGGCGCGAGCACACGGGGCAGGTCACCCGACGACGCGAGCGAGGCGCCCAGCTTGCCGAACGCGGCGAGGTAGGCGTTCATGACGCCGAGCACGACGATCGCCGCGACGGCGCCGACGGCCGTCGGCCCGAAACCGGGGGCGACCGCGTCGGCGAGCGAGAGCAGCGGGACCGCCCCGGCGCCCGCCTCCTCCCCGAGCACGCCCACCGTCACGACCTGCAGCAGCAGGTACGCGAGGCCGGTCACGACGAGTGCGATGGCGGTGGCGATCGGGATGCTGCGGCGCGGGTCGCGGAACTCCCCCGAGATGTGCGTGCCGACCTCCCAGCCGGCGAAGGCCCATACGAAGAGGCTGATCGCGGTGCCGACGCCCGCCCAGCCGTGGGGCAGGAACGGCGTGAAGCTCGACGCCTCGACGGCGGGGAACGCCGTCGCGACGACGAAGACGACGATGCCGACGAGCAGCCCGGTCAGCACGAACTGCACCCAGCCGGCGACGCGGACGCCCAGCATGTTGACGGCGAACGGCGGGATGAGGATGGCGAACACGAGGATCGGGACCGCGACGCGATCGATGTGCAGGACCGCGCTCAAGTACTCGGCGCCGAGGAAGGCCAGCACGGGGAACCCGGCGGCCACGCCGAAGTAGAACCAGTAGCCCGTGGCTCGCGCGGCGGTGCGGCCGAGCGCACGCCGGACGTAGCTCGCGACCCCGCCGGGGTCGGGATAGCGCGCGGCGAGCGCCGCGAACGTGCCGGCGAGCGGCACCGCGAGCACGATCACCGCGAGCACCGACACGATGGACGCCGGGCCCGCCACATCGGCCGCGAGGCCGGGGAGCACGAGCAGCCCGGTGCCGAGCACCGAGGCGATGTAGAGCGCCGTCCCCTGGACGACGCCGAGTCCCCCGTGCGTACCGCTGTGTGTCACCGTTCCAGTCTGGGGGCCACCCCCGACACCCGCGTCCGCTGCGCCGCCGTCCTGGGACGGATTCCTGCCAACCCGGCGCGCAGGCACCCCACCCCGTGTCTCCGAATCAGGCGATGCGGCGAAATCAGGCCGATTCCGCACCGCATCGGCCTGATCTCGCCTCATCGCCTGATTCGAGGACGGGCGTCAGGGGGCCGAGCGGACGGGGATGGATGCTGCGACCCGGGCCCGCGGATGGTCAGGCGTCGAGCGGGGTGACGCCGGCGCGGGCGAAGGCGGCGGTGGCAGCATCCATCGACTCCTCCCGGTCGGTCTCGACGAGGCCCAGGCGGGTGCGCCGGTCGAGGAGGTCGGCGACGCTCAGGGCGCCCTCGACCCGGACGCCCCACTCGAGCTCCTGCGCGGTCACGCCGCACGCGGCGCCCGGACCGCCGGCGAGCGCCACCGCATACGGCGCCTCGGCGCCGAAACGGCGCACCAGGCGCGGGGCCGCGGCGATCTCGCCGAGGCGGTGGCGCGGCCACGCGCCGACGAGCGGGATCGAGCGGGTCGGCGACGGGCGAGAGGCGAAGCCGGGATCGCACCGGACGACGGCGTCGACGGCGTCCTCGGCCATGCGCCGATAGGTCGTGAGCTTGCCGCCGACGATGCTCAGCACACCGCTCGCGGACCCGATGATCGCGTGCCGGCGCGAGAGATCGCTGGTGTCGTCGTCACCCGCACCCGCAAGGAGCGGGCGGAGCCCCGCGAACGTCGACAGCACGTCGGCGCGCGTCAGCGGCTCCTCCAGCACGGTGTTGACCGTGCCGAGCAGCATGTCGATCTCGGCGTCGGTCGCGTGCGCGATGTCGGGGATCGGCCCGTCGGCGGGAACGTCGGTGAGGCCGATGTAGGTGCGGCCGTGCTGCGCGGGCAGCGTGAACACGAAGCGGCTCGACGAGCCCGGGATCGGCACCGTGAGCGACACGTCCGAGCCGCCGAGGCGGGCCGTCGACACCACCAGGTGCGTGCCGCGGCTCGGCCGCAGCCGCACGTCGTGGTCGAGCTCGCCCGCCCACACGCCCGTCGCGCTGACGACGGCTCGCGCGTGCACGTGCAGCGTCGCGCCGGTCACCGCGTCCCGCAGGGTCGCCTCGCGCCCGGTGACCGCGACGGCCTCGATGCGGGTGAGGATGGATGCCCCGTACCCGGCGGCCGTCCGCGCGACGGCGACGACGAGCCGGGCGTCGTCGATGAGCTGCCCGTCCCAGCCGCGCACGCCGCCGCGGAGCCCCTGGGCCCGGACGGCCGGAGCGAGGGCGAGAGTGGTGTCGCGGCCGATCGCGCCCGGCGCGCGCAGCAGCCCGCCCGGGGTTCCGACGACGCGGCGCAGGCCGTCGCCGAGCTCGTACCCCAGGCCGATGTACGCGCCGCGCGCGACGTGCCCCGGCTCGTGCAGCGGCACGACCTGCGCGAGCGCGCGCGTGAGGTGCGGCGCGGTGCGGGTGAGGAGGAGGTGGCGCTCGCTCGCGCTCTCGTGCGCGATGCCGAGCTGGCCCGACGCGAGGTACCGCAGTCCGCCGTGCACGAGCTTGGAGCTGAAGCGGCTGGTGCCGTGCGCGAGGTCGTGCCGCTCGACGAGCACGGTGCGCAGGCCTCTGGCCGCAGCATCCAACGCGATCCCGGCGCCGGTGATGCCGCCGCCGATGACGAGCAGGTCGATCTCGCCGCCGTCGGCGAGCGCCTCGAGCTCCCGCGCGCGACGCGCCGCCGACAGGGCCGAGGACGAGGGCGTGCGCCCCACGATGCGCGTCTGCACCCTGACATGATGCCGCACCCGCCCGCCCCGGGGCGCGACGGCGCGGTGCGATACTGGCCAGATGCCGACGACGCCAGAGTCCCCGCTGTCCGCACCGCAGCGGCCGCTCGCCGTTCCCGCGCCGCGTCCGCGAGGCGACTGGGACGCCTGGGGTTCGGAGCCCGCGCGCCTGCCGGCCGCCGCGAAGGCGATCGTCGCGACGTTGCTGCCGGGCAAGGCGCACCCCGTGCCGCACCGCGCCGCACCTGTCCTCACGCCGTCGCTGCTGACCGACGAGGATCACACCGCCCTCGCTGCGGTCGTCGACGCCGGGGCCGCCGCGGCGACCCGCGACGACGCCGTGCGCATGCTGCACCTCGGCGGCAAGAGCACGCCCGATCTGCTGCGGCGGCGCCTCGATGAGACGCAGGCCGCGCCCGACGCCGTGGTCTCCCCCGCCACGCACGACGAGGTCGCGGCGGTGCTGCGCGTCTGCGGCGAGTGCGGCATCGCCGTCGTGCCGTTCGGCGGCGGCACGTCGGTCGTCGGCGGCGTCGACCCGGTGCGCGGCGCCCACCGCGCCGTGATCGCCCTCGACCTCGGCCGCACGGCGGCGCTCCTCGCCCTCGACGAGGTGTCGCTCCTCGCGACGTTCGGCGCCGGCACGACCGGCCCCCAGGCCGAGGAGCTGCTGGGCGCGCGCGGCTACACGCTCGGCCACTTCCCGCAGAGCTTCCTGTACGCCTCGCTCGGCGGGTACGCGGCGACGCGGTCGAGCGGCCAGGCCTCGCGCGGATACGGCCGCTTCGACGACCTCGTCCACGCGCTGCGGGTCGCCACGCCCGCCGGTGACCTCGACCTCGGCCGCGCGCCGGCGAGCGCGGCCGGCCCGGACCTCCGCGAGCTGTTCCTGGGTTCGGAGGGCGCGTTCGGCGTCCTCACCGAGGTCACGGTCCGGATCCGCCCGGTGCCGGCGGCGACCGCGTACGGCGCGTGGTCGTTCCCCGACTTCGCCTCGGGGGCGTCGGCGTTCCGGGAAGCGACGCAGCGCAGCATCCGTCCCACCGTCCTGCGGCTGAGCGACGAGACCGAGACGCGGGTGAACGCCGCGATGGGCGGACACCTCACCCGCATGCGGGGATGCCTCGCGGTCGCGACCTTCGAAGATGCGACCGCCGCCGAGGCGGAGGCCGCGCGCGCCGCGCTCGACGCGGTCTTCCGCGCGCACGGCGCGACGCCCCGCGGCGAGGACCCGGCCCGCTCGTGGGAGCGCGGCCGCTTCGCCTCCCCCGCCCTGCGCGACACGCTCATGGACATCGGCGTCCTCGCCGAGACCCTCGAGACCGCGACCACGTGGGCGAACCTGCCCACGCTGAAGGCCTCGGTCACCGCGGCGCTGACCGAGAGCCTCACCGCCGCGGGCACGAAGCCGATCGTGCTGTGCCACATCTCGCACGTCTACCCGGCGGGCGCCTCGCTCTACTTCACGGTGGTCGCGGCGCTCACCGACGATCCTGGAGCACAGTGGACGACGGCGAAGGATGCTGCGTCCCGCGCTATCGGCGACGCCCGGGGCACGATCACCCACCATCACGCCGTGGGGCGCGACCACCGCCCGTACCTCGAGGCCGAGATCGGCCCGCTCGGCGTCGAGGTGCTGCGCGCGGTCAAGGACGTGCTCGACCCGCGGGGCATCATGAACCCCGGCGCCCTCGTCGCGCCCGCTGCCGACGCGGCGGAGCGGGCGTGAATGTCGCGCTGCTCGTCAATCCCGCGGCGCGCGCCGGTGCCCACACGGGCGCCGCCACCCACGCCGCAGAGCGCCTGCGGGCCCACGGCGTGCAGACGTCGATCCTGAGCGGGGGCAGCGCGGCGGAGTCCTCCGCACTGCTGCGGACCGCGATCGAGGTCGGCGTCGACGCGGTCGTCGTGGCGGGCGGCGACGGCACCGTGAACCTCGCGATCCAGGAGGTCGCGCACACGGGCATCCCGCTCGGCATCGTGCCGTCCGGCACCGGCAACGACTTCGCAGCGACGCTGGGGCTCCGCGAACTCGATGTGGCCGCCGCCGCCGACGCGATCGCGGGCGGTGCCACCCGGGCGATCGACCTCGCGCGGGTGACGCGCGACGACGGATCGGCACGATTCTTCGGGTCGGTGCTGGCGAGCGGGTTCGACTCCAAGGTCAACGACCGCGCGAACGCGATGCGATGGCCGCGCGGCGGGTCGCGGTACAACATCGCGATCCTCGTCGAGTTCCTGACGCTCGCCGGCATCCCCTACGAGGTGGACCTCGAGCTCGCCGACGGCACGCGCGAAGAGGTGCGCGGCGACCTGGTCATGGCCACCGTCGGCAACGGACGCACCTACGGCGGCGGCATCCCGATCTGTCCCGATGCCGACCCGGCCGACGGTCTGCTCGACGTCGTCCTCGTGCGACCCGCGGGAAGACTGCGCCTGCTGCGCCTCCTCCCGCGGGTGTACCGGGGCACGCACGCGGGCGTGCCCGAGGTCGCGATGCGACGCGTGCGCGCAGTGCGGCTGTCGTCACCGGGGGTCACGGCCTACGCCGACGGCGACCCGATCGGCGCGCTGCCGCTGACGGTCGACGTGGTGCCCGGCGCGCTCACGATCTTCACGCCCGCCGGCTGACCCGGCGGGCGGCGGCGTCAGTGCGCTGCCTGGACCGCCCGGAGCTTCGCCAGCACCTGGTCGCGCAGCTCTTCGGGTGCGCTCTCCTTGCAGGCCCGCGCCAGCACCTCGGTCAGCGTGGTCGCGACGAGAGCCTCGTCGCGGCAGCCCTCGCAGTTCGCCAGGTGCTCGGCGATGTCGCTCTGCTCGGTCTTGCAGACCTCGTGGCGCAGGTACTCCTCCAGGTCGCGCCGCGCCTTCTCACAGCCGCAGTCGGTCATTTCGTGCTCCTTGTGGCGGCGGGGGTGATGCCGCGCTCTTTCGCGTAGTCGGCCAGCAGTTCACGCAGCATGCGCCTGCCACGGTGCAGACGGCTCATGACGGTGCCGATGGGGGTCTTCATGATGTCGGCGATCTCCTGGTAGGCGAAGCCCTCGACGTCGGCGAGGTACACCGCCAGCCGGAAATCCTCCGGGATGGACTGCAGCGCGTCCTTCACGACCGACGCGGGCATGTGGTCGATCGCCTCGGCCTCGGCCGAGCGGGTGCTCGTCGCGGTCGTGGACTCGGCACCGCCGAGCTGCCAGTCCTCGAGCTCGTCGATCGTGCCCTGGTACGGCTCGCGCTGCTTCTTGCGGTACGTGTTGATGTAGGTGTTCGTCAGGATGCGGTACAGCCACGCCTTGAGGTTCGTGCCCTGCGTGAAGGTCTTCCACGAGGCGAATGCCTTGACGAAGGTCTCCTGCACGAGGTCCGCCGCATCGGCGGGATTGCGCGTCATGCGCATGGCCGCGGCGTACAGCTGGTCCATGAAGGGCAGCGCCTGCTCTTCGAACTGCGCGCGGGGATCCTGGGCCTGGTCCGCCGCGGCAGCCTGGTCGGTCGAGTCGCTCATCACGCGCCAGTCTACGGCGGCCTGTTGCAGGCCGCCGGGGACACCTGCGTCACGCTCGGCGAGGAGGGGCGCCTCGTGATCGAGACGCTCGAGAGTGGCGAACATCCGGCTCCGCTTCCGTAGGTTGCTCCCGGCTGGTGCCCACCGGGTTCAGTAGGGTAGAACCCGATGACAGCCGACGCGTATTCCCCGCCCTCCGCGCCGATCGGGCGCGGCCACTGGCCCGCGCCCGTCGCGGACGGCGCGCTGCATGCCACGGTGACCGTTCCGGGCTCCAAATCGCTCACGAATCGCGAGCTCATCCTCGCCGCGCTCGCCGACGGACCCAGCCGGCTCCTCTCGCCGCTGCACTCCGACGACTCCGCCCGCATGATCGACGCGCTGCGCTCGCTCGGCGTGGGGATCGAGCTGGTCGAGGGTGCCGGGCTCTACGGCGACGACATCGAGGTGACCCCGGTGTGGCCCCTGCGCGGCGACTCCGTCGTGGACTGCGGCCAGGCCGGCACCGTCATGCGCTTCGTCGCGGGGCTGGGCGGCTTCGCCCGCGGCGACGTCACCCTCACGGCGCACGAGAGCGCGCTGCACCGCCCGATGGGGGCCATGATCACCGCGCTGCGCGACGTCGGCGTCGACATCGACGACGGCGGCCACTGGGCGCTCCCCTTCATCATCCGCGGCCACGGTCACGTGCGCGGCGGCGAGGTGACGATCGACGCCAGCGCGTCGAGCCAGTTCGTCTCGGGTCTCCTCCTCGCGGCTCCCCGCTTCGACGTGGGCCTGCAGCTGCGCCACTCCGGCGAACGGCTGCCGAGCATCCCTCACATCGACATGACGGTCGAGGCCCTCGGGCACCGCGGCGTGCACGTCGAGCGCCCCGGTGTCGGCGAGTGGATCGTGCCGGCGGGCCCGATCCGCGGCAAGGACGTCGCGATCGAGCCCGACCTGTCGAACGCGGCGCCCTTCCTCGCGGCCGCGATGATCGTGGGCGGCTCCGTCTCGGTCACCGGCTGGCCCGCGCACTCGACGCAGCCCGGCGCGATGCTCACCGAGATCCTCGCGCTCATGGGCGCCCGCGTGGTGCGCCGCGGCGGCGCGCTCACCGTGACCGCGGGCTCGGCCATCCAGGGCGTCGACCTCGACCTGTCGGCCGCCGGCGAGCTGACCCCCACGATCTTCGCGCTCGCGGCCTTCGCCGACTCCCCCTCCACCCTGCACGGCATCGGCCACATCCGCGGCCATGAGACCGACCGCATCGCCGCGCTGGTGGCGGAGCTGCGCGGCCTGGGCGGCGAGGCGGAAGAGCTGCCCGACGGCATCCGCATCGTGCCCCGCCCGCTCCACGGCGGCACCTGGCACGCGTACCACGACCACCGGATGGCGACCACCGGCGCGCTCATCGGCCTCGCCGTGCCCGGCGTCGAGGTCGACGACATCGGCACGACGGCCAAGACGATGCCCGAGTTCCCGCAGATCTGGCAGCGGATGCTCGACGGCGAACACGCCGACGGCGGGTTCCCCGAGGAGACGATGCGCGCCTCGTGAGGCGACGCGTGCGTGCCCTGGACGACCTGATGGGCGGGACGACACCGTGAGCTGGCTCGACGATCTCGACGATGACGACGAGCCGGAGTTCGACGAGGCCGACGTCCGCGTCCGACCGAACCCGAAGGCGAACCGTCCCCGCACCAAGCGCCGTCCCGCGCACAGCGACGCCGAGATCGCGCGCGTGCTCGGGGTCGACCGCGGCCGCTACACCGTACTCGTCGACGAAGACCTTCCCACCGAGCGCACGGTGCTCGCGGCCCGCGCCCGCGAACTGCGCAAGACGCCGATCGTCACCGGCGACCGCGCGCGCGTCGTGGGCGACGCGTCGGGCGACGACGGCACGCTCGCGCGCATCGTCGGCATCGAGGACCGCACGTCGCTCCTGCGCCGCAGCGCCGACGACACCGACCAGGTCGAGCGCGTCGTCGTGGCCAACGCCGACCAGATGCTCGTCGTCGTCGCGGCCGCCGATCCCGAGCCGCGGCCGCGCCTGGTCGACCGCTACCTCGTCGCGGCGCTGGATGCCGGCATCCGTCCTCTCCTCGTCGTCACCAAGACCGACCTGGCCGACCCGGCCGAGTTCCTCGCGCACTTCGACGGGCTCGATCTCGAGGTGTTCACGAGCAGCAAGGAGGAGATGCCGCTCGAGCGGATCGGCGCGGCGCTCGTCGGCCACTCGACGGTGTTCGTCGGGCACTCGGGCGTCGGCAAGTCGACGCTCGTCAACGCGCTGGTGCCTGACGCGAAGCGTGCGACCGGACACGTCAACGTGGTGACCGGCCGCGGGCGCCACACCTCGAGCTCGACCGTGTCGCTGCGCTACCGCGGAGAGGTGCTCGGCGGCGGCGTGTCCGGCAGCGGCTGGGTCATCGACACCCCGGGGGTGCGCTCCTTCGGCCTCGGCCACGTGGATCCCGCCAACATCCTCCGCGCCTTCACCGACCTCGCCGAGATCGCCGAGGAGTGCCCGCGCGGCTGCACCCACCTTCCGGACGCCCCCGACTGCGCGATCGTCGAGGCCGTCGAGGAGGGCCGGCTCGGCCCGGGCGGCGCCGCCCGTCTGGATTCGCTCCAGCGCCTGCTCGAGACGTTCGCGAAGAAGGCGCAGGAACCCGGCGCCTAAAGTGGAACGGTGACCACGACGCGCCTCGAACCCGGCTCCCTCGCTCCCGCCTTCACGCTCCTCGACCAGGACGAGCAGGCCATGACGCTGAAGGATCTGCGCGGCGGGCGCGTCATCCTCTTCTTCTACCCCGCGGCGATGACGCCCGGCTGCACCAAGGAGGCGTGCGACTTCCGCGACAGCCTCGCCCCGCTGCAGGCCGCCGGCTACACCGTGCTCGGCATCTCGCCCGACGAGCCCGAGAAGCTGCGGCGGTTCCGCGAGCGCGACGGCCTCACGTACGACCTGCTGAGCGACCCCGATCACAAGGTGCTCGCCAAGTACGCGGCGTGGGGCGAGAAGATGAACTACGGCAAGACCTTCATGGGCGTCATCCGCTCCACGTTCGTCATCGACGAGAAGGGCCGCATCACGCACGCGCTGTACAACGTGCGTGCGACCGGCCACGTCGCCCGCGTACGGGCGCTCGTGGGCGTCTGAGCGCCCGGCGACCCTCTAGGCTCCCGGAGCCTGCCCGCCGGCCTCTTCGTCGCGCTCCCGGCGCGCGGCGCGGCCGGCGTCGCGCACGGCGAGCACCAGCAGCACCAGCACGATCAGGGCCGGAACGGCGAGCGCGAGCGCCGCGGCCGGGTCGGCGAACGCGCCGGTGGCGGCGCCCAGCGCCACCGCGAGGATCAGCAGCTGCGTGACGATGCCGCCCGAGCGGCCCCACGACTGGCCCCGCCAGATCGCGAACGCGAACGCGACGACCGCCGCAGCACCAACGAGGGTGAGCACAGCCAGGGCGATCGCGCTCTCGATCGAGCCGGTGTCACCCGAGACGATCGCGACGATCTCACGCACCGTGAGCGCGGCGAGCCCGAGCCCCTCGAGCCCGACCAGCGCGGCGGCGATCCTTCCGGACAGGTTTGTCCGCATTCTCCGTCGACTCCTTCTTCCAGCGACAGCGGTTTGTGCGAACCCTCCATACGCCCCCGGGAACACTCAGCAAGTCCTACACAAACCCGCCGAAGAACCCTTGATTCAGGTAAACCGCTATGGGACGATTGGTGAAGCCGTGTGCTCCCACAGCGACGTGGGGCGAGATCATCTCGCACATCCCACAGGGTACCGGACCCGAACCGGGCCCCCATTCCCACCCCTCTGTCACAAGGAGCACCACCATGGACTGGCGCGACAAGGCCGCCTGCCTGACCGTCGACCCCGAACTGTTCTTCCCCGTGGGGAACACCGGACCGGCCGTCGATCAGATCGAGAAGGCCAAGTCGGTGTGCGCACGCTGCACCGTCACCGAGATCTGCCTGCAGTACGCCCTCGAGACCGGTCAGGACTCGGGCGTGTGGGGCGGCCTCTCCGAAGACGAGCGCCGCGCCCTCAAGCGCCGCGCCGCCCGCGCGCGCCGCGCCTCCTGACACCTCGCGCCACGGCGCTTTCGATGAGCGGATGCCTCGGCTCGAGGCATCCGCTCATCGCTGTCAGCTGCGGGCGCGCTCGATGTAGCGCAGCGGGATGTCGATCGTGACCTCCGTGCCGCTGCCCATGATGGTGTGCCAGTCGATGGTGCCGCCCAGCTCGCCCTGGATGAGGGTGCGCACGATCTGCGTGCCGAGGCCGCGACCGACCTGACCCTCGGGCAGGCCCGAGCCGGTGTCGCGCACGCGCACCTCGAGCTTGTCGTCGGTGCGCTCGGCGATGATCTCGACGTCGCCCTCCTGGCCGGCCAGCCCGTGCTCGACGGCGTTCGTGACGAGCTCGGTGAGAGCCAGCGCGAGCGGCGTCGCGTACTCGCTGGGCAGCGTGCCGAAGCGGCCCGTGGAATGCGTCTTGGCGCGCGTGTTCGGCGCCGCGGCGACCTCGGCGACGAGCTTGAGCACCCGCGCGAACACCTCGTCGAAATCGACGTTCTGCGCGAGGCCCTCCGAAAGGGTGTCGTGCACGACCGCGATCGCCGACACACGGCGCATCGCCTGTGTGAGCGCGTCGCGGGCCTCTTCGGTGTGCGAGCGCCTGGCCTGGATGCGCAGCAGGGATGCGACGGTCTGCAGGTTGTTCTTGACGCGGTGGTGGATCTCGCGGATCGTCGCGTCCTTGGTGATGAGCTCCTGCTCCTGGTGGCGGATCTCGGTCACGTCGCGGCAGAGCACGATCGCGCCGATACGCGTGCCGTGATCGCGCAGCGGGATGGTGCGCAGCGACACCGTCACGCCGCGGGCCTCGAGGTCCGCGCGCCACGGCGCGCGGCCCGTGACCACGACCGGGAGGGACTCGTCGAACTGACGCTTCGTCGGCAGGATGCCGGTCACGACCTCGACGAGCGACTCGCCCTCGAGCTCGTCCTCGAACCCCAGCCGGTTGAACGCCGACAGCGCGTTGGGACTCGCGAAGGTGGTGATGCCGTCGACGTCGAGCCTGACCAGGCCGTCCGACGCGCGGGGCGCGCCGCGACGCGGCGACGTCGGCGCCGACAGATCGGGGAAGTCGCCCGACGCGATCATGCCGAACAGGTCGTCGGCGCAGTCGTTGAAGGTGATCTGCTGGCGCGAGGGGGTGCGCGCCTCGCCCAGGTTGGTGTGGCGGGTGATCACGCCGATCACCGTCGCCTCCTTGCCGCTCTTGCGGGCCACCGGCACCGCGCGCACGCGCGTGGGGGTCTCTTCGAACCAGTCGGGCGACGCCGAGTCGACGATGTTCCCCGTCTGGAACGCGTCGCGCACCTGCGTGCGCCACTGCGGCCGCACGCGGTCGCCGACGATGTCGCGGTAGAACAGGGTCGCCGCGCCGCCGGGCCGGGTGTGGGCCACGGCGACGAAGGAGTCGTCGGATGTCGGCACCCAGACCACGATGTCGGCGAAAGCCAGATCGGCGAGGAGCTGGCCGTCCCCCGCGAGACGATGCAGCCACTCCACGTCCTCTTCACTGGAGCGGCCCTGGGCGTAAACGAGATCGCTGAGGGTCGACACGGACCTAGCCTAAAGCGCGCGGCTCACCCGACCCGTCCGGCGACACGTGCCATGTCATCCGCCCGGGGCTGCGGGGCGCGTCCTGGCCCGGTCCGACGGGTGTCCCGGCGTCGCAGCCGTCCCGCGCGCTGCGGTTCGGGAGCGGGCACGATCGCCTCGCCCACGAAGCGGCGCAGCGCAAGCGTGAACGGCGACCGCGGCGCGACTTCGGCGATCGGCTGCGACGCGAGGATCGCGGCATCCGCGGATCTCGGGTCCTGCGGAAGGAACCAGACGTCGTCGATGCCGCCGAAGCGGTCGAGCGTGCGGCGCACCTGCCCGCGCGCGTCGATGCCGAGTGTCCCTGGCCGGAGCCGGTTGGCGAGGACGGCCACCGGCGTCGCGCCGACGGTGGCGCGCAGGTCGGCGTGGCCGCGCAGGAACCGCGCGACGCCGACGGGGTCGGCCGCGACCACCGCGACGACGAGGTCGGCGGCGCGCAGCGCAGCCAGGGTCGCGGCATTGCGCCGCGGACCGTCGAGGTCGCTCACGATCTCTTCGTCGCGCTCGAGCGACGACGCCACGTCGACCACCGTGTGGTCGGCCCATTCGCGGCAAGCCGCCAGGGCGGCGCCCACGCGCCGGTCGTCGAGCTCGGGCCAGCGCGAGGGCCGGTTGATGCCTGTGAGCACGTCGACGCCGGTGCGCCCGAGCGGCACGGCGATGCGGGTGAGCTCGCGCGCGTCGAGGCCGCCGAGCTCGGCCTGCCGGCATGCGGCGGCGAATCCGGGGCCCTCGTCGGCGAGCCCGAGCGTGAGGGCGAGCGAAGGGGCGTGCGTGTCGGCGTCGACGAGGGCGACGTGGCGTCCGCCGCGGGCGAGTTCGACGGCGAGCTCCGCGGCGACGGTGGAGCGCCCCGGCGCGCCGGCCGGACCCCACACCGCGATCACGCGCGGCTGCGGGCGCTCCGGCTCCGCGGGCGCCGACGCACGCGGTGCGGCCGAGAGCGCCTCGGCGATGCGCCACGGCTCGGTGTGCCGGCTGAGCGGGGTCTCGAGCCCGCACGACGCGGCGATCCGCTCCCCCGCCGCGTCCTCGACGAGCGGCACGACCCGCGTGCCGGCGCGGTCGCAGAGTGCGACGACGGTCGGCGACATCGTGGCACGCGACACCGCGACCACCAGCGCGTCGGCGTCGGCGAGCGCCCGGAGCATCGCCTCTGCGTCGGCGCCCAGCATCCCATCCGCCGCGGCGAGGGCGGGAGCGGATGCCGCGACCTCCGCGATGACGTCGATCCCCTCGCGACGCAGTCCCTCGGTGAGGAGCTGCCCGTCGTCGACGGCGACGACGACCTTCACGAGCCGGACCCCGTCGTGGGGACGATCGAGAGCGCGGACTCGTCGGCCATCGCGGCGAGGGTCGCCGGAACGTCTGCCCGCGGGATGACGAGCTCGAGCGCGGCCGCTCCCCCGCCGATCATCGAATCGTCGCGCGTCACCGACACGACGGTGGCGTCGGCGACCAGGATGCGCGGCTCGTCGTAGGCGCCCTGCTCGACGAGCGGAGACGACCAGACTTCGACGACGCTGCCCGCCTCGACCGACGCGGGCACGTCGACGGCGCTGCGCACGACGACGCTCGTGGTGCGCGCGGAGTCGGGATCGCCGACGGATGCCGCGGGCACGAGCTCGCCCGCCTCGATCGTGCGGGTCGCGACCACGGGCCGATCGAGGTCCTCGGCCGTGAGGTATGTGCCGGCGAGGGTGCCGAGCGCGACATCGACGACCTTCAGGTCACCGGCGGCGACCGCTTCGCCGGGGACGATCGTGTGCGCGGCGGCGTACACCGGGACCGTCTGCCGCGCGGCCGAGACGACGAGCCAGACGCCGACGACGGACGCCGCCACGAGGAGCACTCCGAGGAAGAACCGCGCATCGCCCCAGAAGGCTCTGCGCGGGGTGCGGACGGGGTCGTGGGCGGCGGTCATGCGTCCATCGTCGCCGACTCGGCAGCACGACGTCGGGCGTTATCCACAGGGGTACCGGTGCCAGGCCCGCTCCGGGGAGGCAGGTCCATAATGGGGGCATGTCAGATGACCCGACGTCCGACGTGCGTCTCTACGCACCCGCCCAGGTGGGCGAGGTGCTCGGGGTGTCGGTCGACGAGGTCATGGCTCTGGTGCACGAGGGGCGGCTCCGCGGGCTCCGCGTCGGCGCCCCCGCACGGTGGCGGGTCGACGCCGCGAGCGTCCGTGAATACCTCG
Organism: Microbacterium sp. NPDC056044; assembly: GCF_042267145.1. Lineage (NCBI taxonomy): Bacteria > Bacillati > Actinomycetota > Actinomycetes > Micrococcales > Microbacteriaceae > Microbacterium > Microbacterium sp. NPDC056044. Next base: position 349,426 of record NZ_JBHJWZ010000004.1, on the reverse strand, counting down.
ACGACCAGGCCGAGGAGGCGCGCCGCATGGCGCTCTGGCGTCAGTCGCAGACCGCGAGCTTCCCCGAGCTGTGGGGCGGGAGCATCGTCCGCCACCCGGACTGAACCCGGCGCTCGCGCCGATGCGCAGCGGGGCCTCGCCGGCCCCGATCAGGGGATCGTCGGCGCCGCGTCGGCGCGGATCCACGCGATCGCCGTGAACGGCACCAGGCGGTAGCCCGACACCGCGTCGGCACGTCGCGGGGCGCCGGGGTCGTGCACCGCGAGGTCGAGATGGTCGGCGCCCGCGCGATCGATCGTGCCCGTGAGAACCCGGCCCGATGCCAGGTGCACCGCGACCCCCGCACGCCGCCGCACGAGGTCGCGCAGCACGAAGCCGAAGGTCAGCCGGTCGGCCAGCGGCGAGCGCGCCGGCGCGGGGCGCGCCGTGCGCAGCAGGTCGGCATGCGGCAGGCCGATCGCGCCGATCGCCGCGAACGGCACGATGACCGCGCCGCCCGGTCCCTCGGCGAGGGCGAGCGCGACCCAGTCCGCGCCGACCCCGGTCACCGCCGCGCGCACCGTGGCTCCGTCGGCGAGGTCGAACGACGCGACGGCCGGCGTCGCTCCATCGCGGGCGGCGAGCAGTGTCAGCCGCTCCGAGAGCTGCACCCGCGAGAGCCGCAGGCGCTCCGCCTCGGTGTCGAGCGCGGCACGCTCGGCCTCCCATTCGGAGGCGAGCTGATCCTCGAGATCGTCGAAGAAGCGGTCCCAGCGCACTCAGCGAGAGTAGGGCACCACGGCGGATCCGGCCGCGAGTTATCCACAGCCGACCAGGCAGGATTTTCCTGAGAGTTCGCTGTGTGGTCTACTGTCCGGAAGACATCCCCCTGTCGAGATTGGCTCCCATGGCAATGACGCCCGCGGGCACCGCCCGCGTACCCATCGCGTCCCGCAGCAGCGCGCAAGTCGCAGAGTTCTTCGCGCCGCAGCGGACGCCGTCCATCGCTCTCCCCGATCCGGAGACGTTCCTGCGCAACCTCACCGTCGGCGTGCTCGAGGTCTTCGCGGGCGTCCGCGAGGTCGACCAGCTCGCGCGCTGGCTCACCGAGGACGCCTACCGCAAGCTCGTGACCCGCGCGAACCTCGCGACCCGGGCACGCAGCGCGCGCGGCGTCGGGGCGAAGCGTCCCGTGCACGCCATCATGTCGGTGCACGTGTCCTCCCCCGTCGACGGCATCATCGAGGCCGTCGTCATCGTCCGCGGGCCGGCGCGCACCCGCGCGCTCGCCGTGCGGATCGAGGGCATGGACAGCCGCTGGCGCGCGACCTCGCTCGCGCTGCTCTGACGATCCGCGCGACCCCCGGCGGAGCCGGCCACGACGTGCGGCCGTCCCGTCGTCAGCTCTTGTCGTCCTTGTCGATGAGCTCGAGCAGCGAGCGGAGAGCATCGCGGATCTCGTAGTGGTCGTACTGGCCGGCACGGCTCTCCGCAGAGATCACGCCCGACCGGTGCACCTTCGTGAAGTCGCCCACGGGGAACGAGTACGCCTTCTTCGTCTCCTCGTTCTCGCGATGGTCGATGCCGAGGTGCCAGTGGGAGTACTCGGTCCATCCTTCTCGCTTGATGTACGAGTTCTCCTCGTCGGCGGTCGGGGCAGCCTCCGACCAATCGTCGCGTTCATCGCGCACGACCTTGCCGTCCCGGATGAGCGCGCGCGCATGGCGCAGCGCCGGCTGGTTCAGTTCGATGGACATGCGGCGAAAGTACGACGCCCGCCCCTCTCATGCGAGGGGGTTGACGAACCGCGCGCGGCGCGGATCGGTCGGCCTACTGCTTGTACGACGACAGGAAGTTGCCGAGCCGCTCGACGGCCTCCGCGAGCACGCGCGCCTCGGGGAGCGTGACGATACGCAGGTGATCGGGGGTCGGCCAGTTGAAGCCGGTCCCCTGCACCAGCAGCACGTGCTCGGCGACGAGGAAGTCGTAGACGAGCTTGGCGTCGTCGCGGATCTCGTAGACGTTCGGGTCGAGTCGCGGGAACGCGTAGAGCGCACCCTGCGGCTTCAGGCAGGTCACCCCGGGGATGCGCTCGAGGCCCTCCCACGCAGCATCCCGCTGCTCATGGAGGCGCCCGTCGGGGGCGATGAGCGCGTCGATGGACTGCACGCCCGACAGCGCCGCCTGCACGGCGTACTGCGCAGGCACGTTGGGGCACAGGCGCGTCGACGCGAGCAGCTGGATGCCCTCGAGGAAGCCGGCGGCGTGCTTCTTCGGCCCCGTGATCACGAGCCAGCCGGAGCGGTAGCCCGCGACGCGGTACGTCTTCGACAGGCCGTTGAAGGTGAGGCACAGCAGGTCGGGCGCGAGCGTCGCGAGCGGGATGTGCTGCGCCTCGTCGTAGAGGATGCGGTCGTAGATCTCGTCCGACAGCAGCAGGAGCGAGTTCTCGCGGGCGATCTCGACGATGCCCTCGAGCACCTCGCGGCTGTAGACGGCGCCGGTCGGGTTGTTCGGGTTGATGACGACGATCGCCTTGGTGCGCGGCGTGATCCTCTCGCGGATGTCGTCCAGCGAGGGCTGCCACCCGGCCTCGGGGTCGCAGCGGTAGTGCACGGGCGTGCCTCCGGCGAGGCTCGTCATCGCCGTCCACAGCGGGTAGTCGGGCGCGGGGATCAGCACCTCGTCGCCCTCGTCGAGGAGCGCCTGCATCGTCATGGTGATGAGCTCGGACACCCCGTTGCCGAGGTAGACGTCGTCGGGGTCGAACTGCGGGAAGCCGGGCACCTGCTCGTAGCGCGAGACCACCGCGCGCCGCGCCGACATGATGCCCTTGCTGTCGCTGTAGCCGTGCGCGTGGGGCACGGCCTCGATCATGTCGCGCACGATCTGGAACGGCGCCTCGAACCCGAACACCGCCGGATTGCCGGTGTTGAGCTTGAGGATGGTGTGCCCGTCGTCCTCCAGCCGGTCTGCCTCTGCCAGTGCCTGCCCGCGGATCTCGTAGAGAACGTTCTGGAGCTTGCTCGACTGGTCGAGGGGGCGGAGGGGACTCATCGCCCCAGGATATCCGCGGCCGGCAGGGTCCAATCGCCGCGCCGTGGCCCGCCCCGCGCGCCCGTGGCCCGCCCGCCCCTACGCCGCCCGCCCTGTACCGAAATCAGGCGATGAGGCGAATGCAGGCCGGTCCCGTCGGGATTCGTCCTGTTTTCGCCTCATCGCCTGATTCGGAGACGGATGCTGCGGCCCGGCGTGCGCCCGGAAGCCGCGGTCCGCTACTTCTTGCGCTGCTCGGCCGCGCGACGCTGCGCGCGGTTCTGCGGAGCGGGCTGCGCGGCCGGGGCCTCGCCGTCCGTCCGCTGGCCGAAGGCGCCGCGCTGCGGCTCGGCGGCGGGTGCCTGCGGCTGCTGGCCGGCGGCTGCCGCGGCGGCCGCCTGGCGCAGGCGCGTGGTCGCCGCCTGCTGCACCTGACCGCGGTCGTTGCGCACCTCGACCTCGCCGGCGTCGTTCGACGCCGAGTACTGCAGACGCTGGGTCTCGACGGGCTGCGCGCCGAGGCCCTTGGCCTCGACCTGCGTGACCTGCTCGGCGCCGGTCTCGCCCTGACGGCGCACCTCGACCTCGAGGTTGTAGAGGTAGCCGACCGACTCCTCCTTGATCTGCCCCATCATCGCCTGGAACATCTGGTACCCCTCACGCTGGTACTCGATGAGCGGGTCGCGCTGGGCCATGGCGCGCAGGCCGATGCCGTCCTTGAGGTAATCCATCTCGTAGAGGTGGTCGCGCCAGCGGCGGTCGAGCACCTGCAGCACCACGCGACGCTCGAGCTCGCGCGTCGCGGCCTCGCCGAGGGCGTTCTGACGCGTGTCGTACGCGATGCGCGCGTCGGAGAGGATCTCGCGCTTGAGGCCGTCCGAGGTGATGCCGCCCTTGCGGCCCGCGGCCTCCGCCACGACCTCGTCGATCGTGACGCCCACCGGGTAGAGCGTCTTGAGCTCGGTCCACAGCGCGTCGAAGTCCCAGTTCTCGCTGTGACCGGCGCCCGTGTGGTCGTCGATCACGGCGTTGATGGCGTCTTCGATGAAGTGCTGCACGCGGTCGGCGATGTCGTCGCCCTGCAGCATGTGGCGGCGGTCGGAGTAGATCGCCTCGCGCTGGCGGTTCAGGACATCGTCGTACTTGAGGACGTTCTTGCGGATCTCGGCGTTGCGCGCCTCGACCTGGCTCTGCGCCGACTTGATCGCGCGCGTGACCATGCCCGACTCGATCGCGACGTCGTCGGGGAAGTTCGTCCGGGCGATGATCGCCTCGGCCGCGCCCGACTGGAACAGGCGCATCAGGTCGTCGGTGAGCGACAGGTAGAAGCGGCTCTCGCCGGGGTCGCCCTGTCGGCCCGAACGACCACGCAGCTGGTTGTCGATGCGGCGCGACTCGTGACGCTCGGTGCCGAGCACGTACAGGCCGCCGGCCTCGACGACCTTGGTGCTCTCCTGGGCGACGTGATCGCGAGTCGCCTCGTACACCGAGTCCCACTCGGCCTCGTACTCCTCGGGCGTCTCGACCGGGTCGAGACCCTTGGTCTTGAGCTCCTGCACGGCGAGGAACTCGGCGTTGCCGCCGAGCATGATGTCGGTGCCGCGGCCGGCCATGTTCGTGGCGACCGTGACGGCGCCCAGGCGCCCGGCGCGGGCGACGATCTCGGCCTCGCGCGCGTGGTTCTTCGCGTTGAGGACCTCGTGCTTGATGCCCTTCTTCGCGAGCAGGCGCGAGAGGTACTCGCTCTTCTCGACGCTCACCGTGCCGACGAGCACGGGCTGGCCGATCTCGTGGCGCTTGGCGATGTCTTCGACGACCTGGGCGAACTTCGCCGTCTCGTTCTTGTAGACGAGGTCGGGCTGGTCCTTGCGGATCATCGGCTTGTTCGTCGGGATCGGCACGACGCCGAGCTGGTACGTCGACATGAACTCGGCCGCCTCGGTCTCGGCGGTACCGGTCATGCCCGCGAGCTTGTCGTACAGGCGGAAGTAGTTCTGCAGCGTGACGGTGGCGAGCGTCTGGTTCTCGGCCTTGACCGGCACGGCCTCCTTGGCCTCGATGGCCTGGTGGATGCCCTCGTTGTAGCGGCGCCCGACCAGGATGCGGCCGGTGTGCTCGTCGACGATCATGACCTCGTCGTTCATGACGACGTAGTCGGTGTCGCGCTTGAAGAGCGCGAGCGCCTTGATCGAGTTGTTGAGGAACGAGATGAGCGGGGTGTTCGCCGACTCGTACAGGTTGTCGATGCCGAGGTAGTCCTCGACCTTCTCGATGCCGGGCTCGAGCACGCCGATGGTGCGCTTCTTCTCGTCGACCTCGTAGTCGACGCCCGACTCGAGCGTCTTCGCGATCTTCGCGAACTCGACGAACCAGCGGTTCGCCTCGCCCGACGACGGGCCCGAGATGATGAGCGGCGTGCGCGCCTCGTCGATGAGGATCGAGTCGACCTCGTCGACGATCGCGTAGAAGTGACCGCGCTGCACGAGGTCTTCCTTGCGCCACGCCATGTTGTCGCGCAGGTAGTCGAAGCCGAACTCGTTGTTCGTGCCGTACGTGATGTCGGCGTTGTACTGCTCGCGGCGGATCTCGGGCGTCTGGCCCGCGACGATCGTGCCTGTCGTCATGCCGAGCGCGCGGTAGATGCGACCCATGAGCTCCGACTGGTACGACGCGAGGAAGTCGTTGACGGTGACGACGTGCACGCCCTTGCCGGCGATCGCGTTGAGGTAGACAGGGAAGGCACCGGTGAGCGTCTTGCCCTCACCGGTCTTCATCTCGGCGATGTTGCCGAGGTGCAGCGCCGCCCCGCCCATGATCTGGACGTCGTAGGCGCGCTGTCCGAGCGTGCGCTTGGCGGCCTCACGGACGGCCGCGAACGCCTCGGGCATGAGGTGGTCGAGGGTCTCGCCGGCCTGGTAGCGCGCGCGGAGCTCCGCGGTCTCGCCCCGCAGCTCTTCGTCGGTGAGGTGCTGGTAGTCCTCTTCGAGGGCGCCGACGGCCTTCACCACCTGCTGGAGCCGCCGGAGGATGCGACCCTCACCGGCGCGAAGCAGTTTCTCGAGGGGGTTGGCCACGGAGTGTCTCCATCTTCAGGCTTTCGGGAGCGGCGCAACGGCGCCAGTGCCGCCAGGGTGCATGACCCCAGGCATACCTGCCTATGTTATCCACCCGTGACCTTGGTGTGCGCTGGGTGCGCCCTCATCCATAGGGACGGATGAGAGGATGCTGCTCCCTCGCGATCCCGAACGCGTGGGCCCTCGCCCCTTGCAGACACGATGGAGTGTTCATGCGCCGGTTCCGCCGTCCGATCATCGCCGTGGCCACGGCATCCGTTCTCGTCCTCGTCCAGGCGATCGCCGATCCGACCGGGCTCCTCGCGCTCGTCGGCTGGCCCGGCGGCACGCTGCAGGGTCAGCTCGGCTGGCCCCTCGCGCCGTACCTCGTGTTCCTCCCGGTGCTGCTGGGCGTCGTGTGGTGGGCCGCGGTGCGGGCGGGCGAGCGCTTCTGGACGATGTTCGCGGGGGTCGTGCTGGCGGTGCTGCTCGCGCAGGCGGCCGCCTGTGTCGCGATGACGATGGATGCTGCGCTCTCGGCGTGGGCCGCCGGCTACGTGACCGCGAAGGCCCTGCCGGCGGCGGCGATCATCGCTGCCGTGACCCGCTGGGCGGGCGGGCGGTCGTCGCGTCCCGTGTTCGAGCGCGGATCCGTGTGGCCCGCCGCGATGGCCTTCGGCGCGATCGCGCCGCTGGCCGCGGGGTCGTGGTGGACCGGTGCGGCCTACGCCGCCCTGATCCCGTCGCCGCGCCCCGACCGCGGTTTCGTGTCGGTGGCCGTGGCCGTCGTGCTGATGATCGCCTCGGCGTGGGTGTGCGTACGCTTCATGCGCCGGCGCGTGCCCGGCTTCCTCGGGACGTGGCTCGGCGTCCTCGCCGCAGGCGCCCTGTTCGGACTGGTGCAGGCGGCGATCGGCCTCGTGGTCGACGACGGCTTCCGCGGGGACCTGTGGCCGCTCATGGCCGCCTACGTGCACGTCGCGGACGGCCTGTCGTTCGGCGCGTGCCTCGGGTGGGTCGCGGCGCTGGCCTCGCTCGTCACCGACCGCGTGCGCGCACGCCGCACTATCCCGCAGGGGACGGATGCCTCGGCCGACGCGGTCGAGCCGGCACCGGCGCGGCGGCCGGTCGCGGTGACGGCGGTCGCCGTGGTCGCGGCGGCGCTCGTCATCACGCCCGTCGCGGTGGCGGCCGGCGCCGACGACGCCGCGGGGGATGCAGCATCCGTCCCCGCAGGATTCCTGCGCGCGGACGGCGATCGCATCACGGACGGCGAGGGGCACGAGGTGCTCCTGCGCGGGGCCAACGTGAACCAGCTGGTCGACTTCTACCAGCCGCAGGAGGACGTGCCGGCGACCCGGGAACTGACCGAGGCGGACTTCGAGGGCATGGCGTCGTACGGCTTCAACGCGGTGCGGCTGGGGATCTCGTGGTCGGCGCTCGAGCCTGACCGGGGCGAGCTCGACGCGGCGTACCTCGCGCAGATCGACGACGCGGTCGCGTGGGCGAAGGCGAACGGCATCCGCACCGTCATCGACCTGCACCAGGACGGCTGGTCGAACGCCGCGACCGCGACGGGCACCGAGTGCCGCCCGGGCACCGACCCGATGTGGGGCTATGACGGCGCGCCGGAGTGGGCGACGATCTTCGACGGGACCCCTCGCTGCGCGTTCACCGGGCGCGACATCTCCCCCGCCGGCGACCGCGCGTTCGAGCACTTCTGGTTCGACACCGACGGTGTCCAGACGGCGCTCGTGCGCACGTGGGGCGAACTCGCGGCGCGGTATGCGGACGAGCCGGCCGTCGCCGGGTTCGACCTCATGAACGAGCCGGGGTTCGGGCAGACGGCGCCGGTGACGACGTCGCTGCTGCTCGGGCGCTACTACGACCGCGCGATCGACGCGATCCGCGCGGCGGGCGCACCGCAGATCGTGTTCGTCGAGCCGAGCATCCTGTGGTCGGGCCTCGGCTTCGACAGCGGCCCGTCGCTCGGGTTCACCGACGACGCGAACATCGTGTTCTCGCCCCACCTGTACGCCGAGTCGATCACGATGGACCGCTCGCTCGGCATCCCATCGATCGTCAGCATGGAGCGGCAGTTCGACCTCGCCCGCCGCGTGGCGGACGAGTACGGCATGCCGCTGTGGTCGGGCGAGTACGGCTACTGGGGTGAGCCCGAGGACGTGAACGCGCGCATGGCGCGCTACGCCGACGCGGAGGACGCGCACCTGCTGGGCAGCGCCTATTGGGTGTGGAAGCAGGCGTGCGGCGACCCGCAGAACGGCATCGGCCCGATCGGACTCGCGCTCGTGCCGCAGGACTGCGCGACGGGCGATGACGCGCCGGGCAACGAGGTGCTGCTCGGCGAGCTCAGCCGGGCGTACCCGCGCGAGGCTCCCGGCCGGCTCGTGAGCCTCGAGGCCGACGGCGCGCGGTTCGCGCTCGCGGCGACGACCGGCGAGCCGACGTGCGGCCTCGACGTCTGGATCCCGGGCGCGGCAGAGCCGGACGTGAGCACCGAGGGCCTCACGTACGTCGAGCTCGTCGCGACGGCGGGCGGGTGGCGGATGACCGCCTGCGCCGACGGCGACTACACGGTGACCGCCGGCTGAGCCCCGTCCGCGGAGAGCGCGGGCGTGCGGGACACGCGGGGGGGCAGCATCCGTTCCCATGCATGCCGGGTATGCATATACTCGGTGACTACATACTCGGTATGCCCCCTACGGAGAGGTACGACATGGTTGTCTGGCGTCGATGGGTCTTCCCGATCCTGCTGGTGCTCGTGCTGGGACTCGCCGCCGCGGCGCTGGTGAAGATCGCGTTCTTCCCCGACACGGCGCCCGCCGCCGCCGCGCAGCCGTCCGCGCAGATCGCCGACCCGGTCGTGGTCGTCGAGCGCGGCGCCGTCACCAACGCGCTGAGCCTGCCGGGCACGATCGCGCGCGAGACCGCGTACCCGGTCCGCTCCGAGATCGACGGCACCGTCACCGCCGTCCACGTCGGCGAAGGCCAGGCCGTCGCCGCCGGGCAGAAGCTCTTCACCATCAAGCAGGCCGATCCGGTCAAGAACATCGACGTCCTCGCCCCCGAGGCGGGCGACGTCACCGAGATCGCGGTCGTGAAGGGCCAGCCGGCCTCGATCGGGGGCGAGCTCGCGTCGCTCACGCCCGCCCGCTACCGCGTGCAGGCCACGGTCGACCCGGTGCAGCTGTACCGCCTGCAGGGTGCGCCGTCGGAGGGATCGGTGACGATCCAGGGCGGCCCCGCGCCGTTCACGTGCACCGGGCTGAAGGTCTCGGTCGCCGAGGACGGCACCACCACCGTCACGTGCGCGGTGCCGGCCGACCAGGTCGTGTTCGCGGGGCTGCAGGCGCAGCTCGACATCGACCTCGGCACCGTCTCGGACGTGCTCGTCGTGCCCACCACCGCCGTCAAGGGCGGGTCGGGCACCGGCGTCGTGTGGGTGGATGCCGGCACCGGCGAGCTCGAGGAGCGCGACGTCGCGCTCGGGGTGAGCGACGGCGCCATCGTCGAGGTGACCACCGGGCTCGAAGAGGGCGAGCAGGTGCGCCAGTACGTGCCCGGCGTCCTCGCGGGCGACGACCCCGTCTGCTACGACGACGGCATGGGCGGCGAGTACTGCGAGCCCGCCGGGTGGAGCTGGTGAGCCTCGTCCGGCTCGAGGGCGTGTCGAAGCACGTGCTGCTGCCCGACGACAGCCGCCTCGACATCCTCCGCGGCATCGACCTCGCCGTCGCCGCAGGAGACCACGTCGCGATCGTCGGACGCAGCGGCTCGGGCAAGTCCACGCTCCTGAACCTCATGGGCATGCTCGACCGCCCCTCCGAGGGCGCGGTGTGGTTCCGGGGCGAGCCGGTGCGCAAGATGCGGCGCGGCAAGCTCGACCGGCTGCGCGGGGGCAACGTCGGCTTCGTCTTCCAGCAGTTCAACCTGCTCGCCGGGCGCACCGCGCTCGAGAACGTCGAGATGCCGCTCGGCTACGCGTCGGGCCGCGAGTTCTGGCGCCGCCGGCGCACCGCGAGCGAGATGCTCGAGCGGGTCGGACTCGGCCACCGCCTCGAGTCGACGCCCGAGCAGATGTCGGGCGGCGAGCAGCAGCGCGTGGCGATCGCCCGCGCGCTGGTGCGGCGGCCCGCGCTCATCCTCGCCGACGAGCCCACCGGCGCCCTCGACGTCGAGACCGGAGCGACGGTGATGGAGCTGCTCGACGACATCGCCTCGGAGGCGGACGCCGCCCTCGTGACGATCACCCACGACCTCCACGTCGCCGCCCGCGCGCGCCGGCACTACCGCCTCGACGCCGGCGTGCTGTCGTCCTTCGACCTGAGCAGCGCACCCACTCCTGCGGAGGCCGAGGCTTCTGCACCCGAGCTCGCGGAGAGCGTGGCGGAACCCGAGCTCGAACCCGCGCCCCAGACCCACGCGGGCATCGAGGCATCCCTCGACGTCTCCGCTCGGGAAGACGCGCCCGAGCGTGCGGAGGTGGCGTCGTGAGCGGCCTCGTCGGCGCATTGGGCGAGGCGTGGTCGGAGCTGCGACACCACAAGCTGCGGGTGCTCTTGAGCCTCATCGGCATCGCCGTCTCGGTCGGGGCGCTCACCGCGGTGGTCGCCCTCGGCGAGTACCAGCGGCAGCAGATGGCCGAGCAGTCCGACCAGAGCGGCGGCCGGCCGGCGACGCTGTCGATCTCGGCGTCGCGCACCGACGGCGCCCCGATGGACTGGGAGTCGTTCGACGCGCACCTCGATCGCGTCGCGGAGCGGTACTCGTTCTCGCACCTCACGCGCATCGTCGATCCGGTGCAGCTGCAGCTGCAGACGCCCGAGCAGGTGCGGCCCGTGATGGCGCGCCTCGTCGACCCCGCGTACGCGGTGATCCACCGCTCCCCCGTCCTCGAGGGCCGCTGGTTCCAGGACGCCGACGCCGAACTGCTCGCACCCCCGGTCGTGATCACAGAGGCACTGTGGGAGGTGTACGGCCGCCCGGCACTCGGCCCCGGGTTCGCGGTGAGCCTCGTCGGCGACCTCGGCGGGCAGTACACCGTCGTCGGCGTGACGCCGAAGCAGTACTCCGGCGACCAGGAGAAGCGCCTGACGCTCATGTACGTCTCCTATGCCGAGCGCCAGGACGCGCTGCCGGCGGACGCCATGATCGCGTGGGAGACGTGGGTGCCGGAGGACGGCGTCGCCGACCTCGGGCCCGCGCTCGCGGCCGATCTGCGTGCCGGCCAGGACGACATCCAGGTGAGCGTCAACCGCACCGATTGGGCGTCGCGGCCCGACGCGCAGAACTCGATGGCGATGTTCGAGGTCGTCACCGGCGGCATCGCCGGGCTCGTGCTGCTGCTCGGCGGACTGGGGCTCGTCAACATCCAGCTCGTCGCGATGCGCCAGCGCATCCGCGAGATCGGCGTGCGCCGCAGCTTCGGCGCGACGCAGGGCCGCATCTTCACCTCGGTGCTGCTCGAGAGCGTCGTCGCCACGGCCGTCGCCGGCGTGATCGGCATCGCGATCGCGGTGGCGGTGCTGAAGGCGCCGTTCGTCATGGACATGTTCTCGGGCCTGCAGGACATCCCGCCGTTCCCGGTGCGCGCCGCCGTCACCGGACTCGTCGCGGCCGTCGCGATCGGCGCGCTGGCCGGGTTCATCCCGGCGCTCATGGCCGTGCGCTCCAACGTGATCGACGCGCTGCGCTTCTGACGCGCCCACCCCACCCGTCCGCCCTCCGCCCCGAAGGAGAAGCCCATGTCCGTCCGACAGAGTCTGCTCGCGATCCTCGATCAGGGCCCGTGCTACGGCTACCAGCTGCGCGCCGAGTTCGACCGGCGCACCGGGTCGACGTGGCCGCTGAACGTGGGCCAGATCTACAACACGCTCGACAGGCTCGAGCGCGACGGCCTGGTCGAGAAGGGCGACGTCGACGAGCACGGTCACGTCTACTGGGAGATCACGGATGCCGGAGCCGCCGAGGTGCGCGACTGGCTGGCCTCCCCGGTGCAGCGTGCGCAGGGCACCCGTGACGAGCTGGCGATCAAGCTCGCGGTGGCCGCGACGCTGCCGGGCGTGGACGTCGCCGACATCATCCAGACGCAGCGCCGCTCGTCGCTCGCGCAGCTGCAGGAGCTCAACCGCGCCAAGTACGCCGGGTCGAACCCCGACGGCCCGGAGGAGCTCGCGTGGTCGCTCGTGGTCGACTCCATGATCTTCGCCGCCGAGGCGGAGGTGCGCTGGCTCGACCACTCCGAGCAGCGGCTGGCGCTGCACCCGCAGCGCGCGATGGCGCTGGAGCTCTCGACCGACAAGCCCAAGCGCGGCCGCCCCGCCCGGGCCGAGGCATCCATCGCTCCAGAGAAGTCGCGATGACCGACACCGTGCTGCGCCTCATCGGGGTGACGCAGCAGTACGGCATCGGCGCGACGGCCGTCTCGGCGCTGTCGGGCGTCGACTTCGAGGTGAGCAAGGGCGAGCTCGTAGCGGTGATGGGCCCGTCGGGATCGGGCAAGTCGACGCTGCTGTCCATCGCGGGCGGGCTCGCGATCCCGACGACCGGCGAGGTGATCGTCGAGGGCGCGTACCTCAGCGAGCAGACCCCGTCGCAGCTCGCACGGCTGCGGCGGCGATCACTCGGCTTCGTGTTCCAGGACTTCAACCTCATCCCCACCCTGACCGCACTCGAGAACGTGACGCTGCCGCTCGAGCTCGACGGTTTCCGTGGTCGCGTGGCGCGGCGCGCCGGGCGCGACGCACTCGCGTCGGTCGGACTCGAGGACAAGGCCGCCTCCTACCCCGACGACCTGTCGGGCGGGCAGCAGCAGCGCGTCGCGATCGCGCGCGCCGTCGTCGGCGGGCGCCGGCTGATCCTGGCCGACGAGCCGACCGGCGCCCTGGACTCGGTGACCGGCGAGATGGTGCTGAAGATGCTCCGCGCACGGGTGGATGCCGGGGCCGCCGGCATCCTCGTCACCCACGAGGCCCGCCACGCCGCCTTCGCCGACCGCATCGTGTTCCTGCGCGACGGCCGCATCGTCGACGAGTCGCGCCGCGCCGGCGCGGATTCGCTCCTCACCGGGTCGCGATGACCCGGCTCCTGGAGGCCGCGAGCGTCGACACGGCGCAGGAGCGGATGGATGCTGCGCCCCGGCGTCGCGGCTCGGCATGGGCGCGGTGGCGGGTCGCGGTGCGGCTCGCGTGGCGGCAGACGTGGCGCACGAAGGGCTCGAGCGCGCTCGTGGTGACGCTCGTCGCCCTCCCGGTGGCGGGCCTGGCGGGTGCGGCGGCGGTGTGGCAGGCGCAGGAGGGGTCGCTGGAGCAGCGCATCGTCGCGCTGGAGCTCGGCGCCAACCAGACCTGGATCGAGGCCATCGGCGGACCCGACCCGTCACGCCGGCAGGCGATCGACCAGCCGTGGGACAACCGCGTCGACGCCGATGACTCGGGGCTTCCCCTCAACCCGGCGCTCCCCGCGCCGACGACGCGGCCCGACGTGGTCCCCGGCGACGCCACGGTCTACCCGGTGCAGCAGTTCGGATCGGCCGCCGTCGAGACCGAGGCCGGAGTGGCGTGGTTGACCACCGTCGCCGGCGAGGTGTGGGCGCCGTCGTTCGCGGGCCTGTACGTGCCGATCGACGGCGCCGCGCCGACCCGCGCCGACGAGTTCATGGCGACGCCAGGCGCCCTCGAGCGCATGGGCGCCGAGATCGGCGACGCCGTCGTCTTCCCGGCCGCGGGCGCCACCCTGACCCTCACCGGCACGATGCGACCCGCGAACGCGGACGGGACGACACCCACCCTGTTCCTGCCCGACGCCCGGTACACGGCCGACGGGCCCGCGATCAGCCGGTGGTACGTGGCGGACTGGCAGCCGGGCGTCGACGAGCTCGCCGAGCTCAACCACGCCGGCTACATCGCGTACGCGCGCGATCTGGTGCTCGACCCTCCCGCCGACAGCAAGCGCGGCAGCTGGGTGAACGGCACACCGCTCTGGAGCGTCATGCTCATCGGCGCGATCATCGCGGCGATCTGCGGGTACATCGTCGTGCTGCTGGCCGGAGCCGCGTTCTCGGTCGCCGCGCGCCGTCAGCAGCGCGCCCTGTCGGTGGCCGCCAGCGTCGGCGCCGCCCGCGGGGACGTCTTCCGCGTCGTGGTGCTGCAGGGCACGGTCCTCGGCGTGGTCGGCGGTCTCGTCGGCTCCACCGTCGGACTCGGCGGCGCCGCGGTGATGCTCGCCCTGACCGACCGGGGCGCCGTCGGCACCTTCTGGGGGCACTTCGGGTTCTCCATCCCGTGGCAGCTCGTCGCCCCGATCATCGTGTTCGCGGTGATCGTCGGCACGATCGCCGCGATCGCCCCGGCGCGTGCGGCGACGCGCGGCGACACCCTCGCGGCACTCCGCGGCGCGCGCCGGCCCGCCCTCCTCAAGCCGCACCGGCCGCTCTGGGGCATCCTCGTGATGATCGTCGGACTCGTCGCACTCGTCACCGGCGGCGTGTACGTCGCCGCGACGACCGCCACCGGCGGCGACACCACGACGCCGGTGTTCTACGTCGCGATCTACGCCGTGGTGCTGGGGCCGCTGCTGTTCCAGATCGGCATGCTCATCCCCTCGCACTGGGTGCTCGTGCAGCTGTCGAAGGTCGCGTCGCGCCTGGGGCTGGCTCCGCGGCTGGCGAGCCGGGATGCTGCGGCCAACCCGTCGCGCGTCGTGCCGGCGTTCGCGGTGATCGGCGCCTGCATCTATGCGGCGTCGTTCGTGCTCTCGATGACGGCGATGACAGCGGCGGGGAACGCCCGCATGCACTGGTACCAGTCGCCGCAGGGATCCCTGTCGGTGCAGCTGTGGCAGTCGGGGTCCGACTCGTCGGCCGAGCTGATGGCCGTCGCCGAAGATCTCGTCGCGTCGACCTCCCCCGCCACGACGGCGGTCATCCACACGACGCGCTGGCCCGCGGTCGACGCCGCCGGGTTGCCGCTCACCCCCGACGCGATCGCCCTCGGCGTCGCGCGCCAGAGCTACGACTGGTGCCTGCCCGGGTGCACACTCGGCGCGCAGGAGCTCGCGAGCACCTCGCTCTCGGTCGTCGAGGCGACCGACGTCGAGACGGTCCTCGGCGTGCCGGTCGACTCCGCCGCCCTCGCGACGCTCGAGGCCGGCGGAGCGATCGTCACCGATCCCGGCTTCCTGACGGCAGGCGACGACGTGGTCGTCACCGAGTGGACGGCCGGCGAGTACCTGGCGCTGATGCAGATGGACGCGTCGTCGAAGGTGGAGCCCGAGGCGAAGCATCCACTCTCCGCCGTCTTCGTCGATCCCGGCCACCAGCAGCCCTACCAGGTCGTCGTCACGCCCCGCACCGCCGAGCGCCTGGGCGCCGAGCTCGTGCCCACGGCGATCATCGCGACCTACGACGAGCCGCTCCCCGCCGCCACCGTCGACCGCATCACCGCCCAGACCTTCGACTTCCGCGTCGCCGCCGATGCGGGGCTGAATGCGAACGTCGAGACCGGGCCGGGTCCGGTCGACCCCTGGCTGTGGCTCATCACCGGCGTGACGATGGCACTCGTCGTCGCCGCGTCCGGCGTGTGTCTCGGTCTCGCACGGTTCGAGCGGCGGCCCGACGACGCGACGCTCACCGCGGTCGGCGGCAGCCGGCTCCTGCGGCGCAGCGTCAACGCGTGGCAGGCGGCGATCATCGTCGGCGTCGGCGCTATCGTCGGCACGACGACGGGTGCGCTGTCGGTGTGGGGGTATGCGAGGGCGAACGCCGACATGTACCGCCTGTCCGACACGCCGTGGCCCTGGCTCGCCGTGCTCGCGATCGCCCTGCCCGTCGCGGTGACGGCCGTGGCGTGGCTGGTTCCGCCGCGGCATCCCGATCTCACGCGACGCACCGCGATCACATAGCCGATCTCCCGCGCGCAGGATCGCGGCATCCTGTCGCCTCACAGGCGCGCCGCGCTACGGTTGACTGTGCACACGAACGCCGACCAGATCGAAGCCGAGGCTCAGACCGAGCCCGCAGCGATGACCTTCTCCGACCTCGGGCTGAGCCAGCCCGTCCTCAAGGCCCTCAAGGACATCGGCTACGAGACCCCCTCGGCGATCCAGGCGGCGACCATTCCGACGCTGCTCGGCGGCCGCGACGTCGTGGGCATGGCGCAGACCGGAACGGGCAAGACCGCCGCGTTCGCGCTGCCGATCATCGACCGCCTCGACCTCGGCCAGAAGACCCCGCAGGCGCTCGTGCTCGCTCCCACGCGCGAACTGGCGCTCCAGGTCTGCGAGGCGTTCGAGAAGTACGCGGCCCACCTGAAGGACGTGCACATCCTTCCCGTCTACGGCGGTCAGGGCTACGGCGTGCAGCTCTCGGCCCTCCGGCGCGGCGTGCACATCGTCGTCGGCACCCCCGGCCGCATCATCGACCACCTCGAGAAGGGCACGCTCGACCTCTCGGAGCTCCAGTACCTCGTGCTCGACGAGGCCGACGAGATGCTCAAGATGGGCTTCGCCGAAGACGTCGAGACGATCCTCGCCGAGACCCCCGAGACCAAGCAGGTCGCGCTGTTCTCGGCGACCATGCCCGCCACGATCCGCCGCATGTCGAAGCAGTACCTGCACGACCCGGAAGAGATCACGGTCAAGGCGAAGACGCAGACCTCCGCCAACATCTCGCAGCGCTACCTCATCAGCGCGTGGCAGCAGAAGATGGACGCCCTCACCCGCATCCTCGAGGTCGAGAACTTCGACGGCATGATCGTGTTCGGCCGCACCCGCAGCGTCACCGAGGAGATCGCCGAGAAGCTGCGCGCCCGCGGCTACTCGGCCGCCGCGATCAACGGCGACATCGCCCAGCCGCAGCGCGAGAAGACTGTCAACCAGCTGAAGTCGGGCAAGCTCGACATCCTGGTGGCGACCGATGTCGCCGCGCGCGGCCTCGACGTCGAGCGCGTGTCGCACGTGGTCAACTACGACATCCCGACGGATGCCGAGTCCTACGTCCACCGCATCGGCCGCACCGGCCGTGCCGGGCGTTCGGGCGACGCGATCAGCTTCGTCACGCCCCGCGAGCGCGGGCTCGTGAAGATGATCGAGCGCGCGACGCGTCAGGAGCTCACCGAGATGGCGCTGCCGAGCGTCGACGAGGTCAACGTGACCCGCCTGTCGCGCTTCGACGACCGCATCACCGCGGCGCTCGACGAGAGCGCGCGCATCGAGGCGTTCCGCGACATCATCGCCCACTACGTGCGCAACCACGACGTGCCCGAGGTCGACGTGGCCGCCGCCCTCGCGGTGGTCGCGCAGGGCGAGACGCCCCTCCTCCTCGAGCCCGACCCCGAGCCGGCCCCGCGCCGCGAGCGCACCGACCGCCCCGACCGCGGCGATCGTCCCGCGTTCGGCGAGCGCGGCGACCGGCCCGAGCGCCGGACGCCCCGCGAGGGCTTCGCGACCTACCGCATCAACGTCGGCAAGCGTCAGCGCGTCGAGCCCCGTCAGATCGTCGGCGCGCTCGCGAACGAGGGGGGCCTCCGACGCGACGACTTCGGCGCGATCAAGATCATGCCCGACTTCTCGCTCGTCGAGCTGCCGGCGAACCTCCCCGCCGGTGCCCTCGACCGCCTGGCCGACACCCGTATCTCTGGCCAGCTCATCGAGCTGCGCCCCGACACCGGCCGCCCGCAGCGCCGCAAGGACGCCACCGGCGGCTCGTACCGCGACAACCGCGGTAGCGACCGCGGCTCGTACCGCGACTCGGGCTCGCGCGACTCCGGTTCGCGCGGCTCGTACGGCGACGACCGCCCGGCACGCAAGCCCCGCCACAAGCGCAGCGACGGCTGACCCGGTCGCTGCGCCGGGGCGCAGCATCCGTCCGCCGCGTTCAGGTGTGACGACACGCGGGGTCTCTCACGCGACCCCGCGTGTCGTCACGTCGAGCGGGCGAGGGTAGGCGAGCGCAGGGCCACGCTCTGCGCGAACACTCGACCGCAGGGGCCGTCGCTTCAGCCCGCTCCCAGCGGCCCCCGTAGGATCGATTCATGGCCGGATTCTGGGGCAGACGCAAGCGCGAGCAGGAAGAACTGAACACGCAGGACGCCGACCTGGCGCGGCGGGCGCAGCAGGCGCTGGTGGCGGCCGACGAGCGCATCCGCCTCACGACCGACGAGCTGGCCTTCGCCGACGCGGAGCTCGGCCCCGGCCCCACCAAGGAGCTGCGCGACGCCCTCGCGTCGGTGCGCACCCACCTGCAGGAGGCCTTCCACCTCCACCAGCTCAACCACGACGACATCCCCGACACCCCCGAAGAGCTGCGCACCCGCAACGCCCGCATCGTGCAGCTGTGCGAGTGGGCCGAGGACCTCCTCGACGACCGCACCGAGGCGCTCGCGGCGCCGATCGAGCGCGCGCGTCGCGCTCCCGAGATCATCGCGAAGGTGCGGGCGGATGCTGCGCGCCTGCGCCTGCGCCTGCCCGATGCCCGCTCCACCGTCGACCGGCTGTCCGTCCGCTACTCGGCGCACGCCCTGTCGCAGATCGAGGCGAACCCGGCTGAGGCGGAGCAGCTGCTCGGCTTCGCCGAGCACAGCGCCGGCGTCGCCGAGCGCCGTCGCGAGGCGGGCCAGCGCGAGCAGGCGAACATGGCGCTCGAGGCATCCACCGAATCCGTCCGCCGCGCCGAGACGCTGATCGACGCGGTCGAGACCTTCGAGGTCGAGGCGCTGCGCGCCGAGTCGACGCTCGCCGCGATCGTCGAGGACTCCCGCGGCGACCTCGTGCTCGCGCTGAAGGAGCCGCACTCCCCCGCGGTGCAGACCGCGATCGAGGAGCTGCAGGCCGCGCTCGCCGCCCTTCCCGCGGCCGGCGTGAACACCGACCCCTTCGAGCAGCTCTCGCGCCTGCGCGAGGCGAACGCGGGACTCGATGCCGCGATCGCCGCCGCGCGCGAGCGCGCCGCCCGGCCCATCCCGCCGCTCGAGCACGTGCGCCACGCCATCGACGACGCCGACCGGCAGCTCGCCGTCTCGCGCGACGTGATCGCCGGGCACCGCGGCTGGATCGGCGCCGACGCCCGCACGCGATTCGCCGAGGCCGAGCGCGTGCGCCTCGACCTCGACCGCTACCTCGGCTCGTCGGCGGCCGCCGTCACGGCGATCGACGAGGACCACCGCGAGCAGGCGTTCGCGATGGCCCGGCGCGCCGCGTTCCTCGCGAGCGAGGCGCTGCAGCTCGCCCAGCGCGACATCGACGCCGCCCGCCCGCAGCCCGACCAGTGGGGCGGCCCCGGCTACGGCCAGCAGCAGTACGGCGGCGGCCGCCGCGGCGGCGGCTCCGACATCATGGGCGGCATCCTCGGCGGCCTCGTGATCGGCAGCCTCCTCGACGGCATGTTCGACTGACCTCCCGCCCCGTCTCCCGTCAGTCGTCGTCCCGCCCTCGTCCTCACGCCGAAACACGGGTCGGTAACGGCGACACGCCGGGTGGCAGCATCTCCCCGGCGTGTCGTGTCACCGACCCGTGTTTCGGCACGGAGAGCAGGGGTGGGGACGAGGCCGGGTGGGACGAGGCCGGGTGGGACGAGACCGGGTGGGACAAGGCCGGGTGGCACCGGGCCCGGGTCAGAGAGGGACGACCTCGAGGCCGTCGGCGACCACACGGCCGTTGTGGAGCACGGTGCGGTCGGCGCCGCGGTCCATGACCGCGCTCGTGGGCGTCTCGCCGTCGACGAGCACGAGGTCGGCGCGGTCGCCCACGGCGACGCCCGGGCGGTCTCCGACCCCGGAGACCCGCGGCGAGGTGTGGCTCATGATCGAGGCGCCGCCCATCGTCGCGACGGCGAGCGCGAGCTCGATGTGGTCGTCGCGGCGGAAGCCGTTGACGAAGGCGAGCTGCCACGTGCGGTCGAGCATGTCGCAGTTGCCGTACGGGCTCCAGTAGTCGCGCTGGCCGTCTTCGCCGAGGCCCACGCGCACGCCCGCCTCGGCGAGGTCGACGAGCCTGAGGTGTCCGGTGGTCGACGGCGCGACCGTCGCCATGGCGATGTCGAGTTCGGCGAACTCGTCGATCAGCCGGCGGCTCACGGCCTCCGACACCGAGCCGAGATCGTAGGCGTGCGACAACGTCACCTTGCCCTGCATGCCGAGCGCGCGCGTGCGCTCGAGGACGAGCTCGGTGCTGAACACGCCCAGCGCGCCCGGCTCGTGCAGGTGTATGTCGATCTCGACCTGGTACTTGTCGGCGAGGCCGAACACGATGTCGAGGTGCTTGACGGGGTCGCGGTCGAGCTGGCTCGGGTCGATGCCGCCCATGACGTCGGCGCCCTGCTTCAGCGATTCCTCGAGGTAGTCGACCGTGCCCGCCTCGCGCAGGATGCCGGCCTGCGGGAACGTCATGATCTGCACGTCGGCGTGATCGCGGAACTTCTCCTTCGCAGCGAGCACCGAGTCGAACTTCTCGAGCTTGCAGTCGACGTCGACCTGCGCGTAGCTGCGCACGCGCGTCGTGCCCTTCGCGATCATCTGCTCGAGGGTTCCCGCGACGATCTCGGCGTGCGGCACGTCTGCGTGGCGCCAGTTGTCCCGATCGTTGAGCATCATGCCCCACACCCCGGGCGCCCCCGTGTGCGGGCGGAACGGCAGGCCGATCCGGGACGAGTCGAGGTGCACGTGCACGTCGCTGAACGACGGCAGCAGCAGCCGGCCCCGCCCGTCGACATCGCCCGGGGCGGCCGGCGCCGAGGCGTCGCGCGCCCGGATCTCGGTGATGCGGGCGCCCTCGAGGACGATGTCTGCGGCGTCGGCGCCCCAGGGGCGCGCGTTGCGGATGATCACGTCTGGTACCTCTCGACGGATGGATGGATGCTGCGGCCACGCCGGCACGCCTGGTCGATGGTATACCGAATACCAGCGCGCATCGGGCGGGTGGCAGCATCCGTCTCCGGAATGCACGAGGGGTGCGGCCGCCTCGGCAGCCGCACCCCTCGGTACGTCTCAGGACGCCAGCTCGTCCGGCTGTGCCTGCGTGGTCAGCGAGATCACGCCGTAGTCCCAGCCCTTGCGGCGGTACACGACACTCGGGTGATCGGTGCGCGCGTCGATGAACAGGAAGAAGTCGTGGCCGACGAGCTCCATGCGGTCGACGGCCTCCTCGACGGACATCCACTCGGGGTGGAACTCCTTCGTGCGGATGACGACGGGCGTGTAGCCCTCTTCCTCTTCGTTGCCCGTGATGATCGGGATCTCACCGGTCGCGACGGCGCGGAGCACGTCGACGGACGCCGGCTGCAGGTCGATCCCCTGGATCGCGCCGCTGCCCTTCTCGAACTTCGCACCCCGGGGGTGGTTGCGTGCGTCGACACGCTTGTCCTTCGCACGGCGCAGCTGTTCGCACAGCTTGTCGACCGCGAGGTCCAATGCGGTGAACTTGTCGCCGTCGGTGGCCTCGGCCCGGATGACGGGTCCCTTGCCGTTGACGGTCAGTTCGACGGTCTCATCCTCCACACGACCGTTGTGGTACGCGCGGTGTGTGACCTTGACATCCACGCGTTGCGCGCGCGGGGCGAGGTTCTCGATGCGGAGGGCCTTCTCCTCGACGACACCGCGGAAGCGATCTGTGATGCCCACTCCCACGCCGACGATGCTGGTTTCCATCCTTGACCTCCTTGTTCCGGTCCGCCCGGCCAAGGGCGGACCATCAGTCGCCTTGTCACTCCCACGCTAGCCGGGCGTTCCGACTCTGTCACCTCCGAATTCCGATTGCGTCGGCGCAACGTTCACCGACCTGTGGGACGCCTGCGCGGCGTGGCCGCCACGGTGACCGCGGCCACCACATCGGCGCCCGCGGCGCGCAGCGCGCGGACCGCTTCGGCCAGGCTCGCCCCGGTGGTCACGACGTCGTCGACGACCACGACGCGGAGTCCTTCGGCGTTCAGGGCCACGAGGCTCTGGGCGACGTTGCGGGCGCGCGCGTCACGATCGAGGCCGCGCTGGTCGGAGGTGCGGCGGGCGTACCGGAGCAGTCGGCGGGGACGGCGCCCGGTGCGGCGGACAAGGAGATCGGGCACGCGGTAACCCCGCCGGCGGTACGCCTGCCGTGACGTCGGCATGGGCACGGCGACCGCATCGGCGGCTCCGGCGCAGGCGAGGGCCTGGATCAGCGCGGGCGCGAGCGCCGCGGCCAAGCCCGTGCGCCCGCCCTCTTTGACGGCCCGCAGCACACGGGCGGCGACCCCGTCGAACGCGAGCCCGCTCCACACCGCGACGGCGCCGCCCGGCGCCTGGACGACCTGCACCCGCGGGTCGGGAGCGAGGGCGAACATGCATCGCTCGCACAGGGCGACGTCGGGTTCGTCGCAGCCCGCGCACGAGAGCGGAAGCAGCAGCGCCAGCGCGTCCGCACAGGCCTCGCGCACGGCGCGCACGATCTCCGACATCACCGCCCCAGCCTCGCGGGCACGCGGGCGACCCCGGCGGCTGTTCATCCCGATCCGTGGATGACTCGGGCGCGCGGCCCCCTGTGGAGGAGCCGCTACTGCGGTTCGCCCTGCTGGGTCGCGAGCACGCGGATGCCGGTCGCCGTCGGCTGCCAGCTCGTGCCGCGCTTGACCGAGAGCGTGCCGTCCTCGGCACGTAGGCGCAGGCTCGAGACACCGTTGCCCCCGGCGATCGAGGCCATGCCCGCGGGGGCCGTCGAGGTGGAGGTCGGCGCCCCGACCACCTGCTCGATCACCGTCGAGTCGGCGTCCGCGCCGCTGGTCAGCACGCCGACCGAGACGTCGTCGATCCAGGTGACGCCGATCCGCGTGACGCCCACGACGGCGCCGCCCGCCACCGCGAGCGGAATCGGCTCACCGAGACGATCCGGCACGACATCGTCGCGGACCACGCCCGCCACCGAGACCACGGTGCGACCGCCCGCGCTCAGCACAGCCGCGATGCGCGTGCCGTCGCGCGAGAGGGCCATGCCTGCGATGGCGGTGGCGTCGCCCCACGCGTCGACGACATCGACCACGTCGCCGTTCGGGAGGTAGGCACGCAGGGCCGAGGGGTCCTCCTGGGGCACGCTCCACACCACGCCGTACGGGTCGATCACCGGATCGATGAGCCCCGGGCGTGTGTCGAGCACCTCGGGCTCCGTCCCCGCCGCGTTCAGCCGGACGACAGCCCCCGAGGCCAGTCGCGCTGCCGCGAGGTCGCGCTCCGCCCCGACCTGCACGCTGAGCGGCGACGCGGCCTCCACCGCCGCCGAGAGGCCGGGGATCTTGCCGATCTCGTCACCGGTGAGGAAGCCGAAGCCCGCCTCGGTCAGCACGAGAGGCGCAGGGGGCACGCGGGTCGACCTCACCGTGACCGGCTCCGCCTCGATGGGTGCGGACTCCACGGTCATGACGACATCGGTCACACCGGCCGAGCGCAGGCTCTCCTCGAGCTGCGTGAGCATGCGGTTGCGGGCATCGGCAGTGGCGACGAGCATGGCGTCGCCCTTCAGGGCGACGTCCGAGACGCCCTCCTCGCCGGTGGGCACCACGGCGACCGCCGTCACCCCGTCGGGGAACGCGGTCTCCACCGACTCCGCCAGCCACTCGCTCTTCGGGTGGTTGACGAGGGCATCCGCGATGCGGCCTGCGGCCTTGGTCACGGGGAACCACCGGACGTCGGGCACCAGGAACTGGTACGACGGGTCGAAGTACATCAGCGGATACTTGTGGAACACCTGCGGGAACTGCGCCTCGTCCAGCCAGATGCCGTCCGGCGCCTGCGTGATGCGCCACTCGCCGTCGTCCTGCTGCGCGAGCTCGAACGTCCAGTTGCCCGGCGAGAGGTCCGCGCGCTCATAGGCGCCCTTGTCGTCGACCGTCCCGACGACCTCCGACGCGAAATCGACGACGCCGTCGCCGGTCTCGACGTAGTCCCGTTCCGCGCGCTCGTCGACGATCACCCCGGATTCCGGCTTCCACGTGTCGGCGAGATCCGGTGCCAGGAACTCCCGGGCGACGGCCCAGTTGCCCAGCACGCCCGGTCCCGATCCGGCGTCGATGAAGCCCTCCACGATCTGCTGCGGCGTGGCGCCCGGCTGCGGCCGGTTCGGGATGAAGACCACGTTCTGCGAGCCGCTTCCGGTGTTGCCGTTCTCGAGCCCGTACTCCGGCGGCCCGCTGGTGGGAAAGCCCGCGCAGCCGGTCACGACGACCGCGCACAGCGCGAGGAGGAGGGCCAGGATGCTGCGCCGCCGGGTCATGCGGAACCTCCTCGGGACGAGGCATCCGTGCTCCCGTTCGTCCGCGGGAGCTCGATCGGCGCGGTGAGTCCGAGGTCGTCGAGGGCGGCGACCGCGTCATCACCCGGATCGACCGGGATCGGCGACTCCCCCGCGAGCGGCACCGCCTGGCGCGGCAGGGTCAGGACGAAGTTCGTGCCGCGGCCGAGCTCCGACCACACCGCCAGCTCGCCGCCGTGCAGCTTCGCGTCGCCGAGTGCGATAGACAGACCGAGGCCGGTGCCGCCGATCGTGCGCTTGCGCGACGGGTCGGCCCGCCAGAAGCGGTCGAAGACGTGCTCGACGTCGTCGGGCTTCATGCCCATGCCGTAGTCGCGCACGCCGATCGCGACGGCCTGCTGATTGCTGTCGACGCTGACCACGATGGGGCGGCCCTCGCCGTGCTCGATCGCGTTGCCGAGCAGGTTGCGCACCACGCGGCGCACCCGCCGCGGGTCCATGTCGACGGGGGAATATCCTCCCGGCGCGACGAGGCGCACGTCGGTGCCGTGCTGCTCGGCGAGCTGCTGCATCGACCCGATCACGTCTTCCGCGAGGTGCGCGAGGCTCGTCGGCTCGAGCTCGAGCTGTACGGAGCCGGCGTCGTAGCGGCTGATCTCGAGCAGGTCGGTGAGCAGCGTCTCGAAGCGCTGCACCTGGGCGTTCAAGAGCTCCGCGGCGCGGGCCGTGGCCGGGTCGAAGTCCTCGCGCTGGTCGTTGATCATGTCGGCGGCGAGGCGGATCGTCGTCATCGGGGTGCGCAGCTCGTGCGAGACGTCCGACACGAAGCGCTGCTGCACGAGCGAGAGGTCGGCGAGCTCCTTGATCTGCGACTCCATGCTGTCGGCCATCGCGTTGAACGAACGGCCGAGCGTCGCCAGCTCGTCCTCGCCGCGCACCTCCAGGCGCACGTCGAGGCGCCCCGACGCGAGCTTCGCGCTGGTGTCGGCGGCCTCGCTGATCGGTGTCGTGACGGACCTCAGCACGAACCAGGCGATGCCGCTGATCAGCAGGACCAGGCCGATGCCGACCACCCACAGCGTGCGCTGCACGAACGTGAGCGTCTCGGGCGCGTTGGCGAGGTCGTACGCGAGATACAGCTCGTACGACGCGACGCCCTGGATCGTGAGCTGCTGACCCACCAGGATCCCGGGGACGGTGGTGTCGTCGCCGTCGGGAAGCCCGACGGGCTGCCATATCTGCTGATCGGGGTTGGTGCGCACGAGCGCCCGCATGGGCGGGGTCAGCAGCTCGTTCATCACCTCTTCGTTGGTGCTGAAGTCCTGCGGCGCGTTGGGCACGAGGGGGCCGATGCGGTAGGCGCCGACGATCGTGGCCGACGACTGGTCGCGCAGCGCCGTGAAGGCGAGGGTCATGACGTTCTGCAGCTGGATGGAGTCGCTCTGCACGGAGGCGTCGAGCGTCCGCTGCGCGGCGACGCGCGCCTGCTCGGCGTCCATGAGCACCTGGTCCTTGCGCGAGGCGAACAGGTCGTTCTGGATGGCGAGGGCCATCCACACGCACGCCACCACGACGGCGAGCGCCGTGAGGCCGATCGTCACGAGGATCGTGCGGAACCGCAGCGAGCGGCGCCAGAGCCCGGCGATGTCACCGGGCCAGGCACGCCAGAGGCGCCACCAGGGAACGCGGGCACGCGCCGGCGTCACGGCCGTGATCGGCGCGGTCATGACTGCCTAGACGACGGCGCCGGCGCGGTATCCGACGCCGCGCACCGTCGTCACGATCTTGGGGTTGTCGGGATCCTTCTCGACCTTCGCCCGCAGCCGCTGGACGTGCACGTTCACCAGGCGCGTGTCGGCCTTGTAGTGGTAGCCCCACACCTGCTCGAGCAGCATCTCCCGCGAGAACACCTGCTGGGGCTTGGAGGCGAGGGCCACGAGCAGTTCGAATTCGAGTGGCGTCAGCGCGATGGGCCCGTCGCCGCGGCGCACCTCGTGCGCCGCCACGTCGACGGTGAGGTCGCCGATGCGGAGCGAGTCGTTGGCCGGCTGGCTCGCGGGGCGCAGCCGGGTGCGGATGCGGGCGACCAGCTCCTTCGGGTTGAAGGGCTTGACGATGTAGTCGTCGGCGCCCGACTCGAGGCCCTTCACGACATCGGCCGTGTCGGTGCGCGCCGTGAGCATGATGATCGGGATGCCGGACTCGGCGCGGATGCGGGTGCAGATCTCGATGCCGTCCATGCCCGGCAGCATCAGGTCGAGGAGGATGAGGTCGGGGCGCTCGGTGCGCCACGCGTCGACGGCCTCGGCGCCGTCCGCGCAGAAGACCGTCTCGAATCCTTCCGTGCGCAGCACGATGCCGATCATCTCGGCAAGGGCGGTGTCATCGTCGACCACCAGGATGCGTGAAGTCATCGCGCGCGTTCGTTCCTTCTGTCCAGGCGCAGAGGACGACGTGCGCGTCCCCATGCGCTCCCCACAGAGTAGTCGACCAGGACAGCGGACCGGCCGAAGCTCGCCCGAACGTATGCCGAGAGCCTCATCCAGGCGGCGGCTGCGGCATCCGCTCGATGTGGAACGATAGGGGCAAGCGCCGTCCTGAAGGCGCGGCGCCCGCGCGCCGCACCGCCCGCGACGCGCCGCCGACCGAGAGGGGAATCGTGTCCGCATACCCGGACTGGACGCCGGCGTCACGCCCCGGGATCATCCCGCTGCACCCGCTGTCGTTCGGCACGATCCTGGGCCGCTCGTTCTCGGCGCTGCGCCAGAACCCGCGCGTGCTGCTGGGCTTCGCCCTCGTCGTGCAGACGCTGGCCTACATCGTGGTGCTGGCCGGCGTGCTCGCGATCGGGTGGGCGTCGTTCTCGCGCCTCGACACGCTGCGGCCGGGCACCGAGGAGTACGACACCGTGATGGCGGGATCGATCGCCCTCACCGCCGTCGCCGGCATCGTGCTCTCGCTCGCCGCGGGCGCCCTCAGCGTCATCGTGCAGGGCATCGTGGTCATCGAGGTGACGCACGCCGCCGTGGCCGAGAAGCTCACGCTCGGCGCGCTCTGGCGCCAGGTCAAGCCGATCGCGTGGCGCCTCATCGGGTACTCGCTGCTCGTCATCCTCGCGGTGATCGCGCTGATCGCCGTGGTCGCGCTCGCCCTCGTCGGCATCGCGCTCGCCGCGCCCGTGGCGGGCATCGCGCTGACGATCCTGGTGATCGTCGCGTCGATCCCGCTGTACTGGTGGCTGATGATCAAGCTGCTGCTGGTGCCGGCGACGATCATCGTCGAGCACGCCACGATCCTCCAGGCGCTGTCGCGCTCGTGGACGCTCACGCGCCGCCGCTTCTGGCCCACGCTCGGCATCATCCTCGTGATCAGCGTCATCTTCGCCGCCGTCGCGCAGGTGGTGAGCCTGCCGATGAGCTTCCTCTCGATGGGGCTGACCACGATCATCGCGCCGACGGGCGACCCCGAGCCGACCGCCATCATCGGCTTCCTCGCCGCGACGCTCCTCACGCAGGTGCTCACGCTGCTGCTGCAGTCGGTCGCCGTCGTCGTGCAGTCCACCGCGACCGCCCTCATCTACATCGACTGCCGCATGCGCCGCGAGGGACTCGACCTGGACCTCCTCGCCTACGTGGAGCGACGGGATGCCGGAGCCACCGCCCTCGCGGACCCCTATCGCGAGCACATCGGGCGTGAGATCGCGCCGCGCGGTGTTCTGGGCGCCTACCCGGCGCCGGGCTACGCACCCTACCCGCCGGGATACGCGGCGCCGGGGTACCCGCCGGCACCGGCCGGCGCGGTGTTCTCCACCTCGCAGGCGCAGCCGGGCTACGGCCCGCCCCCGGGGTACGGGGTGCCTCCCGGCTACGACGCTCCCGCCCAGCCCGGCTACGGCGCTCCCGGCCAGCCCGGCCACCCCGCGCAGCCCGCGTACGGCGCACCCGCGCAGCAGCCCGCGTACGGTGCGCCGGCGCAGCAGCCCGCGTACGGTGCGCCGGCGCAGCCCGCGCCCGCCGCCCCGGCGCCCGCGCAGCCGCCCGCCGCCCCGGCCGCTGCCCCGGCCGCAGACCCCGCGACCCCGCCGCCCGCGGAGGAGCAGTCCCCCACCCGCTGGGCCGCACCCGGCGCCGCGCCCGACGGCGCCGACCGCGAGTCGCCGTGGGCCTGACCCCCGCCGTGCTCCGCGCGCTCGCGCGCGCCGCCGACGCCGTCCCGCCGCTCACGCCGGACGGCGATGAGGCGCGGCGGTGGGCGGAGCAGGAGCTGTCGGACCCGGCCTACGACATCGCCGAGCCGACGCCGTTCGACCGCATCGCGCGCGCTGTCGGCGACTTCATCGCGTCGCTGCTCAACCCCGACCTCTCGGGCGGCTGGGGCTCGACGTTCGCCCTCGTCGCCGCCTTCGTCGTCGCCGTCGTGATCGTCGCGGCGTTCCTGCTGTGGGGTGTGCCGCGGGTGACCCGGCGCGCCGCGCCGCGGACGCCGCTGCTGTTCGGCGAGGACGAGCACCGCTCCGCCGCCGATCTGCGCGAGGCCGCGTCCGAGCGCGCCCGCGCGTCGGACTGGGACGCGGCGATCGTGCTGCGTTTCCGCGCCCTCGCGCGCGGCTGCCTGGAACGCGGCGTCGTAGACCCGCCGCCCGGCGCGACCGTGCACGCCTTCGCGCGCGCCGCCGGCGCCGCCTTCCCCGCGCTCGCGCCCCGCCTCGAAGCGGCGGCCGCCGCCTTCGACGACGTCCGCTACCTGCGCCGCCCCGGCACCGAAGACCTCTACCGTCTCGTCGCATCCACCGACGACGCCGTCGCTGCGGCTCGCGCGGTCGCGCGCGAGGAGGTCCCCGCGTGACCACGACGACCGCCACCCCGCCCGAGAGGGCGACGCCGGATGCTGCACCCCGGCGCGGCCGCCGGATCGCTGCGTGGGTCTCGATCGGGCTCGCCCTGCTCGTGATCGGCGGGATCGGCGGCGCGGTGTCGGCGGCGAACCAGTGGGCCCAGCGCGATGCGCTCGACCCGGACTCCACCGGACCGGGCGGCACCCGGGCGCTCGCCGAGATCCTCCGCGACCACGGTGTCGACGTGCAGGTCGCGCGCGACCGCACCGCCGCGGCCGAGGCGCTCGCCACCGGGCCCGCCACGCTCGTGCTCCCCGACGCGCCGGCGCTGTCGGACGAGGCCCTCGCCGAGCTCGTCGCCGGGGCCGCCGACATCGTGCTGATCGAACCGCGGGCACGCACGCTCGAGCTGCTCCTGCCGGGCTCGGCGCCCGCCGGCGTCGCGCCCGTCGCGCCGATCGCACCGGGCTGCGACGTCGAGGACGCGGCCCGCGCCGGCGCCGTCTCCCCCGGCGCTGTCTACAGTGCGGGCGACGCGACCGGCTGCTACCCGGACGGCGATGCGTTCGGACTCCTCGTGGACTCCTCCGACGGCGGACGCGTCGCCGCGATCGACGCCCGGCCGCTCTTCGCCAACGAGCACCTCACCGAGAACGGCAACGCCGCGCTCGCGGTCAACCTCATGGGGCGGCATCCGCTCGTCGTCTGGTACGTGCCGGGCCTCGGCGACACCGACCTCGCCGACACGACCCCCTCGATCGGCGATCTCACGCCGCCGTGGGTGAGCGCGGTCATCGTGCTGCTGCTCGTCGCGGGCATCGCCGCGGGCATCTGGCGCGGCCGCCGGTTCGGGCCCCTGGTCGCCGAGCGCCTGCCGGTGACGGTGCGCGCGTCCGAGACGACCGAGGGTCGCGCGCGCCTGTACGCGCGCGCCGGCGATCCCCTGCACGCCGCCGACCGGCTCCGCATCGGCGCGCTGCGCCGCATCGCCGCGCTCCTCGGCCTCGCGGCGAACGCCGCCGCCCCCGAGATCGCCGACGCCGCCGCCGGCCGCACCGGGCTCGACCGGCGCGCCGTGCGCGGCACCCTGATCGACGACATCCCCCGCGGCGACGCCGACCTCGTCGCCCTGAGCACCCGCCTGAGAGATCTCGAGGACGCCGTCCGTGCGGCCGTCCGCCCCGAAAGGAACCCCCGATGACGGACACGCCCGCCACCGCGAACGCCGCCCCCGCCGCGGCGGAGCCCGCCACCCACGACGACGCGGCGCTCCGCGAGGCGATGAACCGCGTGCGTCTCGAGGTGGGCAAGGCAGTGATCGGCCAGGACGGCACGGTGACGGGACTGTTGATCGCGCTGCTGTCGCGCGGCCACGTGCTGCTCGAGGGTGTTCCGGGCGTCGCGAAGACCCTCCTCGTGCGGGCGTTCTCGACGGCGCTGGGGCTCGACACCAAGCGCATCCAGTTCACGCCCGACCTCATGCCCGGCGATGTGTCGGGCTCGCTCGTGTACGACGCGAAGACGGGCGAGTTCGAGTTCCGCGAGGGTCCGGTCTTCACGAACGTCGTGCTCGCCGACGAGATCAACCGCACTCCCCCCAAGACGCAGGCGGCGCTGCTCGAGGCGATGGAGGAGCGCCAGGTCTCGACCGACGGTGTGACCCGTCCGCTGCCCGACCCGTTCCTCGTCGCCGCGACGCAGAACCCCATCGAGCACGAGGGCACCTACACGCTGCCCGAGGCGCAGCTCGACCGCTTCCTGCTGAAGCTCATCGTCGAGGTGCCGGCGCGCGATGCCGAGCTCGCGGTACTCCGCCGCCACGCGAGCGGCTTCGATCCGCGCGACCTCGCCGGCGCCGGGCTGCGCCGTGCCGCCACCGCCGACGAGATCCGCGCGGCGCAGCGGGCCGCGGCATCCGTCACCGTCTCGGACGACGTGCTCGGCTACGTCGTGGACCTCGCGCAGGCCACGCGCCGCAGCCCGTCGGTGCAGCTCGGGGTCAGCCCGCGTGCCGCGACCGCCCTGCTCGCGGCCTCGAAGGCGTGGGCGTGGCTCGGCGGCTACCCCGCGATCACGCCCGACCACGTGCAGACGATGCTGCTGCCGACGTGGCGTCACCGCATCCGGCTGCGCCCCGACGCCGAGCTCGAGGGCGTCTCGGTGGACGCCGTGCTCGGCTCGGTGCTGCAGCAGACCCGCGTCCCGATCTGACCCGGCGCCGACATGTACGTCACCGGTCGTCTGCCGCTGCTCCTCGCGCTCGGAGCGCTGCCCGTCGTGCTGCTCTCGACGGCGGGCGTCGACGCGTGGCTCGCAGCCGCGGGCTGGGTGCTGCTGTGCGTGATCGCCGCCCTCGGCGATGCGGCGGCTGCACCTGATCCGCGCCGGATGACGGTGACGCGACGGATGCCTCGGCGCGTGCTCCTCGGTCAGCCCGTGGTCGCCGAGCTCGTACTGCACAACGCCGGCGAGCGCACCCTGCGCGGACGGGTGCGCGACGCCTGGCAGCCCACCGCGGGCGCGCCGGTGGAGCGCGCCGCCGTCACGATCCCGCCCGGCGAAGCCCGGACGATCGGCATCCCGCTGCTCCCCCGCCGCCGCGGCGAGCTGCGGTCGCGGTTCGTCGTGGTGCGCTCGGACGGGCCGCTGCGTCTCGCCGGACGCCAGGGTCGGCTCGACGAGCCCGGGGCCTTGCGCGTGCTGCCGCCCTTCACCGCGCGCCGCCACCTGCCTTCGCGACTCGCCCGGCTGCGCGAGCTCGACGGCAACACGAGCGTGCAGGTGCGCGGCCAGGGCACCGAGTTCGACTCGCTCCGCGAGTACGTGCGCGGCGACGACGTGCGCTCGATCGACTGGCGCGCGACGGCCCGCTCGAGCACGACCATGCTGCGCACCTGGCGCCCCGAGCGCGACCGGCACGTCGTGATCGTGATCGACACCGGACGCACGGCCGCCGCGCGGGTCGGCGACGGCGTGCGGATGGATGCCGCGATGGAGGCGGCGCTGCTGCTCGCGGCGCTCGCGACCCGGGCGGGCGACCACGTGCACCTCCTGATGTTCGACCGGACGATCCGCGCCCGCGTCACCCGCGTGGACGGACCGGGCCTGCTGCCGGCGATGGTGGACGCGATGGCGCCCGTCGAGCCGCAGCTGATCGACACCGACTGGGACGCCGCGTTCGCGCAGGTGCGCGCCTTCACCTCGCGCCCGTCGCTGGTGGTGCTGCTCACTGCGCAGGACGCCGCCGAGGCCGCGCGGGGCTTCCTCGGGTCGTTGCCCGCACTCGCCCGCGGCGCACACGTGCTGGTCGGCGCCGTCACCGACGAGCAGGATCCCCTGCCCGACCGCCCCGACGCCGCCGACGTCTACCACGCGGCCGCCGTCGAGCAGAGCGCCCACGACGCGGCCGTCGTCGCGGCGGCCATCGGCCGGGCGGGTGGCGAGGCGATCGCCGCGACCCCCGAGGCCCTTCCGCCCCGGATCGCCGACCGCTACCTCGCACTCAAGGCCGCCGGGCGTCTCTGATCCCGCGGCTTCGGGTTTGGGGCGCGCCGCGAACGTTTGGGGCGCGTGCCGCGCGCCCCAAACGTCACTCACGCGCCCCAAACCCGGACAAACGGCCGAAGGGTGACGCACCTGGAGGGGGCCGATGCCTCGGGGCGCAGCATCCACGATCCGGAGCGGGTGGGAACGAACACCGGAACCGCCGGCGAAACTCTGGGAGATCAGGCGTTATCCGCGGACACTCCGCGCGCGCTTCCTGGGAATCCGCTGAACATGGCGCTAGCCTCGCGGCGAGGAAAGGAGTCCGCCATGTCGGATACCACCATCCCGCCCACCACGGTGAACAGGCTCGTCGCGGAGGCATTGGGAACGTTTCTGCTCGTCTTCGGCGGCGTCGGCGCGGCTCTGTTCGCGGCGCAGTTCCCGGCCGACGCCGAGGGCAATCCGCTGGGCATCGCCTTCGTCGGCGTCTCGCTCGCCTTCGGTCTGACCGTCGTGGCGGGCGCGTACGCGTGGGGGCCGATCTCCGGCGGCCACTTCAACCCGGCGATCACCCTCGGCCTCGCCGCGGCGGGCCGCTTCGAGTGGAAGAACACGATCGGCTACATCATCGCGCAGGTGATCGGCGGCGCGCTCGGCACCACCGTCATCGTGCTGATCGGCATCTTCGGCACGAACAACTGGCTCGCCAACGCGCAGGACTCGGGCTTCGCCTCGAACGGCTACGGCACCGGTGAGTTCGGCTCGCCGGGCGGCTTCGAGCTGGGCGCCGCGATCATCGCCGAGATCGTGCTGACGGCGATCTTCGTGCTCGTCATCCTGGGCGTCACGCACTCGACGCGCGGGACGGCCGCGCTCGCGCCGCTCGCGATCGGTCTGACACTGACGCTCATCCACCTGATCTCGATCCCGATCGACAACACGTCGGTCAATCCGGCGCGCTCGATCGCGGCGGCGATCTACGGCGGCGCCGGCCCGCTGTCGCAGCTGTGGGTGTTCATCGTGTTCCCGATCGTCGGCGGACTCATCGCCGGCCTCCTGCACCGTGCGCTCTTCGAGCCCAAGGGCACGCTGCCCCCGGTGCAGGCCGAGGCGCGCGTCGAGTAGGCCCTCGCGAACGACGCAAAGAGAGCGGCCCGCCCCCATCCGGGGACGGGCCGCTCTTCTGCGTCGCCGTGCGGGTCAGACGAGGTCGAACCGGTCGAGCTCGGTGACCTTGCCCCACGCCTTGACGAAGTCGCGCACGAACTTCTCGTTCGCGTCGTCCGAGGCGTACACCTCGGCGACGGCGCGGAGCTCCGAGTTCGAGCCGAACAGCAGGTCGACGCGCGTGCCGATGCCGACAGGCTCACCCGAGCCGTCCTTCGAACCCGAGAAGGCGTGCTTGCCCGGGTCGAGCGGCTTCCACGTGGTGCCGAGGTCGAGCAGGTTCACGAAGAAGTCGTTCGTGAGCACACCGGCGCGGTCGGTGAAGACGCCGTAGTCGGAGTCGTCCCAGTTCGCACCCAGCACGCGAAGGCCGCCGACGAGCACGGTGAGCTCGGGGGCCGAGAGCGTCAGCAGGTTCGCACGGTCGATGAGGTGGTGCTCCTCGGGCATGAACGCACGGGGACCGTAGTAGTTGCGGAACCCGTCGGTGATCGGCTCGAGGAACGCGAACGACTCCACGTCGGTCTGCTCCTGCGTGGCATCGGTGCGCCCCGGGTGGAAGACCACCTCGGCGTCGACGCCGGCGTCCTTCGCGGCCTTCTCGACCGCGGCGTTGCCGGCGAGCACGATGAGGTCGGCCAGCGACACCTTCTTGCCGTCCGTGCGGCCGTCGTTGAACGACGCCTGGATCTCTTCGAGCTTCGCGATCACCGTGGCGAGCTGGGCGGGCTTGTTGACCTCCCAGTCCTTCTGCGGGGCCAGGCGGATGCGGGCGCCGTTGACGCCGCCGCGCTTGTCGCTGCCGCGGAACGAGGATGCTGCGGCCCACGTGGTCTCGACGAGCTCCGCGACGCTCAGGCCGCTGTCGAGGACCTGCGCCTTGAGCGCCGCCGCGTCGGCCGCGTCGATCAGCTCGTGGTCGACCGCGGGCACGCGGTCCTGCCAGATGAGCTCCTCGGCCGGCACCTCGGCG
The DNA here is from genome assembly GCF_042267145.1 of Microbacterium sp. NPDC056044. Lineage (NCBI taxonomy): Bacteria > Bacillati > Actinomycetota > Actinomycetes > Micrococcales > Microbacteriaceae > Microbacterium > Microbacterium sp. NPDC056044. Next base: position 314,673 of record NZ_JBHJWZ010000004.1, on the reverse strand, counting down.
CCCAGGTAGCGCTCGATCGGGCCCATGTCGCGGTGCGTCAGCTTGAACCAGGCACGCGCGAACGCGTCGGCGAACGCCTCGGGGTCGTCCTTGAACTTGCGCGAGATCGCGTCGTACGCCGGGTCGGTGCGCAGGGCGAGGTCGCTCGTGAGCATGCGGGGCTCGCGACGGCCGTTCGAGTGCGCGAGGGGCACCATGTCGGCGCCGCCGCCGTTGATCGGGCGCCACTGGTGGCCGCCGCCCGGGCTGCGCATGAGCTCCCACTCGTACGCGTAGAGGATGTGGAAGAACTCGTTGTCCCAGCGGGTGGGGTGGTACGTCCACGTGACCTCGAGGCCCGACGTGATGGTGTCGTCGCCGTGGCCGGTGCCGAGGTTGTTCTTCCAGCCGAGGCCCTGCATCTCGAGGCCGGCAGCCTCGGGGTTGTCCTCGACGTGGGTGTCGGGCCCGGCGCCGTGCGTCTTGCCGAAGGTGTGGCCACCGGCGATGAGGGCGACGGTCTCCTCGTCGTCCATGGCCATGCGGCCGAAGGTCTCGCGGATGTCGCGCGCGGACTTCAGCGGGTCGGGCTCGCCGTTCGGGCCCTCGGGGTTGACGTAGATGAGGCCCATCTGCACGGCGGCGAGCGGACGCTCGAGGTCGCGGTCGCCCGAGTAGCGCTCGTCGGCGAGCCACGTGGTCTCGGGGCCCCAGTACACGTCGGCGTCCGGCTCCCACACGTCGGCGCGGCCGCCGGCGTAGCCGAAGGTCTCGAAGCCCATCGACTCGAGCGCGACGTTGCCGGCGAGGATCATGAGGTCGGCCCACGACAGCGACTGGCCGTACTTCTTCTTGACGGGCCAGAGGAGGCGGCGCGCCTTGTCGAGCGACACGTTGTCGGGCCAGCTGTTCAGCGGTGCGAAGCGCTGCTGACCGGCTCCGCCGCCGCCGCGGCCGTCGGTGACGCGGTAGGTGCCGGCGCTGTGCCACGCCATGCGGATCATGAGGGGGCCGTAGTTGCCGAAGTCGGCCGGCCACCAGTCCTGCGAGGTGGTGAGCAGCTCGGCGATGTCGGCCTTGACCGCGGCGAGGTCGAGCGCCTCGAAGGCGGCCTTGTAGTCGAAGTCCTCACCGAGCGGGTTCGCGACGGCCGGGTTCTTCGCCAGGATCTTGAGGTTCAGCTGGTTGGGCCACCACACGCTGTTGGCGTTGCCCGTGGTCGGGTGGGGCTGACCGCCGTGGATGACGGGGCAGGCGCCCTCGTCCTCGTTGGGACGCGGGCGGGTCTCGCCGTCGGCACGCTCGTCGACCGGCGTGTCGATCGGGGTGACCGCCTGGTCGGTGTCGGTGGGGTTGTCGCCGATCTCAGGGATCGTGTCGTTGTTGTCAGTCATGGCTTCCTTCCAATCGGGATGGGCTCTGAGAGTCGGACAGGATCAGGATGCTGCGGCCTCGACCGGTGCGCCGGGCCCGGCGTCGGCGACGGCCGCGCACGCGGGGCAGACGCCCCAGAAGGTCACCTCTGCCACCTGCACGGCGTAGCCGTGGGCGTCGGAGGGCGTGAGACACGGCGCCGCACCGACCGCGCAGTCGACGTCCTCGACGGCGCCGCACTGCGAGCAGATGAGGTGGTGGTGGTTGTCGTCGACCCGCAGCTCGAACAGGCCGGGACGACCGGCGGGCTCGATGCGGCGTGCGACGCCGGCGTCGACGAAGTCGCCGAGGGCGTTGTACACCGACTGGAGGCTCGTGCCCGGGATCGTGCGCGCGACGATGGCGAACAGTGCGTCGGCACTCGAGTGCGGGCGCTCGATGAGCGCCTCGACCACGGCACGCCGGGAGTCGGTGACCCGCAGCCCCGCGGCACGCAGACGCGTCGCGCTGTCGAGGGCGCGCGCATCGACGGCGGTGTGCGGGGTCATGGCTTCGAGCCTACCGTTGTTTTGAGTCACTCAAAACAGTGGTACGCAGCATCCACCCCGCGAATTCACCCTGCGACGAGCGTGGGCGTGCCGGCCTCGTACTCGGTGAGGTCTCCGGTCTCGCCCAGCCGGTGCGCGCGGCGCCCGACCACGAGCATGTAGGCGAGGAACAGCGCGAGCGCCGTCGCGCCGATGCCGATCTTGACCGGCCACGGCCACGGCCGCGCCGTGACGAAGCCCTCGATCACGCCCGAGACGCCGAGGGCGATCACGAGGCCGATCGCTATCGTCGCGAGGGACCGCCCTGCGGCCGCGAGCGCTTCGCCGCGCGAGCGCGGCCCGGGAGCGACCCACGCCCAGAAGATCTGCAGGCCCGCCGCCCCCGCGACGAAGATGCACGTCAGCTCGAGCAGGCCGTGGGGCAGGATGTACAGCACGAAGACGTCGCCGCGGTCGAACGCGGTCATGACCGCCGCCGCGGTGCCCACGCCGACGGCGTTCTGCACGAGCACCATGATCGGCCAGATGCCGGTGATGCCGAACAGCACGCACTGCGCGGCGATCCAGGCGTTGTTGGTCCACACCGTGCCGGCGAAGACGGCCGCGGGGTTCTCGCTGTAGTAGTCGGTGAACTGGTTCTCGGCGTACTGCTCGAGCTGCGCCTGGCTGCCGAGGCTCGCGACCAGGGCCGGGTCCCCCGAAACCCACAGCGCGACGGCGACCATCACGATCACGAAGCCGATCGCGATGGTGAGCGTCGTCCACCGCACGCGATAGAGCGCGGCGGGCAGCTGCAGCGCGAAGAAGCGCGGGATCTGGCGCATGGCGTTCTCGGGGGCACCGGTGAGCTTCAGCCGGGCGCGCCCGAGCATGGTGGAGATGTGGTCGCCCTGGACGCTGCGCCCCGCGGAGGTCTTCGCGTCGGCGAGGTCGGCGGAGGCCGCGCGGTACCGCGTGACGAGCTCGTCGACCTCGCGGCCGGAGAGCTGGCGGGAACGGCTCAGCTCGTCGAGCCGCGCCCATTCCTCGCGCCGAGCGGCGGTCAGGGCGTCGAGGTCCATGCGCTTTACTGTAGCCATGCCCGCCGACCAGCCCACGATCATCGACATCCACCAGGACGAGGTGCTCACCGGCGAGGCGGTCGCCCTCGACGTGCAGCCGCTCGGCTTCTTCATGCGCGCACTCGGCGTGCTGATCGACATGATCCTCGGCGTCGTCGTGTTCCTGCTGCTGGCGTGGGGCATCACCTGGCTCGCGGGGATCGGCGCCCTCGACGAGGCGGCGCTGCCGATCTTCACGATCGTGCTGCTCGTGCTCGTCATGGTCGTGATCCCGACGGTCGTCGAGACCACCACGCACGGCCGCAGCCTCGGCAAGCTCGCCGTGGGCGGGCGCATCGTGCGCAGCGACGGCGGCGCCTCGGGATTCCGTCACGCGTTCATCCGCGCCCTCGTCGGCGTGTTCGAGCTGTGGTTCACCGTCGGCGCCGTCGCCGCGCTCGTCGGCGCCTTCACGCCGCGCTCGCAGCGCCTGGGCGACCTCCTCGCCGGCACCTACTCCGAGCGCACCCGCACCCCGCGCCTGCCCGACCCGCAGCTCGGCGTTCCGCCGCAGCTCGCGGACTGGGCCGCCGTCGCGGACGTCGCGCGTCTGCCCGAGCGCCTCTCGCGACGCCTGGCGCAGTTCGCCCGGTCCGCGGCGAGCATGGAGCCCACCGCACGCGCGCGGGTCGCAGCATCCCTCGCCCGCGAAGCCGCCGACCACGTCTCACCGGTGCCGTCCGTCGACCCCGAGACCTTCCTCATCGGGGTCGTCGCCGTGCGCCGCGAGCGCGAGCTGCGGGCGCTGCGGCTCGAGACCGCGCGCGCCGACGCCCTCGCGGGCCCGGTGTCGTCGCCGCCGCGCGGTTTCCCCGAGCGCTGAGCCCGGGGGCCGCGCTCAGTAGCGGTAGTGCTCGAGCTTGTAGGGGCCCTCGACCGGAACGCCGATGTACGACGCCTGGTCGGGGGTCAGCTCGGTCAGCTGCACGCCGAGGGCGTCGAGGTGCAGGCGCGCGACCTTCTCGTCGAGGTGCTTCGGCAGCACGTAGACGGCGGTCGGGTACTCGTCGCGCTTGGTGAAGAGCTCGAGCTGCGCGAGCACCTGGTTGGTGAACGACGCGCTCATGACGAACGACGGGTGACCGGTCGCGTTGCCGAGGTTGAGCAGGCGGCCCTCGCTCAGCACCAGCACGCTGCGGCCGGTCGGCAGGCGCCACTCGTGCACCTGCGGCTTGATCTCGATCTTCTCGACGCCCTCGAGCGACTCTAGGCCCGCCATGTCGATCTCGTTGTCGAAGTGGCCGACATTGCCGACGAGCGCGAGGTGCTTGAGCTTGAGGAGGTCGTCGGTCGTGACGACGTCCTTGTTGCCGGTGCCGGTGATGAGGATGTCGACCTGGTCGGCGACGTCCGCGAGGCGTGCGACCTGGTACCCGTCCATCGCGGCCTGCAGCGCGCAGATCGGGTCGACCTCGCTCACGATCACGCGCGCGCCCTGGCCGCGCAGCGCCTCGGCGGCGCCCTTGCCCACGTCGCCGTAACCGCACACGAACGCGACCTTGCCGCCCATGAGCACGTCGGTCGCGCGGTTGATGCCGTCGGGCAGCGAGTGGCGGATGCCGTACTTGTTGTCGAACTTCGACTTCGTCACCGAGTCGTTCACGTTGATCGCGGGGAACAGCAGATCGCCGGATGCTGCGAGCTCGTACAGACGGTGGACGCCCGTGGTGGTCTCCTCCGTGACGCCGAGGAGGCCGTCCGCCATGCGCGTGAAGCGCTGCGGGTCGCGTGCGAGGCTGGCGCGGAGCGTCTCGAGGACGATCCGGTACTCGGCGGAGTCGTCGGCGGCGGCATCCGGAACCGAACCCGCCTTCTCGAACTCGACGCCCTTGTGCACGAGGAGGGTGGCGTCGCCGCCGTCGTCGAGGATCATGTTCGGGCCGTCGAAGCCTTCGGCGGTCCAGTCGAAGATGCGGTCGGCGAGGCGCCAGTACTCCTCGAGGGTCTCGCCCTTCCACGCGAAGACCGGGACGCCCGCGGGGGCGTCGACCGTGCCGGTGGGGCCGACGACCACGGCCGCTGCCGCTTCGTCCTGCGTCGAGAAGATGTTGCAGCTCGCCCAGCGCACCTGCGCGCCGAGCGCGATGAGGGTCTCGATGAGCACCGCGGTCTGCACCGTCATGTGCAAAGACCCGGCGATGCGCGCGCCCTTCAGCGGCTGCGACGCCCTGAACTCGTCGCGCAGCGCCATGAGCCCCGGCATCTCGTTCTCGGCGAGGCGCAGCTGATGGCGACCGGCTGCGGCGAGCGAGAGGTCGGCGACCTCGTACTCGAAGCGCTCAGCAGGAGCGGTGACCGTGGAGTCGGCAGGCGTGGCGACAGGCGTGGAGGTCGGCATCCGGCCATTCTCCCACGCCCGGTCAGGCGCGGAGGGTCTCGTGTCTGACGACGACCCAGCCCTTGGGCACCGACAGGCGCTCCGTGTGGATGGCGCAGAGGTCGTGCGCGTGCGGATCACCGGCGGCGCCGAGCGGGCCGAGGGCCGCCATCTGGTCGCCGTAGTCGTAGGTGAGCGTGGACACCGCCTCACGGGCGCATCCGACCTTGGAGCAGACTCTCTCGCGCATCGGGTAGACGCTATCGCGCCCCCGCGACATCGGAACGGATGCCGCGCCGCAGTGCGGGAGGCGAAGCGCCGGTCCGGCGCCCCGACCGAGACCTAGGATGGGGGCATGGCGTGGCGTCGGAGCAGGACCAGCGAGCGCGCGCCGCAGCGCGCGTCCCGTCACGGACGCCACGGGCGCGAGGGGCGCAGCTCCGTCGTCCGCCCGCCGCTGCCCCCGCTCGACACCCGCGTCGACCGGTTCGACCTGTCCGTCGGCACCGCTGCCGAGTTCCTGCGCTCCGCCTGGCCCGAGCTGCGCGACGTGCGCTTCGAGGTGGCCGACATGCCCGCCGCGACCGACGACGACGGCATCCCCCGGTGGACGGTCCTTCCCGACGCGGGCCGCATCATCCTGTACCGCCTGCCGATCGAGCGCCTCAGCCACATGCACCGCGACGACGAGCTGCACCGGCGCATGCTCGTCGAGGGTGCCGTCTTCCGCGCCGCCGCCGAGTACCTCGACCGCGACCCGTGGGACCTCGGCCCCGAGCGCTTCCGCTACTTCTGAACCGCCGCCCGAGCCATCGTCAGGGGTAGACGACGATCTCCGGCGTCACGACGTCGGCGGGCCACACCGGCACTCCGGCGAGCGCCCCGTCGCCCGTGAACGACAGTCCCGCGCGCACCGGGGCGTGCGGATCCAGCACGTACAGGCTGCGGGTCGCCAGGCGCACCGCGACCGACCCGTTCGCAGGCACGGTGAGGTTGAGCGCCGAATCGCCGTCCGTCGGGGTCACGTCGACCGTCACGGGCTCGTCGGTCGGGTTCACGACGGTGAGCGACGGGGTCGGCCCGCCGGGAGTCGCGAACAGCGACGGCACCGCCACCTCGGGCGCCGGGGTGTACCAGGCGAAGTCGTCGCCCTCCGAGACGCCGGTCGCCTGCCACACAGCGGCGACCGCGGGGGCGTCCGAGTCGACCGTGACGGTGTAGGCGCCCGGTGTGAGTCCACTGAGGGCGAGTTCGAGCGGCTTGCCCGCCTCGAGCGACACCTCCTGGGCCTCGCCGATCGGATCGGTGCGGCCGGCCGAGGTGACCGATACGCGGGCCGTGGCGGGAAGCGACGGCGACAGCATCCGCAGCACGGTCGTCTCGTTCGCCGCGCCGTCGGCGTCGGTCGGGCGGGTGACCGTGATGCCCGTGATGACCTGCCGGTTCTCGGTGTGCGCGATGGGACCCACCTGGTCGACCCCGCCGGGGGTCAGCGTGCGCGTGATGCTCGCCTGGAGCGACGCGTGGATCGGGGCGCCGACGGCGGAGACGCGCACCACCGGGGTCTCCTCACCGAGCGCGAGCCCCGCGAGGGGCACGACGCGCTGCGTGCCGGGGGCGATCACCAGGTCGGTGCCGCCGAGCGGGGTCTCGGGCCCGTCGACGCCGTAGACCGTCAGCTGAACGGTCGCCGGGACCGCACCGGGGTTGGCGAGCAGCACCAGGTCGGCAGCGCCGGTCGCTGCCGACCCGCCGACCAGCCACGAGTCGAGGAGCGGCGGGCGGCACGCCGAGGCCGCGAAGCCCGAGAGGTCGTCGGCGTTCGCGGTCGCGGCGCCGGTCGCGGCGATGTCGACCCTCTGGTCGCCGTTCGGCTGGGCGGTGTACGCGAGCGGTCCGGGCCCGACGCCTGTCGTCATCAGCTGCTGCTCGGCCGCTCCCCCGCCGTCGGCGGTACCGCCGACGACGGACTGCGGCGCGGCGAGGGTCACCGTCGACGCCGCGGTGGGGTTGCGCCCGATCGTCAGGAGCCCGCCGTCGCAGGCGAGCACGGACGCGGCGGGCGCCGGCGTCGCGGGCACGCTCAGCGGCTCGCGCACGACGGTCGGCCACGGCACCGACACCGCGGTCACGACCGCGACCACCGCCAGCACCGACACTGCGGTGCCGATCAGCAGGCGGGCGCTCGTCGTCGCCCAGCGGAACACGCGTCGGTCGCTCATCGGCCCTCCTGCCAGTGCGGTCCCACGACGCGCGGCGTGCGCCGGGCCTCGCGGATCGAGGCGGCGGTCGGCACGGCCAGCAGCAGCGCGATGCCGAAGATCGCGAACTGCCCGAACGCGATCCAGCTGCTGAGGAAGGAGACGGATGCTGCCTGCCCCGGTCGCGGCGAGATGTCGTCGACGACGCGCCACAGCTCGCCCTTGGCCGTGTCGCCCACCACGACGAGCGTGTCGCGCTGGCCGAGCGCGGTCATGGCCGAGAGGCGCATCGTGCGCGCGGCATCCGTTTCGGGTTGCGTGCTCGGCGCGAGCAGGATGAACCCGATGCCCCGGTCGGCGAGCTGGCCGACGGCATCCTGCGACGACGGAGTGACGAGGTCGGCCGCGAGCTCGGCGAGCTCGTCGTCCTGCGGGGTCGCCTCGGTGCGCGTCGACTGCAGCGTGGTCTGTCCGCCGATCGTCTCGCTGGCGCCCCACACCACCTGCGCGGCGACGCCCGCTTCCGCCTGGGGCGTGAGCACGATGGTCCCGACGTCGGGGTCCTCGCGTCCTTCCGCCGCGACGAAGGCGGGGAGCGTGCTCGCAGGACCGTCCGCGATGGTGGCCGCGCCACGTGTGAACGCGGTGAGCGACGGGACGGCGAGCACCACCGCGGCCACGAACACGAGGGCCGCGGCGATCCCGCGCGCCAGGGCGAGGCGCGGCGCGAGGCCGGCGTCGAGCGCCACGAGGGCGCCGCCCACGCCGCCGATCCACGCGAGGCTCAGCCCGGTGCCCGGCCACAGCGGCACGGTGGTCGACTGCACGAACGCGACCGAGATCCCCACCGCGGCGAACGCCGTGCCGACGCCGAGGGCGGTGATCGCGAGCAGCGCGATGCCGGCTGCCCAGCGCTGCGTGAGCGGCGCAGCCAGGGCGAGCAGCGCGAGCGGCACGCTCAAGAGCGGCACCCACCACGTCGGCCCGTCGGGCAGCAGGGTCGTCCAGCCGGCGAGATCGGGAGTGGGGATGCCCGCGGCCAGCAGAGCGCGGCCGGCACCATCGGCGGCGACCTGGGGGCCGCCCCACGGCACGCCGGGGTCGGCGACGAGGCTCCACGCCTGCCCGTTCGCGAGGGCGTTCCACACCAGCGGAAGCGCCAGCGCGGCCGTGGGGATGAGCGTCCAGATCAGGCGGGCCACGCCCCGGCCAGCCCGGACGATGACGGCGACGAGCACCGCACCGACCCACACCACCAGCATCGCGGGCGCGAGCGAGGGTGCGGTGGCGAGCACGCCGGCGAGGAGGATCGACGCCGCCCCGGCACCCGCCCACGAGCGATGCGCGACGGCGCCGGCGTAGAACAGCCACGGCAGCAGCAGATGCAGGATCACGCCGGTCGGGCGTCCCTGTGTCAGGGCGACGAGCAGGGTCGGCGACAGCGCCCACAGCGCACCGCCGAGCAGCCGCAGGGGCGCCCGCTCGGTGACCCGCGTCGCGGCGAACCATCCGCCGAGGGCCGCAAGGGGCAGCGCCAGCAGCCACAGCAGCACCAGGCCCCGCGACGGCGCCCAGGCCCACAGCGAGCCGAGCACTGCCACCACCGCGGAGAACGGGTCGGCGGGTCCGATCGTGTCGAGGCCGAGGGGGCGCTGGCCGTACGCGGCGTCGTGCCACAGCTGCCCGACGGTGGTCGCGAGGGGCTGCAGCGCTCCCCCGCCGAGCACCGGCCACGCCAGCAGCGCCGGGAACGCGGCGACCGAGAGCGCGAGCGCCGCGAGAACGAGCCACGCCCCGCCGCCGACGAAGAACCTCAGGTCGGTGCGACGGTGACCGCCCAGGGCGACCTCGGGGTCCTCGTCGAGCCGCTCGCGCAGCTCCGCTCGTGTGGTGCGCAGCGGTGCGATCTGCGCCCACGACCCCGTGCGGGAACGGGCGATGCCGCGACGGGCGCGCCAGACCGGCACCAGCCGCACCAGGGCGACGGCGGCCGCCGCCCACTCTGCGGTGATGCGCCCGGGCTGCTTGCGGGCGAGGTCCACGACAGTGCGCCACAGCGCGAGCGGAAGGATGGTGAGCCAGTGGAGCGGCGCGGCGACGGCGGGCGCGTAGCCGAGCCGGCGGTGCAGCTGCGCGACGCGCTCGGCATACGCGGCGCGGCGCTGCCGCTGCGGCGTGAGCGGCGTGGGCAGTCCCGCGACCCCGTCACCCATGGTCGCGACCAGGGCGCTCGGCACGAGCGACACGCGCCCGCCCGCCAGGCGCGCTCGCACGCCGAGGTCGAGCCCCTCGTCGGCGCCCGACAACCCGCGATCGAGACCGCCGAGCCGGTTCCAGGCGTCGGTACGCACCAGGATGCCGCGGACATCGGCGCCGAGCACGTCCTCCCTGGCGTCGTGCTGCCCCTGATCGAGCTCGTCGTCGGCCAGTCCGATCGTCCTGCCGTACCGCGTCATGCCCACCCCGAGCGACACGATCTCGGTGCGGTCGTCCCAGCGCACGAGCTTGGGGGCGACGAAGGCCACCGAGGGCGACAGCTCGAGCGCGCCGGCGAGGCGCGCGAGCGCGTCGGGCTCGGGCGCCGTGTCCTGCGCGAGGAGCCACACCGCGTCGCCGTCGAGACGCGGCGTGACCAGCGCGGTCGCTGCGGCGTAGGCGGTCGACGCGCCGGCGCGGAAGACGAACTCGGCGCCCGCGGCATCCGCGATCTCGAAGAGATGCTCGTCTCCGCCGCACACCACGATCGTGAGCAGGTCGACGGGACGCGTCTGCTCGCGGAGCGCCGCGAGGGTGCGCTTGAGGTGGAACGCCGCCGGGGTACGACCGTCGGGGCGAACCACCAGAATGGCGTGGATGCGGTTCGAGGTCACGGTGTTGGACGTGGCGGTGGGCATGTCCTGGTCAGCCTAGGTCGCGCTCGCAGGACACGCCGGGTGCACGCGCCGGGTCGGCCGGATCGAACCGGCCGACCGGCGAGCGCGTCAGCCCGCTCGACGCTTCAGCTTGCGACGCTCGCGCTCGCTGAGACCGCCCCAGATCCCGAATCGCTCGTCGTTCTGCAGCGCATACTCGAGGCATTCGCCTCGCACGTCGCACGACGTGCAGATGCGCTTCGCATCACGCGTGGAGCCGCCCTTCTCGGGGAAGAACGCCTCCGGATCGGTCTGCGCGCAAAGCGCGTCGGTCTGCCAAGCAAGCGGATTGCCTTCTTCCGCATCGATGTTGCGACGTACCCCCGGAACCCCCAGTTGAACCGGATCGACGAACCAGTCGTCGGGAACGCCGGAACGGAATTGCGAAACCGTCATGTCGTTCTCACCCCCCGTGATCCTGCTCCACGCTGGTGCGTGTTGTACGGCTAATTACACCGGTGTAGTTCGACGAGGTCAAGTCGCAGATAGTAAACGCTCAACCGCCTCTTGAACCTTCACGACGCGCCGACCGGGTGTCGCTCTCGATAACGGTCCGATGAGAAACCGATGACGAGGCGATGAGGGCGGGCGGTTCAGCGTCCGGGAAGGGCGATGAAGAGGTCTCCGGAACCCGACACGCGAACCCCGCCCTCGTCCGGCGTGACGAGGACGGCGGCGCCCGCGGCGAGCGCGGCGGAGGCGCCGGTCGCGAACCCCGACACCGACACGGCTCCCGCCGTCGCGACCGCGATCGCCGGACCCTCGAGCGCCACGTCGACCGTGTCGGCGTCCGCCGAGACGGCGAGCAGCGCGAAGTCGGCGACCGGCACGTCATATCGGCGCACGCCCGGCGCGACCTCGCGCGGCCGGATCACCGGCGGCAGCCCCGGGGTGCCGTCGAGCACGCTCACGAGCTCCGCCGCGTCGACGTGCTTGGGAGTGAGGCCTCCGCGCAGCACGTTGTCGCTGGCTGCCATGAGCTCCACGCCGAGCCCGTCGAGGTACGCGTGCAGCACGCCCGCGGGAACGAAGAGGCCCTCGCCGCGACGCAGCACGACGAGGTTCAGGAGGAGGGCCACGACGATTCCGGGGTCGCCGGGGAACGCAGCATCCAACGTCCGCGCGAGCGCGAGCTCGGCGGCGAACTCGTCGGAAGAGGCCGCGACGGCGGCCGCGACCACGTCGCGCGCGGCGTCGGCCCCGTCGGACAGCAGCCAGCCGATGACGGCCGAGAGTGAGGCATCCGCCCCCTCCAGCCGCTCGGCGAGCGGAGCGGCACCCTCGCCGAGCGTGGCGATGAGGCGCCGCGTCGCGTCGAGATCGCGAAGACCCGCGAGCGCGCGGAACTCGTCGCTCAGCGCGACGATGAGCTCGGGCTTGTGGTTCGCGTCGCGGTAGGTGCGGTCGGCGGCGTCGCGGGCAATGCCCGCGGCCTCCTCGCGCGCGAAGCCCGCCTCGGCCTGCGCCTTCGACGGATGCGCCTGGATGGAGAGGGCGGATGCTGCGGCCAGCAGCTTGAGCAGGTACGGCAGCGGCGCGTCGATGCCCGATGCGGCGCCGTCGTCGGCGATCCATCGGTCGAGCGTGCGGCCGTCGCCCGTCTCGGACGGGTCGCCCGGGTGGTCGCCGAACCACACCTCGGCTTCGGGGCGTCCGGACGCGTCGCGCCCCTCGAGATCGGCGAGCAGGGAAGTCGAGCCCCAGGCGTAATCGCGTGGGTCGTTCGCGAGCGGGATCAGCACCCGAACAGCCTAGCCAGGCGGGGTGAGCAGCCCGCCGTGGCGCATATGCCGCCCGGGGTACCCTGAGAGCGATGGCCGTCCACTCCAAGCATCCGGCGTCGGCGCCGCCGGAACCGCCGGTCCGCGAGAAGACCGGCCACCTCATGCTGCGCGGCTGGTGCATCTTCGTGCTCGTCATGGCGCTGTCGGGCACCGCATGGGTGAACGCGTTCGGCGAGCTGACGACGGCCGTGATCACGATCGCCGGCGGAGTGCTGTCGGCGATCCTGTGGATCGTGCTGCGACCGCCCGTGCAGTGGCGGCGGCTCCCCTGGTTCGTCGTGGCCTACGTCGCGTGGGCGACGCTGTCGCTGACGTGGTCGGCCTGGCCCGCGACGACGGCCCTCACGCTGCTGCTGCTGTGGATCACCACGCTGCAGGCGCTGTTCATCGGGAGCGTCCTCACGTGGCGCGAGCTCGTGCGCGCGGCCGCGTCGGCGCTCAAGTGGGTGATGGCACTCTCGTTCCTGTTCGAGCTGTGGGTGTGGGTGTTCGTGCGCGCGCCGATCATGCCGGGGTTCGTCGTCGAGAAGGCCGGCGACCCCATCGAGTACTGGTCGCGCAACAACCTCTTCGAGTGGGACAAGCGCATTCAGGGGATCATGGGCAACGCCAACCTCCTGGCGCCCGTGGCCCTGCTCGCGATCATCGTCTTCGCCATCCGTCTCGGGTCCGGCGCGCCGCGACGCACCTTCCTCTGGATCTGGATCGGGCTCTCTGCGTTCCTCTTCGTGCGCGCCGGTTCGGCGACCGCGTACCTGACGGCCGCCGCCGTCGTGGTCGTGCTGGTCACGGTGCTGCTGATGCGGCGGGCGACGAAGCCCGGCGAGCGCACGAAGTACTACGTCGGCTATGTCGTGGTGGGCCTCGGCGGCCTGCTGGCGCTGTGGCTGCTGCGCGACTGGATCTTCTCGACCCTCGGCCGCAGCGCCGACCTCACCGGCCGCGAGGGCATCTGGGAGGAGGTGCTCGCGCGCGCCGCCGAGCGCCCCTGGACCGGATGGGGCTTCGCGACCCCGTGGGTGACCGGCGACGAGGCGTTCGACGTGCGGATCATCGACCACGGCCAGCTCGTCATGCAGGCCCACAACATGTGGGTGGACGTCGCGATGCAGCTCGGCATCATCGGCGTCGTGCTGCTGGCGCTCCTGTACCTCGCGTTCATCTGGCGCGCGTGGTTCTTCGCGATCGACCGGCCGCGATGGGACCTCCGCGCCGACCGCCCGTACTCGCCGATCACGCTCCTGCCGACGCTCGTGGGCGCGATCCTGCTGGTGCAGGGTCTCGCCGAGTCGAGTCCGCTGCTGTTGTGGGGCTGGCTCTTCCTGGTGATGCTCGGCTCGAAGATCAAGCAGTCGCCGCACGTCGGCCTGGGCCCCGCCGAGCGGACCGTGGCGATCGAGCGGGGCGACGCCGTCGAGCGCGACGCCCCCGGCGGGCGCCAGCCGGGCACGCCGGCGGCCGCGGCAGACGACCTGCCGTCAGGGCGCGGCGCGTGACCGACTCGCCGCCTGCCGCAGCGCCCGGGTGGTTGGGCACACTGCTGGCCTCAGCATCCTTCGCCCGCGCCTTCACTCTCGTCGTCTTCGCCACCGTCTTCTCGGCGTACGCGATCGAGCGGATCGCCGGCCGCGTCACCTACGTGACCATCGTCGCCGGCCTGTGCGTCTTCGGCGTGGCCATGATGGTGGCGCGCCGCCGTGAGCTCTCCGTGCTGCGACTCGTTCCCACGACCGTCGTGATGTTCGTCGTGTGGGCGTTCGTGAGCATCTTCTGGTCGAGCGACTCGACCGCGTCGTTCTGGAGCTGGGTGTCGATGGCGGCGCTCGCGTTCCTCGCGGTCGTCATCGGGCACGTGCGCGACACGCTGCAGACCGTGCGCGCGCTCGGCGATGTGCTGCGTGCGCTGCTCGCCGCCTCGCTCGCGCTCGAGGTGCTCTCGGGCATCCTGCTCGACGTGCCGTTCACGTTCCTCGGCATCCAGGGCAGGATCGCCGAGCTCGGCCCGGTGCAGGGCATCTTCGGCACGCGCAACCTGCTCGGCTTCGTCGCGGTGATGGCGCTCATCACGTTCCTCATCGAGTACCGCACGCAGTCGGTGCGGCCGGGTCTGTCGGTGGCGTCGGTCGTGCTCGCGGGCGGCCTTGCAGTGCTGAGCGACTCCCCCACCGTCGTCGTGCTCGCCGCGGGTGTCGGGCTCGCGGTCGGCGCTCTCGCACTGGTGCGCCACGCCCGCCCCGAGCGCCGCGCCGGCCTGCAGCTGGCTCTCGGAGCCCTCGTCGTCATCGGGGTGTTCGTGGGCTACGTGGCACGGCACCAGATCATCGCCCTGCTCGGAGCCGGCACCGACTTCTCGATGCGCGTCGAGCTGTGGAACTTCATGGTCGACATCCTCCGCCAGAGGCCCGTGCAGGGCTTCGGCTGGTTCGGAGTCTGGGACCAGGGCGAGTACCCCTTCAACGCCATCAACTTCTGGCTCGACAAGGACCACGCGACCGGGCTCAACGCGTACTTCGACGTGGCGCTGCAGCTCGGCTGGGTCGGGCTGGTGCTGTTCCTCGCGCTCGGCGCGCTGGCCCTCGGGCGGTCGTGGCTGGTCGCGGGCGAGCGCCGGTCGGTCGTCTACGCGTGGACGCCGCTCATGCTCGTGGCACTCCTCGTGGACTCGATGTTCGAGAGCTTCACGCTGACGGGGCTCGGGTGGATGATGCTCGTCCTGTGCGCGGTCCGGGCGGGCCAGTCCCGCTCCTGGCGCGAGAAGCTCGACAGCGGAACGGATGCCGCGGGCCCGGCGGCTGCGGGCGGCTCGGGGCTGCCGCACGCCCAGGGAGAGCCAGGGCCGGCAGGGTAGGCTTCTCTCCGGCCCGACGTCTCGGCGCCAGCCACCGTTTTCCGGAGATCATCCCCGTGACCCACGATTCGTCTGCCGTGCAGTTCGACCCCGCCAGCGCGACCATCGCGGTCGTGACCTTCAACCGGTCGGGCCTGCTCACGCGCCTGCTGACGAGCCTCACCACGATGGATCCCAAACCCGGCCACATCGTGATCATCGACAACGCGTCGACGGACGACACCACGGACGTCGTCGAGTCGTTCCGCGAGAGCCTCGAGCCCTCGGAGCTGGTGTACCGCCGACTGGACACGAACACCGGCGGCTCCGGCGGGTTCAGCGAGGGCATGCGCGTCGCCTATGAGCTCGGCTCCGAGTGGATCTGGCTCATGGACGACGACGTCGAGGTGCTCCCCGACGGCCTCGCGAAGATGGGCAAGTGGGCGCCGCGCTTCAAGAGCATCCAGGGCCGCCGCTACGACTACGACGGCAGCGCGTTCTACTGGCAGTACCGCGTCGCCGAGCCTCTCGGCATCCCGATCCCCTTCGCTCCCGCCGAGTTCGACGAGTCCGGCTACAAGCCGATGAACTCCGGCTGCTTCGAGGGCATGTTCATCCACCGCGACATCGTGCAGCAGATCGGCCTGCCCGATCCGCGCTTCTTCATCTACTGGGACGACCAGATGTACGGCTGGCTCGCCTCGCGCAAGACCGAGTCGGTGATCGTCGACGAGTTCGTGCTGCGTCGCACCCGCGAGATCAAGCAGTGGGACATGGGCATCCGCCACATGAACGCGTCGAGCAACGCGTACCGGTACTACATCATGCGCAACCGCGCGTACATCAAGAAGTACTACCGCTCGCTCGACGTCTACAACCCGCTGCTGTTCGGCCTGGGCACGAGCCTGACGTTCGGCAAGGAGCTCATCCGGCTGGTGTTCGTCGAGCGCACTTTCCGTGGCACGTCGAACCTGTTCCGCGGCCTGCGAGACGGGCGCAAGATCGCCAAGGACACCTCGTGGCAGCCGATGCCGTCGCTGGTGCCTGCGGCGAGCTGATCCACGCGGCCCGATCCAGCGCGGCACCGCAGCGCACATCACCGGTCCGCACAGCCGCCTAGAATCGACCGACGAAGGCGCCGCACCGGTCTTCGATCATCTTCGTTTCGACGACCATCAGGAAGGGCCGCCAGTGACGACCTCCGCACCTCGCACCGGAAAGCCTGGTCACCGCCGACGCGCCGCCGTCGTCACGCTCGGGGCGCTTGCCCTGGTTCTGGCCGCGTGCACCGCCTCGCCGCCCCCGCAGTACGCCGCGCAGCCGGACTTCGCGACCGTCCTCTCGCCGGCCGCCTTCGTCCCCACGGGCACCGCCACGCCGGTGACGTTCTCGGCGGACTATGCGGACTCCGGCGTCGACTACGACTCCGACCAGATCTTGAACGCCTCGCAGGGCGGCTACGCCCCGATGACGAACCCGCACTGGTTCGTAGACCGCCTCCCCCAGCTCTCCGAGATGGGCATCCGAGAGGTGCGCATCGATCACGTCCTCAACGACACCTACTATCAGGTCGTCAGCACCGCGCCCGACGGCTCCATCACCTACGACTTCACCCGTCTCGACGCCGTCGTGCTCGACATCATCGACCAGGGCATGCAGCCGCTTCTCGCCCTCTCTTACACGCCCTCGGCATTCGGCAAGACGCACGATGTGCCGGAGCTCGCCGGATGGACCGATGCGGTGACCGCAGTGGTCTCGCACTACGTGAGCCTCGGCTACACCGGCTGGGACTGGGAGGTGTGGAACGAGCCCGATCACGACGGATGGACCGCAAGCCAGTACAACGCGCTGTACGAGGCGAGCGCGCCCGCCGTCAAGGCCGCCGATCCGACCGCGCGCGTCGGCGGCGCGACCGCGGCCTACTTCACCTCCGAGGGCGACATCTCCGGGAAGTTCATCACGTTCGCGTCGACCCGTCCCGACATCCCCGTCGACTTCTTCTCCGTCCACAGCTACTCGAGCGACAACTGGGATGTCGTCGACGCCGCCGAGTCGGCTCTCGTCGATGCCGGTCTCGACATTCCCGTCCTCATCACCGAGTGGGCGCTGAACCCCACCATGAACTCCGGGCCGGGGTTCGGATCCGACAGCAACTCGAGTCCGACGGGTGCGGCTTACGTGGCGCGGCGGCTCGCCCTGGCGACCGAGTCCTCTGCCGAGCGTATGTTCTACTTCTCGCCGGTCGAGGGCCTGACGTACGCACTCCCGTACAACGGTGATCTGGGGCTCATCACGGTGGACGGCCACCGCAAGTCCGCCGGGAACGTCTTCGAGATGTACTCGCACCTCGGCGACACGCGCATCCCTCTGTCAGCCTCGGGCGCGGGGACCGATACGCGCGCCATCGGCGGCTTCGCCACGAAAGACAGCGCGTCGCTTGCCACGACGGTTCTGCTCTGGAACACCACAGACTCCGATGCGACCGCGACGCTGTCTCTCGAGGACCTGCCGTACGAGAAGAAGAACGTGCGCGTGACGCAGCGCGTGATCAGCGGCACGCAGGGCAATGGATACTCGGATTCCTCGACCACCGTCATGCCCAGCTACCCGAGCCCGAACGAGAACGCACCCGTGAGTGCTGACGAGGTGATCGCGCCGACGAGCGAATACTCCGGGGACGTCACCGTCCCGGCTGCCGGCGTGGTCGAGCTGAAACTCGAAGAGACCGCTCTCGACGCCGGCACTCCGACGGGGAGCGTCGAGCCCGCGGCGATCACGCTGGCATCCGCGGTATCGGGAGCCGTCGCCTCCGCGTCGAGCTCGATCGAGGATCCGGCGAAGGGGTGGTCGGTCGCAGCGGCGAACGACGGTCGCCGCTACTCCGTGGACGTCAAGGAGAGCGTCGTCCGCGGCTGGAGCTCCGATCGGCACCCGACGGCCGAGGCAGCGGAATCCCTCACGGTCGATCTCGGAGAGCTGAGCCCGATCGACAGCGTGTCTCTCTGGCCTTATACGACGCGGTCGCAGGCGAGCTCCGGCTACCCGATCGACGCGGAGATCAGCGGCTCCGTAGACGGCACGGAATGGAAGCCGCTGGCCACGGTGAAGGGCGATCCAGCCGCCCCCCAGGTCTCCGGCGAACAGACCTTCTCGTTCGAACCGATCGAGGTGCGCTTCGTGAAGGTCACCGCGACCACGCTCGGCGCGGTGACGGGCCAGGAGAGCTCCTACGCGTTCCAGCTCGCGGAGATGGAGGTCTACCGCACCGGCGTGCCCAACGGCGGATTCGAGACCGGAGATCTGACCGGATGGACCTCCAAGGGTGACGTCGTCGTCGGCGAGGAGGCTGCTCATCGTGGTCAGAACGCCGCCCGGCTGGACGGCGGCGCGTCCGTCGCCACGGAGATCCGGGGCCTGCGACCGTCGACGACCTACACGGTCGGCGCCTACGTCAAGGCGGCCTCGGCGGACGAACCGGTGACGCTCACGGCTACGCGCCCGGCGTCGGGAAGCACCGAGAAGACCACGTCGACCTCGAACTGGCAGCACTGCTGGCTGACCTTCACGACGGATGCCACGGAGACGAGCGTCACGATCACCCTCACGAACGCGAAGGGCGCGGCCGAGGCATCCGTGGACGACGTGAGCGTCTCGCAGGTGCCCGCCGAGTGAGGTTCCGGCGTCTCCGAGTCCGGAGTGCCGGGGTGCGGCGCCTCAGCCGCGCGGGACGGACGCGCAGTCCAGAGCCGGCGTCTTCACTTTCGTCGGAGTGACCAGCGGCGTGATCTGTGCTTCGAAGTTCCGGCTCGCGTCGCCCTCGAGCGCGAAGTAGTAGACGAGTGACAGACGACCGCCGGGCTGGACCTCTACGACGGTCTTGCCGACCGGGTAGTCGGTGTCATGCATGTCTTCGAGCGCGATCGGGGCGCCGTCGACGGTGGCCCCGACGATCTCTGAGCCGGGAGGAGCGTAGAGCCGTATGGTCATGCGATTGACTCCGACTCCTGCGCCCACGCGTGCCCACTCGCCCGTGATGTGAAACGGGAGCCCGGGGGCGACAGCGGCATCGAGGGTGTTGGTCAGGTCGACGGCGACGCGGTAGTAAGTGCGCCCGTCGTCGAAGCATCCCCCGTGGCTCAGAGAGACGGACTGCCGGAGGTAGAAGCTCAGCTTCGACCCGATGCTGTCCTGCAGGTAGAGCCCGGCGCGAACGGTGGAGTCGTCCGTGATCGGCAGCTCGCCGTTGAGGCCGAGCTTGGCGATCTGCGACTCCTCCTCCGGGTGCGCGCTCCAGAAGAGGATGCGCCGCTCGTCCCAGCCCTGGGCGAGTCCCGACATCAGCTTCTTCGCGTCGAGATCACCGCCGGTCAGCGCGCCGAAGACCGCGGATACGACCTTGGCGTAGAGCGCGTCGTGCCTCCTGTTGGCAGCCTTCGGCGAGAAGTCGCCATAACGCAGGTAGACCCCGTTCAAGAGAAGCGGCACGAGGCTGTTCTCGTCCAGCACATCGCCCTTGGCGATCTTGATGGGACCGGTGGCCCGGAGGACGTAGCCCAGGGCGATCGGGTCGATGGACACGACGCCGTCCAGGTCCTGCCCGAACTGCCGCTTCCACGTCTCGGTCACCATCTCGCCGGCCGTCGTGAAGCTCGGTCGGGCGGATGCCTCGGCGATGAACGTGCCGAACTCCCCCGAGGGATACACCTTCTCGGCGCCGTCCGGGATGGGGATCACCGACTCCGGGTACTTCGAGAACGCACCGGTCGACGCAGCCACGGTCTCGACCAGGCTGAGTTTGCCGTTGTCGACTTCGAGCAGCGTGAAGCTGAGTGCGGCACCGCCCAGCGCGCGCGGCTCAGCGGGGTTCTGGAACATCAGCGCGTAGTAGCGCGGTCCTTCGGCACCCATCGCCGTGGGCAGGAGAGGAATCACGGTGTGCAGCGCGGACAGCATCGGCGAGATCTCGGTCAGCATGCCGACGACCTTCGTCCGGGCGTCACGAACCGGTCCGAGCGTGTTGCCGTCCGGGATCGCCTCAGCACGCGTCAGAACCCGCTGCAGGCTCGCATTGGCCTTCGACACCGGTTCGGCGGCCGCGACGAACGGAGCCAGATCGATGGCTCCGTCCTTGGGCTGGAGCGAGCCGGGGTCCATCACCGACACTGCGGACAGGAGGGGGCGCACGACTCCGGCGATCGTCTCGTCGGTCACCGCGGCGAGCTCGCGCACTGCCGTCAGATTCGGTCCGACGAGTGGGATGTACTCGGCGACCCGCCACACCGGGTCGCCCGTGAGAACGGCGGCACGACTGGTGTGTGCGGCGATCGCATCGAGCGTCGCCCCGGCGCCCTCGACATCGAAGGCGAGCGCCTGCTTCTTCAGCGCGCCGATCTGGTTCTGGGCGCCTTCCAGGTCGCTCTTCGCCATGAGACCCCGGATGCCGATCCAGGCGACGGCGGCGACGAGCAGGACGAGCGCGGTGCCACCCACCCACATCCAGCGACGACGGGACGTGCGGCGACGGGTGCGTGCATCGCCCGATCGCTCACGACGGGTCGGCGAGGGGGACGAGGGGACGGACACCGCACGATTCAATCACGTTGCTCATGGGAAAGCGCTGATCCGCGGCCTGTCTCCCGCGTCCTTGCGCTCGAACCTCGACGCACCGGGAAGGGCGGCCTCGAGCGCGTGCCCTACTCGGGCGCGGAGCTCAGCGTCGTCGGCGTCGCCGTTGTCATTGAGACACAGGAAGTGTCCCCGGGGACGCGCAAGCTCACGCTCGATCGCGTCGATGGCGTCCGCACGGATCTCGAAGAAGCGTCCGTACCGGTCGGGTGAGACAGGGGTGAACCGTCCCGTGCACAGCTGCCAGTAGCGGTAGACGAAGGGGATGACGCAGTCGAGCGACCGGAAGGTGGCATCGGTGGTGCGCTCCATCTCTCGCGGCGCAGCCGTGCGGACCTCCGCGAACGTCCGGCGCTCCAGCGCCATCGGCAGGTGCGGCTCGAAGAAGCCGGTGAACGACTTCCAGGGCAGCAGCGCGATGTTGCGCAGAAGATAGCGCCCGTATCTCGGTGAGAACCACTGCCAGGGGCGGCGACGCATGACGGTGCGCTTGTCGAACGCCCGGTCGATGATCCCCACCGCGTTCAGGACCCAGTGGGACCAGGCGCCCGACCCGGTGCCGGCGTTCTGGATCGCGAATCCGGCGGGGCGCCCGCGCGGGAAGACGTCCGCGCGCCGTGTCGGCTTCACGACGAGCATGTCGTCGTTGAAGTACAGGAAGTGGTCGGCAAGGCCGGGAATGCGATCGAGGTTCGCCTCGATCGCCATGGAGTTGAAGCTCGGCGGATGGCCGGCGGGAAGGATCGAGTCCTGGTCGACCACCGCGACGCCGGCTTCCGGGTCCAGCCATGCCGGCGTGTGACCGGGAGTCACCAGATGCACGCGGCGAACCCACGGGCAATGGCGGTCGATGCCACGAAGGAGATAGCGCAGCGTGTCCCACTCGTTCGTCGCCCCCACATAGCCCGACGATTCCTGGCCTGACGCCGCGGCGCGACGCCGCTGCCACTCCTTGTCGGCCACGTCCACCCACAGGACGACGACGTCGACGGCCATCTCCGGATCAGTGCGCACGTCCGCGCCCTCGCAGTCGTCTCCGCAGAGTCCCGCTCACATCCGCAGGCGTCGAGAACCACACCACGCCGAGCTGATGACGGATCCTCTGGAGCCGTGGTGACTCGTGCGAGATGCGGGCGGCGTGGATGCGTCGCTTCAGTAGCCGGACCGCGCTCCTGTCCATACGGCCCCCGTGCACAGCCAGGAAGTGCTCCAGGCCCTGCGCACGACGCTCGCTCGCCGAGGTCAGATGACCGTCGCCGCGCCCTTCGTTGTACACGAGCCGGTCGGGCGCGGCGACGGCCGACACACCCGATTCACGGAGTCGCACGAAGAAGTCGACATCGTTCATGACCCACATGCCCGTGTCGAATCCCGAGACGCTGTCGAAGGCGTCGCGCGTGATGAGGACGTTGGATCCGGTCACCCCGGGCCGGAAACTCGCGAACGCTCGCGGAGACGGCTGCGCCCACTCCTCGCGTGCCCCTTCCACGACCATCCAGCTGGGCGTGACGACGACGTCGGCGTGGGAGAGTGCGCGGGTCGCGACCGCCTGCTCGAGGTAGCGGTCATCCCACCAGTCGTCGTCGTCCAGGAATGCGATCAGCCCGTAGGCGGCCACAGCAACCCCTGCATTGCGCGACGCGGATGCGCCGGCGGTCGGCCCGGGCTCTGCCGGCAGATATGTCAGCGCCGGTCCGTACGTCTGCATGAGCGCCCGCACGACACGTTCCGTCTCCGCGTCCCGCGCATCATCGACGACGATGACCTGAGCCGGACGCGCCGTCTGAGCGAACGCCGAGGTGATCGCCCGTCCGACGAGATCGGCGCGTTCGTGTGTCGGTATGACGACTGAGACGTCGACGTTCACTTCTCCTCGCTCTCGCCGCGGCACCCCGAGAATAGTGGACGCAGACGCCCGCACCGATCGCGCTCAGGCATCGGAGACTCCGGCGGGCGTGGCGGCAGCCTCGGTCGACACTTCGTCGTACAGCGCGACCAGGGCATCGGTGCGGGGCCGGATGTCGAACTCCGCGCGCACGCGCGCCTCGGCGGCGCGCCCCATCTCCGCACGCACATCGGTATCGGCGAGCAAGGTCTCGATGGAGGCGGCGAGGCCCTCGATGTCGCCTTCGTCCGCGAGGAGACCGGTCACCCCGTCGACGATCGCCTCCGGAACGCCGCCGTGCCTGTATGCGATCGCGGGGATGCCCGCGAGCGCGGCTTCGAGGTAGACCATCCCGAAGCCCTCCGCGTCACCGTTGGATGCTGTTCGCGAGGGCGCCACGAAGACCCTCGACTCCCGCAGCACCTGCGCGACGTCGTCCGGGGGCAGATGCCCGAGGAACTCCACGGAGAGCCCGCGAGAGGCGGCCTCTTCCTCGAGAGCCGCTCGCATCGGCCCTTCCCCGACGATCGCGAGCGACGGGCGGAGACCCCGTCCGGCCAGCAGCGACAGCGCGGCGAGCAGATCGGGCACGCCCTTCTTGTCGACGAGCCGGCCGACGAACGCGAGATCCCTCGTCACCCGGACCGGCGCCGGGCTCGGGCGAACCGGAACCCCGATCGGCAGTACGCGGATACGTTCGGGGTCCACGCCGAAGGCGGTGATGGTCTGGGTCGCGATGAAGTCCGAGACCGCGACGACGCGACTGGCCGCCTGGAGGGCCTGGCGCATCCGCCGCGCGTCGCGCGCGCCACGCCGCCCCCGACGCATCGCGTGGTTGGTGACGTCGAAGCCGTGCACGGTCACGACGAACGGCAGGCCCAATCGGCGCGCGGTGCCGGCGACGGCCGTCGCACTGGTTGCGAAATGTGCGTGGACGAGCGACACGCGCTGGGTGCGAATGAGTCGGTCCAGCCTCGACGACCTTCCCGTCATGAGGAAGAGCCGGCGCCTCACGCGTTCGATGGGGGCGCTCCCGAACAGGATCTCGTCCGTCGGGGCCGAGAGCGCCGACTCCCATCGTCGTGCGCCGCCGAGGATGGCTCGCCATCCTCGGGTGGCGTCGACCTGATTGCGGATGAACGTCTCGGATCCGTGCAGCACATCGTTGCGCCAGACGAGCACGACGCGCGGTGGCGATGCTTCGGGCATAGTCAGCGAACTCCGCGCGCGCGGCGACGGCGCCACACGACCCCTGGAGGGTAGCCCGCCATCTTCGCCACGTCGCCCACGACGACGACAAGCGGTGCGGCGAGGAGAGCCCCAGCCGTAGCGGGTCTGCCGAACATCCTGCGTCGTTCCCAGACCCGTCGCACCGGCGTGCGGACATAAGCGGCGAAGCCGATCGCGCCGACGAGGAACAGCCAGGGCGAGATCCACCATGCGATCAGTGCGAAGGCGTACGCCCCGTATCTCAGGCGGTGACGTCCCGGGAAGAGGCCGGCCTTGCCGTCTCCCCGTGCGTATCGGTAGTACTGCTTCGCGAACGCCCGGAGGTTCGGTCTGCCGACCCATGCGACGATCGCGTCAGGTGCGAACGTGAACTGCCGTCCGGTCTCGCGGATCGCCAGATCGAACACGAGATCTTCGCAGTAGTCGAGCCATTCCGGGTATCCCCCGACCTCTCGCCACACTCCCCGAGGGAATGCGACAGACCTGCTCGATGGCTGGAAGGTCTTCGGATCGATCTCCTCCCGCGTCGGAGTGATCACTGCCGCGATCGTCCGAGACCAGAAGGAGTCTCCTGCGGGTTCGAAGAAGCCGGCGATCACTGCATCGGGGTCGTGCTCCCACGGCGCGGTCAGCATCGCGAACCAATCGCTTCGCTGCGCAGTGCCGGCATCAGTGACCACCATCTGCTCGTTCGTCGCGAGCGTGATGGCGAGGTTCCGCCCGGCCGAGATACCTGCCCCCGGCGCAGCGTGCACGATCACGCGGCAACCGCAGGCCGGAGTCCATGCACGCAGGCGGTCGACTGTCTGATCGCTGGATCCTCCATCCACCACGACGATCTCCGCCGGATGGACGGTCTGCGACTCCAGGCTCGCGAGGAACGCGGGCAGGGATCGCTCCTCGTCGAGCACCGTCGCGATCAGCGTCGTGTTGTCCCTGGTCTCATGCGCGGTCATCCCACGAGTCCTGGCCGTGTCGCGTCACCGTACACTCCGGCAGCGGCGAGTGGATGGGCCCGCCGACTCGCTCGCTTCCCGATCAGGAACTCCGGGTAGCGAGTGTAGAACTTCGTCATCGATGCGATCTCACGGCGCCACGGAGCCCAGCGCAGCGACGTCGTCTCGCGCGCCCACCCGTGCTTCCATCGTGCCGTGGGCACCAGGAGCACCGGAACCTCGGCCTTCCACGCGCGAAGGCCGATGTCCTTGTCCTCGTAATAGAGGAAGAAGCGGTCGTCCCAGCCGCCCAACCGCTCGAAGACGGCACGATCGCCGAGGAGCGCTGCGCCCATCACCCAGCACACCGCTCGGGGCGTTCCGTCGTCGGAGCGCAGGAGGTAGGTCGGGTCGCCGCCACGCAGTCGATGACGCACCTTCGAGATCAGCAGCGGGAACCCACGACCGTTCGGCTGCTCGGTGCCGTCGGCATTGAGCAGCTGTGGGGCGACCAGCGCGCCACGCTCGCGGGCGACAGCCGCCAGGCCGGCGAGCTCGTCGAACTCCACCACCACATCGGGATTCACGAACCCGATGAAGCCCCCTTGCGCGTGATCGAGTCCCAGATTGTTGGCAGCGGAGAAGCCGAGGTTGGCTCCGGCCTCGATCACCTTCGCGCCGAGTTCACGAGCCACCGAGGCGCTTGCGTCGGCAGAGGCGTTGTCGACGACAACCCACTCCACGCCTTCCGGGAGCGACGACGAGCCCCAGCAGCGGCGCAGGGTCTCGGCGCTGTTGTGAGTCACGGTGATCAGAGACACGGTGATACCCGCCGCGGCGCGGTCATTCGGGGTGGAGCCAGGCTTCACTGAGCGCCGCCCTCCTTTCGCACCGGACACAGACCACCCCTATGGTAGCCGCGCTCTCTCAGGCCCCCTTGCGCGACGGACTCACGATTGGTGGTGCGGCGAAGCGCTCACCCGGCGCTGTCGCCTGGGACGAGGACCGCTTTCACCGTGCGGAACAGGATCTGGAGGTCCTGCATGAACGACCAGTTCTCGACGTAGTAGAGATCGAGGCGGATCGCGTCCTCCCACGTCAGCGAGGAACGCCCACTGACCTGCCAGAGCCCGCTCATGCCCGGCTTGACGAGCAGACGCCGTTCAGCCGCGTCGTCGTAGAGGATCACCTCGGCTTGACGTTGAGGCCGCGGCCCGACAAGGCTCATCGTGCCCACCAGCACGTTGAACAGTTGAGGCAGTTCGTCGATCGAGTGCCGTCGGATGAACCGGCCCACCTGCGTGATGCGGGGGTCGTCGACCACCTTGTGCAGCGGCCGGTCGCTGGTCCCCTGCAGATCGAGCAGGCTGGCGAGCTGATCATCGGCGTCCGCGGTCATCGAACGGAACTTGATCATTCCGAACGGGGTCCCGCGGCGGCCGATGCGCACCTGCCGGTAGAGGATCGATCCTGGCCCCTCCATGCGGATGGCAATGGCCGTCGCGATCATCAGAGGCGACGCGATCAGTACGAGGAGAACCGATCCGACGATGTCGAAGGCGCGCTTGATGAAGCGGCGGTAACCCTCGAGTGCCGGGAAGTCGACATGGACGAGAGGCAGGCCGGCGACCGCGCGGGAGTGGATCCGCGGCCCGGCGACATCGGTGAGCTCGGGGGCGACCACGAGGTTCGCGTCCCGGTCTGCGACAGCCCAGCCGAGGCGCCGCAGCGCCAACGGGTCGAGGTCCGCAGAGCCGGCGACGATGACGGTGTCGGCGTCGACCGCATCCATCGCGTTCACTGCCGTCGAGAAGCCGCCGACAACCGGCACGCCACGGATGAACGGCTCGCTGCGGCCGTTCGACACGACGCCGACGATGTCGAAACCCGTCGCGGGCGTCCGTTGGATGGCCGCGACGACATGTGCCGCCTTCGTCGCCTCTCCGAGCACGACGGCGCGATAGACGTACTTCGAACTCTTCTGTTGCCGGCGAAGCCACTGCCGCCATATCCAGCGGGACATGATGAGCAGCACTGCGCCGAATGGCAGCGCCACGAGGAGGAGCAGGCGCGACACCTCGATGCGGAAGAAGAAGGCCAGAGACACCAGGAAGGCGAACAGGGCGAGGCTCGCGTTGGCGATGCGCGCGTACTCGATCGTCCCACTGCCGACGATGTGTCTGTCGCGGGTATCGAAGACACTCAGCGCGATCAGCCACAGCACGGCGACGAGCACCAGGAGGAAGAGGTACGGGAACGTGGGTCCATCCACCCACGAGACCTCGACCGCGTACGGAGGCATTCCGAAGATGCGGAAGGCTACGAGGACCGCGGCGATCACGGCCAGGTCGCTGTAGACGAGCCGGCCCGCGTACCGCGCCGGCCAGTCACGCGATGAACGCCGAGGCTTGACGTGTCGCGTGGCCCGGCGCACTCGAGAGTTGCCCCGTCGCATCATCTCCCCGGCTCTGCTCAAGCGCCTGGAGCGACGCCCGTCCGCGGCATCGCGCAGATCCCTCTCCGCCGCGTGCCTTCAACGATTCACAGAATATCCGACGCCGCGAGGCATGCGCGAAAGCCGCACTGCACTGGGCAGGGGGTCAGTCCCGTCCGTAGATGTCCCTCGTGTACACCTTCGCCGCGACGTCGATCAGATCGCCGGCATTGCGGTTCGCGATGATGACGTCGCACCGCGCCTTGAATTCGTCGAGGTCTCGCACGACATCGGAGTTGAAGAAGTCATCGGCCTCGAGCGCGGGCTCGTAGACCACCACCTCGACGCCCTTGGCCTTGATGCGCTTCATGATTCCTTGAATGGACGATGCGCGGAAGTTGTCCGACTCCGACTTCATGACGAGGCGGTAGACGCCGACGGTGGTGGGGTTGCGGGCGAGGATGTCGGACGCCACGAAATCCTTGCGCGTCCGGTTCGCGTCCACGATCGCGGCGATGAGGTTCTGGGGGACCTCCGAATAGTTCGCGAGGAGCTGCTTCGTGTCCTTGGGGAGGCAGTATCCGCCGTATCCGAACGACGGGTTGTTGTAGTGCGAACCGATGCGCGGGTCCAGACCGACCCCCTCGATGATCTGGCGGGCGTCGAGACCGTGCACCGCCGCATAGGTGTCGAGTTCGTTGAAGTACGCGACGCGCAGCGCCAGAAACGTGTTGGCAAACAGCTTGATCGCCTCGGCCTCGGTGGAGTCGGTCAGCAGCACCGGCACATCCACGTCGATCGCCCCCTCGAGCAGCAATCCGGCGAACCGCTCCCCCGCGGGACCCCGATCCCCGACGACGATCCGCGACGGGTGGAGGTTGTCGTACAGGGCGCGTCCCTCCCGAAGGAACTCGGGAGAGAAGATGATGGAGGCGCCCACATGTTCCGCGACCATGCGCGCCGTGAACCCGACAGGGACCGTGGACTTGATGACGATCACGGCATGGGGATTCACCGAGAGCACGACGTCGATGACGGATTCGACCGACGAGGTGTCGAAGTAGTTCGACTCCTCGTCGTAATTGGTCGGGGTCGCCACCACGACGAAGTCCGCTGCCGAGTAGGCGTCCGCGGCATCGGTGGTCGCTCGCAGATCGAGTTCGCGCGTCGCCAGGTACTCCTCGAGCTCAGCATCCGCAATAGGCGAGATGCGGCGTTCGAGGAGCTCGATCTTCCGCGGGTCGATATCGACGGCGATGACTTCGTGATGCTGAGCGAGGATGACGGCGTTCGACAGGCCCACATAACCCGTGCCTGCGATGGCGATCTTCATGGCGCCAGGGTACCCGAGCGCGTCGACCCCGGCGTGCCGAGTAAGATTGCGGCCGATGACGCCGGCACCGCTCCTCTCTATCGTGGTACCGCTGTTCAACGACGGGGAGACCATCGAGGCCACCCTGGAGAGCTGCCTCGGGCAGACGCTGCCTGACATCGAAGTGGTCTGCGTCGATGATGCCTCGACCGACCAGACGGTTCAGGTCGTCGAGCGCTTCCAGGCCCGCGACTCCAGGGTCCGCTTGATTCGTCACGACACGAACCGATCGGCGCTCCAGGCCAGACGCACGGGTATTCTCGCGGCCGCCGCCTCGCACGTGCTGTTCGTCGACGGCGACGACGAACTGGAGAAGAACGCCGCTCGCACGGCCATCGCTCACGCGAGGAGGTCTCGCGCCGACGTCGTGGGTTTCGGCGTGACTGTCGTCGGGCAGGATGGCCGAACGGGCGGATCGTACGAACAGCGGCTCCAACCGACCCACCGCGCTCTCAACGGGACGGATGTGCTGCGCGGCCTCTTCCCTGTGGGCGAGCCTGCGCAGGGGCAGCTTTGGCGCCACCTGTTCACGTCGAGGATCCTGCGGGACGCATACGCGATGCTCCCGGAAGACCTCGTGCTGTCACGCGTCAACGACCTCCCGCTGGCGTTCCTGGTGGCCGCACTTGCGGAGCGATACGTCTCGACGCGCCATCGCCTCTATCGCTATCACCTCGGGCGTGGTGGCAGCGGGCACCGCGTCGACAGCATCGATCGGGCGCAGTTCTACGCAGGCGCGATCGACTCCGTCGAGAGCATCCGTCCGGCGGTGGACGCACTCGCCAGCAGGCACCCGGACCGCCGACTCCTGCTGAGCGCCTACGAATCGGTACGGCAGTCGATCATCGGATACGTGTGCCACCAGGTCGTCACTCGCAGTGACGACCGAGTAGTCGCAGATGCACTCGAGCTGGTTTATGCGCGCTCGTCTCCCTCCGACGTCTTCCGCGCCACTGCCCGCTTCTATCCGGATACGCTGACGGACCTGGCGCGATTCGCACCTCATGAGCCTCTGGACGCGGAGCCCGTCCGCAATGTTGTCCTCGCAACGTCGTCTTTGACGGCCGGCGGCGTGACGGAAGTGCTCTTGGCGCAGGCGCGCTACCTCACCGAAAACGGCCACCGTGTCGTGATCGTCGCGCGGAAGCCAGGCAGCGATCGCGCTGCGCTGCCCGCAGGCGTGAAATTCGTCGAACTGAGTGGTCGCGGACTGAGCGCCCAACTGGAGGAATGGGCGGACCTCTGCCGCTCGGACGCGATCGACGTGGTCATCGACCACCAAGTGCTGCACACGCCACACTGGCCGGCATTCGCACTGATGGCGCGGTCGGAGGGGGCGGCGACGATCGGGTGGGTGCACAGTTTCGTCGCCCGCCCCGTTTATGAGGGCACCGATCGATTGACGCGGCTGGAACGGTACAGCGGCGCGCTCGCGCTGCTGGTCGTTCTGTCGCCTCTCGATGTGAGCTACTTCAAGCTTCGAAGCGTGCGCCATGTGGCCTACATGCCGAATCCGCCCTCTTCCCTGCTGCGCGCCCCTGGGGAATTCCCTGCCCCGCGATCCGCGCCTCTGGGTCGTGTCTCACTGGCGTGGTGGGGTCGGCTGGAGGAGTCGACAAAACGGATCAGCGAGCTGCTCAGCGTCTCCCAGAAGTTGTGCGACCTCGGTGTGGACTTTCACCTGACGGTGATCGGTCCGGATTCCGACGGCACAACCGCACGACGGTTCAACGCCGATGCGCGTCGGCTCGGCATCGACGACCGCGTCCGCGCTGTGGGGCCGTTGCACGGCGCACCGCTTCTGGACGCCATCGACGCCGCAGACGTCTTCGTGTCCACAAGCATCATCGAGGGCTACCCGCTCACCATCGCCGAGGCTCAGTCGCGCGGGCTCCCGGTAGCGATGTACGAGTTGCCGTGGTTCAGTCTGCTGCGGGACAACGGCGGCGTTGTGACGGCCCCTCAGGGCGACGCGGGTTCGCTCGCGCGACAGATCGCACAGCTCATCGCTGAACCAGACCGCTACGTGGCCGTGTCCAAAGCCTCGCTGCTGGCCTCGCACCGAGCGCGTGAGCCCGACCTCGGCAGTCTCTACGCTGAACTCCTCGCTGGCGAACTGCCCGCCGAATACTCGCCCGAACCGACGCAGGCAGACTCTGCACTGCTCCTCGCGCTCATGACGTTCTATGCCGAGCGCGGCGCGTCTCGAGCGCGCTCGAGAGGTGGTTTCGGCGCGAAGGCACGAGTCCGCGCGACCCTGATCGGAATACCCGGCGTGGCACGCGTCGCGCGGCGCGTGAAGCGTTGGTTACGGCGCTGATGAGGTCACGGAGCGGCAGGAGTCTCCGTCGGCGCCGGCGTCGGTACAGGGTCGGTCGGCTGCGGGGGCGGCGTCTCCTCCGGCGGTGACGACGGTTCGGGCGTCGGCTCCGTTGTCGGTACTGGCGTCGGCTCCGACGTCGGCGGGGAACTAGGCTCCGGCACCGGGCCGGGATCCACGACTCCCCCGCTCCCAGAGTCAGGGTTGCCTCCGGTGTCAGTGCCGCCTCCGGTGCTGGTGTCGGAGCTGCCGCCCCTCTCAGCATCACCGCCCTGCCCTCTGACAGGCTGCCGCGTCGAAATCTCCGTCGGTGTCGGGGTGGGGGAAGGGGTACGCGCAATCGTCCGCGACACGATCACAAAGGTGCTCACCCGTCCGCCGTCTGGAGACTCTGCCATCAGCGTGTACGCGCGTGAAGCCTCCTCGCACGGGTACGACACGAGGAACGTGGAGACGCTTGTGGGCAAGTTGTCGTGAAGTGGCTTCTCGAACGCGTCGATCTCGTTCGGTGCCGAGGCGATCGCGACGCGGGAAGCGCCGTCGATCGTCCAATTCAGTGGAACTTGTGTCTTGCCTTCTGGAGCGATGCACACAGCTGACGCAGAACCAGAAGTGAAGCTCTCGATCGTCGGCGCGTCGCCGTCCGCACCCGGAGTCACTCGAACCTCCGGGACCTCCGACGTAGTACCCGGAGCGGCGATCGCGGCGACGGCGCCGAGTGCGACCAGTATGGCGGCGCTGGTTACGACTACGGCGGCGGCGCGGCGCCGACGACTATGCTGAACCGCTCGTCGGAACCGTTCACGACGGGATGCGGTCTGTTCATTCTCCGCAGGCACCGGGAGAGGCGACGTGGGCGCATCCACCATCGGCGTGCTCACGGCGGTGGCCGCGGGCACTGCGGCTTTGGAGAGAGACTCTTTGGCTCGTACCACGCTTGCGGCTCCCACTGCTCCGCCGGGCTTCTTCGTCCAGGCGAGATAGTCGTCGATCACGGCGTCAGTCTGACCGTCGGCGACCAATTCTCCCTTATGGATCCACAGCACACGCTCGCAGGTATCCCGTAGTGATCCTGCCGAATGGCTCACGATCATCACGAGACCTGCAGAATCGCGAAGAGCACGGATCCGCTCTTCACTCTTGAGCTTGAAGCGTCGGTCCCCCACCGAGAGGGCTTCGTCGATGAGGAGGATCGAGTGAGGCCGCGCCGACGCGATGGCGAAGCGCAAGCGCGCCGCCATTCCAGACGAATACGTTCGCATCGGGTGGTAGAGGAACTCGTTGAGTTCCGCGAAGTCGGCGATCTCGTCGACGCTCGCGGCCGCCTCCTCGGGGCTGAAGCCCATGGCGAGCAGGCCGAGCTTGATGTTGTTCTCTCCCGAGAGTCCAGGCACGAGAGCCGCGTTCACGCCCAGCAGCACGGGGCGGTCCGCCGCCCAGATGGATCCTTGCGAGGTCGGGATGAGACCGGTCATCGCGCGGAACAACGTCGATTTCCCCGACCCGTTGTGGCCGACGACGCCGATCGTCTCCCCCTCGGAAGCCGTGAAGCTCACACCTCGAAGAGCGTGAACGGAATGGAGGGCACGGCCACCACGCAGCGCATTCATGCTGAACATCGCGTCGCGCGCGGTCAGGCGCTTGCCCGAGGCGTACACCCGGTACGTAACGTGCGCGTCGTCGGTCACGATCATCGGGCGCGGCGACGGTACGCCCGGGGTCGTGGCCGATCCTGTAGTGAATTCAGTCACTGAGACCGTACCTTGCCTCGTCGCGCCAGAAGAAGACGACCCCGAACAGGATGCCGAAAGTCGCCCACGCGAGCGCGGCCACCCAGGCGATGGCAGGCGCGGTGTAACCGGTCAGCATCACGTCGCGGGAGATCGCGATGAAGTCGTACGTGGGGATGAGCTGCACTGCGGTGAGGAGGATCGGGTAGTCGGCCAGCGCGCCATCGACGCTGAAGAAGATCCCGCTTGTGTAGAAGAGAATCCGCGTGATGATCGGGATGAACTGCTGTACATCGCGGGTTCGGACTGACATGCGCGCGACAACGAGGGCGACGCCTAGATTGAAGACCGCCATCACCGCAAGAATCGGCACGAGGAGAAGCCACGACCATGCCAGTGGCTCGCCGAACACGAGCAGGAGGATTCCCAGGAGCACCACAACCGGGACCATCCTCATCGCCTGCTCGGCGACGACAGACACGGGCAGGAGAATGCGCGGAAAACCCAGGCTTTGAACCAGTTTGGCGTTGCCAGTGATCGCCTTCGCGCCCTGACTGAACGAACCCGTGAAGAACTCGAAAACGAAAACACCGACGATGAGATACTGCAGAAAGTTCGCAGGTCGCGCGGCGCCCGACAGGAGGAAATGGAAGATCGTGCCGTACACGAGCGCAACGGACAGCGGTTTCAGTACGATCCACAGCACACCCAACCGGTTGAGCAGCAGATCGGCAGTGAGACGATACCCCGCGAGCGTGAGAGCAAAACTTCTGCGTCGCCAAGTCTCGGCTAGGTAGGGAAGGAGAGCGGGCCGCTGACCTACTCGCTGGAGGCCCGCCGCCGGCGGCGCCTCCATGTCAAGCTGGGCCATTGCCTTGCCTTTCCGATTGGGGGGGTGGTGTCCCCGCGCGTTCTCTACCGCAAGCGGGCCATCAGCGATCTTATCCCGAGCGCCACGCGCCTTCACCGTGTGCCGGCCCGCCGGCGCCCGAGAGAGCGGTGCTCATGCCGGCGCACGCACTTCTGCGGCACTTGCGCCGCAGAAACCGCCTGAGGACCAAGGCCTTGGCGAGTGAGCTGGAATGCAGTCCGCGGGTCAGTCGGTGTGCCCTCCGGGCGTTCAACCCGTCGAGTAGTCGGCGTTGTACCGGTCGAGAACGTCCTCGATCGCAGCATCCATCGCCAAACGCCCCTTGTCGAGATAGAGGCCGCGTTTGCAGAAGCGGCGGAGGTCACCCTCGCTGTGGCTGACGAAGAACAGCGTGCGGCCATCGGCCAGAAGCTCGTCGATGCGCTGATAGCACTTCGCTCGAAACGCCTTGTCGCCGACCGCGAGCACCTCGTCGACGAGCAGCACGGGCTCGTCGAGCTCCGAGACGACAGAGAACGCGAGACGAACCTTCATTCCGTTCGAGAGGTGCTTGTACGGGGTGTCGACGAAGTCGCCGATCTCAGCGAAGTCAAGGATGCCGTCGAACCGGCGGGCGACCTCGGCGCGCGGCATCCCGTGCAGTCCCGCGGTGAGATAGATGTTCTCGCGCACCGTGAGATCTCCCACGAATCCGCCCGTGATCTCGATGAGGGGCGCGACGCCGCCGTTGACTCGCACAGTGCCCTCGTCGGGGAGGAGCACTCCTGCGACCAGCTTCAACAGGGTCGACTTGCCCTGGCCGTTGCGACCCACGACCCCGATCGACTCACCCGGCGCGACTGTGAACGACACGTCGCGCAGCGCCCAGAACTCGCCAGGGCGTGCGCGACGCTGCGACCCTGCGAAGAGGTCCTTGAAGCTGCGGCGTCCGCGCCGGTTGCGGCGGAACCGAACTCCGAGGTCCGCCACCTCGATCGCGTGTTCGGATGCCAGGGATGCCTCCGTCATCACAGCTCCTTCAGCACGGGACGCTCAAGCCGACGGAACACCCAGACACCGAGGCCCAGTATCGCGAAGCAGAGGACCGCCCCGACGCCGATGACCCAGGAGTCCCATTCCTCAGGGAAGAAGCCGACCCGGTAGAGGGCGAAGATGCCGGAGAGCGGATTGAACGCTGCGAGTGTCTCGAACGCACCCGGGAGATTCTCCACGCCGTAGATGACGGGCGACGCGTAGAACAGCGCGCGCAGGATGAGGCGCGTCGTGCGCTCGAGGTCCGTGTACATCACGCAGAGCGGCGCGACGATCAGTCCGAGCCCGACGAGCAGCACGACCTGCAGCAAGACGGCGACCGGCAGCCACAGAATGCCCCAGTTGAGTTGCGCGGGCGTGCCGGTGAACTGCGAGACGACGACGAAGAGCACGATCACCGGCAGTGAGCAGAGGAACTCGACGCCTTTGGTCAGGACGATGCGGTTGACCCAGATCGAACGGGGAATGGCCGTCGATCGCACGAGCCGGGCGTCCTTGCTGAAGGCCTTGGTGAAATCGGACACCGCAGTGTTGAACCAGACCCACGGCAGCAGCGCCGTGATGAGGAAGACGATGTACGGCTCGTGCCCGACGGTGCGGTGGAAGATCTGCGTGAAGACGAACCAGTAGATGGCGCTCATGACGAGCGGGTCGAGCACCGACCACAGGTAGCCGAGTGCGCTCGTCGCGTATCGCACTCGCAGATCGCGTGCCGACAACAGCCACAGCGAATGCAGATAGCGCTGCGGGGATCCGGCAGCTCCGACGGCGGCAGTGGTCACCT
Source organism: Microbacterium sp. NPDC056044 (assembly GCF_042267145.1). Lineage (NCBI taxonomy): Bacteria > Bacillati > Actinomycetota > Actinomycetes > Micrococcales > Microbacteriaceae > Microbacterium > Microbacterium sp. NPDC056044. The sequence goes on along the minus strand of NZ_JBHJWZ010000004.1, from coordinate 279,413 downwards.
GAAGATCCTACGGGCGCGGACTCAGGCGAGCTGGTTGTTCCACATCGACAGCGCCGACCCGATGGCCATGTGCATATCGAGGTACTGGTAGGTGCCCAGGCGGCCGCCGAAGAGGACGTCCTTCTCCCCCTTCGCCAACTCCCGGTAGGCGAGCAGACCGTCGCGGTCCTGAGGAGTGTTGACGGGGTAGTACGGCTCGTCTCCGCGCTCGGCGAACCGTGAGAACTCGCGCATGATGACGGTCTTGTCCGTCGGGTAACGGTCGGCGCGCTCGGGGTGGAAGTGCCGGAATTCGTGGATGCGGGTGTACGGCACGTCGGAGTCGGCGTAGTTCATGACCGAGGTCCCCTGGAAGTCCCCGACGGGAATCACTTCCCGCTCGAGGTCGATGGTGCGCCACGAAAGGGCGCCCTCGGCGTAGTCGAAGTAGCGATCCACAGGGCCGGTGTAGACGATCGGGAGCTGACCGACGGTGGCCTTCTTGTTGAGCGGCTGCGACTCGTCGAAGAAGTCGGTGTCGAGTTTCACCTCGATGCGGGGATGGTCTGCCATCCGCTCCAGCCAGGCCGTGTAGCCGTCGGTCGGCAGCCCCTCCCACGTGTCGTTGAAGTAGCGGTTGTCGTAGGTGTAGCGCACCGGAAGGCGGCTGATCACCTCGGCGGGCAGGTCCTTCGGATCGGTCTGCCACTGCTTGGCGGTGTAGTCGCGGATGAAGGCCTCGTAGAGCGGCCGCCCGATCAGGGCGATGCCCTTCTCCTCGAGGTTCGCGGCATCCTTCGCATCGAACTCACCGGCCTGCTCGTGAACGAGGGCCCGCGCCTGCTCCGGCGAATAGGCCGCCTGGAAGAACTGGTTGATCGTGCCCAGGTTGATGGGAAGGGGGAACACGACCCCCTTGTGGTTCGTGTAGACGCGGTGCACGTAGTCGGTGAACGTCGTGAAGCGGTTGACGTACTCCCAGACACCAGGGTTCGACGTGTGGAAGAGGTGCGCGCCGTACTTGTGCACCTCGATGCCCGTAGCGGGGTCGTCCTCGCTGTATGCGTTCCCGCCGATGTGCGGACGACGGTCGATGACCGTGACCTTGCGACCGGATGCCGCCGCCCGCTCAGCGATGGTGAGACCGAAGAGGCCGGAGCCGACGACAAGCAGATCCATACGGCGCACGCTTTCTCCCGAGCGACCGGGGTCTTCGACGTCGGCGGCCGCACACCGCCGACCTCGAAGTCTACGCGGGTGCCGTCGACCGGTGATCGCCGGCGACGCATTCCCCGACTCCCAGCCAGATCTCGTAGGCTCGTCGCGCCATGACACACGAGATCTTCGTCCCCTTCTGGGGAGACCCCGGTCTGCTCTACCTGACCGTCGAGTCGGTCCTCAACCAATCGGATCCCGACTGGCGGCTCATCGTCCTCGACGACCAGTACCCCGACGAGAGCGTCGCCGACTGGTTCGCCGGCCTCGATGACGAGCGGGTCGTGTATGTCCGCAACGAGACGAATCTCGGCATCACCGAGAACTACCGCGAGGCGATTCGGCGCGCGACGAGCGAGCACATCACGATCCTCGGCTGTGACGACCTCCTCCACCCCAACTACCTCGATGTCGTTCGCGCGACGATCGCCACCGTTCCCGACGCGGACGTCGTGCAACCCGGCGTCCAGGTGATCGACGAGCACGGCACCGTCGTCCGCCCGCTCGTCGACCGGGTGAAGTCCGGCCTCCTCGCCCCGCGGCGCGGGCACGGCGTCGCCGTCCTGCGGGGAGAAGCGATGGCGACGAGCCTCATCAGGGGTGACTGGCTCTACTGGCCCTCACTGACCTTCCGCACGGAGACCATGCGTCGCATCGATTTCCGCGAGGGGCTGCCGATCATCCAGGATCTGGCGCTGCTGATGGACATCGCCTTCGAGGGTGGATGCCTCGCCTACAACCCGACGCTCTCCTTCTCCTACCGCCGCCACGGCGCCAGCGCGTCGCAGAAGACGCTCCTGGACGGACGACGCTTCCGCGACGAGCGGACCTATTACGCCCAGGCGCGCGCGCTGGCCCGCGGCAAGGGGTGGCGCAGGACCGCGACGACGGCGCGACTGCGCGTGATGTCGCGGCTGCACGGGGTCGCCGAGCTCCCCGGCGTCATCCGGCACGGGAACGGCACCGGGCTACAATCGACGCTGGCGCACATCTTCGCCTTCTAACGCCAGGGCTGCGTTCCGAACGAGCGCGTCCGTCCTCTCTTCAGGAGATCACGTCATGCCCGAGCACGTGCTCATCACCGGTGGTGCAGGTTTCATCGGAACCCGCCTCGCGCGACGGTTCGCAGACGCGGGGCACTCGGTGACCGTCCTCGACTCGCTGATCCCCCAGGTGCACGGCGACGACCCGCGGACGACGTCCCCGCTGCTGCGCTCGCTCGACGGTGTCGCGACGGTGATCGAGGGCACTGTGACGTCGGTCGACGATCTGCGCACGGCGCTGGACGGTGCCGGGATCGTCGTCCACCTTGCCGCCGAGACCGGAACCGGGCAGTCGATGTACGAGATCGACCGCTATGTCGAGGCGAACGTGGGCGGCACCGCGAAGCTGCTGGACCTCCTCACCAATGAGGACCACTCCGTGAAGCGCCTCGTCATCGCCTCATCGCGGTCGATCTACGGCGAGGGCGCGTACCGCACCGAAGACGGGCGCGTCGTGTATCCGCCGCACCGCGCGGACGCCGACATGTCGCACGGCGACTTCGACGTGCACATGCGGGGCGAAGGCCCGGTGGCGATGATCGCGACGGACGAGTCCGCCAAGCTGCACCCCTCCTCCGTCTACGGCATCACGAAGCAGATGCAGGAGTCCCTCATCATGACCGTCGGCCCCACCATCGGGGTCGAGTCGGTCGCGCTGCGGTATCAGAATGTCTACGGCCCTGGCCAGTCGCTCAAGAACCCTTACACGGGCATCCTGTCGATCTTCTCCACCCTCATCCGGCAGGGCAAGGAGATCAACATCTTCGAGGACGGCCTCGAGAGCCGGGACTTCGTCTACATCGACGACGTCGTCGAGTCCACCTTCCGCGCTGCGACCATGCCGTCGGCCGCCGGGCACACGATCAATGTCGGCAGCGGCGTGGCGACGACGGTCAACGAGGTCGTCGAGTCCCTGTTCGCGGCGTTCGGGGCGTCCGTTCCCACGACCGTGACGGGCAACTACCGCCTCGGCGACATCCGCCACAACGTCGCCGACACCTCCCTCCTGCGCGATGTGCTCGAGTACGAGCCGCAGACCGACTTCCGCACCGGTGTCGCCCGCTTCGTCGAGTGGGTGCAGACGGAACCCGTCGAAGAGAGCGGATACGAGCGCTCGCTAAAGGAGATGGCCGAGCGGAGCCTGCTCAAGTAATGGTCACCGCCCCCACGTCGAGTCGCGCGTTCCCGCACAGCCGCAACAGTCTCAACCTCTTCCGCCTCATCCTCGCGGCGGCGGTGCTGTTCGCGCACGCGTTCTACATCACCGGCAACGGGCACGGGCCGATGCTGCACGGTGAGAACCTCGGAGGCTGGGCGGTCGCGGGGTTCTTCGTCCTGAGCGGCTTCCTCATCACGGGCAGCAGGTTCCGTCATTCGACGGGCGACTTCCTGGTGCATCGCATCGCGCGCATCTACCCGGCGTTCCTCGTCGTCCTCGTGGTGACGGCGCTCGTGTTCGCCCCGATCGCGGGGCTGCTCGAGCGCGGCGAGCTCAGCGGGTTCATGACCACCCCGGTCACGCCGCTGGAGTACATCTGGGGCAACATCGGGCTGCACGTCAACTCGTACACGATCTCGTGGACGCTGCAGACCGTGCCCTACGCCGGCGCCTGGAACGGCTCGCTGTGGACGCTGTACTACGAGTTCTTCTGCTACATCATCGTCTGGACGCTCGGCTTCCTGGCGATCTTCCGCCGCACCGTGTGGTTCCCCGTCGCGCTGTGGGTGTGCGCGGTCGGCGTCCAGGCGACGATGGGCTTCTGGACCAAGCTGGGCCTCGACGGCGACTTCACCCTGCTCTTCAAGCTCCTGCCCTACTTCCTCGGCGGAGTGGTCGCCTATGTGCTCTTCGAGCGCTGGGGCATGCGTCGCTGGATCGGGATCGCGAGCCTCATCGTCGCACTCGTCCCGATCTTCCTCATCCCCGGCTTCGGTGGCCAGCTCGCCGCACCCTTCCTCGCGTACGGGCTGCTCTGGCTGAGCACGGTCGTGCCGCAGCCGCGACTGATCGCCAAGCACGACATCTCATACGGCTTCTACATCTACGCGTGGCCGACCGCCCAGTTGCTCATGCTCGTCGGCGCCGCCGGCGCGGGCGTCTGGGTCTTCATGGGTCTCAACGTCCTCGTGACGATCGTGTTCGCCACCGCCAGCTGGCTGCTGATCGAGCGCCCCGTCATGCGCGCCACCCGACGATCGCAGAAGGCGCGCACCGCCGCCGTCGCCACGGCACCGGCTGCCGACGCCGCCCCCTGACACCGCTTCGCCCTCTTCCCGCAGCCTCGGGCCGCGGCATCCCGATTGGTAGAATCCTCCCCATGCCTCGCGTGCTCGTCGACCTCCTCTCGTACTCGGGCACCAAGGGCGGCATGGAGGTCTACGCACGCGAGCTCTACCGCCGGCTGGGCGAACTCGCGCCGACGTGGGAGTTCATCGGGTACTTCAGCACCGAGGGCTACGCGCTGGACCGGTCCTGGTTCCCGGGCGAGGCGATCGACTCGGGCATCAGCGGCGAGAACCGCTTCGCCTGGGCGTACGGCGAGCTCTTCTCGGTCGCACGCCAGGCACGGAAGCTGGGCGTCGACCTCATCCACTCGCCGGCAACCCTCGGTCCTCGTCGCACCGATATGCCGACCGTCGTCACGATGCACGACATGCTCTACTGGAGCCACCCGGAGTTCATGTCGACGCCGCTGTACACCGAGCCGGTGAAGTGGATGGAGCGCCAGGTCGCCAAGAACGCCTCGCACATCATCACGGACAGTCCCGGGTCGGAGTCCGAGATCCACAAATACCTCTCCGTGGATCCCGCGCGTGTGCATGTCGTGCCCCTCGCCGGCGGACACCCCGAAGGCGTCGATCGCTCGCTCGCCGGTTCGGAGGGACCGCTGATCATCGCGATGGGCAACCGCCGGCCCCACAAGAACTGGGGGTCGCTCCCCCAGGCGATCTCGCTGCTCCCGCCGGAGCGTCGCCCCCGCGTGGTCATCACGGGCGGTCGCGGCGACGACCCGCTGGCGCCGCTCGTCGAGGAGCTCGGCGTGGGACAGTGGGTCGAGCTCCGTGGCTGGGTGAGTGACGAGGAGGTTGCGCATCTGTACTCGACCGCGACCGCGCTCGCGATCCCGTCGCTCGCCGAAGGGTTCTCACTGCCGACGCTCGAAGCCATGGGCGCCGGTGTGCCCGTGCTGCTGAGCGACATCGACGTGCACCGCTACGTCGGAGGCGACGCCGCGCGCTTCTTCCCGACACAGGACATCCCGGCTCTCGCCAAGGTCATCGACGAGGTCGTGAGCGACGCCGACCTGCAGGCGAAGATGACGACCGATGGCTACGCACAGGAACGCCGCTTCACCTGGGAGCGGACAGCGCGCGAGACGCTCGCTGTCTTCGAGCTCGCCCTCGCGAGCTGAGTCGGCCGTCCTTCACGAACTCCCCGATCCCCGCCCTCGAAACGAAAAGAGGACAGACATGTCAACCAGCAAGCGTGCACTCGTCACCGGCATCACCGGGCAGGACGGCGGGCATCTCGCGGAGCTGCTGCTCGCCGAGGGCTACGAGGTGTTCGGCCTCGTGCGCGGGCAGAACAACCCCCGCAAGGCCGCGGTGGAGGCAGAGTTCCCCGAGGTCGCACTCATCGAGGGCGACCTGACCGACCCCGCGTCACTGGTGCGGGCCGTGGAGCGCTCCGACCCCGACGAGGTCTACAACCTCGCCGCCGTCAGCCACGTCGGCTTCTCGTTCACGAACCCCACGCTCACCGCGGACGTGACCGGCAAGGGCGTCCTCAACCTCCTCGAGGCGCTGCGGATCACCGGTCGTACCGAACGGACCCGGTTCTACCAGGCATCCACCAGCGAGATGTTCGGAGGCCTCGACTACAACCGTCCCGGCAACGGCTACGCCGAGGACTCGCTGTTCCACCCCCGCAGCCCGTACGGCGTCGCCAAGCTCTACGGACACTGGATCGCGAAGAACTACCGCGAGAGCTACGGGATGTTCGTCTCCTGCGGCATCCTCTTCAACCACGAGGGCGAGCGCCGGGGCAAGGAGTTCGTCACCCGCAAGATCACCGATGCCGTCGCCCGCATCCACCTGGGACTGCAGTCGCACATCGAACTCGGCGACCTCTGGCCCAAGCGCGACTGGGGCTACGCCGGTGACTACGTGCGCGGAATGTGGCAGATGCTGCAGCACGACACTCCTGACGACTTCGTGCTCGCCACCGGCGAGACCCACTCGATCGAGGACTTCCTCACGCTGGCGTTCGCCGAGGTCGGCATCGAGGACTGGCGACCGCTCGTGAAGCAGAATCCCGCGTTCCTGCGACCGGCGGAAGTCGACATCCTGCTCGGCGACCCCGCGAAGGCCGAGACCGAACTCGGCTGGCGTCGCGACGTCGACTTCCCGGGCCTTGTGTCTCGCATGGTGGCCCACGACATCCGCGTGCAGCAGGGCGACGGAGCCGGGCCGTCGGCATGACGGCGCCCACGCTGGCGGTCACCGGTGCCACCGGCTTCGTCGGCCGGCATGTCGTCCGCCTCGCGCACGAAGCGGGGTACGACGTGTGGGCCATCGGACGGGAGCAGGCACCACCCGCCGAGATCGCCCCGATGCTGTCGCAGTACTCGCAGGCTGACCTGACCACCGCGTGGCCGGTCACGACGCCCGTGGATGCGGTGATCCACCTCGCCGGCCTGGCGGCGGTGGGTCCGTCCTTCGCCGCCCCGCAGCGGTACATCGAGGCGAACAGCCGCATGGTCACCGCCATGTGCGAGCCGATCCTCGCGTCGGGGCATCCGACCCGGATGCTGATCGTGAGCTCCGGAGCGGTCTACGCTCCCCGAGCCGACGGCGAGCCGATCGACGAGTCGTCGCCCACCTCCGCCAACTCGCCGTACGCGGTCGCGAAGCTGCTCGTCGAATCGCAGGCGGCGTACTACCGCCATCGAGGCATGGACGTCAGCATCGCACGGCCGTTCAACCACATCGGCCCCGGCCAAGACCTCGGCTTCCTTGTTCCCGACCTCGCCCAGGCGTTGAAGACCCTCAGTGCCGACGAACCGCTCCACGTGGGCAACCTCGACACCGCCCGCGACTACACCGATGTGCGGGATGTCGCGCGTGCGTACCTCGCCATCGTGTCGAGCGAACGTCGCCAGAGCTTCGTGTACAACGTCGCCTCGGGCGACAGCCGCACCGGCCGGGAGATCCTCACCGCGATCAGTGAGGATCTGGGGAGCCCCATCCCGCCGATCGTGGTCGACGCCGCGCGACTCCGCCCGGGCGACCCCGAGCGGATCACCGGATCGGCAGAGCGCCTGCGGACCGAATTCGGCTGGACGCCTGAGATCGGCTGGCGCCGCTCCATCACCGACTTCATCGCCACGATCGACGATCGCGCACCGGTGCGCTAAACGGCGATACCCGGCTGCGTCACCGATTCGACCTCGGGATGCCGCCACACGGCGACCACGTGAACACACAGTCCGACCGCCGGAGGCACCAGCAGCGCCAGCGTCAGTCTCGTCTCGAAGGGCAGCGGCAGCAGCATCGTGCCGATGGTGAGGCCGGCGGCGACCACCCATCCCGCGACGTACGGGACGTGCCTGTTGCGACCGATCAGCGCCGGCCCGGTGACGCACATCATGCCGACGAGCCCGGCGCCCACGGTGACGGTCGCCATCATCGCCGACGTCACCGTGTACTGCCCGCGCGATACCAGCCCGATCACCCACGGGCCGACGAACCACGCGACAGCTGCCAGCAGCCCGACGGCGACGAACGCCAGGGCGAGCGCGGAGAGGATCCGCCGCATCACCGCGCGACCGGCGTCGCGGAAGACCGAGATGAGATAGCTCTGCAGAGCGAGCAGCGGAACGACCAGCGGGGCGCGTGTCAGCGTGATGGTCAGGATCAGTCCCGCGAGGATCGTCGGATCAGTCGCTCCTCCGGTAAGCCCGAGCAGCAGCGGCATGCCGTTCATCATGACGCCCATCGCCGTCGCGGCCAGGACCGTCCCCCCGGTGTTCACGAGCAGGCGCCCCAGCCGGACATCGAGCCGGAAAGCGCCGACCACCCTTCGGCGCATCCCCAGCCACACAGCGAGGAAGGCGAGACCGAACGGGACCGAGACGGCCGCCGCCACCAACTCGGCCGGCCAGCCCGCAGCGAAGGCGATGATGACCAGCACCGCGCGACAGACCGCGTCGATGATGGTCAGCCATGCGACAGCGGTCCACAGGCGCAGGCCGTAGAGCACGCCGCCGAGGACCGCGACCAGAACGTAGCCGACGAGGCCGACGGCGAGGGAGGTCGCGAGCGCGGCCGTCGGGCCCGGGAACACCGCCGACCCGGCGACGAGCGCGACGATCGTCACCGCGGTCACGACGACGCCCATGAGGATCAGCGCGAAGTCACGGATGACGGCGTCGGGAGGCGAGGCGTCGGCGGGACGGGCCGCGCGGGTGACCTCCTGCTGCACACCCGACAGTGCGGCGACGCAGAGGTACAGCGTCGACCAGTACATGGAGAACGTGATGTAGGCAGAACCCGCCGGCAGGAGCGCCGGCGCGAGAAGCTGGATGGCGTAGCCGAGGATGCCCGCCACCGCGGTGGCGATGAGGATGGCGCGAAGTCCGGCGCCGGCTCCTTCAGCCTTCATCAACCGTGCGGTCTTCGCCGTCCTGTGGCGCGACGGGGTCGGCGTGGGGCGCCGCCGCCGGTCCTCCGGTGCCCGGCTCGAGGCCGGCGTTGCGACGGAGCTCCTCGACCTCGGTACGGAGAATCGCGACGTCCTCGGCGACGCGACGCACCTCGTCCTCCGCCTGCGAGAGCTCCCACGAGAGATGCAGCGCGACGCCGATCAGCAGCACGAGGGCCAGAGCGAAGATGAGATTCGAGGGGACCGCAACGCCCAGCGCGTCGGAGAGTCCGAGCAGCAGTCCGGGGAAGATCGCCAGGATCAGGATGACGATCCCGATCAGCAGCCACAGCGTCGCATACTTCTCACGCAGCTGGCGGCGCAACAGGAGCGAGATGATGAGGGCCAGGACGAGCAACGCCAGGCCGATGCCCGCGATGACGATCATGCGCTGACCTCCAGCGTCCGGCGGCTCCCGCGCATGAGTGCGAGCGACAGCGCGAACACCGACCTCAGCAGGTACACGGTGGCCCCGATGGGGTTCTGGCTCGGCTTGCCGTGCACCCGGGGACGCATCGCGACGGGTACCTGGGTCACCGTGAGGCCCGAGTGGATGGCGCTGACGAGCGAGTCGACGGTGTCACCGAGGTATTCGGCCGGGTAGTAGTGGACGTACTGGTCGATGGCGCGCCGGTTCGCCGCGCGGAACCCGCTCGTGACGTCCGTCAGACGGGTCTTCGCGACGCGCGAGAGCACGCTGGCGAGAAAGACCATCGCCCAGCGTCGCGGCCCCTTCGCCTGGTAGTCGCCCACCTGTGCGAATCGCGCACCGATCGAGATGTCGGCCAGATCGAGCCCCGCAAGCACCAGCGGGATGTCCCGCGGATTGTGCTGGCCGTCCGCATCGACCTGGATCGCGCGCTCGTAGCCGTGCCTCTGCGCGAACGTGAATCCCGTGCGCATGGCCCCGCCGACGCCCATGTTGAAGGGGAGGACCAGCACGCGGGCACCGGCCTCGCGTGCGACCTGAGCGGTGTCGTCGGTCGAGCCGTCGTCGACGACGACGACGTCGTAGTCGGAGGACTGGCCGAGGATCTCGCGAACGGTGTTCCCGACATTCCGGGACTCGTTCCATGCGGGCACGATGATGAGCGTGCGCTCGGAGTGCTCAGGCATGGTGAGCCCATCCTATCAATCGGCTGTCGTAGGTCCGGAACGTCACTGGACGAGCTCGACCGGCCCCAGCGCCGGACACGACTCCTGTGCCCGCTCGACGATGGAGGGGTCGGCCGTGATGACGGTGACCGGAGCGCCCATCAGTCTCCTGATGGTGCACAGGTCGTCCATGGACTCGCCGTCGTGATAGTAGGCGTACTTTCGCAGGGCGACGTCGCCGACGCCCTGCGACGACAGCTGGACCACCCAGAACATGATGGAGTCCTCGTCGGGATCCGTGGACTGCCAGAGCATCGTCCGCTCGTCGGAGTCGGCGAGCCTGACGACCTGCTCGAACACTCGATCGTCTTCGCCTACCGAGAAGAAGTCCCCGGACAGAATGCGCGCCAGCGGACTCTTGACGGCCTGCACGTCGTCGCTGAACGTCGGAACCGTCGCCCGCGCGAATTCCCCCGCACCCACGATCGTCGACAGCACGACGACGACCGCGAACGCGGACCACGCGGCGCGTGCAGAGATCGCCGCCGCGAACGTGAGCCCCGCGACCGCCCCAACGATAAGCAGCATCGCCAGGAAGAACCACAGGAACTTCAACTGGTAGTAGCTCCACAACGTGTCCTGGTTGCGCCGCAGCCACAGCAGGAAGGCGAGGCAGGCGCCGCCGCCGCCCACCAGCGCGATCAGGATCCAGACGAGATCCGGCGACCTCGTGAACCGCGCGTGCAGCAGCCCGAAGACCACCGCCAGCAGCAGAGCGGCGAGGACGATGACCTTCTTGAACTCGAAGACGGCGCCCAGCGCTTCCTCGAGAAGATCTCCCTGGCCGATGAGCGCCGGGACGGACAAGGTCAGGAAGACCAACACCGGCTGGGCGATCGCGAGGACGGCGATGACAAGACGCCCCCGTCGCAGCGCGAAGACCGCCTTGCGATGCACGATCACGAGGACGAGGAAGGCGACGCCAGGGATCCCCGCCAGTGGCGCCCACAGCGCCAGGGTGAGCGCGATCGCGAGTGCCAGCGTGACGAGCGATGTCAGCGCGGCGCGTCCGGCGTGCACCAGCGTGATGAGGCTCGCCACCAGCAGCGCAATGGTGAGGTGGAAGTTCACGAATCCGAGCGTCACCGGTCCCGAAAGCATGATCCAGCTGAGCGGGAGCGCGGAGCCGACGGCGGCCGCGACCAGCGCCATGGCCGACCGACCGCGGGCGATGGCCAGTGCCAGCGCGCCGCAGAGCACGCACGCCGCGACGATCCCGAACGACCACATCTCGGCGAGGGCGGTGATCTGAGCCCCCGCGGACGGCGCACCGCCGACGGCGGCGGGGAGGGTGAAGAACGCGATGAGGGCGGCGGTGAGCGGCACGGGGTTCTGTCCGGCGCCGAGCGCCACGCCGCCCTGCTGCAGTACCTCGCGCGCGAAGAGCACGTTGTTCGCCGCGTCTCCGGACATCGCCCACGACAGGGGCGTCGCTCCCGGGATGACGATTGCGGCCAGCACGACGCCGCACCACACCAGGCCGCCCAACGCGGCGAACCCGAGATCAACGACGTCCGCGCGAACGAAGCGAGGGCCCGCGCGGTACAGCCGGATCGCGCAGAACGCACCGATCGCGACGGCAACGGCGACCACCGCGGCCAGAGCGGGGATCCCCGTGTAGCGCGCGACGATCATGACGCCCAGGACCGCCCATCCGAAGACGACGAACAGCAGGGCGAGACTCGCGCTGAGCGACATCCGCGATCGCAGCAGCACGAGAGCGGGGAGGAGCACCAGTCCGACCGGCAGCAGCAAGGACCCACCGAAGAAGGTCCACACGCACGCGGCGACGAGGACGACAAGATACGTCGCAAGCACGATCGCGCGCCGACGCGATCCCCCAGATGAGGGCATCCCAGTACTCTCCTTCACGCGCCGCACTCTCGTCCGCGGAAGCGCCCTCTGAACAATAGCCGCTGGACCTTGGGAAAGCGGGCCGGCGCACCCCTCCGGGTACGATGCTCAAGTGACACGCCGCACTCGATCGCCCCGCAGCCGATTGGTCCTCGCGATCCTGATTCCGATCCTGGCGTTCTTGTCGCTCAGCGCATGGTCGATCAGCTCGCCGGTGGGCGCGACGCCCGACGACGACTTCCACCTCGCGTCCATCTGGTGCGGACTGGGTGGCCGCGACGGACTGTGCGAGAACCCCGACGGCGACCCGGTCAAGCGCTACGTGCCGACGCCCGTGACGACGGCGACCTGCTACGCATTCCACGGCGGCGAAAGCGCGGAGTGCTGGAACGGCGAAGCCGACGGCATGACCCAGGTCAAGCGCGCAAACGTCGACGGTCTCTATCCCCCGGTCTTCTACGGAACGATGTCGGTGTTCGCGAGCGGCAACGTCGCGGCGTCGGTCATGGCGATGAAGCTCGCCAACTCGGCCTTCGCCGTCGGACTTCTCACCGCCGTGTTCTTCGCGCTGCCACGACGATTGAGGCCGGTGCTGGTGCTGTCAGTGGCTGCCACCGCCGTTCCGCTCGGAATGTTCATCTACGGCTCCACCAACCCCTCGTCCTGGGCGCTGCTGTCGGCCGCGACCGTGTGGATCACGCTGTACGGCGCGCTGCTCACCGAAGGCAGGCGCCGCTGGGTGCTGGCAGCGCTCGCCGTCTTCGGAACGATCATCGGTGCGGGCGCCCGCGCGGACTCAGCGGTGTACGCCGTGTTCGGTGTCCTGCTCGCACTGCTGCTCGGGGTCCGCTCGAAGCGACCGCCGCTGGTCCCGCTGGTTGCCGCCGGAATCGTGATCATCGTGAGCCTCGCCTTCTACTTCAGCGCGTGGCAGGGTTCCTCGATCGTCGGCGGCCTCGACAGCGATCGTCCCCCGCTGTCAGGGTCGCAGCATGTATCCAACCTGCTGTCGGCACCCAGCCTGTGGATGGGCGCTCTCGGCGGCTGGGGGCTGGGATGGCTGGACACTCCGATGCCCGCGACCGTCTCCGTCCTCGCCGGCGCGGTGTTCTGGGGCGTGTTCCTGGTGGGTGGCGGCCGCGCGTCGCTGCGACGCGGCATCGCGATCGGACTCGGGGTCGCAGCCATGTGGCTCGTTCCCGTCGTGCTCCTCGGCCAGTCGCGCATGCTCGTCGGCGAACTCATCCAGCCGCGCTACCTCATGCCGCTCATGATCATCACGATCGGCGTCGCCTCGGCGAGGTCCGACATCGCTCGCGCATGGCGCGGGTTCCGGTCGATCGCCGTCGTCGCTGCGCTGGCGATCGCGAACTCCGCAGCGCTGCACGTCAACATCCAGCGCTATACGACCGGACTCGACGAGTTCACCGCCGATCCGGGCGCGAACGCGCAGTGGTGGTGGGCGTGGGCTCCGAGCCCGATGGTCGTCTGGCTGGGCGGCAGCGTGGTGTTCGCCGCAGCCCTGATCCTCCTCGTCCTGCTGCTGCGCGGCGAAGACTCGGCGGAGGTGATGTCCCCCTCCGATCCCCCCGCGATCGATGCCGACCCGAGCCGCGACGGATCCGGTCGCACAACGGACGAGACCTCAACCGACATCACGTCGAGCACTCCCGGCTCAGCAGCCGTGCGTGCCGATGAGGGAACGGTCGGGGCGACCTCGTGAGCGGCGGGCTGACCCGCACTCGCGTGCTCATCATCACCGGAGACCTCATCGGCGAACGGATGGCGGGTCCCGCGATCCGTGTCTGGAACATGGCGGAAGCCCTCGCACCGGTGTGCGACGTGCGGGTCGTGTCATGGAATCGGATCGAACGCTCGTCCGAGATGTTCGAGACGGTGCATGTGCGCGAGTCGGACGACCGTCAGATGAGCCACCACGAGCAGTGGGCAGACGTCATCATCGTCCAGGGGACGTCCTTCCGCACCTTCCCCAGCATCGCGCGTACGCAGAAGATCGTGGTCGCCGACCTCTACGACCCGTTCCAGCTCGAACAGCTGGAGATGAACAAGTACGCTCCCCCCGCCGAGTGGGCCGACGAGGTCACCAAGGCCGTGTCGCTGCTGAACGAGCAACTGGCGCGGGCCGACTGCTTCCTGTGCGCATCGGAGGCTCAGCGCGACCTCTGGCTCGGCGGCCTGTCATCGATGGGACGGCTGAACCCGACGACGTACGTCGCGGACCCCACCTTCGACTCGCTCCTGCGGCTCGTGCCGTTCGGCGTCTCGGAAGAGCCGCCCGTCCAGCGCGCGCACGGGATCAAGGGCACCGTGCCCGGCATCGCCGCGACGGACAAGGTGCTGATCTGGGGCGGCGGCATCTACAACTGGTTCGACCCCGCGACCCTCGTCGAGGCGATGGGACTGCTTGCCGAGGACCATCCCGAGATCAAGCTGTTCTTCCTGAGCGCCCGCCATTTCAATCCCGACATCCCCGAGATGAAGGCGCTCACCGACACCGTCGAAACCGCTGAACGACTCGGTCTCATCGACCGCACCGTCTTCTTCAACGACTCGTGGGTGGACTATGAGCGGCGCGCGGACTACCTGCTGGACGCCGACCTCGGCGTCAGCACCCATCAGCTCCACGCCGAGACGCGGTTCGCGTTCCGCACGCGCATCCTCGACTATCTGTGGGCGGAACTGCCTATCGTCGCCACCGACGGCGACAGCTTCGCCACCCTCATCCGTGAGCGCGGCATCGGACGCGTCGTGCCGCCGAAGGACCCGTCCGCGCTCGCGACGGCCATCGTCGAGATGGTGTGCGATGAGGAGGCCCGCGGCGTCGCCCGTGCGAATCTCCGCGTCGTCCGGGAGGAGTTCTTCTGGTCGCGTGCACTCGGCCCGCTCGTGGAGTTCTGCCAGAACCCTCAGCCCGCTCCCGACCGCGACCTGGTGATGAGTCGGTCCGGTGCGCTGGGCGGCACCTCCTTCGAGCGGATCCTCGCGATGCCTCGGGGTCCCCGCCGGGATCTCGCCCTCTTGCGGCACTACTGGAAGCAGGGCGGTCCGGCACTCGTCCGGTCCAAGATGCTCACCCGTCGCGAGCGCCTGCAGCGCGATTGACGGGGGTCAGCGGCGGCGGACCAGTCGGCCGATCCCGCGGACCGGTGCGGTCAGCCGCCAACTCGTGCTGCCGGTGAGCGCGTCGATGCGCGCCTGAAGCTCGTCCTCGTGCACGGCGCGCCGGCGTACTTCCGCCCACGCGCGCTCGGCGTCGGCGGGCACCGTCTCCAGCCACGACTGTCGCGCGAGCCCCGATCCGAGTCGCTCGAAGTCCGCCCGGATCCGGGACGCCGTCGCGTCATCCGCCTCGAAGAGCTCCCGCAGTGGCGGATCGGCGATCTCCCCGATCGCCAGCACCCCCAGTCCGTGGCCGTGGTCGAACGCGAAAGAGCGCCCCGGCTCGGCGATCTCCTCCCACAGCCGCCACACCCCGAAGCCGTTGTCGTGCTCGGCGATGTCATGGAAGAGGATCACTCCCCCGTCGCGGACGACGGACCGCCACTCTTCGTAGTCGGCGACCACGTCCTCGTAACCATGCCGGCCGTCGATGTGCAGCACATCGATCGACGCGTCGTCGAACAGATGACGCGACTGCGCGAAGAGTCCACGGATCATGCGCACTCGATCCGGGTAGTCCGCTTCGACGACGGCATGCACGGCGTCGAACACCTCCTGGCCGTAATGCCCCGCGTGGTCGTCGCCCTCCCAGCTGTCCAGCGCATCGACGGTCGTCGCCAGCCCCAGGCGCTTCGCCGCCTCCGCGAACGCGAAGCACGAATAGCCGTAGTGCGTCCCCAACTCCACGATCCGCTGTGGGCGCAGCACGTCGACGAGCCACGCGGCGAACGCACCATGCGTCGTCCACGCGGAGATCGGGAAGTGCGCGGGCATCCAATAGGAGGTCGGGCGGAGCCAGAAGGGTGCGGAGGCGCCTTCACGCTCGGCGGTACCGACATCTACGGACGATTTCATGTCGCCTTGCTCCATTGCTCGGGTTCCCACAGCATAGGGGGCACCCGCGAGCGCGAGCGAATCCCCCGTGGATCCGAGAAGTCAGCCGATGGCGGTGTCCGTGCCGGGCACCTCGCCGGCGAACTGCGCGTTCCACGCGCTCGGCGAACTCAGCTCCGGTGCCGCCTGCCGGTACTCACGCGCCAGCCGCGGCCAGCGCACCCACAGCCGGACGCGGAGCAGCACCCCGTCCCTGAGCAGGGTGACCGCGGTACGGCGATCACGTCGCGCGACGAAGGCACCGCTGCCCGTGGCGCTGGCCACGGTTGCGCTGTCGACGAGGCCGAGGTTCCACCACTTGCCCTCCGCACGGGTGAACGACGCATCGACCCGTGCGTCTGGCGTCGAGCGAGGGCGCGTGAGTTGATGCGCGAAGACGGCCGCGAGTCGCCGTGCCGCCGCACCGCGTCCCTGGACCGGCTTCGACCGGCGGTTCCCGCGAGCGTCGGGGAGGTGAGCCTCGGGCACGACGACCTGACCCGCGCGGGCCATGAGTGCGCGGATGTCCGCGGTGCGTCGGGGCAGGGCGCGAGGCAGGTGTCCCGGTCCGGCCAGCACGTCGCGCAATGCGACCCGCCGCGCGGCGACGGAGCCGTACTGCAGGCACAGCACGTGGTTCACGTCCTGGGCGAACGACGACGACAGGACGCCGCCGCCACGCGCGGTCCGCGAGTGGATCAGGGCCGCGACCACACGGTTGCGCAGCTGGTAGTAGGCCTGCCAGTCCAGTCCGTCGTCCTTGTCGGTCCACGGCATGTGCCACAGGGCTGCTCCCGGGAGCGAGACGGTCGCAGCTCCGTTCTCCGCGGCCCTCAGCCCGTACTCGGCGTCATCCCATTTGAGGAACAGCGGAAGGGACGCGCCGATGCGGCGGACGAGAGGCAGCGGGACGAGGCACATCCACCATCCGTTGAAGTCGACGTCGTAGCGTCGGCGCAGCCCCGGCGTGCTCTCGATCGTCGCGATGGCGAGGTCGACGGGTGCCATCGCCGGTTCCACCGGCCCCCACCAGAAGCCGCGGCGCGTCACGTGCTCACCCATCGAGTGCAGGGAGGTCCGGTGCACGAGACTCAGCATCTGCGCGCCGACCACGAGTTCGCCGCGTGCACGGGACGAGAAGACCAGCAGGCGCAGGATGGACTCCGGTTCGAGGAGCACATCGTCGTCGAGCAGCAGCGCGTGGTCGGCGTCCTCCCCCAGTGATTCGAGCATCCCCCTGCTGAAGCCGCCCGAGCCGCCGAGGTTGCCCTGCGGGATCACGCGGAGTCGATCCCCGAGCGCCGCCGCGGCCGCCTCGAAGCCCGGTGCGTCGCGCAACGGCTGATCGCCCTGATCGACCACGATGACCCGCGCGATGCGCTCGAGCACACGGTCGTCGGAGGCGAGCCGCTCCAGCACGCCGACGCAGTCCGCGCCGCGGTTATGGGTCGTGATGCACACGCAGGCCGCGTCGACCGGTGCCTCGTCCGCGCACCATTGCGCATCGCGCAGCTCCAGCGGCTGATCGCCGGCCTCGAGCTCCAACCAGAACCACGTGCCGTCCTCCAGCGGGATGTCGCGGGTGAAGTTCCCGCTCACCACGCCGCTCCACAGCACGCGGCGGCCGGTCGTCTCATCGGCGGCGCACACGCGCACGACGCCGGACCCCAGGATCTCCCCCGTCACAGCGACGGAGGCGACCCGGGTGTGCGCCTGCCAGTAAGCGGCCGGGAAGGCGGCGAAGTAGGTGCTCAGGGAGACCGTCGACCCCGGCGCCACGTCGAGGCTCGTCCGCGTCCAGGTGGCGGTGCCCCGCGTGATCCGCAGGTACAGCGCGGCGGCGTCCTCGTCGCCCGCGGCGGGGAACAGGATGCGCTGGAGGCAGCGCGAGCGTGAGGCCGCCGGCATCCGCTATCTCTCGTCGATGCGGATCGCGGCAGCGACGGGCCCGATGGTCGTGGGCGTGCCGTCGATGGTGAATTGCGCGCCCTGCATGAGCGAGTGCGAGGCGCTCACGCTGATGCCGGAGACGTTGGCGTTGACGACATAACGTCCGGGGCTGAGCTGCGCCCCGTCCACGACGACGTCGAACGTCGCCTCGCCGTCGATCGTCGCCAGCCGCTGGCCCAGCAGGTCTGTGTTGGAGGCCAAGGCCATCTGCCCCATGGCCGTGTCGATGCTGAAGCCGATCGCCCATTCCTCGATCGGCACGTAGGACTTCACGTGCAAGCGCATCATGAAGGACTCGCCGAGCGCGAAGTCGTGCTTCACGTCACCTGCGGCGCCCATCATCTCGATCCGCTGGATCGCGATACCCGTGCTCACTTCGTCAGGGCGCGCCTCGCCGACCGCGTTGTTCGCCAGGAGCTCGCGGAAGCGCTCGATCGCCGTGACCGGAATGCCGTCGAACACCATCTGGCCACGGTTCATCACCACGACGCGATCGCACAGCGCCGCGATCTGGTCGAGCGCGTGGCTCACGATGATGATCGTGCGCCCTTCCGCCTGGAACTCGCTGATCTTGTCGAGGCACTTGCGCTGGAACTGCTCGTCGCCGACGGCGAGCACCTCGTCGACCAGGAGGATGTCGGGATCGGTGTGCACCGCGATCGCGAATGCGAGCCGCACGTACATGCCCGACGAGTAGAACTTGATCTGCGTGTCGATGAACTCGCCGACCCCCGAGAACTCGAGGATCGCGTCGAACTGGGCGGCGGTCTCCTCAGCGGTGAGGCCGAGGACCGAGGCGTTCAGGAAGACGTTCTCTCGACCCGTGAGGTCGGGGTGGAATCCGGCGCCGAGTTCGAGCAGCGCCGCGATGCGACCGCGTTGCTCGACGGTTCCGGAGGTCGGCTGGATGATGCCGCCGATCACCTTCAACAGCGTGCTCTTGCCGGACCCGTTGTGCCCGATGAGTCCGATCGTGTTGCCTGCCCGGATGTCGAGACTGACGTCGCTGAGAGCCCAGAAGTCCTGCTTGTGCGCACGCCCGGCACGCCCGAGCGTGATCACACGCTCCTTGAGAGAGGAGTCCTTGCGGACGGTGAACCTCTTCGAGACGTTCGAGATCCGCACGACCTCGGGGCGCGATGAACCGGATGCGGCGCGGGGGGTCGTCATTCTCACAGCTCCTGGGCGAAGTCGCCCTGCAGCCGCAGGAAGACACGGTGACTGAGCAGCAGCAGCACGAGGCCGATCACCAGGGCGATCAGCAGCCGCAACAGCAGGTTCGACGGCTGCTCGACATCACCGCCGGCAACCCAGAACGCTTCCTGGAACCCGAGGACCGCGAGCGTGAGCGGGTTGTTGGTGTAGATGTCGAGCAGGACGGGATTGGTGATGATCGACGCCACCATCTGCCATGAATACACCACGGGCGACATCCAGAAGAGCAGCAACGTCGCCACCTCGACGAGGTACTGCATGTCTCGCAGGTAGACGTTGAGCGCCGAGCACAGCAGGGCGAACGCCAACCCGTAGACCAGCAGCACCGCGAGGGACGGAACGGCGTAGAAGAACTCCCAGTGGAACGGCGGCTTGCCGACCAGCAGTGTCGCCAGCAGGAGGACCACGATCTGTACGCCGAAGTTGAACAGGGCCGAGCCTGTGCTGGCGAGGGGGAACACCTCGCGCGGCATGTAGACCTTCTTGACGAGGCCGGCGTTCGCGATGATCGAACCGGTGCCACCCACCGCGATCTCTTGGAACAGCCCCATCGCCGTCAGACCCGCGAACACGTAGACAGCGAAGTCAGGGATCCCCCGCGCCGCCTGCAGGAAGTGGCCGAGCACCACGTAGTAGATGGCCAGCTGCACCAGGGGGCGGGCCAGCGCCCAGAGGAACCCCAGAGCGGAGTCCTTGTACTTCGCCTTCAGATCGCGCCGGACCAGGAGTCCGAGCATCTCACGATGGGCGAAGATCTCGCGGACCGGCCGTACGAAGCCGTCCAGACCAGACCCGAGCGAGCCGACGCTGCGCATCGGCAGCGCGGAGAGCCGGGCGAAGCGCGCTTCAGCGGCGGGGATGAAATCGGGCATAACTGGACAATCCTAACCGGGGGGCATCGCTGCGCAGTTCAGCGATGAGGGAGCCGGCGGCGGACCGCAGACCTTACGCGTCCGAGCGCGCTGCGGACGCGCAGGATCCGCTCCGCCGCGGCGACCAGCGCCGCCTCGGATGCCGGTCGGCGCAGTCGCGCGAACATGCGTGCGAAGTCGGTCAGCGTTCCATACTCCATGGGTCCCGCGGCGTTCAGCAGCTGGATCTGTTGCATGGTGCTGTCGTGCAGCGTGCTCGAGAACTGGTCGAAGTTGTAATCGAGCGCCGCGTAGCTCGAGCCGAGATACTCGCGATTGGCCACCGTGCGGCTGTGGAACCCCAGCTCCCCCGCCGCGTACACCGGCATGCGCTCCAGGACATGCGCCAGACCGCCGTCCTGATACGCCTCGACCCCGCCGAACTGCTCATACGTCCACTCGTGTGCGACGAGGATGCGCAGTGCCTCCGGGCGTGCGACGAACATCGAGCCGAAGGGCGCGAGGGGCGACACCTCGTCGACGGGTACGCGAATGCCGAGCTCAGCGGCGAGCGTCCGGAAAGGCGGCTTGTTGGCCCACCAGCCATGACCGAGGCTCGGGTAGCCGAGGTGGATCGTCGGCGGGAACACCAGGCCGAGCCCGCGCTCGCGCTGGAAGAGACCGACCAGGTTGGCGGCGTAGCCGGGGCTGTTCAGCAGGTTGGTGAACTGCTGCCGCTTGAAATGCTGCCCGACGTTGTAGGCGTCCTGCGGCGTCTTCTTCGAGTGGAGTTTCACGACCAGGTCATGATCGCCGCTCAGCAGCAGGTCGCGGCATCCGATCAGGAATGCGGCCTGGTCGCGGCCGTTGTTGGATGCTACGACCCGTACCTCTGCGGCGCCTCGCGGCTCGCGCGCGGCGAGCGCGCTGCGGATACGTTCGGCGCGTTCGTCGTCAGGCGTGGTGATGACGAGGTCGTAGTCGCCCGGCAGGAAGTCCGCGCGGTCGAGGATCTCATCGGTCATCTCCGGGTAGAAGACGTGGGCGAGGACGAGGATGCGCTGCGGCGAGTCGGGGTCGTAGTCGACCGGCTCGTCGGGAAGCACCTCGAGCATCGCGGCATCCGCGTTGAGCGTGCGCGGCTCGACGTTGCGCGCCAGGTCCGCATAGACCAGGTCGATCGGATAGCCGAACTCCTCGACTGCTTCGAGCGTCCACCGGCCGATGACCGCCAGGTGGTCGAGATACGCCGGCCACTGGAAGAACGGCCGCCGCTTGAGCGTGGGGCATCCCGCGCGGATGAGCTGCTCCGCGTACAGCACGGCGTGGTTCTCGACGCGGTCCGTGAGAGTCGGGAAGGCTACCTCGCCGACATAGCCCAGGTCGGTGAAGTGCTCGGTGAAGATGCCCTCGTGCTTCACGACGGCGTCCGCGTACGTGTCCATCTGCGGAAGGTCGCGCCAGTAGGCGAGCCAGTCCTCCGAGAGGAACATGTCGCGCCGCACGGCCACCCAGTAGGACTGCAGGTGGTAGGGCAGATAGCCCGTGTTGGTGAAGGGATTGGGCTCGACCCGCACGTGGTCCGTCATGCCCCAGAAGTGCAGGGCGCTGCGATCCATCCGTTCGAACATCGGCCCGAAGGGTCGGACCGGGCCGAACCACGTGTCGTTGGCCAGAAGAACCTCGTCGTAGTCGGCGATGGACTCGCCGACGGCGTCCAGTCCCGCCTTGTACCCCCAGATGTCGTATCCGCGGTTCTCGCGCACGATGATCTGGTCGGAGACGGGTTCCAGTCGCGATCTGCCGAGGTCGGTGAGCACCCCGTTCACCACGACGAGGACCGTGGCGCAGTGCTCGCGCAGGTGCGACAGCGCGTAGGGGATGTACTCCTCGACGTCGCCCCGCACGTCGTAGACGACGTAGACGAGCAGGCGACGGCCGCCGTCGGGGAACTCCGCCGCGTCCTTCGTCGGGAACGTGATCAGCTCTGCGGTCTTCATCGTCGGCCCTCCGGCGTTCGACCCGTCATGACCGACGTGAAGATGTGCACTCCGCGACGGCCGTATTTGAGCACCACCACGGCCCGCAGCGCCATCTCGAACAGCGGCATCGTGATCCGCGAGAGCCGCGGGTGATTGAGTCGGATGTACATGCGTGCGAGCGCGACCGTGCCCAGGTGGCCGGCGTCCCCCGCGCGCTGCATGAGGGCGATCTGCTCGACCGGCCATCCCCTCGTGTTGGCGAAGAGACCGTCGACCTTCGATTCGAGCATCGTGTGGCTGATCGCCGCATGCTCACGCGTGAGCGCCGTCCGGGTGTGGTAGCCCAGCTCTGCTCCCGCGTAGGCGATGAGCCGCTCCTGCACGCGCGCGAGGTTCCGATAGGACTGCCCCGTCCGCTTGCCGTAGTCCCGGAACTGCCAACGCCTGGCCGTCAGCGGGGCGAGGGCCTCCGGCCGTCCGATCCACATCCCCCCGAAGGGCGCCAGAGGCGAGATCTTGTCGAACGGGACGCTGATGCCGAGATCCCGGGCGAGCGTCTCCGCCGTGTCGCGAAGCCCGCCCCAGGCGTTCCCCATGATCGAGTAGCCGATGTGCATCATCGGCGGGAACACCACGCCGAGGCCGGGCTCGCGTTGGAACATCGCGAGCAGATTCGCGACGTATCCGGGGCTGTGAAGCAGATTGTCGTACTGGTAGCGCCGGAAGTACCTGCGCACGTTCACGGTCTTGTCCCGCGTGCGGCGCGAGTGGGCCTTGATCACCAGGTCGTATTCGCCGCTGAGAAGCACGTCCCGGCATCCCACGAAGAAGTCGCTCATGTCTCGCCCACGGTTGGAGGGCGTGACACGCACGTCGACAGACGCGAGGTTCGCATCCTCGCGTCGTTCGAGCATGCGCTGCAGCTTCTCTGCGCGCTTGCCGTCCGTCGTCGTGACGTACAGGTCGTAGGCGGTGGGCAGATTCGAGAGGCGGGCGAAGACCTCGGGCACGTTGTCGACGTCGCTCGCGTGCACGATCACCGCGATGCGGAACGGGCGATCGGGGTCGTAGCCGAGATCGACGTCGGGCAGCACCTCCAGCATGCCCCCGATCGCGTACAGCGCCTTCGGCTGCACGGTGCGCGCGAGATTCTGCCAGATGAGCGGCATCGGAAAGCCGAGGTCGTCGACCTGCGCGAGGATCTCCCGCCCGATGACGGCGAATCGATCGAGGTGGGGCGGGTATTGGAGGAACAGGGTGCGCAGCAGGAACGGGCATCCGGCCTCGAGCAGGAGAGACGACGAGAACAGCCCCGGGTCGGCAGAGGCGAAGTCCGCGGCGGGGAACGCGAAGGCGATCGACGCGCCACCGCCGGCGAGATGCTCGAGGAACCGGGATTCCTCCTGCGCGTCGGCAACCCTCGACGGTGCGCGCCAGTACGAGGCCCACGCCCCGGAAGCGAAGACCTCGGTGCGCAGCACCGTCCACGCCCACGGCAGCGTCTGGTGCTCGAATCCGGCCTCCGGGAAGGTCGTCGGCATGCCTGCCGCGTTCTCGACCATCGCCCAGGCCGCGCACGCGACGTCCGCCATCCTGCGCAGGACGGGCGCGAAGTCCGAGATCGGCCCGAACCACGAGTCCCCGGTGAGGACAACCTCGTCGAACGGGCCCGAACTCGTCGATGCCCGAACCGCTGCCGCGTAGTCGACGGGATCGAATCGCGACGAGTCGCTCACCCGGACGTCGTCGCAGGTCTGGGCCAGCACGGCGGTCACGACGCCGCTCGCGTCGGAGGGGACGACGGCGACCAGGCGCGTCGCGTGAGGGCGCAGCGCCGCGAGCGCGTGAAGGATGTAGTCGTCCACGCGATCACCCCCGCGGGAGATCGCGTAGACCACGAGCCTCGTGGTCTCTGCGCCAGGATCCGATTCGCTGCGTGAGTCGACGATCATCGGTCCGTCCGGCGCCCTCAGCTCGTGCCCTGCTGCAGCGCCTTGAGCAGGTACGCGCCGTAGCCGCTCTTGACGAGCGGTTCGGCACGCTTCCGGAGTTCTTCGTCGGTCAGGAAGCCCATGCGCCAGGCGACTTCCTCGGGGCAGCCGATCGACAGCCCCTGGCGCTTCTCGACCGTGCGGATGAAGTCCGTCGCCTCACTGAGCGAATCGAAGGTCCCGGTGTCGAGCCACGCCGTGCCGCGCGGGAGCAGCTCGACCTTGAGGTCGCCGCGCTCGAGGTAGACCTTGTTCACGTCGGTGATCTCGAGCTCGCCTCGGGGCGAGGGCTTGAGGCTCTTGGCGATCTCGACGACATCGTTGTCGTAGAAGTACAGACCGGGAACGGCGTAGTTGCTCTTCGGCTGCGTGGGCTTCTCCTCGAGAGACACCACGTTGCCCGAGCCATCGAACTCGACGACACCGTACGCGGTCGGATCGTCGACCCAGTACCCGAAGACGACTCCGCCATCGATGTCCGCGTACTGGCGCAGGCGCGTGCCCATGCCCTGCCCGTAGAAGATGTTGTCGCCCAGCACGAGAGCAGCGGTGTCGTCGCCGATGTGGTCCTCGCCCAGGATGAACGCCTGCGCCAGCCCGTCCGGGGAGGGCTGCGTCTTGTAGGTGATCGACACGCCGAATCGCGAGCCGTCGCCGAGCAGTCGCTGGAACTGGTCGGAGTCCTGGGGGGTGGTGATGACCAGGATGTCGCGGATGCCCGCGAGGATCAGCGTCGACAGCGGGTAATAGATCATCGGCTTGTCGTACACGGGCACGAGCTGCTTCGAGATTCCGAGGGTGATGGGGTGAAGTCGCGAACCCGTGCCGCCCGCCAGGATGATGCCACGCATGCCTCTAGTCTCCGGCATGTGCGGAACTGCGGCAAACCTGGGTGCCCGCGACCGCCCGGTATCCTGGTCTGATGCGCAGACTCCTCGTCACTGGTGGCGCCGGCTTCATCGGCTCGAACTTCGTGCACCACGTTCTCGAGCACACCGATGACCACGTCATGGTCCTCGACAAGCTGACCTACGCCGGCAACCGCGCCTCACTGGGCGGGCTGCCCGCGGACCGCTTCACCTTCGTACAGGGCGACATCGCCGACGCGCCGCTCGTGGACGAGCTGTTCTCCCAGGTGGATGCCGTCGTGCACTACGCCGCGGAGTCCCACAACGACAACTCGCTGCACGATCCGCGCCCGTTCCTCGACACGAACATCATCGGCACCTACACGCTGCTCGAAGCGGCTCGCAAGCACGACCGGCGCCTGCACCACATCTCGACGGACGAGGTCTACGGCGACCTCGAACTGGACGACCCCGAGCGCTTCACGGAGCAGACGCCCTACAACCCGTCGTCGCCGTACTCCTCCACGAAGGCCGGCAGCGACCTGCTGGTGCGCGCCTGGGTGCGCTCGTTCGGCGTCCGTGCCACCATCTCGAACTGCTCGAACAACTACGGTCCCTACCAGCACGTCGAGAAGTTCATCCCGCGCCAGATCACCAACGTCATCCGCGGCATCCGTCCCAAGCTCTACGGTGCGGGCGAGAACGTCCGCGACTGGATCCACGCCGACGACCACTCGTCGGCGGTGCTGACGATCCTCGACAAGGGCGTGATCGGCGAGACGTATCTGATCGGAGCCGACGGCGAGAGGAACAACAAGGACGTCGTCGAGCTGATCCTCCACCTGATGGGGATGCCGCGCGACGCGTACGACCACGTGACCGATCGCGCAGGACACGACCTGCGCTACGCGATCGATTCCACGAAGCTGCGTGAGGAGCTCGGCTGGGCGCCCGCGTACGGCGGCTTCGAAGACGGCCTCGCCGCCACCATCGACTGGTACCGCGCGAATGAGGACTGGTGGTCGCCGGCCAAGGACGGCGTCGAAGCCTTCTACGCGTCGAATGGCCAGTGATGGAGGACTTCGGCAAGGCGCTCGCCCGGTTCGAGACGAACATCCCCGGCCTGGTCGTGTACGACCTGCCGGTTCACGGCGACTCGCGCGGATGGTTCAAGGAGAACTGGCAGCGCGAGAAGATGACGGCGCTCGGTCTTCCGGATTTCGGACCGGTGCAGAACAACATCTCGTTCAACGACGCCGTGGGAACCACGCGAGGCATCCACGCCGAGCCGTGGGACAAATGGGTGTCGGTGGCCACCGGCCGCATCTTCGGCGCGTGGGTGGATCTCCGAGAGGGACCCAGCTTCGGCGCGACCTTCACGGTCGAGCTCGACCCCTCGAAGGCGATCTTCGTCCCCCGGGGCGTCGGCAACTCCTATCAGACGCTCGAAGAGAACACCGCGTACACCTATCTCGTCAACGACCATTGGTCGCCGGACGCCGAGTACGCCTTCCTCAACCTCGCAGACGAGACTGCTGCGATCGCGTGGCCCATTCCCCTGAGCGACGTCGAGATCTCGCCGAAGGACCTCGCCCACCCGAGGCTGGCCGATGTCGCTCCCGTGCCGCCCCGGAAGATCCTGGTCCTGGGGGCCGGCGGCCAGCTGGGGCGCGCGCTTCGCGCAGAGCTCGGGGACGCGGGGCACATCGAGTACGCGACGCGGGCGGAGTTCGATCTCACCGCCGGCGATGCCGAGTCGGCTCGCCGCTGGCGCGACTACGGCGTCATCATCAACGCAGGCGCGTACACCGCGGTGGACGCGGCGGAGACGCCCGCCGGCCGAAAGGACGCGTGGGCCGCGAATGCGACCGCCGTGGCCGCTCTGGCTCGCATCGCCACGTCGAACGGACTCACCCTCGTCCACGTGTCGAGCGACTACGTCTTCGACGGGAGCAGCAGCACGGCCTACACGGAGGACGACGCCCTGGCACCGCTGGGCGTCTACGGCCAGACGAAGGCTGCGGGCGATGCGGCGGCAGCGACCACGCCCCGGCATTACATCATCCGCACCAGCTGGGTCATCGGTGACGGCAAGAACTTCGTCGGCACCATGGCGTCGCTGGCGGAGCGCGGAATCGACCCCAAGGTCGTCGACGATCAGCGCGGTCGGCTCACCTTCACCTCGGAGATCGCGCGGGCCATCGCCCACCTCCTTCGCTCCGGTCCCGCGTTCGGCACCTACAACGTCACCGGCGAAGGCGAGCCCACGACGTGGGCTGCCATCGCCGGCCAGGTCTTCGAGCTCACCGGCCACGACCCCTCGCGCGTCACCGGGGTGAGCACCGAGGAGTACTTCGCCGCAGCTGCGGGGCCGGTCGCACCGCGGCCGCGCAACAGCGTGCTCGACCTGACCAAGATCCGGGCGACGGGCTTCGAACCGGCCGACGCCTCGGCCAGTCTGCGGAAGTACCTCACCGTCTGACGTCTCCCGTCGGGAGAACGAGGAACCCCCACCGGCGACGTTCGTCGCCCGTGGGGGTTCTCTGTGCAGGCACTGACGCTCAGGCTCGATCTCCTCGGCGCGCAGGCTCTCCGGCATCGGCGCGTGCGCACCGTCCCCGGCGGCTGCGCCTAGGGCACGGTGACATCGCGGCAACCGAGAGCAGGATTCACCCCTGCGGCGCTGTCGATCGCGTAGACGCAGACGCGATGTGCGCCGGGGGAAGCCGGCATCGTCGCGACGAACCCGTGAGCATCACCCGATGCAGGGTGGGCCGCCGCGACATCCGGACGTGAGAGGTTGGCGTTGAAGGCCCGCCCCGTGCCGTCGACGTAGACGTGCACGGCGATCGGGGCCGTGGTGTCGGGATCGATCGCCCAGCCCGAGACGGTCAGCGCGCCCGATGCGACGGACACCGCCTCGAAGTTCCCGAACGGTGCCCTGTTGGCCGCGGGTGCCGGCGCCGACACGGTGACGGAGCGACAGCCCAAGGTCGGGTTCGCCCCGCCGGCGCTGTCGATCGCGTACACGCAGACCTGGTGCGTCCCCGTCGAGGCCGGCACCTGGACCACGAAGCCGTGCCGATCGCCGTACCCCGGATACGCCGCCGCGACGTCCGGCCGCGACACATCTGCGGTGTAGCCCTTGCCCACACCATTCACGTACACGTGGACCTCGATCGGGGTCGTCACATTGGGATCGATGGCCCACCCGGCGATGGTGAGCGATGTCGCCGAGGCTCCGATCGACTCGAAGTTCCCTATCGGCGCGTGGTTGACGGTGGGAGTGGGCGCCGACACGGTCACCGAACGGCAACCCAGAGTCGGGTTCGCCCCTCCCGCATCGTCGATCGCGTAGACGCACACCTGATGCGTGCCGGATGAGGCAGGGACCTGGACGACGAAGCCATGTCGATCGCCGTACCCGGGATACGCCGCGGCCACGTCCGGACGCGACACGTCGGCCGTGTACGCCTTGCCCACGCCGTTCACGTACACGTGGACCTGGATCGGGGTGGTCACATTGGGGTCGAGCGCCCACCCGGCGATGGTGAGGGAACCCGAGGAAGCCGCGGCGGACTCGAAGCTGCCGATCGGGGCCTGGTTGACCGTCGGTGTCGGGGGCTTCACCGTGCCTTCGCGGCAGCCGAGGGAGGTGTTGCCGCCGATGACACCCGTGTTCACCGCCACCGCGCAGACCTTCGATGTCCCCACCGGCAGGGTCACCTGTGCCGAGAAGCCGTGGTTCGGTCCCGATGCGGGGTAGGCGGCGCCGACATCGGGACGTGCCCGGTTGGCGGTCACCTCGGTCGTCGTCTTCCCGACGGTCACCCGGACGCGGATGGGGGAAGTCGTATCCGGATCGATGGCCCACCCCGTCACCGTGGCCTTGGAGCCGTTCACCGTCAGCGACTCGAGGTGGCCGATGGGGGCGCTGCCGCCGTCGATCGGCCCGTTGACGGTGACGGAGCTGCAGCCCAGGAGCTGGTTCACGCCGACGCCGACGTTGATGCCGTAGACGCAGACGTTGTGAGTCCCCGCGGCCGGCACCGTCACTCGCACGTCGAAGCCGTGCTTGGAACCGACGGCAGGATAGGCGGCGCCGACATCAGGTCGCTCGTTGCCCGCGACGAAGGCCTTGCCGCTCGAGCCGACGTAGACATGGATCTCGATGGGGTTCTTCGTATCGGGGTCGGCGGCCCAGCCCGTGAGGCGCACGGATCCGGAGTCGCCTTGCATCGATTCGACGTTGCCGAACGGGTTCCCGCCACCCGTCGTCGAACCGAACCAGTCGGTGAAGAACTGGAAGAAGTTGCGATTGCCGTAGCTCGAGCAGGCATCGCCCTCGCCGTATCCGGCTCGGATCGCCGCCGGGTTCGGCTGGTACGGCGTGTAGTAGTACAGATTCGCGGTCGCCTGGTTCTGAATGCGAACAGGCGCCGACCCGCAGGCCGCGTTCGGGTGCCAGCGCACGTTCCAGGTCTTGCCCGGCGCGTACCACGTGAAGTACTGGCTGGTCCCGGGCGGGTTGGCGTAGCGCTTCAGCTGCCACGCGGCGCCGTACACCTGATTGAAGAATCCGTAGTACCGGGTGTCGCACGCCGCGGTATCAGGGCACCCCTGCCCCATGGCGATCGTGTACCGCCAGTCCGAGGGCCAGGTGTGGGTGACCAGGCCCTGCTCCTTCTCCAGCATGACCAGGATCACCTGCGGATTGATGCCGCAGGCCTGCGCGACCTTGTAGATGATGGTGGAGGCGCGTTCGCGGGTGCCCCCGGCGTAGGCGCCGCACATCGCATCCGCGCTCGTGGCACGTGACGTGTCGTACCAGTCCTTCAGGCAGACGTACCCGCTCTGACACGTGCGCACCTTGGACTGCAGGAACTGCTGGATCTGCGCCTCGCTCATCGTGCTGCGGTCGAAGAACTTCGCGTCGCTGATGATGAGCCCGGGCTGGAACTGCGAGAGATCGGCCATCTTCGCGATGTTCCCCGGCACCGCGGCCGGCACCGAGGGTGCCGAAGCCGCCGCTGCGGGATCACTCTCGCCGATCGCCGGCGCCAGCAACAGGGCGCCGATCAGGCTCAGCACCGCAGCGACAACACTGATACGACGCCGCGCGAACACACGGCGTTCCCCCCTGGAACCTGCAGCCACGTGAACAGTGTGACGTATGCGACTGGTGGTGACGCTGCGCCTCGCCGAAGAACCGCTCGCGCCGCTACAGCTCCGCGTGCAGGGCCCAGACCTTGTCCGCGGCCTCGCGCCACGAGAAAGAACGACCTCGATCCCCCGAGAGCACGGCGAGCCGTTCGGCCGCAGCCGTCGAGCCGAGGCCCGAAGCGAGCGCGGCTCCGAGTCCCTCCGACAGCTCCGCCGTGTCGGCAGCCGGGATCAGCGGGCCTCCGTCGAACACCACCTCGTCGTGCACCGCAGATGAAGCGGCGATCACCGGCACGCCGAGGGTCAGGGCATCGACGATCCGCCAGGGGAATGCCGCCCGCCGCGACGGCGCCACGAACGCGACGGCCGCTCCGAACACCGCAGCGCGGTCCTCCGCGGACAGCACCCCGCGCACGTGCAGCGCCCGCTCGGGCACGCCCGCCGCCGAGGCAAGGTCAGCGACCGCTGGTTCGTGGCCCTCGTCGACGTCGATGACGACCACGGGCAGATCGACACCGGATGCTGCCACCGCAGCGAGTCCGGCATCCAGATCCTCCGACCCCAGCGGACCGCCGGCGAGCAGCACGAATCCCTCGGGGACATCGAGCGAGCGCCGGCGCCCGACCTCATCCACAGGCACCGCGAAGCCGAGCGGGGAGGACCCTGCGATCACCCGGACCCGGTCCCGCAGGGCCGGCGCGATCTCGACCAGCCGTGCAGCCTGCGAGTGGGTCGGGACGACGACGGCATCCGCGTGCTTCACCGCGCGCTTCAGCATCGCCTTGTGCCACGCGACCACGGCCCGCGGCAGCTCGGAAGGCGCCTCCCACGGCCGCAGATCCCACACGGTCACCACCGTCTGGTCATGGTCGTGCACCCGATCGTGGCGCACCAACGGAGCGAACAGCGACGGCGAATGGATCATGCCCCCGCCGATGCCTGTCCCGACCCCCAGCTGCAGCGCAGCCGCGAGTTCGCGCCGCTGCAACGCCGTCCGCCTGACCCCCGCCAGCCCCGGCACCGCATCGAGCGCGCCGTCGACCCCGCCGGCGGGCGCGATCGCCTCGACCTCGCATCCCGACGGCGCGCCGATCACCAGCGCCCGCGCGAGCTCGAGGGACGCCTCTGCGATCTGGGGTTCCGTAGGCGCGACCACCTGGTCGAGCACGACGCGCAGCGTAGCCACCATCGGTCAGCCCTCGGGGGCGGGGGTGGGAGTCGGCGGGTGCAGCGTGGTCTGCACCAGCTGCGCGATGTACGCCCAGTCCGGGTTGTATTCGTCGATGCCACCGGCAGGCGTCAGCTCGATCGTCTGCACCGGCTCCTCCTTCGCCTTCACGGCGAGATCGACGAGCGTCGGGATCAGCGACTGCGGGAGGTCCGTCTGCACGATGTCGGCGCCGGCGGCCGCGACGTCCTGGAACCGCGTCAGCACGACGTCCGGCGTGAACTGCGCGAGGATCGCCTCCTGCAGCTCGCGCTGACGGCGCATGCGGTCGAAGTCGCTCGTCGTGTAACGGGAGCGGGCGTACCACTGGGCGGTGTCGCCGTCCATGTGCTGCTGGCCGGCCTCGATCCACCCGGTCGCCCACGCGTCGACGTTGTGGGAATCCACGCCCTCGGGCGGGCCGCCCTTCGGCAGCCGCTCGACCACGTTGATGTCGACGCCGCCGAGCGCGTCCACGAGCGACGCGAAGCCGTGCATGTCGACGAAGACGTAGTACGGGATCTTGATCCCGAGGATGCCTTCGGCCGCATCCTTGGTCGCCTCGATCGCCGGGGTGGAACCCTGGGCCTCGGCATCCGGGTACAGCCCCTTCCCGCGGTCCTCACGGCACTGCTCCACGGCGTTCGTCAGCTGGTTGACGCCGCTCCCCCACCCGCAGCTCGGGTCGCCGTGGCCTTGGAAGCCGTCGGGGTACGCGTCCTGCATCGGGCCTGCGGCGAACGGGAAGTTCGGCATGTCGCGAGGGATGCCCGTGATCGTCGTCGCTCCCGTGGCCGCGTTCACCGACACCACCGAGATGCTGTCGAACCTCATCGAGTCGCGGCCCTCGCCGCTGTCGGCGCCGAGCAGCAGGACGTTGTAGTAGCCGTCGTCCGGCGGCACGGTCGGCCCGCTCGCCCCGAAGATCGAGCTGATCGTCGAACGCACCGTGCCGACCGCGTTCGACGCGATCACCGCGGTCCCGCTCGCGACCACGAGCAGCCCGACAGCCACGAGCGCGATCGCGAACCGCGCGATGCCCCCGGTCTTGACCAGCCGCACGAGCCGCAGCGTGTCGATGGTGAGCACGAGCCACAGGACCGCGTACGCGATGAGCAGCGCCTGCGCGATGAGCAGCGGCAGAGGGCGGAGGAGCCCGAGGAAGTCGGGCAGCCACGCGCTCGTCACGATGCTCAGCCCGGCCGTCGGAGCGAGCAGGGCGAACAGCAGCGCGACGACGAGCAGCACCCACATGACGAGGGTCGCGCCGATGCCGAAGCGGCCGAGCCTGCGGTTTCCCGCGAGCACCTGCGCAGAACCAGGGATGAGGAAGTTCAGCCCGACCAGCCACCACCCGCGACGCGTCATCACCGCGCGGGACGAGGCATCCGGGTTCCGCATCGGGCGTTCCTCGACGACGCCCGGCCCTGACGGGCGGGCGCTGGTGCGCGGCGCGCTCATGACGCTCACAGGGACTCCTTGAGCCGCCGGTTCTTCTCTTCGACCTGGGCTTCGAGGTCGCGGGCGTACGCCTCGACCTGGTCGGCGATCACGGGATCGGATGCCCCGAGGATGCGTGCGGCGAGGAGCCCGGCGTTCTTCGCGCCGTTGATCGAGACGGTGGCGACCGGGATGCCGGCCGGCATCTGCACGATGCTGAGGAGCGAATCCATGCCGTCGAGCGTCGCCAGCTGCACCGGAACCCCGACCACCGGAAGCGCGGTGAGGGAGGCGAGCATGCCCGGGAGGTGCGCGGCACCTCCGGCGCCCGCGATGAGAACCCGGAGGCCTCGGCCTCGAGCCTCACGCCCGTACCGGACCAGCTTGTCGACCGTGCGGTGCGCCGACACGACCTCGACCTCGTGCGGGATGCCGAAGTCGGTGAGCGCCTGCGAGGCGTCGCTCATGACCCGCCAGTCGGAGTCGGAGCCCATGACGACGCCGACGAGCGGCGCCTCGGAGGAATGTAGGGGCGCAGTCACCCGTCAAGGGTAGGGGTCGTGGCTGGAAACTCCCCGCAACGGCGCGCTTCCGGGCAGTTCAGTCCAGGAAGAAGGATGCTGCGGCCCGAGCCTGGTACGCCACGTCATCGAGTTCGTCGCCGACGACGTTGACGTGACCGACCTTGCGGCCGGGGCGCGGCGCCTTGCCGTAGGTGTGGACCTTGGCCTGGGGGTGCTCGTCCATCGCGGCGGCGAAGCGGGCGTCGAGGGACTCCTCCACCGGGCCGCCGAGGATGTTGACCATCACGGCCCATCCGGCGACCGGGTCGGTGTCGCCGAGGGGCAGGTCGAGCACGGCGCGCAGGTGCTGCTCGAACTGGCTCGTCACGGCGCCGTCCTGGCTCCAGTGGCCGCTGTTGTGCGGGCGCATCGCGAGCTCGTTCACCAGGAGACGCTCGTCGGTGGTCTCGAAGAGCTCGACGGCCAGCATCCCGGTCACGCCCAGGCCCTCGGCGATGGAGACGCCGATCTCGGCGGCGACCTGCTGCAGACGCTCACTGGAGTGCGGAGCGGGGGCGATCACCTCGGCGCACACACCGTCGCGCTGCACGGTCTCGACCACGGGGTACGCGCGCACCGCACTCGACGGGCGACGCGCGACCTGCTGCGCCAGCTCGCGCGTGAAGTCGACGAGCTCCTCGACGAGCAGGGCGCCGCCGTGTGCGTCCTCGGCGAGGGTCGCGAACCAGTCGTCGGCCTCGGTGCCGGCCGAGACGACCCGCACGCCCTTGCCGTCGTAACCGCCGCGGGGGGTCTTCACGACAGCGCGTCCGCCGTGGTCGTCGATGAAGGCCTGCAGCTCGTCGGCGTCGGTGACGGCCGCCCAGTCGGGCTGCGGCATCCCGAGCTCCTGCAGGCGCGCGCGCATGACCAGCTTGTCCTGCGCGAACTTCAGCGCGTCGGGGCCGGGGTGCACCGCGATGCCCTCGCCGACCAGGGTGGCGAGCACGTCCTGCGGCACGTGCTCGTGGTCGAACGTGACGACGTCCACGCCGCGGGCGAAGGCGAGCACGGTCTCGGCGTCGCGGTAGTCGCCGACGGCGGTTGCGGCGAGGGATGCCGACATCCCCTCGTCTTCGGCGAGCACCCGGATCTCGACCCCGAGCTCGACCGCCGGCGCGATCATCATGCGGGCCAGCTGCCCACCCCCGACGACTCCGACTCGCAGCGCCATGCCATTCCCTCTCGTAAGCCTCCCTCCATCATCCCGCACCCGCAGGACGATGAACGCGCCGCGTCAGGCCTGCGGCAGCGGGGGCTTCGGCGGAACGACCGGCTGGGGCCCCGGCGGAAGCGTCTGGGCGTCGCGGTGCGCGAGGATCTGATTCACCTCGACCTGGTCGACGAGCGCCTCGTGCACGAGCTCGACGCTCGGGATGTTCGCGAGCTTCAGCGGCTCGTCGACCCCGTTCGTCAGCGTGATCGTGCCGGCGCCCCACATGCGCGGCAGCAGGCCGCGGCTCACCTTGAGCGTGTAGCCGCGCACGTGCGCCAGCTCACGCCGCTTGGCCGCGAACACTCCGCGCCGCTCCATCACGCGGCGCGTGGTGATCGTGTAGATGTGGCCCAGCCACGACAGATACGGCAGCACGACGAGCAACAGCACCACGAGCGCCGCGGCGGCCAGCAGCATCCAATTCTCGAAGGGTGCCGGGAGATTGCCGTAGAAGTAGCCGACCGCGCCAGCCACGACGATCAGCACCAGCGCCGACCAGGCGAGGCGCCGGGCATGGGCGCGGAAGCGCGCGACGAGCAGCTCAGGCGTGGGCGCGCCGGGGGCGGGCGTCAGCGGCCTGCCGCCGTAGCTCGTCGGCTGCGTCATGTCCCCATTGTGCGGTGCGGGGCTGACAGTCCGGTGCGCACCCGCCGATGTGCGTCATGACCGGGTGCCCGGCGATCGGTTCAGGCCGGGCGGCTCCGCACGTGCACGACGTCCCCGGCCGACACGACGCTCTCGAACTCGGAGTCCTGCACGACCACCAGGCGGCCGTCGGGATCGATGCGCTGCGCCCGGCCCCAGAGGGTGTCGCCGTCCGGCAGCGACACCGAGACGTCGCTTCCGAGGGTGCTGCACAGGGCCTCGACCTCGGCGAGCACTCCCGAGGCCGCCGCGTCTCCCCCGGCGGCGCCGAGCGCCTTCAGCTGCTCGTCGAGGGCACCCAGGTAGTCGGCGAGCAGGCGGTCCTCGTCGCAGGTCAGGTTGGCGGCGGCGAACGACGTCGCGGTCGACACGGGGAGGTCGACGGACGCCATCCGGGTGTTCACGCCCGACCCGATCACCACGGAATCAGGATGCCCCGGCACGACCTCCGCGAGGATGCCGCAGAGCTTCGACCCGTCGAGGAGCACGTCGTTCGGCCACTTGAGGGTGGCGGAGTGCGCCGAACCGCGCAGCTGCGCGGCGATCGCGCGGGTCATCGCCGCGCCCGCGATCAGCGGGATCCACCCGCGCGCGGTGACGGGAAGGGCCGACACGTCGACGACCACCGAGACCGCGAGCGCCGAGCCCGGCGGCGTCACCCACGTGCGGTCGAGCCGCCCGCGGCCGGCGCGCTGATCGTTGGTCAGCAGCAACGACAGGTGCGGCCACTCGTGCGCCGCGTCGGTGACGTGCCGGATGACGTCGGCGTTGGTGGAGTCCGTGGTCTCGACGACCTGGACGCGCGGGCTCACGGCGGCGGCGAGCGGAAAACCTTCGGACGAGATCGGCATGGTCCTCACGCTACGCCTCTGCCGCACGACTCCGGGGACGAACAGCGGATGCCGCAACCCCTTGTGCGAACCCTCCAACAGATCGGACGAGCCCGCCGATAGGGTGGAATCCGTGACCGAGCAGCCCGACCTCTCGACGACCGCCGGCAAGATCGCCGACCTCCGCGCACGCTTCCAGGAGGCCGTCCTCGACCCCGAGGAGGTTGCGAAGGAGAAGCAGCACGCGAAGGGCAAGGGCACGGCGCGCGAGCGCATCGAGCAGCTCCTCGACACCGGCAGCTTCGTCGAGCTCGACGAGTACGTGCGCCACCGCACCACCGCCTTCGGCATGGACCGCTCGCGCCCCTACGGCGACTCGGTCGTGACCGGCGTCGGCACGATCCACGGCCGCACCGTCGCGGTCTACTCGCAGGACTTCTCGACCTTCGGCGGCTCGCTCGGCGAGGTCGCCGGCGAGAAGATCATCAAGGTGATGGAGTTCGCGCTCCGCAGCGGCATCCCGATCGTGGGCATCCTCGACTCCGGCGGCGCGCGCATCCAGGAGGGCGTCGTCGCGCTCGGCAAGTACGGCGAGATCTTCCGCCTCAACACCCGCGCGTCGGGCGTCATCCCGCAGATCTCGATCATCATGGGCCCGGCCGCGGGCGGCGCGGTGTACTCCCCCGCCCTCACCGACTTCGTCGTCATGGTGGACAAGACCAGCCAGATGTTCGTGACCGGCCCCGACGTCATCAAGACCGTGACCGGCGAGGACGTCGGCATGGAGGAGCTCGGCGGCGCGCACACGCACAACACCCGCTCGGGCGTCGCGCACTACCTCGCCGAAGACGAGGACGACGCGATCGACTACGTCCGCTCGATGCTCAGCTTCCTCCCCGACAACAACATGGCGGAGCTGCCGGTCTACGAGACGGGCTTCGAGTGGGAGACGACGGATGCCGACCGCGCACTGAACGCGATCATCCCCGACTCGCCCAACCAGCCGTACGACATCCACCAGGTGATCCGCGGCATCGTCGACGCCGAGGACTTCCTCGAGGTGCAGCCGCTGTTCGCCCCGAACATCGTCATCGGCTTCGGCCGCATCGAGGGCCGCTCGGTGGGCATCATCGCCAACCAGCCGTCGCAGATGGCCGGGACGCTCAACATCGAGGCCGGCGAGAAGGCCAGCCGCTTCGTGCGGTTCTGCGACGCGTTCTCGCTCCCGATCGTGACGCTCGTCGACGTGCCCGGCTACCTTCCCGGCACCGACCAGGAGTGGACCGGCGTCATCCGCCGCGGCGCGAAGCTCCTCTACGCCTACGCCGAGGCGACCGTGCCGCTGGTGACCGTGATCCTCCGCAAGGCCTACGGCGGCGCGTACATCGTCATGGGCTCGAAGCAGCTCGGCGCCGACGTCAACCTCGCGTGGCCGACGGCCGAGATCGCGGTGATGGGCGGCCAGGGCGCCGTCAACATCCTCTACCGCGGCGAGATCAAGAAGGCCGAGGAGGCCGGCGAAGACGTCGCCGCCGTCCGCACGCGCCTCGCGAACGAGTACACCTACAACGTCGCCTCCCCGTTCCTCGCGGCCGAGCGCGGCGAGCTCGACGGCATCATCGAGCCGGCCGCGACCCGCGTCTCGATCGCCAAGGCCCTCCGCGCCCTCCGCGGCAAGCGCGCGAGCCTGCCCCCCAAGAAGCACGGGAACATCCCGCTGTGAGCAACGCAGGCGACGCCGGGATGGATGCTGCGCCCCAGGGTCCGACGATCGAAGTCCTCCGTGGTGCTCCCACGGAGGAGGAACTCGCCGCGCTCATCGCCGTCGTGAGCGAGGCGTACACGGGCGAGGCGGCCGAGGCCGTCGCCGACGACCGCGAGACCCGCACGGCGTGGGAGCTCTCGCAGCGTGCGCTCCGGCAGCCGCTGAACCGCGATCTGGGCTGGGGCCGGTTCGGCTGACGCTCTGACCGCCGAGGCGTGAGCACTCGCGGTTTTCTGGACCCTGTCCACGGGTCGACGGGTTTGTCCCCCGAAATACCTACAGACACACCTCTTGCAACCCCGAGATACTTGTTCCGCTGGAACGCTTCTGCGTTCGGTCGATCCGGCACCGCTGAGCGGATGCCCCGGATCCGGCCATGCGGACGGTTTTCGGGTAACCGTTCGCGCAGGCGAGGGGCGGGCGGCTTCGCCGCCCCTCGCCTCCTTCAGCTCCCGCTCTCCGCCAGGAATCCCCTCCCCCTTTCCGGCGGGGAGCGAGTCTGCCCTGTGACGGCGCCGATCGGGCGCCTCGGCACCGACGTATCCGGCCGCCCGCCCCTCCTGAGGGTCGATCGAGGCGGGAGGGTCAGACCCTGCCGGGGTGCGGGATCTCGCGCCAGAGGTCGACGGAGTCCTCGTCGCTCGGCGCACCCACCGAGGGCGAGCGACCGACCACGGTGACGGCGACGCGCTCGTCGGGCGAGGTGCGGATGTAGAGGCGTTCGGAGCTCGCCGAGCGCAGCGCCTCGGCCAGCTGGGCGCGGATGATGCCGAGGGTCTCGTCGTCGACGTCGTCGAGTCCGCCCTCGTCGAGGACGGTGACGTTGGCGCCGCGGCGCCGCGCGCGCTCCAGCTCGGCGCGCACCTCGTCGTCGAGCAGGCGCGGTCCGCGCATCTCGTCGCGCAGCCGGCCCTCGGCGATGCGGGCCTCGAGCCGGTCGGCGTCGGTGAGCACGCCGGCGTGCGCGACGGTGCGCGTGAGCACAGGACCCGCGATCGCGAGCGCCCGCTGCACCTGCACGCGCCGCTCGCGCTGGCGCACGACCTGCGACGTCTGCCAGCCGGTGGCGGCCCGCTGCAGGCGTGTGAGCCGCGAGGTGTCGCGCGCCGCACGGTCCATCGAGAACACCAGCAGCTGCGCGCACGTGACCCACACGATGGAGCCGACGAGTCCGAGCGCGAGCGCGTTGACCGGGCCCATCCAGAGGAACGACGCGATCGTGAGCAACGCGATCCCCGCCCAGGCCGTCCAGGGGCGACGACGCACCATGACGATGGTCATGAGCGCACCGATGCCCCCGAGGTACCAGGTTGCGAAGGACACCATGCGGGATGTCTCGCCGACGGCGATGGGGATCGCGTTCGGCACGATGACCGCGCAGGCCAGCGCGAGCACCTGGGCGGTCACGGGCAGCGGGAGCGGGCCACGGATGCCTTCGCCCGCGGTGTGCGGCGCGGCCAGCGCCTCGAGGCTCTCGCCCGGCGCACCGTCCGCGGAGTGCGCCGCACGGGCGCGCGATGCGGGGCGTTGAGAGGCCGGCTGCCAGAAGATGCAGAGCCACGTGACCGCGAGGTACATGCCGACCGCGACGACGATGACGAGCGGCTGCGGGATCGACTGGCCCGCCCACAGCAGACCTCGCGCGGCGAAGTAGGCGGTGAACGCGACGCCCAGCACGGTGAGGACGTTCTTGACGCTGATCATGACGACGGCTCCTGCCAAGTCAGCCGCACGACGGTGCCATGCGGCCCCGACTCGAGATCGGAGCGACCCCCGACCGCGGCGACGCGCGCGATGATCGACGCCCGGATTCCGAGGCGGTCATCGGGGACCGCGTCCAGGTCGAACCCCTCGCCGGCATCGTGCACCTCGACGCGGACGGTGCCGTAGGCGGCGCGCAGCGCAACGCCCAGCCCGGCCCCGCCGGCGTGCTGGACCGCGTTCGCGACGGCCTGCGTCGCGGCGAGCGTGAGGGCGCGCGCCACGCGCCCGGGGATGGGTGGGGCGTCGGCGTCGATCTCGCGCTGCACGTCGACGTCCACCCCCAGCTCGCGGGCGGCCTGGGCGATCTCCTCGGCGAGCACAGCCGGCGCCCACGGTTCGTCGGGGCCCTCGTGCTCGTCCTGCTCGGTGTTGGCGAGGCGGGTTAGGGCCTCCCGTGCCATCGTCGCGGCCAGGGTGCGCTCGCGTGCGGTGGTCGCCCGCTCGGCGGCGATCAGCGCCGCGAGCACGCTGTCGTGCATCAAAGCCGCCACCGCGACGCGCTCCTGCTCGGCGGCGTCGGCCGCGGCGGCCTGCGCGTACGAGGAGACCGCCTGCGCGCGGGTCTTGTCGACGTTCACCGCCACCGACCGGAAGAGCCACCCCAGCGTGAGGATGATCCCGCCCAGGATGAGCGCGAACGTCACGTCCAGGATCACGACCGGCCAGTACGTGGGCTCGAAGCCCACCTGGATCATGCGGACGACACCGAACAGCAGCGGCAGCGCGATCGTGAACGCGATCTGCATCGGGAAGGGGAAGGCGAGCACCGCGGCCAGGGTCGCGAGGTTCAGCAGGTACCAGATCCACGGTTCGTCG
The DNA here is from genome assembly GCF_042267145.1 of Microbacterium sp. NPDC056044. Taxonomy (NCBI): domain Bacteria; kingdom Bacillati; phylum Actinomycetota; class Actinomycetes; order Micrococcales; family Microbacteriaceae; genus Microbacterium; species Microbacterium sp. NPDC056044. Next base: position 239,165 of record NZ_JBHJWZ010000004.1, on the reverse strand, counting down.
GTGGTCGGCGCGATCACACCGGCCGTCGCGATCGGCCACACCATCAGCACGAGGACGTAGACGATCGCGAACGCGCCGGCCGCCGGGCGCACACCGCGCCCGATCACGCAGGCCAGCACCATCACGCCGAGGGCGCCGAAGACGACGATCATCAGCGGGACGTGCCATCCCGGGCGCTCCGGAGCCGGGCCGAGGGCGCTCAGAAAGGACTGGAGACCGAGGATCAGCGAGCCGAACCCGCCGGCGACGAGCGAGATGATGCGCTCGACGCGGGAGCGGGTGAACGACCCGATCCCTGCGGTCGTCTGCGGCGAGTGCGGGATCTGCCCCCACGCCGTGTCGAGCACGCCGGTCTGGGCGTCAGCGGCCACGCGTGGCGTCTCCCGGGTCGGCAGAGGGCTCGACGAGGATCCCGTCCTCGACGGCGCGGTGCAGCAGATCGATCTTGGTCGGCGCGGGACGCCCCACCTCGACGTACTTGACGCGGATGCGCGTGATGTTCTCCTTCGCGGTCGAGTACGCGACCCCGAGTCGGTCGGCGACGACCTTGAGCGGCAGGCCGGCCGCGTAGAGGCGCAGCACATCCCGCTCGCGCGCGGACAGCTGGGCGTCGGCGAAGGCGCGATCGCCCTCGACGGCGCTGGCCCATTCGACGTTGTTGAGCGGCTCGCCGCGTGCGACGGTCCGCACCGCGGCGATGACGTCGCCGATGGGCGACGACTTGCTGACGACCCCCGCAGCTCCCGCGGCGAGCGCCTCGCGCACCGCCGCGGGCCGGTCGGCGACGCTGTGGATGATGACGCTCGACCCGTCGAGCACGAGGCGTCGCACGTTCTCGGTGACGGTGGTGCCGTCACCGAGCGTCAGATCGAGCACGACCACGTCTGCGGGCGCCTGACGCGAGAACGCGCGCCAGTCGACGTACTCGGTGACCGTGCTGCCCGAGAAGGCGACATTCATGGTCTCGGCGCGGGCGCACGCCGCTTCGAGGCCGAGCCGGACCGACTCATGGTCGTCGATGAAGGCCACCCGCGTCATGCCGCCAGCCTAGCGACGAGAGTCACGCGCGAGTGAGCACCGCCACGGCTTCGACGTGATGCGAATTCGGGAAAAGGTCCAGGCCATCGACACTTGCGACCTCGTACCCGCCCGCGCGGAAGGTCGCGATGTCGCGCGCGAGCGCGACCGGGTCGCAGGCGACGTAGACGACCGTCGACGGCGCCAGCGCCGTGAGGTGGTCGACGACGTCACGACCTGCTCCGGACCGGGGCGGGTCGAGCAGCACGACGCCGCGCGACAGCCGCTCACGTTCGGGAGCGGATGCCTCGGCCGCGAGCCGCGCCAGCCACCGGTCGACGCGCCCGGTCTCGGCGCGGGCGCCGACCCAGTCGGCGAGGTTCTCCCCCGCGTGCTCGGTCGCCCGGGCATCGGACTCGACGCTCGTCACCCGCGTGGACGGCCCGCCGAGGTCGCCGAGGGTCGCGGCGAAGAGGCCGACACCGCCGTAGAGGTCGAGGTGCCACGCCTCCGGGTCGACGGCGCCTGCCAGTCGGCTCGCGACGGCCGTCGTGAGGGTATGGGCGGCAAGGCGGTGGACCTGCCAGAACCCGCCGGCGTCGACGCGGAAGTCGCGGTCGCCGACGCGCTCGAGGACGACCTCGGGCGCGGGCGTCTTTCGAGGCCTTGCGGACGAGGGTCGCGCACCGCGGCCGCGGCGGGGCGCAGCATCCGCTCTCCGCTCCGGTCGCGGCAGGATGCGCACGCGACCGTCCGCGGGCTGCACGAGATCGATGCGCCCGGGGTCACCGCCGCGGAGCGCGAGCGCGGCGGACTCGACCGCCGAGGTCGCGAGGGGCAGGTCCTCGAGCGGGACCACACGGTGGCTGCGGGCGGCGTACTGACCGACATTGCCGTCGGCGTCGACGTGCAGGCTGACGCGGGTGCGCCACGCGGTGCCGTCGACGGACTCGCCGTCGGTCTCGTCGCCGGCGTCCGTGAGGAGCGGGGCGACGCCGTGCATGCCGACCGGGATGTCGGTGCCCCCGAACCGCTGCAGCGCGTCGCGCAGCACCTCGATCTTGAGCGCGCGCTGGTGCTCGAGCGCGATGTGGCCGAAGTCGGCGCCGCCGGGGCGCTGCTCGGGAGGGACGTCGACGTCGGCCTGCCGCCACACGTGGAGCTGCCGGTGCGGCGACGCGTCGAGCACCTCGAGGGTCTCGCCGCGCCAGAACGACTTCTTGGCGGTGTCGGTGAGCCGCACACGCACGCGCTCGCCCGGGATCGCGTCGGGCACGAACACGACGCGTCCTTCGTGCCGGGCGACGAAGACGCCGCCGTGGGCGACGCCCGTGATGTCGAGGTCGAGGATGTCGCCGGTTTCACTCACCCGACGAGCCTACGTGCCCGCCGCTGACCGTGTGCAGGACCGCAGGCGTTCGGGCCCGGGTCGTGGCGCGAAAAGCCGCGGGCTCGAGCCCCGTGCGCGGAGGCAGGTCCTGCAAACGGTAGGAGGCGGGCGGCGGCGGGCGGGCGGGGGCGCCGGGCGGGCGGGGGCCGCCGGACAGTCCCCGTCGGTACGGTGGGGGCATGCGCGTCTGCCTCGCCTCGACCTCGCCCGCCCGGCTCATGCTGCTCGGGCAGTTCGGCATCCGTCCGCTGACCGTCGCCCCCGACGTCGATGAGGAGGCCGTCATCGCGGCGGTCGAGGCGGCCGAGGAGCGCACCCTCGCGCCCGACGAGCACGTGCTGCTGCTCGCGCGGCGCAAGGCGGCCGACGTCGCGGCGCGGCTGCGCGACGACATCCCGGACTTCGACGGCATCGTGATCGGCGGCGACTCGATGTTCGAGCTCGACGGCGAGGTGCTCGGCAAGCCCTACACGCCCGAGAACGCCGCCGCGCGCTGGCGCGCGATGCGCGGGCGCACCGGTGTGCTGCACTCCGGCCACGCCGTGGTGCGCATCGAGCCCGGCGAGCCCCCGCGGGAAGTGCATGCGACGGCCGCAGCATCCGTCTCCTTCGTCGCCGATGTGACCGATGCCGAGATCGACGCGTACGTCGCGACCGGCGAGCCGCTGCACGTGGCCGGCGCGTTCACGGTCGACAGCCTCGGCGGCGCGTTCATCGAGCGGGTCGAGGGCGACCCCTCGACCGTCGTCGGCATGTCGGTGTCGACGCTGCGGCGCCTCGCGCGCGAGGTCGGCGTGGAGTGGACGGCGCTGTGGAACACCACGGATCCGTCGCTCGAGCGCGTCGAAATCGGCGACGCGTCGTTGTAGTAGGAAGCCCACGTTTCTCGTCGGTTCTTGTACGAACCGCTCAAAAGCCCTCGGGATGCCGTCGGTAGGCTGGCATCCATGCCTCAGATCGCCAAGGTTCTCGTTGCCAACCGCGGCGAGATCGCCGTCCGCGTCATCCGCGCCGCCCGTGACGCCGGGAAGGCCTCGGTCGCCGTCTACGCCGACCAGGACCGCGACGCCATGCACTCCCGTCTCGCCGACGAGGCGTACGCCCTCGAAGGCGCGACCAGCGCCGAGACGTACCTGTCGATCGACAAGATCCTCTCGGTCGCACGCCGCTCCGGTGCCGACGCCGTGCACCCCGGCTACGGCTTCCTCGCCGAGAACGCCGACTTCGCCCGTGCCGTCATCGGCGCAGGTCTCGTCTGGATCGGCCCGTCGCCCGAGGCGATCGAGGCCCTCGGCGACAAGGTGACCGCCCGCGCGGTCGCCGAGAAGGTCGGTGCGCCGCTCGCCCCCGGCACCCCCGGCCCCGTGTCGGGCGCCGACGAGGTCGTGGCGTTCGCCGAGACCGTCGGTCTTCCGATCGCGATCAAGGCCGCGTACGGCGGCGGCGGCCGCGGCCTCAAGGTCGCGCGCACCCTCGAAGAGGTGCCCGAGCTGTTCGAGTCGGCGACCCGCGAGGCGATCACCGCCTTCGGCCGCGGCGAGTGCTTCGTCGAGAAGTACCTCGATAAGCCGCGCCACGTCGAGACCCAGTGCCTCGCCGACGCCGCCGGCAACGTCGTCGTCGTGTCGACGCGCGACTGCTCGCTGCAGCGCCGCCACCAGAAGCTCGTCGAAGAGGCGCCGGCGCCCTTCCTGAGCGACGCGCAGAACAAGATCCTCTACGACGCGTCGAAGGCCATCCTCAAGGAGGTCGGCTACGTAGGCGCGGGCACGTGCGAGTTCCTCATCGGCGCCGACGGCACGATCTCGTTCCTCGAGGTGAACACCCGTCTGCAGGTCGAGCACCCGGTCTCGGAAGAGGTCACCGGCATCGACCTGGTGCGTGAGCAGTTCCGCCTCGCCGAGGGCGAAGAGCTCGGCTACGGCGACCCGGTCGCCGACGGCCACTCCATCGAGTTCCGCATCAACGGCGAGGACCCGGGCCGCGGCTTCCTCCCGCAGCCAGGACCCATCCACGTATTCAAGACGTTCGGCGGCCCCGGCATCCGCCTCGACTCCGGCGTCACCGCCGGCGACAGCGTGTCGGGCGCGTTCGACTCGCTGCTCGCGAAGATCATCGTCACCGGCCGCGACCGCGCCGAGGCGCTCGAGCGCTCGCGCCGCGCCCTCGACGAGTTCGAGGTCTCGGGCCTTCCGACGGTGCTGCCGTTCCACCGCGCCGTGGTGCGCGACCCCGCATTCACCGCCGAGGACGGACGGTTCGGCGTCTACACCCGGTGGATCGAGACCGAGTTCGTCAACGACATCGCCCCGTGGGACGGCGAGCTCAGCGAGCCGACCGCCGCCGAAGCGCGCCACACGGTGGTCGTCGAGGTCGCCGGCAAGCGCCTCGAGGTGAGCCTGCCCGACCGCGTCGTCGCCCCCGTCGGCGTCGCCGGACGCCCGGCGGCCGTCCCGCCGTCGCGCCGCTCGCACTCCCCCTCGGTCGTCGCGGGCGCCTCGGGCGACGCGGTGAAGTCGCCGATGCAGGCCACCGTCGTGAAGGTCGCCGTCGAAGAGGGCCAGCAGGTCGTCAAGGGCGACCTCGTCATCGTCCTCGAGGCGATGAAGATGGAGCAGCCCATCCAGGCCCACAAGGACGGCGTCATCGGCGCCATCAACGCCGACCCCGGCACGACGGTCTCGGCCGGCCACCAGCTCCTCACGATCTCCTGATCCACAGGCCCGGTTTTCGCGGCGTCTGCTTGCCGAAACACGGGTCGGTCGCACGACACGCCGGGACGAAGCATCCGTCACCGGCGTGTCGCCGTCACCGACCCGTGTTTCGGCACGGGAAGACCCGGGAGACGGATGCCTCGGGCCCCGGCTCGGCGAGGGTGACAGGATGGCCGAATGGACGTCTCACCCGACTCGGGTGCGCCAGAGGTGTCGGCGCTCGCGATCAGCGTCGTGATCCCGCCCGAGCTGCGCTGGACGGACGTGCGCCGCGGCGAGGAGTTCGAGCTCCAGTCGCTCACGGTGCGGCTGCTGCCCGACCACTCCGTGGCGGTCAAGGCCTACGGCCGCCCGGTCGCCGGCGGGCGCGGCGCGTACGTCTCGTTCGCGATGCCCGATCGTCCGGAGTTGCGCGCCCTGGTGGACGCGGCCGCGAACCGCGCCGCCGACCTCTGGCGCGGCAACACCGGCCTCGGCTGACGCGGAGCCTCTGTGCGGCCGCGGGCCGCAGCATCCGTCATCCGCCACCCTTGTTCAACAGGTCAACCAGGCTTCCACATGAGCCGAACCGCAGTACCGGTCCTGTGGAACCGCGGTTGACCTGTCCAAGCAGGAAGAGATGGGTGCTGCGGGCCGCGGGCGCAGCATCCGTCATCACCTCACCCCCGTTCAACAGGTCAACCAGGCTTCCACATGAGCCGAACCGCATCCGCGGTCCTGTGGAACCGCGGTTGACCTGTCGAAGCAGGGACGGCGGGACGGATGGATGCTGCGGCCTCAGCGGCGCCCCGCGGCCGGCGCGGTGCGCGCACCATGCCGGCGGCGCGGTGACAGGCCCGGGGAGCGCGGAGGTCAGCCGCCGTAGACGTTGTGGTCGACGACGTGCATCGCGCGCGAAGCGTCGGTGATGCTGCCCGAGAGCGACGGATAGACCGCGAAGACGCGCGAGAACTGGTCCACCGTGAGGCGACGCTCGACCGCGATCGCGATCGGGTAGATGAGCTCGGAGGCGCGGGGGCCGACGATGACGCCGCCGATGACGGTGCCGCTCCCCTCACGGGCGATGATCTTGACGAAGCCGTCCTTGATGCCCATCATCTTGGCGCGCGGGTTGGCCGCGAGCGGCAGCTTGTGCACGACGCCGTTGATCAGGCCGGCGTCGATGTCGTTCTCCTGCCAGCCGACGGTCGCGATCTCGGGGGCGGTGAAGATGTTCGAGGTGATGCGGCGGCGCTCGAGCGGGATCACGACGTCGCCGAGCGCGTGGAAGACGGCGGTGCGGCCCTGCATCGAGGCGACCGACGCGAGCGGCACGAACGTGGTGCAGTCGCCCGCGGCGTAGATGTTCGGCACCGACGTGCGCGCGACCCGGTTGACCTGGATGTGGCCGGACTCCGTCATCTGGACGCCGGCCTCTTCCAGGCCGATCCCGGCGGTGTTCGGGATCGAGCCGACGGCCATCAGGCAGTGGCTGCCCTCGACGGTGCGGCCGTCCGACAGGGTGACCACGACACCGTCGCCGGTGTTCTCGACCCTGTCGGCCCGCGACTTCGACAGCAGCTTCATGCCGCCGCGCTTGAACACGCGCTCGAGGACGGCCGCGGCATCCTTGTCCTCCCCCGGAAGCACCTGGTCACGGCTCGAGACGAGCGTGACCTTCGCGCCGAGGTTCATGTACGCGCCGGCGAACTCGGCACCGGTGACGCCCGACCCGACGACGATGAGGTGTTCGGGCAGCGCCGTCATGTTGTACAGCTGCGTCCACGTGAGGATGCGCTCGCCGTCGGGCTTGGCACTCGCGAGCTCGCGCGGCGAGGCGCCGACCGAGACGACGAGCGTGTCGGCCTCGATGCGGTCGAAGTCGGTGCCGCCGGGGCCCGTCGACACCACGACGGCGTTGTCGCCTTCGAGGCGACCGTGGCCCGAGATGATGCGCACTCCCGCCTCGGCGAGCGCGGCGCGCATGTCGTCGGACTGCTGGCGCGCGAGCGTCAGGAGGCGCTTGTTGACGGCGGTGAGGTTGATGGCGATCTCGGGCTTGAGCGGCTTGCCGTCCTTGCCCTTCGCGAACAGCTGCACGCCGAGGTCGCCGGCGCCCGCGATCGCGACGGCCGCGTCGGCGGTCGCGATGAGCGACTTCGACGGCACCACGTCGGTGATCACCGCCGAGCCGCCGATGCCGGCCCGCTCGACGACCGTCACCTCGGCTCCGAGCTGGGCGGCGGCCAGCGCCGCTTCGTAGCCTCCGGGTCCGCCGCCGAGGACGGCGACGCTCTGGGTGGTCTCGAAGCTGATCGACATGAATTCCATTCTCCCCTGCCGGAGCACCCCGCGACGACATCGCGACACTCCCGGGCGGCCGCCGGGCACGGCTTCACTGGCCCTCGTCGCCGTCCGTTCCTAAAGTGGTCCCATGTCAGACACCACCGGCAATCCTCTCGACGACCCCACGGCCGACCCGTTCGCGGTGGCCGCCGCCGCCGCGGAGGACATCGCCCGCATCACCGGCGTCGAGCGTCACGACATCGCGCTCACGCTCGGCAGCGGCTGGGGCAAGGCCGCCGAACTCCTCGGCGAGACGACCTCGACGTTCCCCGCCACCGAGGTGACCGGCTTCAGCTCCCCGGCCCTCGCCGGCCACGCAGGCACCCTCCGCAGCGTCGTCACCCCCAAGGGCCGCCGCGTGCTGGTGATCGGCGCCCGCACCCACTACTACGAGGGCCACGGCGTGCGCCGCGTCGTGCACAGCGTGCGCACCGCCGCCGCGACGGGCGCGCGCACGATGGTGCTGACCAACGGCGCCGGCGGCATCAAGCACACCTGGCACCCCGGCCGCCCGGTGCTCATCAGCGACCACATCAACCTGACAGGCGACACCCCGCTCGAGGGCGCGACCTTCATCGACCTCACCGACCTGTACTCGCTGCGGCTGCGCGACCTCGCCCGCACCATCGACGCGAGCCTCGACGAGGGCGTCTACACGCAGTTCCGCGGACCCCAGTACGAGACGCCCGCCGAAGTGCAGATGGTCAAGTCGTTCGGCGGGCACATCGTCGGCATGTCGACCGCGCTCGAGGCGATCGCCGCGCGCCAGGCCGGCATGGAGATCCTCGGCTTCTCGCTCATCACCAACATGGCCGCGGGCATCCAGAAGCACCCGCTCAGCCACGAGGAGGTGATCGAGGCCGGCCGCAACGCCGAGCCGGTCATCTCGTCGCTGCTGGCCCGAGTGATCGGGGCGCTGTGAACGGCCAGGACGTGCAGGAGCCGGCTCCCGACGAGGTGTCGACGGGAACGGATGCTGCGGCCGACGTCCTCGCGCGAGCACACGCGTGGCTCGCACAGGACCCCGACGGCGAGACCCGCACCGAGCTGCGCGCGCTGATCGACGCGGCAGAGACGGGCAACCCCGCCGCGCTCGAAGACCTCGGAGACCGCTTCTCGGCACGCCTCGCCTTCGGCACCGCGGGCCTCCGCGGCGCCCTCGGCGCCGGCAGCAACCGCATGAACCGCGTGCTCGTCGCGCAGGCGGCGGCGGGACTCGCGGCGTACGTGCGCGAACAGGCGGGGCTCCCGCCGGTCGGCGTCGAGGCCGCGTCGAGCGCAGCGGACGCCTCAGGCTCGGAAGGCGAGACGGATGCTGCGACCGCCGCCCACGGCAGCGCAGCCGACGACGGGGTCGTGGTGGCTCCTGCCGGCCGTGCCGACGCCACGGGTTCGCCCGACGAGCCGGCGGGCGCCGAGGGCTCGGCCGATGCCGACGCCGGTGACCTGGCCGCGTCCGAGTCCGAGGCCGACGCCGCGGGCCCGTCTGGGTCCGAGTCCGACGGCCCGTCCGACGCAAGCGCGGACACCCCTTCCGACGGCGCACCCTCGTCCGACACTGAGACCTCGTCCGACGCGGCCGCCCCGTCCGATACGGAGCGCACCGGCGCCGAGGACCCCGGCGCCGCGGACTCGCCGACCACCGACCCGGGCGAGCCCGCCGCGGCTGAAGGCGCGGAGGGCGCCGCCGCGGCCGGAGGCCAGGAGGAGGCCGAAGCCGCGCACGGCGCGGGGGACGCAGCATCCACTTCCGAAGAACTCACGGAGCCGTCGGCGCCCGAGCTCACCGAGACGCCGTCGGCCGATGCGCTGGAGGCCGAGGGCCCGGAGGTGCCGGGAATTCTCGACGACGCCCCGATCGTCGTGATCGGGTACGACGGGCGGCGCAATTCCGACGTGTTCGCGCGCGACTCGGCCGAGATCTTCGCGGGCGCGGGGCTCCGTGCGGTCCTGCTGCCGCGGCTGCTGCCGACGCCGGTGCTCGCGTTCGCGGTGCGGCACTTCGGCGCCGCCGCCGGCGTCATGGTCACGGCGAGCCACAACCCGCCCGACGACAACGGCTACAAGGTGTACCTCGGCGGTGACGACGACGGCTCGCAGATCGTGTCGCCCGCCGACGCCGAGATCGCCGCGCACATCGCGCGCGTGGCCGAGGCCGGCGACATCAGCACGGTGCCCCGGTCGCTCGGGTTCGAGCTCGCCACCGAGAGCGTCGTCGACGAGTACGTCGCGGCGACCGCGGCGGTCGCGCCTGCGCCCGACGGCGCCGAGGGCCTGACGTGGGTGTACACGGCGATGCACGGGGTCGGCTGGGAGACGCTGTCGCGGATCCTCGAGACCGCGGGCTACCCCGCGCCCGTGCCCGTGACCGCCCAGCTCGAGCCCGACGGCGCGTTCCCGACCGTGGCGTTCCCGAACCCGGAGGAGCCGGGCGCGATGGACCTCGCCTTCGAGGCCGCGCGCGAGGCGGGCGCCGAGCTCGTCATCGCGAACGACCCCGACGCCGACCGGCTCGCCGTCGCGCTGCCCGACGACTCCGCCGAGGGCGGCTGGCGCCGGCTCACGGGCAACGAGATCGGGCTGCTGCTCGGCTGGCGCGCGGGCCGGCTCGCAACCGCCGACGGCACGCCCGACGGCGCCTCGCTCGCGTGCTCTCTGGTGTCGTCACCCGGCCTCGAGGCCGTCGCCGAGCACTACGGGCTCGACTTCCACGCGACGCTCACCGGCTTCAAGTGGATCTCGCGCGCGCCCGGCATCGTCTTCGGCTTCGAGGAGGCGCTGGGCTACCTCGTGAACCCCGGCACCGTGCGCGACAAGGACGGCATCTCGGCCGCGATCGCCATCCTCGGCCTCGTGACCGAGGCGCGCGGGCGCGGCGCGAGCCTCGCCGACCTCCTGGCGGAGTTCGACGAGCAGTTCGGCGCGTTCGCGAGCGACCAGGTCTCGATCCGCGTCGACGACGTCTCGCAGATCTCGCGGATCATGGCGGCGCTGAGGGCGCAGCATCCATCGTCCGTCGGCGAGGTCGCGGTCGAGCGCGTGGATGATCTGCTCGACGGGGTCGACGACCTGCCGCCCGGGGACGTGCTGCGCCTGTGGCTCGCCGACGGCTCGCGCGTCATCGTGCGCCCGAGCGGCACCGAGCCGAAGCTCAAGCTGTACCTCGACGTGCGCGGCGACTCCCGCGACGACGCCGCCGCCCGCATCGCGGCCCTCGCCGACGGCGCCCGCGCGCTCCTCGCCGAGTACGGCGGCTGACCCCGCCCCCGGTCTCTTCCGGGTTTGGGGCGCATTCCCTCCGTCGGGGCGCATTATCTCCGCCCCAACGGAGAATCTGCGCCCCAAACCCGGACAGCAGCCTCAGCGCAGCACGAAGTGGCCGGGGGTGACCTCGGCGAGCGCGGTGCCGTCGGGCTCGAGGCCCACGGGCTCGGGACGCGTCGAGATGCGCTCGAGGCGGCGGCGCGCCTGCGCGGGGTCGGTCGACAGGGCCGCGTCGAGCAGATGCCGCGTGTACGGGTGCTGCGGCGACGCGAAGACCTCGGCGGTGGGGCCCAGCTCCACGATGCGGCCGCGGTTCATCACGGCCGTGCGCGTCGCGATCTCGCGCACCACCGACAGGTCGTGCGAGATGAACAGGTACGTGAGCTCGAGCTCGCGCTGCAGCCGCAGCAGCAGGTCGGTGACCTGCGCCTGGATCGACATGTCGAGCGCCGACAGCGGCTCGTCGCAGACGACGAAGCCCGGTCGCACGGCGATCGCTCGCGCGATCACGATCCGCTGGCGCTGACCGCCCGAGAACGCGCGCGGGCGCCGGTTCACGGCGTCGCCGTCGATGCCCACCGCGGCGAGCGCCTCGATCGCGCGGGCGCGCGGATCGGAGTCGGGCGCGAGCACGGTGAGCGGCTCCATGACGTTCTGCAGGGCCGTGCGGTGCGGGTTCAGCGATGAGAACGGGTCCTGGAAGATCACCTGCATCGACCGGTGGAACGGCGCCCGCTTCGCGCGCGGCAGCGCCGTGAGGTCGGTGCCCTCGTAGGTCACGGTGCCGCTCGTGGGCTCGTCCATCTGCAGGATGCAGCGCCCGAGCGTCGACTTGCCGCTGCCCGACTCCCCCACCAGGGCGAGCGTCTCGCCGCGGCGGATCGTCAGGTCGATGCCGTCGACGGCGCGGGTCGTGCCGATCGTGCGGCCCCAGGCGTTCCGCTGCGGGAAGGTCTTGACGAGCCCCCGGACCTCGACGAGGTCCGGGGTGCGGGTCGGGGTCTCAGCGCTCACGCGTCGCCTCCCTGATCGGTCGCCGCCCCGAGCTCGGCGGGGGCGTCGGGCGCAGCATCCAACAGTTCCTTCGTGTATGGATGCTGCGGCTCGGCGAAGACGCGATCCACGCTGCCCGACTCGACGATGCGGCCGTCCTTCATCACGAGCACGTCGTCGCAGACGGCGGCGACCACGCCGAGATCGTGCGTGACGATGAGCACGGTGAGCGACCGCTCGGACTGCAGGGTGCGCAGGAGCGCCAGGATCTGCGCCTGGATGGTGGCATCGAGCGCCGTCGTCGGCTCATCGGCCAGCAGCAGCTCGGGCTGGGCGAGCAGGGCCATGGCGATCATCGCGCGCTGGCGCATGCCGCCCGACAGCTCGTGCGGGTACCGCGACAGCACGCGCTCGGGCTCGGGGATGCGCACGGCGGCGAGTGCCTCGCGGGCGAGCACGGTCGCCTGGCGCTTGCCCACCTTCTGGAAGCGCTGCGCGACCTCGGTGAGGTGCCCGCCGATCCGCACGAGCGGGTTGAACGAGGTCATCGGGTCCTGGAAGACCATGGCGGCGGGCAGGCGCCGGCGGCCGAGCGTCGCGGTGACGTCGTCGCCGTCGAGCAGCACGCGGCGCCACTCGCGGGTCGCGCCGTCGGGGAGGATCCCCATGAGCGCCCGCAGCAGCATCGTCTTGCCCGAGCCGGACTCGCCCACGATGCCCACGACGCGCCCGCGCGGGACGTCGAACGAGACGTCGTCGAGCACGGTCACGCGGCCGCCGGTGTGGCCGGGGAGGTCGACGTCGAGTCCTTCGACGCTGAGCAGGATGTCGGCGGGATCTGCCGACGGGCTCTGGGGCGCAGCATCCGTCATGACGTTCCTCCTTCGGTGACCGACTGGCGCAGCGCGTCGCCGAGCACGTTGAACGAGAGCACCGTGAGCAGGATCAGCACACCGGGGATGAGCGCGAGGTACGGCGCGGTCTGGAGGCTCCCCTGGGCGGTCTCGAGGAGGCTGCCCCACGACGCCATCGGCGGCTGGATGCCGAGCCCGAGGAAGCTGAGCGCCGACTCGGTGAGGATCGCGGTCGAGATGCTCGCCGTTGCGGCGACGATGATCGTCGGCGCGGCGTCGGGCACGACGTGGCGCCACATCACGAGCTCGCGGCGCACACCGATGTACTGCGCGTAGCGGACGAACGCCCGCTCGCGGAGCGTCAGGGTCTCGGCGCGCACGAGCCGGGCGGTCGCCATCCACGAGAAGACGCCGATCACGAAGATGATCGTCCAGAGGCCGGGCCTCAGGAACACGCTCGCGACGATCACGAGCACCATCCACGGGATCGACGACAGGAAGTCGACGAACCGCATGAGGGCGTCGTCGACGCGGCCGCCCGCGTAGCCGGCGATGAGGCCCACGACCACGCCGATGGCAGTCGCGGCTGCCATCGCCAGGATGCCGACGGTCAGCGAGACGCGGCCGCCGTAGACGACGCGCGAGAAGTAGTCGCGGCCGAGCTCGTCGGTGCCGAACCAGTGCGCGGCGCTCGGCGGCTGCCAGCGGATCGCGAGGTCGGTGGTGGTCGGATCGAGGGGCAGTAGCGGCGCGAGCAGCGCGGTCAGGCCGACGACCACGAGGAACACGATCGCGAGGATCGCCGAGATCGAGCGGAACGACCGCGTGCGGTGCACGAGGGTCGTCGCGTCGACGACCGCGGCGACGTTCGGCGTGGTGTTGGTGGAAGACGTCATGAGCCCGCTCCGATCCGGATGCGCGGGTCGACGACGACGTACAGGATGTCGGCGATGAGGTTGCCGACGATCACGAGCACCGCCGACAGCAGCAGCACCGCGAGCACGACCGGGTAGTCGAGGCTGCGCGTCGCCGTGAGGAAGTAGGGGCCGATGCCGGGCCAGCCGAAGATCGACTCGGTCACGATGGCGCCGGTGACGAGGATCGGCAGCGCGAGACCGAGCTGCGTGATGATCGGCAGCATCACGTTGCGCCCGACGTGCCGCGTCAGCAGCTGGCGGCGCGACGTGCCGAACCCGCGCTGCACGAGCACGTAGTCCTGCGAGAACTGGCTGATCGTCGCCGAGCGCACGTACCGGGCGAGCTCGGGGAAGAACGCGACCACGAGCACGAGGAACGGCATGACGAAGTGCAGCAGGAAGTCGACAGGGTCGCCCTGTTTGCCCACCGAGTGCATGCCGATGATCGGGAACCAGCGCAGCTGATACCCGAAGACGTAGATCACGAGCAGCGCGAACCAGAACGAGGGCGTCGCGATGCCGATGCCGGCCAGGCCGTCGATCGCCTTGTCGACGACGGTGCCGCGGCGCGAGCCCGCGATGAGCCCCAGCACGACCGCGAGCACGAGCGCCGCGAGGTACGCGGGCGCCACGAGCATGATCGTGTTCGGGATGCGCACGGCCAGCTCCTCGGCGATCGAGTGCCGGCTCGCGAGCGAGTAGCCGAAGTCGCCCTGAAGGACGTTGGCGAGCCACAGGCCGTACTGCACCACGATGGGCTGGTCGAGACCGTAGCGCTCGCGCATGGCGGCCTTGGTCTCGTCCGACATCTGCGGCGTCGTGATGGTGTCGACGACGTCGTACGGCGCCGCATGCAGCAGCGCGAACACGACGAACGTCACGAGCAGCAGCATCGGCACGACCTGCAGCAGGCGGCGGAGGATGTAGACCGCCATCGTTCTCCTTTCCGGGTGGACGACGGATGCTGCGCCGCAGCGCCCGCCGGACACACGACGACGTCACGGGCACCCGGTTGAGGGATGCCCGTGACGTCGGTGACTCACTGCTCGGTGAGGAGCCCGAAGTTCTCGAACGTGTAGATCGGGACCAGCTTGGCGTCTTCGACGCCGCCGATCCGCGGGTTCACGGCGAGGATCTTGAGGTTGTCGGCCAGCGGGAACACCACCGCGTCCTCGGCGATCTGCGCCTGCAGGTCGGCGTAGATCGCCTTGCGGGCCTCGGGGTCGAGCTCGACGACACCCTGGTCGAACAGCGCGTCCGTGGCCGGGTTGGAGTACGAGAAGTAGTTCGCCGAAGCGCCGGTGCGGTACAGCAGGCTGTACGCGTCGGGGTCCTGGCCCATGATGTAGCCGCCGAGGAACGCGTCGTACTGCGAGTCGGCCCCCTTCTGGATCTCCTCGAAGACCGCGGCGGGCTCGATGCCCGCGAGCTCCACCGTGATGCCGGCGTCCTTCAGCTGCTGCTGGATGAGGGTCGCCTCGGTCTTCTGCGCGGGGTCGGCCCCGGCGTACGCGAGCGTGAAGCTGAGGTCGGAGACGCCGGCCTCCTCGAGGAGGGCTGCCGAGGCATCCGCGTCCTGCTCGTACTTCTCGACGTCCTCCGTCGCGAACGCGTTGCTCGGCGGAAGGATCGTGTAGGCGTTCTCGTAGTAGTCGTCGCTGAGGAACGCGCCGGTGTTGATCTCGTCGCGGTCGAGGGCGAAGAAGATCGCTTGACGCACCTTGGGGTCGGTGAGCTTCGCCGCGTTGAGGCCGAGGTAGGCCACGCGGCCCTCGGCGTACGGGTAGACGTTCAGGCCCGCGCCCTCGAGCTCGGTGATCTGGTCGGGCGTCGCGAACGAGGCATCCGCCTCACCCGTCTGCAGCGCCGTCTTGGTCGTGTTCGAGTCGCCCACGATGCGCAGGGTCAGCTCGGGGATCTTCGGCGCCTCGCCGTAGTAGTTCTCGTTCGCCTCGAACGTGAGGTACTGGCCGCGCTGGTACTCGGTGAGCTTGTAGGGGCCCGAGCCGACCGCGAGCGGGTCGAGCTCGGTCACCGAGAAGTCGGTGACGTCGCCGTACACGTGCTCGGGGATGATGTACGTCTCGGTCGCGATGTTGCTGAGGGCCGCCGCGCTGACGCTCGGCAGGTGGAAGACCACAGTGCGCTCGTCGGTCGCCTCGGCCGTGATGGGCTGGTCGCCCACGTAGAGCAGGTCGGCGTTGCCGTTCTCGCGGACGGCCTTGTTCGTGTAGGTGAAGACGACGTCGTCAGCCGTGAGGGGTTCGCCGTCGGACCAGGTCAGGCCGTCCTTCAGGGTGACGGTGACCGACAGGCCGTCCTCGGCGGGCTCGATCGACTCGGCCAGCTCGTTGACGACGGTGCCGTCGCCCTCGACGCGCGCGAGCGGCGAGTAGACGATGTTCGTGACGGTCAGACCCCAGCGGTCGCTCACGTTGATCGGGTTGAGCGACGACGGGTCGCTCGCGATCACGTAGGTGAGCTGGCCGGTGGCCTCGGCGCCGGACGTCTCGGGTGCGGCGTCGCCCTGCGAGCAGGCGGCCAGACCGATGGTCGCCGCCAGTGCCAGTGCGATGGGGGCGATCACTCGCCTCTTCGTCTTCATCTGTTTCGGATCCTCTTCGCTGTGTGTGCACCCGAACGGACGCACCGTTCGAGCCTAGGCGGGGCTCCGGAGGGGAGGGCCGGGCGGAGGCGAACAATTGCGAAGTATGACGACGTGCGGACGCGCACTTGGCGATTCGCGGGGCGTGAGGACTTCGCACCCTGCCCAGCACGTGCGGCCTGGCGCACATCCGGTTCTACGCTCGGAGCATGCTGCTCACCGCGCCCGTCACACTCGAGAACGCCTTCGTGCGGCTGGAGCCCCTCTCCCCCGACCACGAGGCGGACCTCGCCGCCGCGGCCGTCGGTCTCGAGCACACCTGGTACACGTCGGTGCCGCGTCCTGACGGCATCGCCGCCGACATCGCACAGCGGCTGCGGTGGCGCGACGAGGGACACATGAACCCGTGGGCGGTGCGCCGGCTCGACACCGGGCGCGTCGTCGGCGAGACCACGTTCTGCAACATCGACCAGCCGAACCGCCACGTCGAGATCGGGCACACCTGGATCGGGGTCGAGGCCCAGCGCACCTTCGTGAACTCGGCGTCGAAGCTGCTGCTGCTCGGCCACGCGTTCGAGCAGTGCGACGCGATCGCCGTCGAGTTCCGCACGCACTGGCACAACCGTCAGTCCCGTGCGGCGATCGCACGCCTCGGCGCCAAGCAGGACGGCGTCCTCCGCAACCACCGCCTCGGCCCCGAGGGCACCCTCCGCGACACCGTGGTCTTCTCGATCCTCCCGGCCGAGTGGCCCGCCGTCCGCCTCGACCTCACCGAGCGCCTCGCCCGCGGCTGACCCCGGGGCGCAGCATCCGTCCCCGACCCACCTCCCCAGCCCCATCCAGGTTTGGGGCGCGTCGCGTCCGTTCGGGGCGCAAGGGACGCGCCCCGAACGATCGCCGCACGCCCCAAAACCCAGGTGTCTCCACCCGAGTGCCGCATCGCAACCCGGGCCGTAGCATCCATCCCGTCAATGTTTGGGGCGCGTCGCGTTCACCTGGGGCGCGCGGCGCGCGCCCCAAACGATCGCCGCACGCCCCAAACCCACGAGTACGGAGATTGGATGCTGCAGCCAGGACTTGCGCTTCCTCCACAGGTTGGTGTTGTCCACAGACCTGCGGTCCAGCGTCCCGCGCGCCGGCCATCCGTCGGAGACTCGCGGACATGGCGACTCTCACGCTCCTCACGCGCACCCAGCTGCTCGACACGACCACGCCGCGGCGGCTCGCAACGGCAGTCACGCTCGGCGATTTGACGCGGTTGCGCGTCGGCGTCTACGTGGACACGGTCGCGTGGAACGCCGCGAAGTCGGAGGCCCGTGTCATCGCTCGCGCCCACGCGCTCACGCTCTGCTCGCCCACACCCACCGTGTTCGCCCATGAGACGGCGGCGGCCGCACACGGGCTGCCGCTCTACCGCGCGGATCGGGACCGGGTGCACGTCATTGCTCGGGAGGCGCGGCCAGGCGCCGCGCGCGGAGTGATACGCCACCGCGGGGATCTCCCGGACGATGACGTCGTCGAGATCGGCGGCCTGCAGGTCACGTCGCTCGCGCGCACTGTGTCTGATGTCGCGCGCACGGCCTCGTTCGAGCAGGCCGTCACCGTGGCTGATGCCGCGCTCCGCCAGCAGTTCGTCACCGGTCCCGGCGAGTATGACTTCATCGAGGCAGAGCGGTTCCGTCAAGAGGCGCTCTCCATCGCTCGCCGATCGGCGCACGGACTCACCCGTGCCCGTCGCGTTCTGGAGTTCGCCGATGG
Source organism: Microbacterium sp. NPDC056044 (assembly GCF_042267145.1). Lineage (NCBI taxonomy): Bacteria > Bacillati > Actinomycetota > Actinomycetes > Micrococcales > Microbacteriaceae > Microbacterium > Microbacterium sp. NPDC056044. Next base: position 221,328 of record NZ_JBHJWZ010000004.1, on the reverse strand, counting down.
GCGGGCCCAGCTGCCGGGGGAAAGCATCAGCCGTATCCGCCTCCGGGAGATCGGGTTCCGCGTCATCGAGTTGCAGGTCGCTGTGCCGGGGCGAGGCATCCATCCCTACTACGTCGACTTCGGACTGGATGAGGCGAACGCCTTCGGCGAGTTCGACGGCGCGATCAAGTACGTCGACGGGAAGATTCTCGACGGGCGCACTTCGTCGCAGGTGTTCGACGAGGAGAAGCAGCGCGAGGACTGGATCCGCGGCACCACCCAGCGCCGTATTGCGCGCTGGGGCTGGCCCCACCTGGCAACGGCGGCCGACCTGCGGACGCGGCTCGAGGCCTTCAGCATTCGCCCGCCCCGCTGACCTCCTTCGGGTGGGGCGCACCGCGTGCAGTCGGGGCGCGCGCCGTGCGCCCCGAACGATGGGCGTGCGCCCCGAACCCGCGAAGGCCGTCCAACCCCCGTCGGCCGCGGCGTGGCCGCGGGCCGCAGCATCCATCCCCTCCCCAGTGTTGGGGCGCACCGCGTGCAGTCGGGGCGCGCGGCGTGCGCCCCGAACGACCGGCGTGCGCCCCAAACCCTGAAGACGGGTCGGGAAGGGGACGGGTCGGGAAGGGGACGACGGATGCTGCGGCTCAGCCGTCGATGACGGCGACGAGCTCGTCGAGGAAGGCGTTGAAGTCGGTGCCGCGGCGCACGATGCGCTGGACGCTGTCGCGCTCGCTGAAGACCTCGACGAACTGCTCGAAGACCGTCTGGAAGGCCTCGCGCTCGGTCTCGGAGAACGCGACGAGCGCGACGACCTGCACGCGGCCGTCGCCCCACGGGATCGACGGGTCGGCGATGCCGATCGCGATGGCTGTGCGGGCCGCGGTCATCTCGAGCGAGTGCGGGACGGCGAGGGCGTCGGTGAACGCGGTCGACGACAGGCGCTCGCGGTCGATCGTGCGCGCGACGTACTCGGCGTCGATGACCCCGCGGGCCTCGAGCAGGGCCCCGAGCCCGCGGATCACCCCCTCCTCGCCCGCGGTCTCGTCGAGGCCGCGCACGAACGCCGACGGCTCGAAGTAGCGCTCCAGCTCGGCACGCAGCCGGGCGAGGCGGCGTGACCGGCGGATGCGACCGGCGGCGGCCTGAACACGCTCGACGTCGGCGTCCGTCAGGAACGGCTGGATGCGCACGATCCGTTCGGCAGCGGTCGGCGGGTCGATCGTCGTCAGGACGAGGTCGGTGTCGATCGAGGACCAGTCCGGGTCGACGCGCGTCTCGACGCCGACCACCTCGATCGCCTGCCCGAGCGAGCGGTCGACGCTCGACCGCAGCAGCTCGTGCAGGTCGTAGTAGCCGGGGCACACGATGGTCGCGGTGAGGAGCTGATCGGCCCGCCTGCTGCGCTCGAGCCGGCCGCCGACGTGCATCGCGATGTAGGCGATCTCGTCGTCGGGCAGCGGAATGCCGAGCCGCTGCTGCAGGCGGCTCGCGATGAACACCGCGACCTCGAAGATCATCGGGTACGTCGACTTCAGCGACCGCGTCAGCGGGTTGCGCGACCACGCCTGCTCGCGGGCGCGATGCAGCAGGTTCTGCACATGCAGGGCGAGCCGCGCGACGAAGTCGTCGTGCGCGATGTCGACGAGGAACTCGTCGGCCGCGGCGGTCACCACCTCGCGCACGACCGCCTCGACCTCGGGATCGAGGGCTGACGGCGCGGTTCCGGATGCTGCGTCCTCGTGCCCGTCGGGAGCGACGACGCGCGTCAGGACCAGCGTCGCGAGGTGCTGCAGATCGGCGCTGCCGAGCTGCACGCCCAGGTGCCGCTCGGAGAGCTCCGCGATGATCCCGGCGACCTGGCTCTGGGTCGGACGCTCGCGCCCGGCTGCGGCGCCGGCTCCGGCGTCGAGCGGGCGGTCGCGCGAGGTGCGGTCGGCGGCGATCGCGATGTGCATGACCACGTCGGCGATGCCGAACTCGTTGACGAACCAGCCGAGGTCTCCCAGGCGCGCGACGAGCTCGGTCTTGAACGGGCCGAACGCCTGCGCCCCGACCGACCCCTCGCCGAGTGTGCGGCGGAGGGCGGCGAGATCGAAGGATCCGGCGTCCATCTCGTCGTGCGCGAGCCGGCTGAGCAGACGCCGCTGCGCGCCCTCGGTGCCGCGCAGCCGCGCGCGTGACGCGGAGCGCTCGAGGGTGAGCTCGGTGCCGCCGAGCAGCCCGCGGACGCGGGCGAGGTCGGCGTCGAGGGTGGCGGGCGAGACGTGCAGCGCCTCGGCCGTTTCGAACACATCGATGCCGTCGGGGGCGTCGAGAAGCGCCCGGACGAGGGTGTGCAGCCGGTCGCGGGGCGTGCCGGCGTCCCCGCCCGCGCGGAGGGCGGCCGCAGCATCCGTCCCCGCTCGATAGCCCTGCGGACCGGACTCGACGGCGGCACCCGGCGCCACCCGCGCATTCGCCGCGGTGACGTAGGAGCGGATGCTGCGCGGCGTCACGCCCAGCGCGTCGGCGAGAGCGGATGCCGTGACCCAGTCGCCGTCGCGCAGGAGCAGTGAGAGCACACGATCTTGCCGGGCTCGGGTCACAGGCCCAGTCAACCACGCGCACCGGACAGCGAGGCCGCCGGCGCCTCCCCCGTTTCCGCCCCTGCGGAAGAAGGAGTGGTTGTCCCCTCCCAGCGTTCTCACAAGAATGGCAAATGAGGAGGCGGGTCGATGAGGATCCTGGTGGTGTGCGGAGCGGGTGCGTCGAGCACCTTCGTCGCTCAGCGTGTGCGTCACGCGGCCCACGCGCAGGGACTCGACTATTCCGCCTTCGCCGGCACCGAGCAGTCGCTGCCGATCGATCTCGATGCCGCCGACGTCGTGCTCGTGGGGCCGCACCTGGTCCATGCGCTGGAGCGCATAGAACGGGATGCCGCCGCTCGGGGGACGACCGTGGTACTGCTGCCGTCCGACATCTTCGGAGACCGGGACGGCACGCGGACCCTCGAACTGGTCCGCACCGCGATCGGGAGCCCCGGGGGGCCGCTCCCGGCCGCGGACGCGGCCCCATCACCACACGACTGAACGCCACGCGACGACACCAGGAACAGACAGAGAGGTCACGACATGCCACCCATCTCCCGCACCGTCCGGATCGGATCGGCGCACGGTCTGCACGCTCGTCCGGCGAAGCTGTTCGCGCAGGCGGCGAAGGATGCCGGCATCCCGATCACGATCGCGAAGGACGCGGGCGGCCCCGTCAACGCGGCGAGCATCCTGGGCGTGATCGCGCTCGGCATCGAGCAGGGCGACTACGTGACCCTCACCGCGGACGGCGACGGCGCGGAATCGACGCTCGACACGCTCGCCGAGCTCCTCACCACCGACCACGACGCGGAGGCCTGAACATGACCGAACTCCGAGGTGTGGGAATCGGCCTGGGCGTCGCCCAGGGGCCCGTCGCGCGCATGGCCGAGCCTGCGCCGGCACCCTCCGACGCGCCGAGCACGCTGAGCGCCGACGACGAGAAGGCGCGGGTGACGGATGCTGTGGCCGCCGTCGCGCGCGAGCTCGAGGCCCGCGGGGCTCAGGCCGGCGGCGCCGCGCAGGAGGTGCTCGAGGCGCAGGCCATGATGGCCGAGGACCCGACCCTCGCCGACGAGATCGGCACCCGCCTCGCCCAGGGCAAGACCGGCGAGTTCGCGGTGTTCGACGCGTTCGCGTCGTTCCGCGACCAGCTCGCGGCCATGGGCGGCTACCTCGGCGAGCGCGCCGCCGACCTCGACGACGTCGCACAGCGGGTCATCGCGCGGCTGCGCGGCGTCCCGGCCCCCGGCGTGCCGGACCCGGGGCATCCGTTCGTCCTCGTCGCGAAGGACCTCGCACCCGCCGACACCGCACTCCTCGACCTCGACAAGGTGCTCGCGCTCGTGACCACCGAGGGCGGGCCGACCTCGCACACCGCGATCCTCGCGCGCGAGAAGTCGATCGTCGCGATCGTGGGCGCGACCACCGCGACCGGGCTGCGCGAGGGAGAGATGGTGATCGTGGATGCCGCGGCCGGCGTCGTGACGACGGAGCCGACCGCCGACGAGCTCGAGCGGGCACAGAACCGCGCCGACGCGCGTGCGGCCGCAGCATCCGCTCCCCTCACCGACGGGGCGCTCGCGGACGGCACCGCGATCCCGCTGCTCGCCAACCTCGGCAACCCGGACGGTGCCGCCGACGCTGTCGCGCTCGGCGCGGAGGGCGTGGGCCTGTTCCGGACGGAGTTCCTGTTCCTGAGCTCCAACCAGGCGCCCACCGTCCAGCAGCAGCGGGAGGCGTACACGAAGCTCCTCGCCGCCTTCCCCGGCAAGAAGGTCGTCGTGCGCGTGCTCGACGCCGGCGCGGACAAGCCGCTCGCGTTCCTGAACGACGCGCACGAGGAGAACCCCGCACTCGGGCTCCGCGGCATCCGTGCGCTCCGCGCCAGCGAAGACATCCTGCGCGAACAGCTCACGGCTCTCGCCGAGGCGGATGCCGCCACCGACGCCGACCTGTGGGTCATGGCGCCCATGATCGCCACGGTCGAGGAGACGGAGTACTTCACCGCCCTCGCGCGCGACTACGGCATCAAGACCGCCGGCGTCATGGTGGAGGTGCCGTCGTCGGCGCTGCTCGCCGATCGCATCCTGGTCGACGCGGACTTCGCCTCCATCGGCACCAACGACCTCACGCAGTACACGCTCGCCGCCGACCGGCTCCTCGGGTCGGTCGCGACGTTCCAGGATCCGTGGCACCCGGCGGTGCTGCGCCTGATCCGCGAGGTCGGCGACGCCGGCCGCGCGAACGGCAAGCCGGTCGGCATCTGCGGTGAGGCGGCGGCAGATCCCCTGCTCGCCGTCGTGCTCGTCGGCCTGGGCGCCACGAGCCTGTCCATGGCACCCACGGCCCTCGCCGACGTGCGCGCCACCCTTCTCCAGCACACCATCGCCGAGGCGCGCGACATCGCCACGGCAGCCCTCGCCGCCAACGACGCGGCATCCGCCCGGTCCGCAGCCCAGCAGGCGGCCACCCGATAGGTCGCCGCGGCGGCCCGGAAACCCACACACAAGGGAGACAGCAAAATGACAACGGCGTCAGTGCCCACCTCGGGCACCAGCAGGGCTCGGGTCGGAGTCCAACGCTTCGGCACGTTCCTGTCCGGCATGATCATGCCGAACATCCCCGCGCTGATCGCGTGGGGCATCTTCACCGCGTTCTTCATCGCGGTCGGCTGGACCCCGGTCCCGGCGCTCGCGACGCTCGTGGGGCCCTTCATCCACTATCTGCTGCCGATCCTCATCGCATACACCGGCGGCAACATCATCTATGGCGTGCGCGGTGGCGTGGTGGCCTCGATCGGCACCTTCGGCGCGATCGCAGGATCGGACTACCTGATCGCACAGATCAACGCCGACCTGCCGGCCGACAACCAGCTGGGCCAGGTGCACATGTTCATCGGCGCGATGATCATGGCCCCGATCTGCGCCTACTCCATGAAGTGGCTGGACAGTCTGTGGGAAGGCAAGATCAGGGCCGGCTTCGAGATGCTCGTGAACATGTTCTCGGCGGGCATCTGGGGCTTCGTCCTGGCCATCATCGGCTTCTACCCGATCGCGTGGGTGGTGAACGGCATCATGCAGGTGCTCAGCAACGCGGTCGACTGGCTCGTCTCGATGAACCTGCTGCCGCTGACGAGCATCATCATCGAGCCGGCGAAGGTGTTCTTCCTCAACAACGCCATCAACCATGGCGTGCTGACTCCGCTCGGCATCCAGGAGTCCGCCGACACCGGTTCGTCGATCCTGTTCCTCCTCGAGGCCAACCCCGGCCCCGGTGTGGGTCTGCTCCTCGCGTTCACGTTCTTCGGCATCGGCGCCGCGCGCGCCTCCGCCCCGGGCGCCGCGGTGATCCAGTTCTTCGGCGGCATCCACGAGGTCTACTTCCCGTACGCGCTGATGAAGCCGATGCTGATCCTCGCGCTGATCGCGGGCGGCATGACCGGCGTCACGACGAACATGCTCCTCGGCGGTGCCCTGAGAGCGCCGGCCGCACCGGGCAGCATCTTCGCGGTGATCGCTCAAGTCGCGAACAACTCCTACGTCGCGGTGCTGCTCTCGGTGGTGCTCGCCGCCACCGTGACGTTCCTCATCTCGTGGGTCATCCTGCGCGCCTCGCGCAAGCGCGACCTCGAGGCCATGGCGGCGACCGACGATGCGTTCGGCGCGGCGATCACGCAGACCGCGGCAGCCAAGGGCAAGTCGTCGGCGGCGCTCGACGGCCTGCGCAGCGGCGCTGCGACGAGCGCCGACGGCGGCATCGAGCCCGCCACCATGACCGAGCGCGAGATCAAGAACATCGTGTTCGCGTGCGACGCGGGCATGGGTTCGTCGGCCATGGGCGCGAGCGTGCTGCGCAACAAGATCAAGAAGGCGGGGATCGAGGACGTCACGGTCACCAACAAGGCGATCGCGGCGCTCGACCCGTCGGCCGACCTGGTCATAACGCAGAACCAGCTCACGGACCGCGCGCGGCAGAAGACGCCGGACTCGGTCCACGTGTCGGTCGACAACTTCATGAACTCGCCGCGCTACGACGAGGTCGTGGACCTCGTCCGCGCCCAGCATGAGGATGGGAAGGCGTAGCTGAGACCGCGGTGGGGCCGGGCGGGCGATGAGCCCCCGGTCCCACCGCCCTCGGCACGGCCGCGCCCCGTCGCTCACAACGGGCGGCGGGCCGCGGCATCCGTATCTCCTCCGACGACATCTTCAGACGAACGACTCGAGACGAACGACGAGAAAGGCGAGAACATGGCACGCGAGGTTCTGAGCATCGGCCAGGTGCGCATCCACTCCGGGAGCGCCACGCGCGACGAGGCGATGCGGGAGGCGGCCGACATCCTGCAGTCGGTGGGCGCCGTCACCGGCGCCTACTACGACGCGATGCTGCAGCGCGAGCAGACGGTGTCGACGTACATGGGCAATGAGCTCGCGATCCCGCACGGCACCAACGAGACGAAGAACGAGATCCTCGATTCGGCGCTGTCGGTGGTGCGCTACGACGGCGGCGTGGACTGGGACGGCAACCCGGTGAGCTTCGTGATCGGCATCGCCGGCAAGGGAGACGAGCACCTCGAGATCCTGTCGCAGATCGCGATCCTGTTCTCCGACGAGGACGATGTCGCCCGCCTCAAGGCCGCCCAGACGCCGGAGGAGCTGTTCGGCCTCGTGTCGGCGGCGGGCGTGTGATGAAGGCCGTCCACTTCGGGGCCGGCAACATCGGGCGGGGGTTCGTCGGGCTGCTGCTGCACGAGGGCGGGTACGACGTCGTCTTCTCGGATGTCGCGGCCCCGCTCGTCGACGCCATCAACCACGTCTCGCGCTACACGGTGCACGAGGTGGGCGAGGGTGGTCGCGACACGGTCGTGACCGGCTTCAGAGCCATCAACAGCGCCGAGCACCCGGAACGCGTCGTGGACGAGATCGCCGGGGCGAACGTCGTCACGACGGCCGTGGGGCCGACGATCCTGAAGTTCGTCGCTCCGCACATCGTGGCAGGGCTGGCCCTCCGCGACCCGTCGAGCCCGCCGCTGCAGATCATGGCGTGCGAGAACGCGATCAACGCGACCGACCTGCTGCGCGACGAGATCAAGGCGCTCGCCGGCGACGCGTGGGACGCCCTCTCGTCGCGCGCGGTGTTCGCGAACACCGCCGTCGACCGCATCGTGCCGGCCCAGCCGGAAGGCGCCGGCGTCGACGTCACGGTCGAGCCGTTCTTCGAGTGGGCGATCGAGCGGCCGCCGTTCGGCGACGACCCGCCCAACATCCCCGGTGCGCACTTCGTCGACGACCTCGCGCCGTACATCGAGCGCAAGCTCTTCACCGTCAACACCGGGCACGCGGCCACGGCGTACTTCGGCGCGCTGGCCGGCGTCGAGGCGATCGCCGGGGCGCTCGCCGACCCGGGCATCGCGGCTCGGGTGGAGGCCGCGCTGGAGGAGACTTCGGCGCTGCTGGAGGCCAAGCACGGGCTCGACGCCGCCTCGCTGGCGGACTACCGCGCGACGATCCTCGGGCGCTTCCGCAACACCGCCCTCCCCGACACCGTGTGGCGCGTGGGCAGGCAGCCGCTGCGCAAGCTGTCGCGCCACGAGCGGTTCGTCGGCCCCGCGGCCGAGGCGGCCGAGCGCGGGCTCGGCGTCGACGCCCTGGTCGCGGCGATGGGCGCGGCGCTCGCGTTCGACGACACCGAGGACGCGCAGTCCGTGGACCTGCAGCGGATGCTGCGGGAACAGGATGCCGCGACGTTCACGGAGTCGGTCACGGGCCTCGAGCCGCAGCATCCACTCTTCCCGAAGGTCGAGGCGGTCGTCGCGGCCCGGCAGGCGGAGCTCGCGGGCTGAGCCGGGCAGGGCTGTCGGGTTCGGGGCGCGTCGTGATCGTTCGGGGCGCACCGCGCGCGCACCGAACGCACGCCGTGCGCCCCGAACCCGCCACCGCGGTATTGCCACGTATGACCACGTAGGGTTAATCGGTGAGCGACTCCGCGCCCGAGGCAGGCACCCCGTCCGAACCCGCAACCAAGCCCCGCCGGCGCGGACTGCGCGTCCTGTGGTGGATCCTCGGCTCGCTCGGCGCGCTCATCGTGCTCGCCGTCGTCGGCATCGTGATCTGGAGCCAGGTCGGCGTGATGGGCGCCGAGGCCGAGCCGCTCGCCGAGGTGAAGGCGAACACGGCGATCGAGATCACCGACACCGACGCGGCCATCGTGCTCTCCCCCGCCGGCGAGTCGGCCGATGTGGGTCTGGTGTACATCCCGGGTGCGAAGGTCGACGCGTGGGCGTACGCCTACAAGGTGTCGGGGCTCGTCGAGGACGGCGTCACGGTGGTCATCACCAAGCCGTGGCTGAACCTCGCGTTCTTCGACGTCCGGCCGCTGTCGACGTTCACCGACTTGGCCCCCGACGTCGACACGTGGCTGGTCGGCGGGCACTCGCTGGGCGGCGTGCGGGCCTGCCAGCTCGCGTCGGACGCCGACGGGCTGGCCCTGTTCGGCTCGTACTGCTCGAACGACCTGTCGGACTCCGGCCTGCCGGTGATCAGCGTCTCGGGCAGCGAGGACGGGCTGTCGACGCCGCAGAAGATCGCCGACAACCGCCACCTGCTCCCCGAAGACGCCGAGATGCATGAGATCGAAGGCGCCAGCCACTCCTCGTTCGGCGACTACGGCCTGCAGGCGGGCGACAACACCCCGACGATCTCCGATGAGGACATGCGCGACCAGCTCACCGAGCTGGTCGGCGCCTTCGCCCTCGCCCAGGGCTGAGGGCGTGGAGCTCACCCTCGTCCTCGCGGTCGTCGCGGCTTTCGTCGCGGCGGTGATCCAGCGCATCACGGGGCTCGGGTTCGTCCTGGTGCTCGTCGGGCCGATCGTCCTCCTCTACGGCCCCGTCGAGGGCGTCACCATCGCGGTGCTGCTCGCGGTGGTGGCCGCCGCCACCGCCGTGCCGTTCGTCTGGAAGCAGGTCGAATGGAAGCGCACCTGGTGGCTCATCTGGCCGGGGCTCATCGCGTCACCGTTCGGCGTGCTGCTCGTGCACCTGCTCCCCGAGCCGGCACTGCTCCTCGTGATCGCCGCGATGGCGTACTTCGCGCTCGTCGCGAGCCACATCCCCGCACTCTCGGCATCGCTGTCAGGCCGCACCGGCGCGATCGTCGCCGGGTCGGCCGCCGGCTTCATGAACGCCGCGAGCGGTCTGTCGGGCCCCGCGCTCGCGGCCTACGCGGTGGGCGACAAGTGGCCGCAGCGCCGCTTCGCGGCCAGCGTGCAGGTGATCTTCCTGGCGTTCGGCATCGCCTCGGTAGCCCTCCGCGGCCTTCCGGTCTCGCCGGTCGAAGACGTCGGAACGCTCATCGTGGCCACGATCGCCGGCATCGCCATCGGCACGATCCTGTCGCGCAATGTCTCGCCGCGGATCGCCCGGATCGCGATGCTCGCCATCGCGTGGGCCGGGGCGACAGTGGTGCTGGTGCGGGGCTTCCTGGCAGTCTTCGTGTGAGACGATCCGGCGATTTCGGTTAATTCCGACTAACGCTTAGGGTTGCACTCGCAACTGGGGTCGGCACCGTCGCGCCGACGACACGAAGACGTGTGGAGACGGAATGACAGACGCATGAGCGCGCACCGCTATGCCATCATCGGCGCCGGCCCGTCGGGGCTCGCCGCCGCGCGGGCCCTGCAGAAGGCCGGCATCACCTTCGACGGCTACGAGGCCTCTCGCGGCGTCGGTGGCCTCTGGGACATCGAGAACCCGCGCTCCACGATGTACGAGTCGGCGCACCTCATCTCGTCGCGCACGACGACCGAGTTCGCCGAGTTCCCGATGCGCACGACGGCCGACTACCCGAGCCACCGCGAGCTCATCGCGTACTTCCGAGAGTTCGCCGATCACTTCGGACTCACCGCGCGCTTCCGGTTCGACACGAAGGTCACGTCGCTGACACGTACGGACGACGGCGAGTGGATGCTGCGCGCCGACGGCCCGTCGGGTGCGCTGGCGGAGCAGTACGCCGGCGTGATCCTCGCGAACGGCACGCTGGCCGAGCCGAACGTGCCCGCGTTCCGCGGCGAGTTCTCCGGAGAGCTCCTGCACACCTCGGCCTACAAGAGCGCCACGCAGCTCACCGGCAAGCGGGTGCTCATCATCGGTGCCGGCAACTCCGGCTGCGACATCGCTGTCGACGCCGTGCACCACGCCGCCTCCGTCGACATGAGCGTGCGCCGCGGCTACTACTTCGTGCCGCGCTACCTGTTCGGCAAACCCTCCGACACGCTCAACCAGGGCAAACCGCTGCCGGCGCGCCTCAAGCAGTTCGTCGACACGCGCGTGCTGCGCGCCTTCACCGGCGACCCGGTGCGGTTCGGGTTCCCCAAGCCCGACTACAAGATCTACGAGTCGCACCCGATCGTCAACACGCTGATCCTCAACCACCTCGGCCAGGGCGACCTGCGGATCGTCCCCGACATCGACCGATTCGACGGCAGCACGGTGCACTTCCGCGACGGATCCTCGGGCGAGTACGACACCGTCCTCCTCGCGACGGGGTACAAGCTCGACTACCCGTTCGTCGACCGCGCCGCGCTGGAGTGGACGGGCATGGCACCGCGCCTCTTCCTCAACACCTTCACCCCGACGTTCAACGGGCTCTACGTGATGGGCATGATCGAGGCATCCGGAATCGGCTGGCAAGGCCGCTACGAGCAGGCCGCGCTGATCGCGGCCTACCTCGCGGCGCTCGAGCGCCACCCCGACCGAGCGGCCGCGTTCCGCGCGCGGGTGACGGGCGAGCCGTGGCCCGACCTCACCGGCGGCTACAACTACCTCGGCCTCGAGCGCATGTCGTACTACGTCAACAAGGACGCCTACCGTGGCGCGGTGCGCACGGCCACGGAGGCTCTGAAGACGGATGCTGCGGCTCGCGGCCCGCGCCGGGCGCGCGGGGCCGCTCGCAAGAAGGTGACGGCATGAATCCCGACGACGTGGTGCTCAACTTCAATCCGGGCACGCTCGTGATCCTCAACGTCGTGCTCGGGCTCATCATGTTCGGCATCGCGCTCGACACGACGCTCGAGGACTTCAAGGTCGTCGCGCGCAAGCCGAAGCCGTTCGTCATCGCGATCCTCGCGCAGCTCATCGTGCTGCCCGCGGTGACGTTCGGGCTGACGCTGATCCTGCCGGTGACGCCGTCGATGGCGCTCGGCATGATCCTCGTGGCGTGCTGCCCGCCGGGCAACATCTCGCAGGTGCTGACGCACCGGTCGGGCGGGAACGTCGCGCTGTCGGTGTCGATGACGGCGGTGTCGAACCTCATCTACATCTTCGTGCTGCCGCTGTCGATCGCGTTCTGGGGGTCGCTACACCCGACGGCGCGCACGCTGCTCGAGGCGGTCTCGCTCGACGCGTGGGCGATGCTCGGCGACATCCTGCTGATCATCGGCCTCCCGTTCGCGCTGGGCCTGTTCATCCGGCACCGGTTCGCGCGGTTCGCCGCGCGCGTGCAGCCGTTCGTGAAGTGGTTCTCGCTGCTCGCGCTCGTCGCCTTCATCGTCGCGGCCCTCGCCGGCAACTGGGAGTACTTCGTCGCGTTCCTCGGGATCATCGTGGTCGTCGTGACGATCCACGACGCCGTCGCGCTGGCGATCGGCTACAGCACCGCGGTCGTCGGCGGCCTCGGCACCCGCGAGCGCAAGGCCATGACGTTCGAGGTCGGCATCCGCAACGCCGGTCTCGGCCTCGGGCTCGTCTTCGCGTTCTTCGGCGGCCTCGGCGGCATGGCGATCGTCGCCGGCTGGTGGGGCATCTGGGACATCATCGCCGGGCTCATCGTCGCCGCCCTCTGGGCACGGCACACGAAGAAGCGCACCGGCTCGGCCAAGGGCGACGCATCCCGCCACGCGCTGCGCGCGGCGGCGGCCGGCCGGGCCGGTGCGGAACCAGCGGGGTCCGCGGGGTCGGCGGGACCGGCCGGGCCGGCGGGGTCTGCGGGGCCCGGCGACGCTGCGGAGCCGACGCCGTGAGCGGGCGTCGCGTCCTCGTCACCGGCGGTTCGGGCTTCCTGGGCTCGCACGTCGCCACGGCCCTCGCGGCGCGCCCCGATGTCGAGCTGGTCGTGGCCGGCGACGTGCGGCGGCCGCAGCATCCCATCGAGGGAATCGTCTACGACGACTGCGATGTGACCCGGCCCGACGGCCTCGTGCCGCTGCTGCGCCGGCACGACATCGACGTCGTCGTGCATCTCGCCGCGATCGTCAACCCGGGCCGCGATCACGGCATGGAGTACCTCGTCGACGTCGGCGGCTCGCGGCATGTGCTCGAGGCCTGCGTCGAGGCCGGCGTGAAGCGCATCGTCGTGTCGTCGTCGGGCGCCGCCTACGGCTACCACGCCGACAACCCGGAGTGGCTGCGCGAGAGCGATCCGGTGCGCGGCAACGACGAGTTCCCGTACTCGAAGCACAAGCGGCTCGTCGAGCAGCTGCTCGCGAGCTACCGGTCCGCGCACCCGGAGCTCGAGCAGGTGGTGTTCCGCATCGGCACGATCCTCGGGCCGACCGTGCGGAACCAGATCACCGCGCTCTGGGACGGTCCCGCGCTGCTCAAGGTGCGCGGCTCGGAGTCGCCGTTCGTCTTCGTGTGGGTCGACGACGTCGCCGGCGCGATGGCGCGCGCGGCCACCGACGGCCCGGCCGGCGTCTACAACGTCGCCGGCGACGGCCGCGTGACCGTGCCCGAGATCGCCCGGCGCCTCGGCAAGCCGGTCGTGACGGTGCCTGCCGGTGTGCTCGGCTTCGGGCTGCGCGTCGGACGGATGCTGCGCCTCACCGTCCACGGCCCCGAGCAGGTCGGCTTCCTCCGCTACCGCCCCGTGCTCGCGAACGCCCGGCTGAAGGACGAGTTCGGCTTCACCCCGTCGAAGACGTCGTCCGAGGCCTTCGAGGCGTACCTGGAGTCCCACCCCGGCGTCGCCCGCCGCTGACCCCCGCCCCTGCGAAGTCCGGACCTCACCAGAGCATGCAACCCAAAACCTGCGAAGTCCGGACCTCACAGGAGCGCCCGGGGCTGCGCGACGCGGTCAGGTGCCAGGAACCGCAGAGTACCGGCCTCCCACACCCTGCAAAGTCCGGACCTCACAGGAGGATCCAACCCACACCCTGCGAAGTCCGGACCTCACAGGAGCGCCCGGGGCTGCGCGACGCGGTCAGGTGCCAGGAACCGCAGTAGACCGATCTCCCACACCCTGCAAAGTCCGGACCTCACAGGAGGATCCAACCCAAGCCCTGCAAAGTCCGGACCTCGCGCCTGCTCTCAAGGACGCCAGCCGGCGCGGAGAAGTGCTCGACGCACGAGATCGACTGCCACCTGAGGGTTGGGCTCGAGGTGGTGGTTGAGGATGCGGACGAGATGCCAACCCTCATCACCGATCGCGCGCCAACGATCGGCGTCCCGTTCGAACTGGTTCGCGTCTTCGGCGTGCTGGCGACCGTCGTATTCGACGGCAACCCGGTATCGGGAGTAGGCCTGATCGAGTCGAGCAACGAACGTCCCATTCGCGGTGAAGAGCTCGACCGCAAGCTCGGGCTCCGGGAGGCCGCCGTCGACCAACCGAATCCGCAGTTCCGTCTCCTTGCCTGATTCTGCACCGTCGCGAACGCGATCGATCACGCCTTGGAGCCGCGGGCGACGCATGCGAACGGCCTCCGCTCGGAGTTCCTCGATCGTGGTGAGGCGTCGCCGCCGCGCGACGAGATAGTCGGCTGCCACGATGAGGTCGACGTCGGAGAGCTGACTCGATGCTTGTACCCAAGCTCGCGCGGGAGCCTCGACCCGTATGCGGCCGCGGAAAGTGAACGCGGCTTCCCTCGCAGAGAGACGATGTGACTCCACACCGCGTATGCGGATCGGATTGCGCGGCCGGATCCCCGAGATGTGGATGACCCCGTCCCAGTCCCGCGGAGTCGGCGCGCCATGCAGCACGAGTGCCGAGGTATGGCTTACGAAGTCTTCGACTCCCATCCGCACGGCGAGCTGAGCACAGCGCTTCTTGAACGCGCGGAGCCTGGCGACGTTGCGGGGCTGCTTGGGCGCGTCGCTGCTCACGTGCGTCTCCTTGGCCTGCCGCACGCCGTGAAACGGTCGGTCGAAGCGCGGGCCGTCGAGGGTTCCACGGCCGATTCCATGCTCGAGTCCGTCGGCGACCGTGAACGGCAGGCTTCCGATTGCGGGGGGCTTCTTCGTCACCTCCCCATTTCACGCACGGCGGTGGCGCGGCTCACGCCATGGCGAACGAACCTGTGCACAACCCAAGCGACAAGCCCGGTGTGGAGGAATCTGCGCCGTCCGGACAACGCAGGAACGCAGCATCCGGAACCGGCGAAGTCCGGACTTCGCACAATCGCCCACCCGGCGAGCGAAGTCCGGACAACGCAGAAACTCGGAGCGCGGAACCTGCGAAGTCCGGACCTCACCGAACTCGACGGAGGTCGAGGCGAGAACACCGGGACAGAGCCGCGCCCACGAATGGAAGAACGGATGCCGCGGGCCGCGGCATGCGTCCCTCAGGAGCCCCTGCGGGCTACGCGTCGAAGCCGTCGGCGATGAGGTCGATGAGCTCCTCGCGCTCCTCCACCGGGAGGAAGGCGCCGGCGGCGGCGTTGAGCTGGAAGGCCTCGAGGTCGTCGAGGCCGTACTCGAAGGTCTCGGCGAGCAGTGCCAGCTCGCGCGTGAGCGACGTGCGGCTCATCGTGCGGTTGTCGACGTTCACGGTCACCGCGAAGCCGAGCTGGTACAGCAGGTCGAAGGGGTGATCCTCCATCGTGGTGCCCCAGCGCTCGATCGCGCCGGTCTGCAGGTTGGACGAGGGCGACAGCTCGAGCGGGATCTCGCGGTCGCGCACCCAGCGCGCCAGGTCGCCGAACTGCACCAGCACCTCTTCGCCGGCGCGCGAGACGACCTCGAGGTCCTCGGCGAGGCGCACGCCGTGGCCGAGGCGCAGCGCGCGGCCGTCGATGAGGGCCGAGCGGATGGACTCGAGCCCCGCGGCCTCACCCGCGTGCACGGTGGCCGGGAAGAACTCCGACGCGAGGTAGTCGAACGCCTCGCGGTGGTTCGAGGCGGGGAAGCCGTCCTCGGGGCCGGCGATGTCGAAGCCGACCGCCCCGCGGTTGCGCCAGCTCACCGCGAGCCGTGCGATCTCGAGCGAGCGGTCGGTGTGGCGCATCGCGGTGATGAGCTGCCCGACGCGGATGTCGCGACCGCTGCGCTCGGCGGCGTCCTCGCCCTCCTCGATGCCCTCCTGCACTGCGGCGACGACCTCGTCGAGCGACAGCCCGCGCGCGAGGTGCTGCTCGGGCGCCCAGCGCACCTCGCCGTAGATCACGCCGTCGGCCGCCAGGTCCTCGACGAACTCGCGCGCGACGCGCGTGAGGCCCTCACGGGTCTGCATGACCCCCGTGGTCAGGTCGAACGTCTTCAGGTACTCGACCAGCGAGCCCGAGTCGCTCTTCTCAGCGAACCAGTCCGCGAGGTCGTCCGCGTCGGACTCCGGAACCTCCAGCCCGATGGCGTCGGCCAGCTCGATGATCGTCGCGGGGCGCACACCGCCGTCGAGGTGATCGTGCAGCGAGACCTTGGGCAGGCTCCGCAGCGAGACTCCGTCGAGGATGGCGTCGCCGTGCTGATCGATGGGCATGGGGGTTCTCCTCGGTTGCGATCGCGAGTGGGGGTGGTGGACGGATGCTGCGGCCCGCCGCGGCGGGGACTCCGGCGCGGGACTGACTAAGCCTAGGCCGTGATGCGTTCCAGGACGAGAGGCGTGTGCTCCGGTGCGGCCGGACCGATCTGCCACGCGCCGTCGAGGGCCTCGAGGGCGCGGTCGAACCGGGAGGCATCCTCGCCGAGCAAGGTGAACAGCGGCTGGCCGGCCGTCACCTCATCGCCGGGCTTCACGTGAAGATCGATGCCCGCGGCGTGGAGCACCGGGTCCTGCGCGCGGGCGCGTCCGGCGCCGAGGCGCCACGCGGCGATGCCGAACGGGAGCGCCTCCATGCCGGTGATGTATCCCCCCTCGGTCGCGGTGACCGTGTGGGTCTCGTTCGGAGTGGGGAGCGCAGCATCCGGATCCCCATCCTGCGCGAGGATCATCGCGCGCCAGGCGTCCATCGCGCGACCGTCCTGCAGAGCCGCCTCGACATCGGCATCGGGCTGGCCTGCGAGCGCGAGCATCTCGCGCGCGAGCGCCACCGTCAGCTCGACCACGTCGGCGGGACCACCGCCGGCGAGCACCTCGACCGACTCGCGCACCTCGTTGGCGTTGCCGATGGCGAGGCCGAGCGGGGTGTTCATGTCGGTGAGCAGCGCGGTCGTCGAGACACCGGAGTCGGTGCCGAGCGCGACCATCGTGCGGGCGAGCTCGCGTGCGCGGTCGACGTCCTGCATGAACGCGCCGGAGCCGAACTTCACGTCGAGCACGAGCGCGTCGGTGCCCTCGGCGATCTTCTTCGACATGATGCTCGACGCGATGAGCGGGATCGCCTCGACGGTGCCGGTGACGTCGCGGAGCGCATAGAGCTTCTTGTCGGCCGGCGCGAGTCCGGAGCCCGCGGCGCAGATGACCGCACCGATGTCGCGGAGCTGCGCGAACATCTCGTCGTTCGAGAGCGCCGCACGCCACCCGGGGATCGACTCGAGCTTGTCGAGCGTGCCGCCGGTGTGGCCGAGGCCGCGGCCCGACAGCTGCGGCACCGCGACGCCGAAGCTCGCCACGAGCGGGGCGAGGGGCAGCGTGATCTTGTCGCCGACGCCGCCGGTGGAGTGCTTGTCGACCGTGGCCTTGCCGAGGCCGGCGAAGCTCATGCGCTCCCCCGACGCGATCATCGCGTCGGTCATGACGCGGATCTCGTCGCGGGTCATGCCGTTGAGGAGCACCGCCATCGCGAAGGCGGCCATCTGCGAGTCGGCGACGTAGCCGCGCGTGTACGCGTCGACCATCCATCGGATCGCCGGCTCGGGAACGGCACCGCCGTCGCGCTTGGTGCGGATCACATCGACCGCGTCGAATGCCTCGACCGTCATCGCGTCGCCTCCTCGAGGTCGCGGGGGCCGAAGGCGTCGGGCAGCACCTCGTCGATGGTGCGGATCCCCGACACGGTCTCGAGCAGCATGCCGGGGATCGCGAATTCGTACAGCAGCTGGCGGCAGCGGCCGCACGGCATGATCGTGTCGCCGTGGCCGTTGACGCACACGAACGCGACGAGGCTGCCGCCGCCCGAGTTCGCGAGCTCGCTGACGAGACCGCACTCGGCGCACAGGGTCACGCCGTACGACGCGTTCTCGACGTTGCACCCGGTCACGATGCGTCCGTCGGTCACGAGGGCCGCGGCGCCGACCTTGTAGCGCGAGTACGGGGCGTACGCCCGCTGCATCGCATCGGTTGCGGCGGCGCGCAGCTCATCCCAGTCGATATCGGTCACCAGAGGACTCCGTTCACGGTGATGTCAGGCTTCACAGGGGTCCGCAGCCTCCGGTCGACCGTGCAAGTATCCGGAGGGTCGGCGGCTTGCGGGTTCGAGGCAGGCACTCGTCACCCCTTGATGTATGGCTTGCCGGCAGCGGCGGGGCCGCGTATCTGCCCTGCGAAGCCGGCGACGGCGATGATCGTCACGACGTACGGCAGCATCAGCATGAACTCGCTGGGGATCGGCGTGCGCAGCACCGTCAGCAGGTTCTGCAGGTTCGTCGCGAAGCCGAACAGCAGCGCCGCGAGGGTCGCACGGATCGGGTCCCAGCGGCCGAAGATGACCGCCGCGAGGGCGATGAAGCCGAGGCCGGCCGTCATCTCTTTCGTGAACTGGCCCACGGAGACGAGCGTGAAGTACGCGCCGCCGATGCCGGCGATCGCGCCCGCGAGCGAGACGTTCCAGAACCGGCTGGTGTTGACCTTGATGCCCACGGTGTCGGCCGCCTGCGGGTGCTCGCCGACCGCGCGGAGGCGCAGGCCCCAGCGGGTGCGGTACAGGCCCCACGCGACGAGCGCGACGGTGATGTACATGAGGTAGACGATGAACGTCTGGTTGAACAGCACCGGCCCGATGATGGGGATGTCGCCGAGGAGCGGGATCTCGAAGCGCGTGAAGCGCACCGGGCGGTTGAGCTCGGCCTCGTTCGGCACCAGCAGCGCTCCGTAGAGGAAGCCGGTGAGACCCGTGACGAGGACGTTGAGCACGACACCGACGATGACCTGATCGACGAGGTACTTGATCGAGAACGCCGCCAGCACGAAGGCCACGAGCACGCCGCCGATCATCGCTCCGACGAGGCCGACGAACGGGTTGTGCGTGATGCTCGCGAGCAGCGCGGCGCTGAACGCGCCGAACAGGAACTGACCCTCGATCGCCACGTTCACGACGCCGACCCGCTCGCCGATCACGCCGCCGAGCGCACCGAAGATCAGCGGGACCGACAGCGACAGCGCGCCGAACAGCAGCCCGGTGACGGGCACGAGCCCACCGGCGGCCGCCCACACGAGGAAGGCGAAGACGGCGAGGAGGCTGAAGACGATCGGCAGCCAGAGTCCGGTGCGGCGGTAGTTCGCGGAGTCCCAGAACGCCCACAGCGTCAGGAGAACGAGGAAGCCGACCATGATCCAGCAGGTGATGGCGGTCGGGACGCTCACGTTCGGCAGGCCGATCGACGAGCTCGGGTCGCTCAGCCGGAAGGTCGAGATGCCGTTGCGCGGCACGAACAGGAAGAGGAGCGCCAGCAGCGCCGTCGCGATGGCGAGGGTGATCGGCAGCTTGAGGTGACGCACCTTCACGGTGGCCAGCTGGATCGTCCCGTCGGGCGCAGAAGCTAGTGCGGTCATGCGGACACCGCCTTCTTCGCGGCCTTGGCTCTCGCCTTGGCGGCCTTCTCGGCATCGGTCTTCGGGAGGAAGAAGATGGTGCGGATGAGCGGCGGCGCCGCGATGAACAGCACGATGAGCGACTGCACCACGAGCACGATGTCGACGGGGATGCCCTGCGACGCCTGCATCGTGAACGAGCCGGCCTTCAGCGCACCGAACAGGATGCCGGCGGCGAACACGCCCCAGGCCCGGCTGCGGCCGAGCAGGGCGACGGTGATCGCGTCGAAGCCGATGCCCGCGTCGATGTAGCCGTCGAAGCCGGTGGTCACCGAGCCCTGGATCTGGTTCATGCCGGCGAGGCCCGCGAGGCCACCGGCGAAGAGCATGGCGTAGATGTACATGCGCTGCACCGAGATGCCGGACGCCCGTGCGGCGTGGGGGTTCTCGCCCACCGCGCGCAGGCGGAAGCCGAGGCTCGAGCGCTCGACCAGCCACCACACGAACACGGTGGCGGCGATGACGATGATGAAGCCCCAGTCGAGCAGCGGGAAGCGGGGTCCGAGGAGGTCGGGGAACTGCGCGTTCGCCGGCGTCGCCGATGAGATCGGCTGGTCGCCCGCGGGCCGCTGCAGGATGCCGGAGGTGCGCACCATCCACGTCACGAGGTAGAACGCGACGTAGTTGAGCATGATCGTGAGGATCACCTCGTGAGCGCCGGTCCGCGCCTTCAGCACACCGACGATGCCACCCCAGATCGCGCCGCCGGCGATGCCCGCCGCGAGGGTGAGGGGAAGCTGCAGGAACATCGGCAGGTTCAGGTTGAACGTGAACAGCGCCGCTGTCGCGCAGGCGATGAGGATCTGACCGCGGCCACCGATGTTGAACAGGCCCACGCGGAACGCCAGCGCCACGCCGAGGCCGGCGGCGATGAGCGGTGCGGCGAAGCCGAGCGTGTTGGTGAGCGGGCGGATCTGCGTGGCGAAGTCGTTCGCGCGGGGGTTGTAGATCGCACCGCGGAAGAGCGCCTCGTAGCCGCCGTAGACGGCGTTCCACACCGCGCCGAGGGTGTCGCCCGGCCGCGCGAAGAAGTAGCCGGAGGTCCGCTGGACCTCCTCGTTCGTGATCGCCATGAGGATGCCGCCGACGATCATCGCGACGACGATCGCGAGGACGGTGGTCACCCAGTTGCTGCGTAGCAGCTCCTTGATGAAGACGTTCTGCCGCGGCGGCGGGGGCACCTCGCCGTCGACGGCACCGGGTGCGTCGGGCGTGGGCGCCGGGAGGTTCGGCGAACCGGTGAGCGGGCCCGACACGGGCGGGAGCTGGTCCGCCGGCAGACCCTTGAGCGGGTCGCCGCTCGCAGCGGGGTTCTGGTCGTTCACGCGACGGCCTCCTCGGGCTTCTCGCCGGCCATCATGAGGCCGAGAACGTCTCGGGGGGTGTCGCCCGGCACGATGCCGACGATCGCGCCGCGGTACATCACCGCGATGCGGTCGGCCAGAGCGGCGACCTCGTCGAGCTCGGTGGAGACGACGACGACCGGGATGCCGGCATCCCGCGTCTCGACGATGCGCTTGTGGATGAACTCGATCGAGCCGACGTCGACGCCGCGCGTCGGCTGCGCCGCGACGAGGAGCTTGAGCTCGCGGCTCATCTCGCGGGCGATGACGACCTTCTGCTGGTTGCCGCCCGAGAGCGTGCCGGCGGGGACATCCGGCCCCTGCGTGCGGATGTCGTACTCGGTGATGCGCGCCTTCGCGAAGTCGTCGAGCACGCCGCGGCGGATCGTGCCGCCCGACACGAAGGCCTTGTCGCCGGAGCGGTCGAGGATGAGGTTCTCGGCCACCGTGAAGGTGCCGACCAGGCCGTCCTCGGTGCGGTCCTCGGGGACGAACCCGACGCCCTCGTCGAGGATGCCGCGCACGCTCTTGCCGACGAGCTCGACGCCGCCGAGTTCGATCGAGCCGGTGACGCGCTCGCCGAGGCCGACCATCGCCTCGATGAGCTCGGTCTGGCCGTTGCCCTGGACGCCGGCGACCGCGAGGATCTCGCCCGGTCGCACGTCGAAGCTCACGTCGTCGACGACGACGGTGCCGTTCGGGGTGACGACGCGGAGGTCGCGCACCTCGAGGCCGCCCTCGCCTCGCTTCGGCGGATCCTTGTGGACGGTGAGCTCCACGGCGCGACCGACCATGAGCGACGCCAGCTCCGCGTTCGACGCAGTCGGCGATGCCTCGCCGACGACCTTGCCGAGCCGGATGACGGTGATGCGGTCCGCGACGGCGCGCACCTCGCGCAGCTTGTGGGTGATGAACACGATCGACGTGCCCTCGTCCCGCAGCTGCTTCATGATCGTCATCAGCTCGTCGGTCTCCTGCGGCGTGAGCACCGCGGTGGGCTCGTCGAACACGAGCACCTTCGCGTCGCGCGACAGGGCCTTGATGATCTCGACGCGCTGCTGCACCCCGACAGGGAGGTCGCCCACGATGGCGTCGGGATCGACCTCGAACCCGAAGCGGTCGGCGACGGACCGCACGTGCTGGCGGGCCTTCGCGAGATCGAGGGCGCCGAGCGCCTTGGTGTTCTCGTGCCCGAGCATCACGTTCTCGGCGACGGTGAAGACCGGGATCAGCATGAAGTGCTGGTGCACCATGCCGATGCCCGCGCCCATCGCGTCGCCGGGGCCGCGGAAGTGCTGGACCGCGTCGTCCAGCAGGATCTCGCCCTCGTCGGCCTGGTACAGGCCGTAGAGCACGTTCATGAGTGTGGATTTACCGGCGCCGTTCTCCCCGAGAAGGGCATGGATCTCACCCGGCTGGACCACGAGATCGATGTGGTCGTTCGCGACGAGGGACCCGAAACGCTTCGTGATCCCACGGAGCTCGAGCTTCATATGTGCACCCTATATATGCTGTCGGCCGCGGCGCCATCCATCCGGCGGCGGCGGGGAAGAACGCGGCCGGGTGGAGTCGTCCACCCGGCCGCGTTCCGCTGTTCCTGCTGCCTTACGGCGAGCTGGGCGAGGTCACCTCGAGGTCGCCCGAGATGATCTGCTCCTGGAGCGCGGCGAGCTCGTCGAGCAGGCCCTCCGGCAGCTGCGACTCGAACGAGCCGAAGCCCGACAGGCCCACGCCCTCGTTCTCGAGCGTGCCGATGTAGGTGGCCGGGTCGAAGTCGCCCGACGACGCCTCCATGGTCGCCTGGTAGACGGCCTCGTCGATGCGCTTCATGATCGAGACCAGCACCATGTCGGCGACCGAGGGGTCGGCCTTGGCGAGGTCGGAGTCGACACCGAGCATGACCGTGCCGCTGCCGGCGTCGGTGATGGCGTCGCGCGCGCTCTGGTAGATCGGGCCGCCGACCGGGAGGATCACGTCGACGCCCTGGTCGAGGATGCCCTGCGCCGTCTGCTTGGCGGTGTCGTTGGCGGCGAAGCCACCGGTCATCGAGCCCTCCTGGGCGTCGACGTCCCAGCCGAAGGTCTCGACCGCGGCACCCTTGTCTTCGTTGTACTTGTCGACGCCGTCGATGAAGCCGTCCATGAAGATGGTGACCGGCGGGATCGGGATGCCGCCGAAGGTGCCGACCTTGTTGACGCCGGCCTGCGCCGACCACGCGGCCGCGGCGTAGCCGCCGAGGTACGCGGCCTGGACCGTGTCGAACAGGAGCGGCTTGATGTTCGGCGCGTCGGTCTCGCCGTCGCCGGTCTCCTTGCCGTCGTCGCCCGTCTTGCCGCTGTTGTCGGCGCGGTCGTCGATGATGGCGTAGTTCACGTCGGGGTTCGCGAGTGCGGAGGCGACCGTGTCGGCCGAGAGCTTGAAGCCGACCGAGATGATGAACGTGCAGCCCTCGGCGATGAGGTTCTCGAGGTTCGGGGCGTAGTCGTTGGCCGAGCTGGACTCGACCTCGATGGGCTTGACGCCGAGCTCTTCGGCGGCGCGGTCCATGCCTTCCTTGGCGGACTGGTTGAACGACTTGTCGTTGAAGCCGCCGTCGTCCGACACGAGGCAGGGGGTGAAGCCCTCGACGACGTTCCCGGCGTCTCCGGTGGGTTCGGTCTCCTCAGGGGCGGAGCCGCAGCCGGCGAGGGCGATCAGCATGCCCGCGGCGACGGTGACGCCGACGAGCTTCTTGGTGCGTGAGATGGTCAACTCAGCCTCCACTACGTTCCCCCGCGGCCTTCACGGGGACTGCATCAAGTTACCCACTGTGACGGCGCGGTTGCATGCATCGTGAGGCGTCATTCGCGAAAGGTTACAAAGACGCAATATCCCGCTCAGATGAGCAGAGGATCAGGGAAAACGGATGCCGCGGCCCGCAGCATCCGTTTTCACAGAACTTCGCCTCGCCCGCTGAGCTTGAGCGCGTCGACGACGCCCTTCACACGCTGCGCGTGCTCGCTCGTGGTGACCAGGAGCGCGTCCTCGGTGTCGACCACGACGATGTCGCGCACGCCGATGAGGCTGATGACGCGACGCGTCTGGCTGACGACGATGCCGCTGGCCGCGTCGGAGAGGATGCGCGCGTTCTCGCCGAGGATCGCGAGGTCGTTCTTTCGGCCGTGGGAGTTGAGCTTGGCGAGGCTCGCGAAGTCCCCCACGTCGTCCCAGTCGAAGTGGCCGGGGATGACGGCGAGGCGCCCCTTCGCGGCGGCGGGCTCGGCGACGGTGTAATCGATCGCGATCTTCTTGAGGGTCGGCCAGACCCGATCGACGACCGGCCCCCGCTGCTCGCGGTCGTCCCACGCCTCGGCGAGGTCCATGATCCCCGCATAGAGATGAGGCTCGTTCTCGGCGATCTCACCGAGCAGCACGTCGGCGCGCGAGATGAACATGCCGGCGTTCCACAGGTAGTTGCGGTCGGCGAAGTACTCCTTCGCGGTCTCGAGGTCGGGCTTCTCGACGAAGCTCTCGACCAGCGCCGCCTCGGGGGCGCCGTCGACCTTCAGCGCGTCGCTCTTCTTGATGTAGCCGAAGCCGACGGACGGCTCGGACGGCTGGATGCCGATCGTGCAGATGTAGCCCTCGCGCGCCGTGGCGACGGCCTGGTTGACCGCCCACTCGAACAGCTGCGGCACACGGATCACGTGATCGGCGGCGAACGAGCCGATGATGACGTCGGGCTCGCGGCGCGAGAGGATCGCGGCGGCCAGGCCGATCGCGGCCGTCGAGTCCCGCGGCTCGGACTCGAGGATGACGTTCTTGTCGTCGATGTCGGGCAGTTCCTTCTCGACCGCGGCGCGGTGCGCACGCCCGGTCACGACGGCGATGCGGTCGGGGCCGGCGAGCGGCTCGAGACGGTTCCAGGTGTCGCGCAGCAGCGTGTGGCCCGAACCGGTGAGGTCGTGCAGGAACTTCGGCGCATCGGCGCGGGAGAGCGGCCACAGCCGGCTGCCGATGCCGCCGGCGGGGATCACGGCGTAGAAGTCGTCGATGGGTCCGGACATGGCACCCAGGCTAGCCGGATCCGCGAAACAACCGAGGTTCTTGCCGTCCGGGAAGATCCCTCCGGATGAAGGGGTCGTAAGGGTGGCCTTCGTCGCCCGCCCGCGAAATGCGGGAATAGGATGGTCGCAGCGCCCGCGTGACGCCGAAGGCCCGAAGCCCACGGTTCCCGGGCCCTCTTCGGGGGAAGGCCTCGCAGTCCGGGGCGAGCCCCATCGTGTTTCGATCCAAGGAGGACGGACGTGTCTGCACCAGCACGCGTCACACCGTCGGTATCCGAGACCACCTCCCGAGTTCCCCGCGGCACGCTGTACCGCGGGAACGAGGGCATGTGGTCGTGGGTGCTGCACCGCATCACCGGCGTCGCCATCTTCTTCTTCCTGCTTGTGCACATCCTCGACACGGCGCTCATCCGGGTGTCGCCCGAGGCGTACGACGCGGTGATCGGCACGTACAAGAACCCCGTGATGGCCCTGGGCGAGGTCGCCCTGGTCGGCGCGATCGCGTACCACGCGTACAACGGCCTGCGCATCATCCTGGTCGACATGTGGTCGTGGGCCACCCGCCACCAGCGCCAGCTGTGGTGGGGCGTGCTGGGGCTGTGGGTGGTGACGATGCTCGGCTTCGTCCCGCGTCACCTCATGCTCGCCTTCGCTCCGGGAGGGGGCCACTGATGACCGCCATCGCCGATCCGCGCGCTCCGCGCGCCGCCGTCCGTCGCCGGGGCGCCAACCTCGAGAAGTGGGGCTGGGTCTATATGCGCGCCTCGGGCGTGCTGCTCGTGGTCCTCATCTTCGGCCACCTCTTCGTGAACCTGATGGTCGGCGAAGGCATCCACGGCATCGACTTCGCGTTCGTCGCCGGCAAGTACGCCACGCCGTTCTGGCAGTGGTGGGACGTGCTGATGCTGTGGCTCGCGCTGATCCACGGCGCGAACGGCATGCGCACGATCGTCAACGACTACGTGACCCACGCCGGCACCCGCCGCGTGCTGGTCTGGGCGCTCGGTCTCGCGGCCGCGTTCCTCATCGTGCTCGGCACGCTCGTCGTCTTCACGTTCGACCCGTGCCTCGGCTTCGACCCCGAGACCGCGTCCGACGTCATCACCGGAATCTGCGCGTAAGCGTTCGGGCGTTCCCCGAGCACCGACCATCGAAAGCACACAGCGTGAGCACTGAGACCACCGACAGCTACGTCAAGGACGGCGTCCACTACCACCAGTTCGACATCGTCATCGTGGGCGCCGGCGGCGCCGGCATGCGTGCCGCCATCGAGGCGGGCCCCGGGGCGAAGACGGCTGTCATCTCGAAGCTGTACCCCACCCGCTCGCACACCGGCGCGGCGCAGGGCGGCATGGCGGCGGCCCTCGCCAACGTCGAAGAGGACTCCTGGGAGTGGCACACCTTCGACACCGTCAAGGGCGGCGACTACCTCGTCGACCAGGACGCGGCCGAGATCCTCGCCAAGGAGGCCATCGACGCGGTCATCGACCTCGAGAACATGGGCCTGCCGTTCAACCGCACGCCCGAGGGCAAGATCGACCAGCGCCGCTTCGGCGGCCACACGGCCGACCACGGCAAGACCCCGGTGCGCCGCGCGTGCTACGCCGCCGACCGCACCGGCCACATGATCCTGCAGACGCTGTTCCAGAACTGCGTGAAGCTCGGCATCAACTTCTTCAACGAGTTCTACGTGCTCGACCTCATCACGGTGGGCGAGGGCAAGGACAAGCAGATCGCGGGCGTCGTCGCCTACGAGCTCGCCACCGGCGACCTGCACGTCTTCCAGTCCAAGGCCGTGATCTTCGCGACCGGCGGCTTCGGCAAGATCTTCAAGACGACGTCGAACGCCCACACCCTCACCGGTGACGGCGTCGGCATCATCTGGCGCAAGGGCCTGCCGCTGGAAGACATGGAGTTCTTCCAGTTCCACCCGACCGGCCTCGCCGGGCTCGGCATCCTCCTCACCGAGGGTGCGCGCGGTGAGGGCGCGATCCTGCGCAACGTGAGCGGTGAGCGCTTCATGGAGCGCTACGCGCCGACCATCAAGGACCTCGCGCCGCGCGACATCGTCAGCCGCTGCATGGTGCAGGAGGTCGCCGAGGGCCGCGGCGCCGGCCCGCACCGCGACTACGTGCTGCTGGACTGCACGCACCTCGGCGCCGAGGTGCTCGAGACCAAGCTCCCCGACATCACCGAGTTCGCCCGCACTTATCTGGGCGTCGACCCGGTCGTCGAGCCGGTGCCCGTCATGCCGACCGCGCACTACGCGATGGGCGGCATCCCGACGAACAACGACGCGCAGGTGCTGAGCGACAACACCACGGTCGTGCCCGGCCTGTACGCCGCCGGCGAGTGCGCGTGCGTCTCGGTGCACGGCTCGAACCGCCTCGGCACCAACTCGCTCCTCGACATCAACGTGTTCGGCAAGCGCGCCGGCCGCAACGCCGTCGAGTACGTCAAGACCGCCGACTTCGTGCCACTCCCCGAGGACCCGGCCGCCGAGGTGCGCACCCTCATCGAGGGCCTGCGCAACAACCCGGGCACCGAGCGCATCGCCGTCCTCCGCAAGACGCTGCAGGACGAGATGGACCGCAAGGCCCAGGTGTTCC
Source organism: Microbacterium sp. NPDC056044 (assembly GCF_042267145.1). Lineage (NCBI taxonomy): Bacteria > Bacillati > Actinomycetota > Actinomycetes > Micrococcales > Microbacteriaceae > Microbacterium > Microbacterium sp. NPDC056044. Next base: position 193,886 of record NZ_JBHJWZ010000004.1, on the reverse strand, counting down.
GCACCGACGAGTCGCTCGGCGAGGTGCTCCTCACGATCGAGGAGCTGCGCGAGCGCTACAAGAACGTGCACGTCGACGACAAGGGCAAGCGGTTCAACACCGACCTGCTCGAGGCCGTCGAGCTCGGCTTCCTCCTCGACATCGCCGAGGTCGTCGTCGTCACCGCGAAGAACCGCAAGGAGAGCCGCGGCGGCCACATGCGCGACGACTTCCCGAAGCGCGACGACGAGAACTACATGCAGCACACGATGGCGTACCTGTCGGGCGACCCGCACTCGTCGAACGCCGAGGACCACATCAGCCTGGACTGGAAGCCGGTCGTGTTCACGACGAACGAGAAGGGCGAGTTGAACTACCCGCCGATGGAGAGGAAGTACTGATGGCGACCTCGGTCACCGACGTCATCGAGCGCACCGACGCCGACGCACCGGTCCGCGCGGAGGAGTCCGCGAACGACACCGGCATCCAGTCATTCCTCGTCACCTTCATCATCCGGCGCTTCGACCCCGAGGTCGACGAAGAGCCGCGCTGGGTCGACTACGACGTCGAGCTCTACTCGACCGACCGCGTGCTCGACGCCCTGCACAAGATCAAGTGGGAGGTCGACGGCTCGCTGACGTTCCGCCGTTCGTGCGCCCACGGCATCTGCGGGTCCGACGCGATGCGCATCAACGGCCGCAACCGGCTCGCGTGCAAGACGCTCATCAAGGACCTCGACATCTCGCAGCCGATCTACGTCGAGGCGATCAAGGGCCTGCCGCTCGAGAAGGACCTCGTCGTCGACATGGAGCCGTTCTTCGCGTCGTACCGCGAGGTGCAGCCGTTCCTCATCGCGAACTCGAAGCCCGAGGCCGGCAAGGAGCGCATCCAGTCGATCGTCGACCGCGAGGTCTTCGACGACACCACCAAGTGCATCCTCTGCGCCGCGTGCACCTCGTCGTGCCCCGTCTTCTGGACCGACGGCCAGTACTTCGGCCCCGCCGCCATCGTCAACGCGCACCGCTTCATCTTCGACTCGCGCGACGACGCGGGCGACGTGCGTCTCGACATCCTCAACGACAAGGAGGGCGTGTGGCGCTGCCGCACCACCTTCAACTGCACCGAGGCGTGCCCGCGCGGCATCGAGGTGACGAAGGCGATCGCCGAGGTCAAGCAGGCGGTCCTCCGCGGGCGCGCGTAGCCCTTCGCGTTCTTGAATGGACGGATGCCGCATCGCTGAGCGATGCGGCATCGTCATTGCCGCAGCATCCGTTCTCCGTCGCCGCGTGTGAATGCGCGGTGGCGACGTCCCGTGCACGGGTGCGGCAGGGCTGCCGGGAGTCGATAATCTGACACCGTGACGCACACGCCCCCGCCCGACGCCCGTGCGGCCGCGGACGCCGCGCAGCGCGAGGAGGAGTCGCTCCGCGAGCGCTGGGAGGCCACGGAACACAACCTCAGGCAGCGGTTCGACGCCCCGATCAGCCGCGCGACGCGGCTCACGCAGGCGACGATGGCGTGGTTCCCGGTGCGGGTGTGGCGGCATTTCCTGATCGAGAACGGGTTCCTGCTCGCGGCGGGCGTGAGCTACGTCGCGCTGTTCGCGTGCTTCGCCGCGATCTACCTCGTCTTCGCAGTGGTCGGGATCTGGCTCGGCGGCAGCACCGAAGCTGTCAACGCCCTCATCGAGCTGATCAACAGCTACATTCCGGGGCTCATCGCGCCGTCCGGCGGCCTGGTGACGAATGACCAGGTGCAGGAGATCGCATCGTCGAACTCCGGCGTTCTCGGGTGGACGGGCATCATCGCCCTCGGCACCCTGATCTGGACCGCGATCGACTGGGTCACGTACTCTCGTCGCGCGGTGCGAGAGCTCTTCGCGATCCCGCCGGATCGCCGCAGCTACTTCCTGTTGAAGGCGCGCGACTTCCTCGCCGCCCTGATCTTCGGTGCGGCGCTCATCCTCGGCGCGATGCTGAGCACGGTCGGCGCCTACGCGGTCGAATGGGTTCTTTCGCTCATCGGGTTCAAGAACACCAGCGCTTTCACTGACATCACCGTGAGCGTGGGCTCGGTGCTCATCGGCTTCGTGATCACTTCGGCGGCGCTCACCGGCCTCTTCCGCTTCCTCACCGGTACGAAGCTGCCGTGGCGCCGCATCTGGCCCGGCGCCATGCTCGGCGGTCTCGGAATCTCGGTGCTGCAGCTCGGCGCCGGCCTGCTGCTGAGCTACACGCCGTCCAACCCGCTGCTGGCGACCTTCGCGATCTTCATCGGGATGCTGCTGTGGTTCCGTCTGCTGGGCATCGTCATGCTCGTCGCCGCGGCGTGGATCGCGGTCGCGGCGAAGGACCGCGACGTCGTGATGCTGCCGCAGACCGATGCCGAGCGCGTCGCCGCCGAGCACGCGGCACTGCTCGTGGCGGCGCGAGTGCGGCTGCGCACCGCACAGGACGCGCGCGATCAGGCGCCGTGGTACCGCGCGTGGGTCGCGGACCGCGCCGTCCGCGAGGCCGAGGACGAGCTGAGCCAGGTCGAGGCCGCGACGCCGGCGGCACCGGCGGCACCCAAGGCGGCGAAGGCGAAGCGGTCGCGGGTTGGGAAAGACGCCTCGGGTGGCCCGGCCGAGAACGGCCGTGGCGCCGTGCACGGCCCGGGCGCGAACGGCAACGGCAAGGCCTGACTCCGTCGAGAGCGGCACGCGGTCTCGAGGGCGGGTGCCGGCCGGGATTCTGCCGTGGAGTGCGGCGGTGTCGGTGGCCCCGGATAGTCTTGCCGTCGTGTCTCGCCGTGTTCGCATCGCCTCTGTCAACGTCAACGGGATCCGCGCGGCGACGCGCAAGGGCATGCTCGAGTGGCTCGACGCCGCCGACATCGACGTGATGGCGCTGCAAGAGGTGCGGGCGACCCAAGACGAGCTGCGCGCCGCGCTCCCGGGCTGGGAGATCGTGAACGACGAGGCGCTCGCGAAGGGCCGCGCCGGCGTGGCCGTCGCCAGTCGCATGCCGTCGGTGGAAGTGCGGCGCGTGCTCGGCGCTGCCGCCGAAGACGCCGCCGACGTGCTCGACAGCGCCGGCCGCTGGATCGAGGCCGACTTCGAGATCGACGGCGAGCGCCTCATCGTCGTGAGCGCCTACGTACACACCGGCGAGGCCGACACCCCCAAGCAAGACGCGAAGTGGGCCTTCCTCGACGCGATGGAGACGCGGTTGCCGGAGCTCAAGGCCGCATCCCCGCTCGCGCTCGTGATGGGCGACCTCAACGTCGGCCATCGCGAGTTCGACATCCGCAACTGGAAGGGCAACGTCAAGAAGGCCGGGTTCCTCCCCCGTGAGCGCGCGTACTTCGACCGCTTCTTCGGCGAGGAGGGCGCAGAGGTCACCGGCGTCGACGGCTCGACCGGCCCCGGCCTCGGCTGGGTCGACATCGGCCGCCGGTTCCACGGCGACGTCGACGGTCCCTACACCTGGTGGTCGATGCGCGGGCGCGCGTTCGACAACGACACCGGGTGGCGCATCGACTACCACCTCGCGACGCCCGAGCTCGGCGCCCGGGTCGCCGATTACCGCGTGGTGCGCGCCCCCTCATGGGACACGCGCTGGAGCGACCACTCCCCCGTCGTCGCCGACTACACGATCGGGCGCTGAGGCGCAGCATCCGCTCTATAGACTTTTCGGATGAGTAGATCGCGTCTGTACTCCGGCATGCAGCCCTCCGCCGACTCGCTTCAGATCGGCAACTACATCGGGGCTCTCATGCAGTGGCGTGATCTGCAGGAGTCGTACGACGCGTTCTTCTCGGTGGTCGACCTGCACGCGATCACCGTCGCACAGGACCCCGAGCACCTGCGCGAGAAGACCCGCCGCACCGCCGCGCAGTACATCGCCGCCGGCATCGAGCCCTCGAAGTCCACGCTGTACGTGCAGTCGCACGTGCCCGCGCACGCCGAGCTGGCGTGGATCCTGTCGACGATCACGGGCTTCGGCGAGGCCGGGCGCATGACGCAGTTCAAAGACAAGTCGTCGCGCTACGGCTCGGACGCCACGTCGGTCGGGCTCTTCACGTACCCGGTGCTGATGGCCGCCGACATCCTGCTGTACCAGACCGACATCGTGCCCGTCGGCGACGACCAGAAGCAGCACGTCGAGCTGACCCGCGACCTCGCGGAGCGGTTCAACAGCCGCTTCGGCGAGACGTTCAAGGTGCCGATGCCGGTCATCCAGCAGGAGACCGCCCGCATCTACGACCTTCAGAACCCCACCGCGAAGATGTCGAAGTCTGCCGAGACCGACGCCGGCGTGCTGTGGCTGCTCGACGACCCGGCGGTCTCGGCGAAGAAGATCATGCGCGCGGTCACCGACTCCGAGGGGTCCGTGCGCTACGACCGCGAGGCCAAGCCCGGCGTCTCGAATCTGCTCGTGATCTACGCGGCCCTCACCGGCCGCCAGATCCCGTCCATCGAGGACGAGTACGCGGGCCGCGGCTACGGCGACTTCAAGAAGGGCCTCGCCGAGGTCGTGGTGAACGAGTTCGGGCCCGTGCGCTCCCGCGCCCTCGAGCTGCTCGACGACACCGCCGAGCTCGACCGCGTGCTCGCCGTCAACGCCGGCAAGGCGTCCGACGTCGCCGAGCGCACCCTCGCCGACGTCTACGACAAGGTCGGCCTCCTCCGCCGCTCCCGCTGAGCCGGGCTGGATGCCGCGGCCCGGGGCCGCGGGCCGCGGCATCCGCCCTCCTGCTCCTGGTGTCTGCGTCCGTTCGCGCGTTCGCAACTCCGGAGTTCGGCCCGGCGTCGGACGCGGATTCGGCACCTGACCGTGAGACAGTCGCCGAATCTCCGGAGAACCGAACGGCCGCGCGTTCGAACCGGCTACCTGCGGCCGGTGAGCACGCCGCGCAAGGATGCGAGCACTGACTCCGGCTGGTAGAGGATGTCCTCGGCCGTCAGTCGGAGCACGCAATAGCCCTGCTTCGCCAGCTCCAGGTCGCGCCGGTAGTCCTTCAGCTGCTGGGTCCAGTCCGAGTGGAATGCCTTGCTGTCGCACTCGATCACGAGCCAGCCGTCGACCACGAGATCGACGAACCCGACACCGTCGATCGGCACCTGCAGGTCGAAGCCGCATCCCAGTCCATGAACCATCAGTCGGACCAGAGTCTCCGGCCCCGACTGGGCTCGGCCGTCGACGAGTCGTTGGAGGACGCGGTACTTGTCCGGAAGCAGGTCGAAGAGCGCACTGAGGCTGTCGGCATGCAGCACGCCCTTGTTGAGCGCACTGTCGATCGACGCAACCGCCGCACGCGGTGTCTGGCATCTGACCGCGTGAGCGAGCGCCACCACGATGTCGACGCATGCCGCGCTTCCCGCGGACTCGGGTAGTTCGCGCCAATGCAGTCGCGTCTTCGGTGATCGCGCGGGACGAAGCCGCATGGCGCGATTGTGCGGTGTCCGCAAACGCGTGGCGTTCGGCGAGAGGTGGACGTGCAGCAGTGAGTTGGCTAGGACGAACACTTCGAGCAGTTGGAGCAGCGAGAGGCAGGTCAGTCGTCCGCCGACTCTGACGGCGCGGACGACGGCATCCGGCGTATCACCGGGGAGGTACCTGTCGCGCCGGGCCCGGATGAGTTCGCCGGACTGAACGGCCCTGGTGATGTCACGGCTTGTCAGCCCTTCGGCGAAGAGTTCGGCGCGCGTGCGGTGCTGGTGCATACCGAGAGGCTCGCTCGTGTGCGGCACCGGGTGCGGCAGCCGGACGAGATCTGTGCGTTCCGGCGACTCGAGGGCCTCTGGGGAGGAGTCAGTGCTTCGCACTCCTCCGAGATCCGGGTAGCCGGCGTTCGGTTCTCCGGAGTTCTGAGCCCGTTGGTTCGCATCGGCAGGGCGCTCCTGGCCTTCCGTCGTCGGCTCTGACCAGAACTCCGGAGTTAGACACGCGGCACACGAACCTCTCACGGGTCCGGCAGTGGACCCGCAACGGGCACGGGTCCTGAGACCGGCATCCCCGTCCCCGCGGGGCCGCGTCCTAGGCTGGGCGGATGGAGCCCGTGACCCTGCGCACTGCGCGCCTGGAGCTGTCGGCGCCGCGCGTGGAGGACGTCGACGCCGTCTACGCGGCGTGCCAGGACCCCGACATCCAGCGCTACACGCGCGTTCCCTCGCCGTACACGCGCGCCGACGCCGAGAAGTTCATCGATTCCGTCGCCGAGCAATGGGCCGGGGAGCTGCACCGCACGTGGGTGATCCGCGACGGCGCGACGCTCGTCGGCACCATCGGCTTCTACCGCCTCGACGGACAGGGCAACGGCGAGATCGGATACTGGATCGCACCCGACCAGCGCGGTGGCGGGCGCCTCCGCGAAGCCGCGAACGCCGTGATCGACTGGGCCTTCTCGCCCGACGGCGCCGACCTCGCGCGCATCGAGTGGCGCGCCGTCGTGGGCAACGAGCCGTCGGCGCGCGTCGCGCGCGCGCTGGCCTTCCGCTTCGAGGGCACCCTGCGCCAGGCGCTCGTGAGCGGGGACCGCCGCGACGACGGCTGGATCGCCGCACTCCTGAAGACGGACGAACGGACGCCTCAGCCCTGGCCCATCCTCGAGGACTGACGACGGACGAGTGGATGCTGCGCCCCCGGCGCCTCGTCAAGCACCGACGTACGCCCCGCTCAAGCTGCCCGCCTGCCGCCGCCCGGCGCGCGTGTCGCCGGGGCATGGCAGGATGAGCGCATGCCCGAGATGCCCGAGGTGCAGGGACTCGTCGACTTCCTCGGCGAACGGCTCACCGGCGTGCAGATCACGCGGGCGACGGTCGCGAACATCGCCGCGCTGAAGACGTACGCCCCGCCGATCGACGCCCTCCACGGGCAGGAGATCACCGGCGCCGCGCGCCACGGCAAGTTCATCGACCTCGCCACCACCGGGCCGCACCTCGTGTTCCATCTCGCCAAGGCGGGCTGGCTGCGCTGGTACGACGAGCTGCCGAAGACGATCATCCGCCCCGGCAAGACCCCGATCGCGCTGCGCGTCGCTCTGTCGGACGGCGCCGGGTTCGACCTCACCGAGGCCGGCACGAAGAAGTCGCTCGCCTACTACGTCGTGCGCGATCTCGCCGACGTGCCCGGCATCGCCCGCCTGGGCCCCGACCCTCTCGACGCGAGCTTCACGCGCGACACCTTCGCCGACCTGATCGCGGGCCGCCGCACGCAGATCAAGGGCGTGCTGCGCGACCAGACGATCATCGCGGGGGTGGGCAACGCGTACTCCGACGAGATCCTGCACGCGGCGAAGATGTCGCCCTACGCGCTGGCGTCTTCCCTCTCCGACGACGACATCACGCGCCTGTTCGACGCGATGACCGTGACGCTGACGGATGCTGTGGCCGAAGCATCCGGAAAGCCACCGGCCGAGCTGAAAGACGCGAAGCGCCGCGGCATGCAGGTCCACGGGCGCCGCGGCGAGACCTGCCCCGTCTGCGGCGACGAGGTGCGCAGCGTGTTCTTCGCCGACAACTCGCTGGAGTACTGCCCCACGTGCCAGACCGGCGGGAAGATCCTCGCCGACCGTCGCCTCTCGCGCCTGCTTAAGTAAGGAGCTGAGTCAATCGTCGTCCAGCCGCCCGATGCGGGACGAGTCGGTGGCATACGGAGCGGGTTGCTCCGCGTTGGCGAACGGGACGAACCACGAGGCGAAATCCATCGGGGTCATCCCGAGCTGGGCAGCCGCGTACTCTCCGATCCCATCCATGTCGGGCTCGTAGAGCAGCTCGTGATCGAGGTCCCGGAACAGCACCTCTTCGAGTTGCGCTCGCCAGTCGGAGCGCAGCGAGAAGGCGATCTCCTCCTGCACGGACTCGGCTTCGTTCAGGATGATGCGCAGCGCCAGTTCGTGCGCGACGGTCGGGAGCGTCGACCACCCGCCCGCCAGGCGAGCAGTGACCTCGACGGCAGCGACCAGAAACTTCTGCGCGAAGAGGACGCCGTAGCGATGACCGAACATGGGCGGCAGCTGACTCAGCACCCACGTGTCGTGCCAGGCACCAGCGCCCGCATCAGGTCGCGCGAGTTCTCGCAGATCCTCGAAGAGACGATCGACGACTGTCACACTTGCGTGCCAGAGCAGACCTCTTATGAGTGCGGTCTCCCTCATCAGCTTCGCGCGCTCCGCAGTGCTCGGGCGGGGTTCACTCTCTTCGGGAACGATGTCCTCGAACACCCAGTCGATCCCGTGCAGGTTCACTGAGTTGCGCGCGATCCCCGTCTCGGAGTACTCGTCTTCCGGGGATGGGTGCACCCGCAACGAGGGTGGCAACGTCTGCTCCTCAGCCGCGGCTTCGTCGCGGGAGCCCTGGGGATGGGGCTGTTCAAGGAAACCCATCACGGAACCCCGTACTTGGATGAGTCCGGTGTCGCCTTCGAGCAGCCCGGTATCGACAAGCTCCATCACTGCCGCTCCGAAGTCCGAGGCGAGAAGGTTCCGCTCCTCGGCCGCCGCGATCTCGGAACCGAAGTCGTAGCGAGACGTGCCCTCAATCGCGGCTGCGGTCACCGCCTCTGGAGGGCCGATCTCGAGGTCAACCTCGATGTTCAGCTTCGCTCGGAAAGGGAACTCGTCCACCATTCTGTGATGGTAGCCGCGGTCCCCGACGTCAGTCGCCGGTCGTGCCCATGAGCACGCGCGCGTCGTCATCGACCCAGTCGAGCGACTTCGACACCGCCTTGCGCCACTGGCGGTAGCGGCGCTCGCGCTCGTCGTCGGGCATGCGCGGCTCGAAGCGGGCGTCCTCGCGCCAGTGCGATCGGAGCTCGTCGAGGTCGCTCCACACGCCGGTCGCGAGCCCCGCGGCGTACGCGGCGCCGAGCGCGGTCGTCTCGACGACCTTCGGCCGCACCACCGGGATGCCGAGGATGTCGGCCTGGAACTGCATCAGCAGGTCGTCGCGCGTCATGCCGCCGTCGACGCGCAGCTCGTCGAGCGTGCGGCCGGTGTCGGCGACGACCGCGTCGATGACGTCGCGGGTCTGGAACGCCGTCGACTCGAGCGCGGCCCGTGCGATGTGCGCCTTGTTGACGTACCGCGTCAGCCCGACGAGCGCACCGCGCGCATCGGGGCGCCAGTACGGCGCGAAGAGGCCCGAGAACGCGGGCACGAAGTACGCCCCGCCGTTGTCGTCGACACTGGCCGCGAGCGTCTCGACGTCTTCGGACCGCTGGATGATGCCGAGGTTGTCGCGCAGCCACTGCACGAGCGATCCCGTCACCGCGATCGATCCCTCGAGGGCGTAGTGCGCGGGCTCGTCGCCGATGCGGTAGCCGACGGTGGTGATGAGGCCGCTCTGCGACCGCACGATCTCGGTGCCGGTGTTCACGAGGAGGAAGTTGCCCGTGCCGTACGTGTTCTTCGACTCGCCCGCGTCGAACGCGGCCTGCCCGAAGGTCGCCGCCTGCTGGTCGCCGAGGATGCCGGCGATCGGCACCCCGTCGAGCACCGAGGGCAGCGACGAGTGTCCGACCACCTCGGACGACGATCGGACCTCGGGCATCATCGCGCGCGGAATGCCCCAGACGGCGAGCAGCTCGTCCGACCAGTCGAGGGTGCGGAGGTCCATCAGCAGCGTGCGCGACGCGTTCGTGACGTCGGTGACGTGGATGCCGCCGCGCGCCCCGCCCGTCAGGTTCCACACCACCCACGTGTCGGGCGTGCCGAACAGCAGCTCGCCCGCCTCGGCGGCGGCTCGCGCACCGGCCACGTTGTCGAGGATCCACGCGACCTTCGACGCCGAGAAGTACGTCGCCAGCGGGAGCCCCGTGGTTTCAGCGAACCGGTCCGCGCCGCCCTCGGCCGCCAGCTCGTCGATGCGGGGCTGCGTGCGGGTGTCCTGCCACACGAGCGCGTTGTGCACCGGCCGCCCCGTGCGCTTTTCCCAGACGACGGCCGTCTCACGCTGGTTGGTGACCCCAATGGCGGCGATGTCGGATGCTGCGAGCCCGGCACGCGAGAGGCACGAGGCGATGACCCACTCGGTGTTGGTCCAGATCTCGACGGGGTCGTGCTCGACGCGACCGGCCCGGGGGAAGATCTGCTCGTGCTCCCGCTGCGAGACGGCCACCACCGCGCCGTCGGCGTCGAACACGATGGCGCGCGTCGAGGTCGTGCCCTGGTCGATGGACAGCACGTGGTCGGGCAACGTCGTCTCCTTGCTCACGGGCGACTTCGCCCGCATGGGTCGGCCGCGCGCCGAGCGCACGTGCGGTCAGGCTATCGCGCCGCGGCGGGGATCCACGTGGGGTCGGCGGCGTGCACGCGGTCCAGCGCGCGGCCCACTTCGACCGCCGTCCGGCCGCTGTCCCAGCCCAGCACCGGAGCGACGGCATCCGCCGCCTCGGCGACCGCGTCGGCCGTCGCGGCGCCGACGAAGGCGATCGACGTGCGCCGCATCAGCAGGTCGTCGAGGTGCACGACGTCCTCCGTCGCCGCGAGGTGGCGCAGTTCCCCGGAGCTGTAGCCCGGCAGGTGCTCGAGCAGCGCGTCGTCGGCGTCGGCCTCGATCGCGTCGGCGACGGCCGAGGCGACGGTGCCGTAGCGGTCGAGCAGCGTCGCGACGCGGGCGGGCGGCACCGCGGCGGCGTGCGCCGAGATCCACTGCTGGCGCGCGCGCTCCGTGGTCGGGTACCCGCGGCCGCCGCCGATCGGCACACCCCGGGTCGAGCCGCGGCGCGGGCGGGCCAGCAGCTCGAGGGCGCGGTCGGCGAGGTGCTCGGCCGAGGCGCGGAACGTGGTCCATTTGCCGCCGATGAGGCTCAGGACCGTGGCATCCCCCTCGCCCAACGGCGCCGACTCGATGCGGTAGTCACGCGAGACGAACCCCGGCGAGACGTCGTCGTGGCCGGGGAGCGGCCGCACGCCGGCGAACCGGTAGACGATCTGCGAGCGCTCGACGGGGATCGTCGGCAGCACCTGGCCGATGAGCTCGATGAAGTAGTCGACCTCCGCCTCGGTGCACACGACCGGGTCGGCCATGTCGTGTTCGAGGTCGGTGGTGCCGACGAGCACGCGGGCCTTCAGCGGATAGATGAGGACGATGCGCCCGTCCTCGTTCTCGAAGAACAGCTCGCGCCCGCCGGTCGCCGCGAGCAGCTCGGGGTGGTCGAGAACGACGTGCGAGCCCTTGGTGCCGCCCATGTAGCGGGTGGGGTCGCCGAGGGCGAGGTTCGTGAAGTCGGTCCACGGACCGGCGGCATTGATGACGACGGATGCGGAGAACCGCAGTTCGTCTCCGGTCAGCGTGTCGCGCAGCACGACGCGTCCGCCGTCGACACCCACTGCCGCCGTGTAGTTCGCGGCACGCGCCCGGTCGCCGCCGGCCGCGCGGCCGTCGCGCAGCACATCGATGGCGAGGCGCTCCGGGTCGTGGAGGGAGGCGTCCCAGTACGTCGCGGTGTACTTCACGTCGGGGTTCAGCTGCGGAAGCTGCGCGAGCGAGCGCGCCCGCCCGTGGAAGGTGTGCCGCGGCACGGTGCTCCTGCCGAACACGCCGCCGCCGCGCGAGAACGAGTCGTAGATCACGAGCCCGATCTTGATGAGCGCGGCGCCCCGCTCACGGTGCTTCCCGCCGCCGTGGCGCAGGAAGCGCAGCGGCGCCGACAGCACGCCCGAGAACGTCGAGAAGATCGGGATGGTGGTCTGCAGCGGCCGCACGTAGTGGGGCGCGGTGCGCAGCAGCGCGTTGCGCTCGGTCACGGCCTCGTGCACGAGCCGGAACTCGCCGTTCTCGAGGTACCGGATGCCGCCGTGGATCATGTGCGACGACGCCGCCGACGCTCCGCTCACGAAGTCGTCGCGCTCGACGAGGGCGACGTCCACCCCCTGCATCGCGAGATCGCGGAAGGTCGCCAGGCCGTTGATGCCCCCGCCGATGATCAGCACGTCCGCGTAGGGCCGCCCCGCGAGCGTCGTCCATCCTCGGTCCCGAGCCCGCGCCGTCATCGCTTCCCCCTCGTCGTGCTGTCGCTTTTCCATCATGACATCGCCGTTCCGAGCGGGATCCGCCCCACCGGTGGACTTCATGTGAAGTCATGGAATGTATGGAGACGGATGCTGCGTTGACTACACTCGAGAGCATCAACGTGCTCCGGGGTCGGTGTGAATCCGAACCGGCGGTGACAGTCCGCGAGCCAAGGCACCAGCATCCGCATCGGATGCCGCCACGGCCGATCCGGTGGAATTCCGGAACCGACGGTGATGCGACGGGCTTCCTCAGGGAGGCCGGCCGCTAGTCCGGATGGGAGGCAGCACTTGAGGCGCCGCGATGCGCGCCTCCCGCTTCCCCTGCCTCGGAGCGTCGAGAACGACGAGACGAGGGCCCGGATGGCGAGCACAGCCGAACACGACGCGATGCGTCGCGCGCTGGCGATCGCACGCCGCGGCCCGCGCGGCGTGAACCCCCAGGTCGGGGCCGTTCTCCTCTCCCCCTCCGGCGAGGTCCTCGCCGAGGGCTGGCACCAGGGCGCCGGCACCCCGCACGCCGAGGTCGACGCGCTGTCGAAGCTCGCACCCGGCGCCGCGCGCGGTGCGACCGCGATCGTGACCCTCGAGCCCTGCAACCACACCGGGCGCACCGGCCCCTGTTCCGAGGCGCTCATCGCCGCCGGCGTCACCCGCGTGGTCTACGCGATCGCCGATCCCGGCGACCACTCCTCCGGCGGAGGAACGCGTCTGCGTGCGGCCGGCGTCGAAGTCGAGGCAGGGCTCCTCGCCGACGAGGCGACCGCCCTGCTCGACTCGTGGCTGACGGTCCAGCGCCTCGGCCGCCCGCACGTCACGGTCAAGTGGGCCCAGAGCCTGGACGGCCGGGCCGCCGCGTCCGACGGCACCAGCAAGTGGATCACGGGCGCCGCGGCGCGCGCCGATGTGCACCGCCGCCGCGCCGAGGCCGACGCGATCGTTGCCGGCACCGGCACCGTGCTCGCCGACGACCCCGCGCTGACCGCTCGCGCCGAGGACGGCTCGCTCCTGCCGCACCAGCCCGTTCCGGTCGTCGTCGGCGCCCGCGCGGTGCCGGACGCGGCGGCCGTGCGGCGGCATCCCCACGATTTCCTCCAGTACCCGGGCGACGACGCCTCGGGCGGACTTCCCGGCCTGCTGGACGACCTGCGCCACCGCGGCGTGCAGCGCGTGTTCGTCGAGGGCGGCCCGGCCGTCGCGGCGTCCTTCCTCAGGGAACAGCTCGCCGACGAACTGCTGGTGTACGTCGCGCCGGTGCTGATCGGCGGCGACCGGGTCGCCGTGCAAGACATCGGAGTGACGACCATGAGCGACGCGCGGCGGCTGGCCGTAGCATCCGTCATCCCTCTCGGCGACGATCTGCTGTTCGTCGCCCACCCCGCCTCGGAAGGAGACGAGTGATGTTCACCGGAATCATCGAGGAGATCGGCGAGGTCACCGCCGTCGAGCCGTCGGGCGACGGCGTGCGCGTGACGGTGCGCGGTCCGAAAGCGGTGTCGGATGCCGCGCACGGCGACTCCATCGCGGTCAGCGGCGTGTGCCTCACCGTCGTCGAGCAGGGTGCCGACTGGTTCACCGCAGACGTCATGAAGCAGACGCTCGACATGTCGACGCTCGAGGGCGTCGCCGCGGGCCGCGTCGTCAACCTCGAGCGCGCGACGGCCGCGCACGGCCGCCTCGGCGGGCACATCGTGCAGGGGCACATCGACGGCACCGGCGAGGTGCTCGAGGTGCGGCCCGGCGCCCAGTGGCAGGTGCTGCGCATCTCGGTGCCGGGCGAGCTCGCCCCGCTCGTCGTCGACAAGGGCTCGATCGCCGTCGACGGCGTCTCGCTCACGGTGAGCGGCGCGAGCCCCGCAGCCCCCGGCGACGGCTGGTTCGAGGTCTCGCTCATTCCCGAGACCCTCGCCGCCACCACGCTCGGCGCCCGCGTGCCGGGCGACCGCGTCAACCTCGAGACCGACATCCTCGCCCGCCACGTGCAGCGACTGCTCGCCTTCGCGCCGGCAACGCCGGCCGCCCCGGCCGTGCCCGCACCCTCGGCCACCCCGGCCGCACCCGAACTGCCCGCGGACGCGTCCGCACCCACGGAAGGAGGCTCGAAGTGAGCCTTGCCACCATCCCCGAGGCCCTCGAGGCGCTGCGCGCCGGCCGGCCCGTCATCGTCGCCGACGACGAGAACCGCGAGAACGAGGGCGACGTCATCCTGTCGGCCCAGCTCGCCACCCCCGAGTGGATCGCGTGGACGGTCCGGTGGACCAGCGGGTTCCTGTGCGCGCCCATGCCCGCCGACTGGGCCGATCGCCTCGACCTGCCGCCGATGGTCGAGAACAACGAGGACGCTCGCGGCACCGCCTACACGGTGAGTGTGGACGCCGCGGACCGCGTCTCGACGGGCATCAGCGCGGCCGACCGGGCGCACACGCTCAACGTGCTCGCCGACCCCGAGTCGACGCCGACCAGCGTGATCCGCCCGGGTCACGTGCTCCCCCTGCGCGCCGTCGACGGCGGCGTGCGCGAGCGCGCCGGCCACACCGAGGCCGCGGTCGAGCTCATGAAGCTCGCCGAGCTCGCGCCGGTGGGCGTCATCGGCGAGGTCGTCGCCGAGGACGGCAGCATGATGCGCCTGCCCGGACTGCAGGAGCTCGGCGCCGAGTACGGCATCCCGGTCATCACGATCGAGCAGCTGGCGGCCTACCTCGACGAGCACGCGCCGTGCGATCCCGCGAGCCGCAACGTCCACAAGCGCCGCGTCAGCCTGCGTGCCGAAGCGCACGTGCCGACGGCGCACGGCGAGTTCCGCTTCCTCGCGTACAAGGACCGCATCACCGGCACCGACCACATCGCGGTCGTCTCGGGCGAGCTCTCGGAGGCCCCGCTCGTGCGCGTGCACTCGGAGTGCCTGACCGGCGAGGCGTTCGGCTCGCTCAAGTGCGAGTGCGGCCCGCAGCTCGATGCCGCCCTCGACGCCATCGAGCAGGACGGCGGCGTGGTCATCTACATGCGCGGCCACGAGGGGCGAGGCATCGGCCTCATCAACAAGCTGCGCGCCTACTCGCTGCAGGAGCGCGGCCTCGACACCGTCGACGCCAACCTCGCGCTCGGCCTCCCGGCCGACGCGCGCGACTACGCGGCGGCGGCCGGCATCCTGACCGACCTCGGCATCGAGAAGGTGCGCCTGCTGACGAACAACACCGACAAGGTGAAGCAGCTGCGGGAGCTCGGCCTCGACATCGTCGAGCAGGTGCCTCTCCTGGTCGGCGTCGGCCCGAACAACCACCAGTACCTGGAGACCAAGCGCGATCGCATGGGTCACCTGATCGACGAGGCTGACCTGGCTGACGCCATCGCCCACATGCACGAAGGAGCAGAACGATGAGCGGCAAGGGCGCACCCGAGGCCACGGCACCCGTCGACGGCAGCGGACTGGACGTGGTCGTCGTCGCCGGCACGTGGCACGAGACGATCACCGACGGCCTCATCGCCGGCGCCGCGCGCGCCGCCGAGGCGGCGGGCGCCTCGCACCGGCTGGTGCGCGTACCCGGCTCGTTCGAGCTTCCGGTGGTGGCGAAGGCGGCGCTCGAGGCCGGGGCCGACGCGGTCGTGGCGCTCGGCGTCATCATCCGCGGCGGGACGCCGCACTTCGAGTTCGTCTCGAACGCGGCGACCGATGGCCTGACCCGCGTCGCGCTCGACACCGGCAAGCCGGTCGGGTTCGGCGTGCTGACGCTCGACGACGAGGCCCAGGGCATCGCGCGCGCGGGCCTCGAGGGCTCCGTCGAGGACAAGGGCTACGAGGCCGCCGACGCGGCGATCCGCACCGCCGTGGTGCTGCGCGGCCTGCGCGCCTGAGCCCGCGCCTGCGCTCCCACCCGCCGCCCCGCGCACCCGTCCACCGTCTTCGAATCAGGCGATGAGGCGAAATCAGGCTGGTCCACGCCGGATCCGGCCTGATTTCGCCTCATCGCCTGATTCGGGTACGGACGGGGGTGGGGGCGTGCACGCCGCCTGATGGGGGTCGCACCTGGCGGGGAGCCAACCTTCAGCTAGGCTGATGGCATGGAAATCCTCCGTCACGTCGTCGTGCTCGTCCACCTCGTGGGCTTCGCCATCCTCTTCGGCGCCTGGGTCGTCGAAGCGGTGGGAAAGCACCGGATCACGCGCCTCATGAACTGGGGTCTCGCGATCGCCGGCCTCGCCGGCCTCATCCTCGCCGCACCGTGGGGCCTCACGTACGAGCCGAACTACATGAAGATCGGCGTGAAGCTCATCATCCTCGTCGTCATCGGCGCGCTCCTCGGCATCGGCGCCGGCCGTCAGCGCAAGACGGGTTCGGTGCCCGGCGCCATCTTCTGGTCGATCGGTGCGCTCACCTTCGCGAACGCCGCGATCGCGGTGCTCTGGCGCTGAACCGCTGATACACGGAACGGATGCTGCGGCCCTGGGGCCGCAGCATCCGTTCTCCGTATGCGGGGCCCAGGCCGCGCTGCCGGGAGTAGGGTAGTCCTTTGTGCCGGGCGACAACGCCCGCTCCCACGGTGATCCAGTGCAGTGCCGCCTGACGCGTCACCCCTGCGCCCGGCGTCCGCCCACCGCCGCATCCCACCCGGATGCCCCGCTCCGCGCACGCCCCAGGTGAAAATGTCTTCCCCCAGCACGACCAGCACGACCGCCGCCTCCCCCGCGGCACCCGCCAATCCCCGCTCCCGTGTCATCCTCGCGAGCCTCGTCGGCACCACGATCGAGTTCTACGACTTCTACGTCTACGCGACCGCCGCCGTCCTCGTCTTCCCGATCCTCTTCTTCCCGACCGGCAACGACACCACGTCGCTGCTGCTGTCGTTCAGCGTCTTCGGCGCCGCGATGGTCGCGCGCCCGCTCGGCGCCATCGTCTTCGGGCACTTCGGCGACCGGTTCGGCCGCAAGGCGACGCTCGTCGCGTCGCTGCTCACGATGGGCATCGCGACGTTCCTCATCGGGTGCCTCCCGACGTTCAACGAGATCGGCGTGTGGGCAGCGGTGCTGCTGCTGATCCTGCGCCTGTTCCAGGGCTTCGCGCTCGGCGGCGAGTGGTCGGGTGCGGCGCTCGTGGCGACCGAGAACGCGCCGAAGGGCAAGCGCGCCTGGTACGGCACGTTCCCGCAGCTCGGAGCGCCGCTCGGCTTCATCATCGCGAACTCGGTCTTCCTCGCGATCAACTTCCTGCTCCCCCACCCCGAGGGCGCGGGTCAGCGTTCGGCCGACTTCCTCGCGTGGGGCTGGCGCGTGCCGTTCCTCTTCTCGGCCGTCATGGTGATCATCGGCCTCTGGGTGCGTCTGCGCCTGGTCGAGTCGGGCACGTTCGTCAAGGCTGAAGAGAAGGGCGCGATCCGCAGGTTCCCGCTCGGCACCGTCATCCGTCACCACTGGTGGCACCTGATCCTCGGCACGTTCATCATGCTGGCGACCTACGTGCTCTTCTACCTGATGACGAACTTCACGCTGTCGTACGGCACGAAGGCCGCCGACCTCGAAGTCGCGTCCGCCGCCGCGCAGAAGGCGGCCGAGGCCGCGGGCACCGCGTTCGACCCGGCCGCGTTCGCCGCGCAGTTCTACCCGGGCCTCGGCTTCGGCTACACCGACTTCGTGCTGATGCAGATCATCGGCGTCGTGTTCTTCGGCATCTTCACGCTGCTGTCGGGCCCGATCGCCGACACGATCGGCCGCCGCCGCCTGCTGCTGTGGGTGACGGGCATCATCATCGTGTTCGGCCTCACGTTCAACCTGTTCCTGTCGCCGCAGCTCGACCCGAAGTTCACCGGAGCGCTGACGCAGGCGTTCCTGATCTTCGGGTTCATGCTGATGGGGTCGACGTTCGGCCCGATGGGCGCCGTGCTGCCGGAGCTCTTCCCGACCAACGTCCGCTACTCGGGCTCGGCGATCTCGTACAACGTGTCGTCGATCCTCGGCGCCGCGCTCGCGCCGATCGTCGCGGTCGCCCTGTGGGCCTGGGCCGACGGCAGCCCCTGGCTCGTGGGGCTCTACCTCTCGGCGATGGGCGTGCTGACCTTCATCGCGCTCCTCCTCTCCCCCGAGACGAAGGACGTCGACTACGACGCCGACCTGGGCGTGGGAGCCACCGGCTCGCTCTGACCCGGTCTCTCACGGACGATGGATGCTGCGATCCCGCGTGGGATCGCAGCATCCATCGTTTCCGATCACATGCGTCGCTCGTGCCGGAGCGGCTTCGTGTGGGCGGGGGCATCCGTCGCCTCGGGGAACTCGCAGCGGAACTCGCCCTCGTAGCCGAACAGGAAGCCGAAGACGCGGTTTCGGACCTCGAGCCGGATGCGGAAGACCTCCGCGCGATCGTCGTAGCTCTCGCGCAGCTCGGCGCGCCCGCTGAAGAGCATCGGGAAGCGGAAGCCGAGGGGTCCCTCGTAGAAGCGCTGCCGGCCGGAGCGCAGCAGCAGGCTGCCGTCGTGCTCGGCGGTGAGGTCGAGGTCGACCGCGAGGTGCTGGTGGCTGCCGAGGTAGTCGACGACCCGGCCGTCGTCGCCGAGGATCATCGTGGCATCGAAGCGGCGTACGGCACGAGGCATCCGGAAGTGGCGTACGAAGGTGACCGTCTCGCGCCCGAACGGATCGCGGTAGGGGTGGTTCTCGATCGTGAAGGCGACGTCCTCGCCCGTCTCGGGGATCAGGATGTTGCGGAAGCGTCCGAGCTGCAGGAACGGGATCGTCCACCACGGCCCGCGACGGATGCGGGTCATCGTGCCGCGGCCGACGCAGCCGTAGCCGGCGGCGAGGCCGACGCCGAAGCGTCGTTGCAGCATCGGGTGGAGACGGGCGAAGTCGTCGCCCATGGCGCGCGCGAACACGGACGCCGCGACGGCGGTCCCGGCGGTCACGGGTGCACCAGCTCGCGCAGCGTCGCCGGGGCGTCGTCCATGACCCGGCGGGCCGGGGGTCGCCGCCCGCACCGTGCGGCGCGAGGCCGCTCGGGGCGCCAGAAGCGCAGCGCCGAGCGCAGCGGCCACCGTTCGGGCGGGGTGCCGGTCTCGGCCCAGATCCGCAGGCGATCGAAGCTCCACGCGGTCGCCCAGCCGATCAGCGGTCGCACGACGAGATCGAGCGCGCTGCCCCAGTTCGGCGTGTAGTCGTAGCCGGTGGTGAACACGACCCCGTCACCGTCGGGACGATAGCGCCAGTAGCCCCGGCCGGCGCCGAGGGGCGAAAGTCGACTGTCGCTGTCGAATCGCAGGGCGGAGGTGCGCGTGCCGTCGGGACGCTCGCGTTCGCCGATCGTCGTGCCGGTGCCCGTGAGGATGCAGCCGGGCAGGTGCCGTTCGTAGACGAGGCGCGTGCCGCCGCCGGCGAGGGGCTCGGTCGGGGTGATGCGGCTGAACCGCACGTCCCAGCGGGCGTGCAGCGCCGGATCCTGGGTCAGTTCCCACACCCGCTCCATCGGCGCCGCGATGCGGATGCTCACGAAGATCGGCCGGCTCGGGCTCATGCCTGCACCTCGGAGATGAGGTCGAGCAGCTCACGCAGCGGCTTGCGGAGCACGCGCAGCCGCACGAGCGGCAGCGACAGCTTGAGGAGCCGGAGGCCGCGGTCGAGCAGCCTGCCCGTGCGCTCGCGACCCTCGGACGTGTCGTAGACCCAGAAGAGGGCGAGGAGCAGGTGCCCGAGCATGAGCGCCGACGGCAGGTCTTCGTCGAACTCCGCCGGGAGCCTGTCGGCGGCGCCCGCGATCGCCTCGCGGAAGAGGCCGACGACGATCTCGCGCGACGCGGACGAGTCGCTCGACAGCGGGTTGATCGACGAGCGCGGCGAGACCGCCGCCGACAGGAACTCGGGAGCGAAGCGGTGGTAGGGCTCGAGCTGCGCCAGCCCGGTGCGGAAGACGATGCCGAGCCGCTCGATGAGATCGTCGCTGGTCGCCAGCAGCGGCTCCGCGGCATCGCGATGCTGCTGCTGGACGTCGAGGTAGAGCTCCTGGACGAGGTCGTTCTTCGAGGCGAAGTGGTAGTTGGTCGTCCCGACCGAGACCCCCGCCTCCGTCGCGATGAGCCGGATCGTCGTCTGGTCGTACCCGCGCTCGCGGAACGATCGCAGCGCGATGTCGCGGATGAGCGCTCTCGTGCGCTCGCTCTTCGTTGCGGTGCCAACAGAACTGGACATGTTCAGAAACCTACTCACGTTTCTGAACATGTTCAATACCGACGTCGGTCACGCCGGGCACGCGGAGAGGCGGATGCTGCGGCCCGCGGTGGGCTGCAGCATCCGCCTCTCTTCGGATCAGTCGAGGAACAGCGCGCGCAGGCGCTTCGTCGTGAAGACCAGGCCGACCGCGATCATGACGACGTAGTAGAGCACGTGCCACCACATCTCGGGCGTGAGGATGCCGGTCGTGAGTCCTCGGATGAGCTCGACGCCGTGCCACAGCGGGAACGCCATGATGATGTGCTGGATCCACTCGGGGTAGATCGTGATCGGGTACAGCGTCGCCGAGAACAGGAACATCGGCAGCAGCACGAAGTTGATCCAGTCCATCTGCTGGAACGTCTTCATGTAGCTCGTCACCGCCATGCCGAGGCTCGCGAATCCGAAGGCGATCAGCAGCACGGCCGGGAGCGCCAGGATCGCGGTCCACGCCAGGTTGAGGCCGAGGATCTGCATGATGATCATGAAGCCTGTCGCGTAGAGCAGGCCGCGCAGCAGCGCGTAGAGGATCTCGCCCAGCGCGACGTCGAGCGGGCCGAGCGACGTCGCGAGCATGCCCTCGTAGAGCTTGCCGTAGTTGAGCTTGAAGAAGACGTTCCACGTCGAGTCGTAGATCGCGCCGTTCATCGCCGAGACGGCGAGCAGCGCCGGGGCGATGAACGCCGCGTAGGGCACCTCGACGCCGCTGGAGGTCTGCACGTCGCCGATGAGCGAGCCGAGGCCGATGCCCATCGACGCGAGGTAGAAGACGGGCTCGAAGAAGCCCGAGAGCACCACTGCCCAGCTCGACGAGCGTGCGGCGAGGAGCCCGCGCTGCACGACCGAGTGCGGGTTCCCCGCCCACAGTGCGCGCACACCGCCGGCGCGGATGGCGGCGGTCTCGGTTCCGGTCGCGACGGTCATGCGCCGAGCCTCCTCTGGAAGATGCGGCGGCCGATCAGGTACCCGCCGATCGAGAGCAGGAGCAGGTAGCCGACGTGCACGACGATCGCGAACGGATCCATCGGCAGGCCGTAGGTCACGACGCGGCCGAGTTCGGTCGCGTGCCAGAGCGGCGAGACCCACCCGATCCACTGCAGCCACAGCGGCAGCGTGGCCAGCGGGTAGAACGTGCCGGAGAACAGGAACATCGGCATGAAGATGAAGCGCTGCACGAGCGCGACCTGGCCCTTGTCGTCGGTGATCGACGCGGCGTACGCCATGTAGGGGATGCCGAACGCGAGGCCCGCGAGCAGGCCGATCGGGATCGTGAGCCAGCCCGTCTCGGGGTTGGGCACCGCCTGGAACAGCCACAGGAACAGGTAGTACGCGATCACGACGACGATGATGCGCGCGGAGGCGCCGGCGATGACGCCGCCCGCGATCTGCCCCGGCGACAGCCCGGTCGCACTGAACCCGAAGAAGTACCGGCGCCACTTGAACCCGGCCATGACCGGGTACGAGAACTCCTCCGACGCGACCGAGATCGCGGCCGTCATCAGGAGCGCCGGCGCCACGAACACGAGGTACGACACCTCGACGCCGTTCTGCGTGATCGGCGCGTCGATGAGCGCGGCGAGACCGACCGCGAGTCCGAGCAGGTAGAGGATCGGCTGCCCGAGCGCCCCGACGATGATCGTCCAGCCGTACGCGCGCATCGCTCGCACCATGTGCTCGGTGACGTACCAGGTGCCGAACGCGCGAGGCTTGCGGCCCCACTGCATCGCCTCGTCGCGCAGCTCGTCGAGCGTGGGCTGCACGCGGGTCGTGGCGTCCGGCGCGCCGGCGTCTTCGGAGGGGAGGGTCATTCGATCAGCGACCTTCCGGTGAGCCGCAGGAAGACGTCTTCGAGGCTGGAGCGGCGCACGAGCGACGTGATCGGGGTGAGCCCGCGATGCGCCACGGCCTCGAGAGCGGCCTCGCCGTCGCTCGCGTACACGAGGATGCGGTCGGGCAGCACCTCGACCCGGTCGCCGATACCCTCGAGCTGCGGCGCGACCTGCTCGTTGCGGTCGGAGCCGAAGCGCACCTCGAGCACCTCGCGGCTGGAGTGCTCACGGATGAGCGACGACGGCGTGCCCTCGGCCATGATGCGGCCCTTGTCGACGACGATCAGCCGGTCGCAGAGCTGCTCGGCCTCGTCCATGTAGTGCGTCGTCAGCACGAGGGTGGTGCCGCGCTCCTTGAGGCGGAACAGACGGTCCCACAGCACGTGGCGGGCCTGAGGGTCGAGACCCGTGGTCGGCTCGTCGAGCAGCAGGATGCGCGGGTCGTTGATGAGGCCGCGCGCGATCGTGAGGCGCCGCTTCATGCCGCCCGAGAGTTGCTCGACCTTGCTCTTCGCCTTGTCTTCGAGCTGCGCGAACGCGAGCAGCTCGTCGGCCTTCTGGTGGCACACCTTGCCCGGCAGCCCGAAGTAGCGGCCGTAGATGTAGAGGTTCTCGCGGGCGTTGAGCTCGCCGTCCAGGTTGTCCTGCTGGGGCACGACGCCGAGGCGCGAGCGGATCTCCGGCCCGTAGCGGTCGGGATCGAGCCCGAGGATCGTCAGATCGCCGCTGGTGCGCGTCGACACGGCGCCGACCATCTTCATGGTCGTGGACTTGCCCGCACCGTTGGGGCCCAGGAGGCCGAACGACTCGCCCGGAGCGACCTCGAACGACAGGCCGTCGACGGCGAGGAAGTCGGGCTTGCCTTTGACCTTGTAGGCCTTGACGAGGTTGTCAGCGGTGATCACGGGGGCGGGCACCGGACTACCCTAACGCTCCGCTCCGACACCGCCCAGTGGCGGGACGGGCGGCCGTATAGTCAACATCGGTTGACACCTCGAGCGCCGTCAACTATGGTTGACGCGGATGCCGCGGCCCGCAGCATCCATCTCCCACATCCGAGAGGCTGCCCGATGAGCGGCGACGAACTGACCACCCTGATCGGGGCGGCCGGCGGTCGCGAGCCGATCGCGGAGCTGCACCGGCTCGCCGAGGTGCGCCGCGAGCTCGCACGTGCCGAGGAGGCCCAGGTGCGCAAGGCGCGCAACCTGGGCTTCTCATGGCAGGCCATCGCGAGCGCCCTCGGGGTGAGCCGGCAGGCCGTCCACAAGAAGTACGGTCGAAGGTAAGCCCCTTCACGAACGAGGTACACCCATGCCCTCCGCCGATCTCGACGAAGCCCCCGCCGCCGCCCCCGCAGAGCCGGCCCGCGCCCGCCGCGGGCGCTCCCGGCGCGGCAAGGCCGACGAGGGGCCGCGCGCGAGCTTCTCGCAGCTGCTCCCCTATCTCTTCGAGCACAAGCGCACGCTGGCCGTCGTGGTCGTGCTCAGCATCCTGAGCGCGGCCGCGTCGCTCGTGCAGCCGCTGCTGGTCGGGCAGGTCATCACGCGCGTGCAGGAGGGCCTCGACCTGGGCCTCTTGATCTGGGCGCTCGTGGGGTTCGTGATCCTGGCCTCGCTCATCTCGGGCTGGCAGCACTACCTGCTGCAGCGCACCGGCACCGCAGTCGTGTATTCGAGCCGCCGCCGCCTCATCGCCCGCATCTTCCACCTGCCGATCAGCGAGTTCGACGCCCGCCGCACCGGCGACCTGGTGTCGCGCGTGGGCAGCGACACGACGCTCCTGTACGCCGCGCTCACGCAGGGCCTCGCCGACTCCATCGGCAACGCGCTGCTGTTCGTCGGCGCGCTCGTCGCGATGGCGCTCATCGACCCGCTGCTGCTCGCGATCATCGTGCTCGTGATCGGCGTCTCGGTGCTGGGCGTGGTGGCGCTGAGCGGCCGCATCCGCACGGCGTCCACCGAGCAGCAGGAGAAGGTCGGCGCCCTCGCCTCGGGCGTCGAGCGGGCCGTGGGCTCGATCCGCACGGTGCGCGCGTCGGGCGCCACCGGCCGCGAGGTCGACGCGGTGACCGAGCAGGCGACCGAGGCCTACACCGTGGGCGTGCGCATCGCGAAGGTGTCGGCGCTCGTCGTGCCGATCGCCGGCATCGCGCTGCAGGTGTCGCTGCTCGTGGTCATCGGACTCGGCGGCTTCCGCGTCGCGACCGGCGCGCTGTCGATCGCGAGCCTCGTGACCTTCATCATGTTCCTCTTCATGCTGATCGCCCCGCTCGGCTCGTTCTTCGGCGCGATCACGTCGGTGAACCAGGCGCTCGGCGCCCTCGGCCGCATCCAGGAGGTGCTCGATCTCCCGACCGAGGCGCAGGACGACGCCGCCATCGCTGCCCGCGCCGCCTCCGGCTCACCTGTCGCGAATGACCTGCAGGAGCGGCAGATCGCGACAGGCGAGCGGCCGGATCCCGCGGCGATCGAGTTCCGCGACGTGCGGTTCCGCTACCCCGAGAACGTCGTGGCGGCGCGCCGCAAGGCCGAGTCCGAGGCGCTGGCCGTGCTCGAGAGCGCCCACGTCGACACGTCGACGATCGTGATCGGCGACGGCGCGGGCGACACCGGGTTCGAAGGACTGGTGGATGCTGCGACCTCCGCCTCCGCCGACAGCGACGTGCTGCGGGGGGTGTCGTTCTCGGTCCCGCGCGGGGCGCGCGTCGCCCTCGTCGGCCCGTCGGGCGCCGGCAAGAGCACGACGCTCGCCCTCATCGAGCGGTTCTACGACCCGACCGGCGGCGCGATCCTGCTGGACGGCGCGGACGTGCGCACGCTCGACCGCGACGACCTGCGGGCGCAGCTCGGCTACGTCGAGCAGGACGCGCCGACCCTGGCCGGCACGATCGGCGACAACCTGCGGCTCGCCTCCCCCGAGGCGACGGACGCCGAGTGCGAGGCGGTGCTCCGCGCCGTCAACCTCGGCGAGGTGCTCGACCGCAACCCGCTCGGCGTCGATGCGCCGGTCGGCGAGTCGGGCGTCATGCTGTCGGGCGGCGAGCGCCAGCGGCTCGCGATCGCGCGGGCGCTGCTGGCGGCTCCCCCGATCCTGCTGCTCGACGAATCGACGTCGTCGCTCGACGGACTCAACGAGCAGCGCATGCGCGAGGCGATCGACGCCGTCGCGGCCGGCCGCACGCTCATCGTGATCGCGCACCGGCTGTCGACGGTCGTCGACAGCGACCACATCGTGGTGATGGAGCACGGGCGCGTCGTCGGCCAGGGCACCCACTCCGAGCTCGTCGCCTCGACCCCGCTGTACCGCGACCTCGCGAAGCACCAGCTGCTCGTCTGATCCCCCGGCCCCGCCGTGCGGCCGGCCATCCCCTGCTGTTCCGCAGTCGCGTTGTGCGGGTGCGCGGTCGACGCACCCGCCCGGAGCGACTGCGGAATACCTCGAGCCCGGACCCGAGGTGGCCACTGTTCCGCAGTCGCGTTGTGCGGGTGCAGGGGCCCGCGTCCCCGCCCGGAGCGACTGCGGAACGGCTCGAGTCGGGCACGGGTGCGAACACGAAAGTAGGCGCCCGGCCCCTCTGCCAAGAAGAGGGCCGGGCGCCGGTCTGTGCGACGGGTCTGTCACACAGGAGACGGATGCCTCGACCCCTCGCACAGGCGGGGCCGGGGCATCCGATTCCTTGTCACGCGCGCTGCAGGCGGTACCGGAGCGCGGCGAGCTCAGCCCACAGCGGAGCAGGCACGCGGCCGTCGAACGTGCGGTAGAACTCCTCGGTGAGGTCGGCCTCGCGCAGCCACAGCTGAGGGTCGACCGCGAACAGCTCGTCGAGGTCGGCCTGCGACACCTCGATGCCGTCGAGGTCGAGGTCCGAGCTCTTCGGCAGGCGGCCGATCGGGCTCTCGACGGCGCCGACCTCGCCCTCGATGCGACGGATGATCCAGTCGATCACGCGCGAGTTGTCGCCGAAGCCGGGCCACAGGAACCGGCCGTCGGCGCCCTTGCGGAACCAGTTGACCTGGAACACCCGCGGGGCGCGGTCGAAGCGCAGCTTCTGCCCGACCTTGAGCCAGTGCCCGAAGTAGTCGGCCATGTTGTAGCCGCAGAACGGGAGCATCGCGAACGGGTCGCGGCGCAGCTCGCCGACCGTGCCCTCCTGGGCTGCCGTCTTCTCGGACGAGATGTTCGAGCCCATGAACACGCCGTGCGTCCAGTCGGTCGCCTCGACCACGAGCGGCACGTTGGTGGCGCGGCGCCCGCCGAACAGGATCGCGTCGAGCGGCACACCCTGCGGGGCGTCCCAGTCGTCGGCGATCTGCGGGCACTGGGCCGCGGCGACGGTGAAGCGCGAGTTCGGGTGGGCGGCGGGACGACCGGATGCCGGGGTCCACGGGTTGCCCTCCCAGTCCGTGAGCTCCGCCGGCGGCTCCTCGGTGAGGCCCTCCCACCACACGTCGCCGTCGGGGCGCAGCGCCACGTTCGTGAAGATCGTGTTGCCCCACAGCGTCTCGACCGCCGTGACGTTGGTGGACTGACCGGTGCCGGGCGCGACGCCGAAGAAGCCCGCCTCGGGGTTGATGGCCCAGAGGCGCCCGTCCTCGCCGGGGCGCAGCCACGCGATGTCGTCGCCGAGGGTCTCGACGCGCCAGCCCGGGATCGTCGGGCGGAGCATGGCGAGGTTCGTCTTGCCGCACGCCGACGGGAACGCGGCGGCGATGTGGTACGCACGGCCCGCCGGGTCGATGACGCGGATGAGGAGCATGTGCTCGGCGAGCCAGCCCTCGTCGCGGCCGATCACCGAGGCGATGCGCAGCGCGAAGCACTTCTTCGCGAGGATCGCGTTGCCGCCGTAGCCCGAGCCGTACGACCACACCTCGAGGGTGTCGGGGAAGTGCACGATGTACTTCTCGTCGTTGCACGGCCACGCGACATCGGCCTCGCCCGGCTGCAGCGGGGCGCCGACCGAGTGCACCGTCTTGACCCAGTGCGCGCCGCCCGCGATCTCGCGCAGCACGTCGGTGCCGACGCGCGTCATGATGCCGATCGAGGTGACGGCGTACGCGCTGTCGGTGACCTGCACGCCGACGTGCGACAGCGGACCGCCGACCGGACCCATCGAGAACGGCACGACGTACATCGTGCGGCCCTTCATCGATCCCTCGAACAGCGGGGTGATGGTGGCGCGGATCTCGGAGGGTGCGGCCCAGTTGTTGGTGGGGCCGGCGTCCTCCTCGAGCTCCGACGCGATGAACGTGCGCGCCTCGGTGCGCGCGACGTCGCTCGGGTGCGAGCGGGCCAGGTACGAGCCCGGCCGCCACTCGGGGTTGAGCTTGATGAGCTTGCCCTCGTCGACCATCTCGCGCAGCAGCATGTCGTTCTCGGCGCGGGAGCCGTCGACCCAGTGGATGCGGGCCGGCAGCGTGAGCGCGGCGATCTCGTCGACCCAGGCGCGCAGTGCGACCATGCCTTCGCCCTGAACGGTCGGCACCTCGCCATACGTCCGGGCGAGGGTCGGACGGGCGGCGGTGGAGCCTTCGGTTCGGGCGAAGATGTCGGCAATGGCCATGGTGTCGCTCCTCGTTGATTCGACCGTCAGTGGGTTTCGACGATGCAGATTCGTGGTCTTCCTCTACTTTCCGGCGTAACGGGCAGCTCTTCCCACGAAATCTGGTGTCAAGAGTTGCGATTCTTTCGCTAGCATCAAGGAATGCCCCCCACCTCCCTGGAACTGTCGACTCTGGGCCACCGCATCCGTCATCAGCGTCTCGCCCACGGGTACACGCTCGACGAGCTCGGCGCGCTGGTCGGGGTCGCCGGAAGCCAGCTCAGTCTCATCGAGAACGGCAAGCGCGAGCCGAAGCTGTCGCTGCTGCAGGCGATCGCCTCGACGACGGGCGTCGAGGTCGGCGACCTGCTCTCGGCCGAGCCGCCCAACCGCCGCGCGGCGCTCGAGATCGAGCTCGAGCGCGCGCAGACAGGATCGGTCTTCCGCCAGCTCGGCGTCACGCCGATCAAGGTGACGAAGGGCATGTCCGACGACACGATCGAGTCGATCCTGGGCCTGCACCGCGAACTCCAGCGCCGCGAGCGCGAGGCCATCGCGACCCCCGAGGAGGCGCGCCGCGCCAACACCGAGCTGCGCCTCATGATGCGCGACCGCGACAACTACCTCCCCGACATCGAGAAGCTCGCCGAGAAGCAGCTCAAGGCGGCCGGGCACGTGTCGGGCGCCCTCACGCACCGCACCGTCAGCATCATGGCCGAGAAGCTCGGCTTCGAGCTGATCTACGTGAACGACCTGCCGCACTCGACGCGCTCGGTGACCGACCTCGAACACGGCCGCATCTATCTGCCCCCGGCTTCCATCCCCGGTGGCCACGGCCTGCGCTCGATGGCGCTGCAGGCGATGGCCCACCGCCTGCTCGGCCACAAGCGCCCGACCGACTACGCCGACTTCCTGCAGCAGCGGCTCGAGATCAACTACTACGCCGCGTGCTGCCTCATGCCCGAGACCGCCTCGGTGGCGTTCCTGCAGCAGGCCAAGAAGGACCGCAACCTCGCCGTCGAGGACTTCCGCGACGCGTTCGGCGTGACGCACGAGGCCGCCGGCATGCGGCTCACCAACCTCGCCACCCACCACCTCGGGATCAAGCTGCACTTCTTGCGCGTCGACGGCTCGGGCGCGATCTCCCGCGTCTACGAGAACGACGACCTGCCGCTCCCGATGGACGTCACCGGCGCCGTCGACGGCCAGATCGCCTGCCGCAAGTTCTCGGCGCGCGCCGCCTTCTCGGAGCAGAACCGCACCACCGAGCACTACCAGTACACCGACACCCCCGCGGGCACCTACTGGTGCTCGACGCAGACCGGCACGACGTCGGCCGGCGAGTTCTCGATCACGGTCGGTGTGCCCTTCGACGACGCCCGGTGGTTCCGCGGCCGCGAGACGCAGAAGCGCGCGACCTCGACCTGCCCCGACGAGTCCTGCTGCCGCCGGGTCGCGTCGGATGTCTCGGACCGCTGGACCGGCAAGGCCTGGCCGAGCGCCCGCGTGCACATGCAGATGTTCTCGCCGCTCCCCCGCGGCGCGTTCCCCGGGGTCGACGACAACGAGGTGTACGACTTCCTCGACCGCCACGCCTGAGCAGAGGGACGGATGCCGCGGGCCGAGGCATCCGTCAGGGATCAGGCCGTGATGAAGTCGCGGTAGCGGTCGAGGGCGGCCGCGACCTCTTCGTCGGTCGCGGCGCCGGGGGTGAACAGCTCGGGGATCGGCGACTCGGCGTGGCGGCCCACAGCGAGCGAGTGGGTCCACACGCCCACGGCCTCACCACGGGCGACGAGGATCGGCCGGACGATGCCGTTCATGCTCGGGCCGATCGCACTCAGGAACTCCGGCGCGCACGGCACGGTGCGATCGACGTACGACAGGTAGTACTCCTCGAACGGCGGCAGCGCGACCACCTCCGGAGCGGCGGCGCTGCGCCGCGGCGCGGCACCGGTGACGATGTACTGCGGCTCGGGTTCGTCCGCCACGATCCGCAGGCGGTCGGATGCCGCGTCCGCCGCTGCGCGTGAAGCTCCGAGCGGGAGGCCGGTCCACCACGCGAAGTCCCGCGCGCCCGCGGGCCCGTGCGAGGCGATATAGCGGACGAAGAACTCCGCCATCGGATCGGCCGGGGTCGCGGCATCCGTGATCCACTCGTCGGCGAGCACGAGGAACTGCTCGCGCGTGGGGCCCTTCTCACGCGGCACGACCGGCCCCTGACACAGCACGACGCGCAGCGAGAGCGCGACGAGCAGGTGGTACCCGCGCTGACCCACGGTCGAGACGCCGCCCTGCTCCCAGACCTCGAAGAGCTCCTTGCGGGTGAGGCGGTTCCCGCCCGCGAGCGCGGCACGGGCGAGGCGCTCGGCACGGTCGGCCTCGGCGGCGTCGATGCCCTCGCGCCGGTGGACCGCCGCCGCCTGGCGGCGCTGGCGTTCGGCGGTGAGCGACAGCACCCACGCCAGGTCGGCCGTCGGGATCGTGTGGATGGTGCCGCGCATGGTCCAGCTGCGCACGATCTCGCCGCGGCCGTACGCCGCGTCGACGTCACGCACCGTCGTGCGTCCGCGCACGCGCGTCGCGAGCGCCCAGCGTCCACCCCAGAACTCCTGGCTCTGCGTGGCGAGCATGTGCCGCGCGGCGTCGGCGACCGTCGCCGCGGGGGCGCTCAGCCGATGCGACCGGAGCCGCTCGTGTCTGAGGGTCGAAGCATCCACTCGCTCATCATGGCCCAGGCGGCGGACGCCCGGTGTCCGCGAATCACCGCTGATGGGTCGCGTCGTACGCGGCGCGCGAGTCCTCGATGCGCGGATGGTTCACGATCGCCCAGTCGGCGAGCGCCGCCGCGAGCTGGATGAGCGTGCCGCCGAGCGGCGTCAGCTCGTACTCGACGCGCGGCGGCACCTCGGCGTGCACCGTGCGGGTGATGAGGCCGTCGCGCTCGAGCTGGCGGAGCGTCAGCGTCAGCATGCGCTGCGAGATGCCCGGGATGTGCCGCTGCAGCTCGGTGAAGCGCAGCCGTTCGCGCCGCAGCGTGCCGATCACGAGCAGCGACCACTTGTCGCCGATGCGGTCGAGCACGTCGCGGATGGCGCGGCCGTGGTCGGCGCCGGGGGCCGCCTGCTCGCAGGACTGCTCATAGCCGGTAGGGGTGGGCTCGCCGGGGAGTTCGACGGTGAGAGTGGTCGCCATCGCGTGTCACCTACTTACATCCGTGTGCCTTTTGTACGCGTCTCGACGGTGACGCATCATGAGGTTGCTTACGCACAGTAACAGACCCCCTCCTGGAGAACCCATGATCATCGCCCTCTGGATCCTCAACGGCCTGCTCGCGCTCGCGTTCATCGGCGCCGGCGCCATGAAGGTCGCCCGCCCGAAGTCCGCCCTCGTCGCGAACGGCATGGGCTGGGCCGACGACTTCGCCGACCCGACCGTGAAGCTCATCGGCGCGGCGGAGGTCGTCGGTGGCATCGGCCTGATCCTGCCGCTCCTGACCGGCGTCGCCCCGATCCTCACCCCTATCGCCGCGGCCGCCCTGACGGTGGTCATGGTCGGCGCGATCGCCGTGCACGTGCGCCGCAAGGAGAACCCGACGCCGTCGGTCGTGCTCGCCGTGCTGTCGGCCGTGAGCGCCGTGATCGGCTTCCTGGTCGTCCTCTGATCCCGTCGTCACGAGATGATGAGCGGATGCCTCGGCCCGAGGCATCCGTTCTCCCCCTGCCGTGGCGTCGCGGCACGCGATCTCCCTAAGCTGACGGCATGACGGTGCCGGCCGAGGATCCGCGGAGCTGCCCCACGTGCGGGGATGTGCTGACGTTCGAGATCCTCGACGACGAGCGCTTCCTGGTGGCCTGGTCGTGCGTGAACTGCGGCCTGATCCGTACGACCGAACCGGTGTAGGAGATCTCCATGGACGAGTCGACGAGCGGATCGACCTGGATCTCTCCGGCAGCCTTTCATCGGGCGACGGGCGTCTCGGACTGGCGGGTCACCGGCACCGGCCCGCAGGCGGTGTTCGCCGCGACCTCCCTCGCCCACGCCGCGGGGCTCGTCACCCCGATCGTCGCCGCCGCGGAGCGATCCGGCATCCGGCCCGACATCGACGTGCGTCCGGAGGGCGTCGTCGTGCGCATCCCGTACCGCGGCACGGACAGCATCCCCGCGGCTGCCGGGGAGTTCGCCGCGGCCGTGTCGCAGGCCGCCGCCGAGCAGCGCCTGACGCCCGATCCCACGCGCGTGCAGTCGATCGGCATCTACGTCGCCCAGCATTCCGAAGCCGACGTGCGCCCGTTCTTCACGGCGGCGCTCGGCTATGAGGACATGGGCGACACGGATGCTGCGGACCCGCTGCGCTGCGGACCGCAGCTCGCCTTCAACCCGCTCACCCCGGACGCGCCGTCGAGGGGCCGCACGCACTTCGACGTCTTCGTCCCCGCCGACCAGGCCCGGGCCCGCGTGGATGCTGCGCTCGCGGCCGGCGGAAGACTCGCCGACGACTCGCACGCTCCGGCCTGGTGGTCGCTCGCGTCGCCCGACAACCACGGCGTCGACATCGCGTCGTGGACCGACACCTACGACTGAACGGCGTCAGGCGACGGCCGGCGGGACGGTGATGCGCATCACCGTCTTGTTCTTGCCGATGTGGCGCTCGAACGCGAACCCAGCCTTCTCGAACATGGCCCTCGTGCCGTTGTGGAGGAACGAGGACGACGTCTTCTTGTCGGGCGGGAGCTCGTTGGGGAACGAGACGACTTCACCGCCTCCGGCCTGCGCGATCAGTTCGAGCGCACCGTCCAGCGCCTCTCGCGCCACCCTCGAGCGCCGGTGGTCGCGGTCGACGAAGAAGCAGGTGATGCGCCAGGGCGCCGGGTTCGCCTCGCCGGCGTCGTACTCCTTGCGGTGGTAGATACCGGGAAGCTCGGCCGGACTGCCGTACTCGCACCACGCGATCGCGTCATCGCCGTCGAACACGAGCGCTGCGTGCGCGACTCCCTCGTCGACGAGCCGCTGCTTGAACGTGGCCCGGTCGTACTCGCTCTTGACGGTGCCCGCCGTGTCGCCGTGGAAGTACGAGCAGTAGCACCCGCCCCAGACCCCGTTGTGCTTCTCGGCGAGCGCCAGCCACGCCGGGAAGGTCTCGGGCGTGAGCGGCCGGATCACGTGGGACGTCGGTGGCGCCATGCCCTATCGCCCCGACTTCACGGCGGTGATGATCCGCGCCAGCGCCCAGCCGGCGGCGGAGACGAGAGGGACGCTCACCATGACCATGGCCACCGGGTTCGGCTGGAACTTCGGACCTTTCGGGCCGTTCACATACGCGCCGATGGGCAGCACGTAGCCGCCGCCTCCCCCGCCGCTTCCTTCACCCTCACCCTGAGGCAGCCCGGCGCCCTGCGGCAACTTGCCCGATCCGCTGCCGCCGCCGAACCCGAAGATGACCAGCGCCGCGGGTGTCACCTGCCGCCCGCCGACATCGATGGTCTCGCCGTACGCCATCTTGGCGCCCCAGGATGGCGCGGACTTCGTCAGACTCTCGACCGGTGACTCCATCGACGGCTCCTCCGCTCCAGTCGGCACACGCTGACACCCAACATCGAGAGCCTTCCGGGACGCCACCAGAGGCGTCACGTCGGGTCACTCCGGCGCGTACTTGAACGAGAGCTGGATCCGCGACCGGAACAGCAGCCCGCCGTCGTCGCCGACGACGACGTCCTGTTTCGTCACCTCGGCGATGCGCAGATCGTGCAGCGATCCCGATGCGGTGCTGATGGCTTCTCGCGCGGCCTCCTCCCAGGACGAGGCACTCGTGCCGATGACGTCGATCACTCGGTACACGCTCATGTCAACCCCTCATCGCTCGATGCGGACAGGTCCATAGTGATCGTGCCGCGGCTCGTTCGGAAGGGGGTGCGTGCGCGCCCCGCGAACGTCAGAACGGGTTGGGCGTGAGCGTGTACTTCGTCTGCAGGTACTCGTGGATGCCCTCGGCGCCGCCCTCGCGGCCCAGACCCGACATCTTCCAGCCGCCGAACGGGGCGGCGGCGTTGGAGACGACACCCATGTTGAGGCCCATCATGCCGGTCTCGAGACGCTCGATCATGCGCTGCCCGCGGGCGAGGCTCTCGGTGAAGACATACGAGACCAGGCCGTACTCGGTGTCGTTGGCGAGACGCACGGCCTCGTCCTCGTCGTCGAACGGGACGATCGCGAGCACCGGCCCGAAGATCTCCTCGCGGAGGATGTCGGACCCCGCCTGCACGTCGGTGACCACGGTCGGCTCGTAGAACGTGCCGGGCCCCTCGACCTCGTTGCCGCCGGTGGCGACCTTCGCGCCGCGGGCCACCGCGTCCTGCACGAGCTGGGATGCCTTCGCGACAGCCCGGTCGTCGATGAGCGGGCCGATCGTGACGCCCTCCTCGGTGCCGCGGCCGATCGTGAAGCCGTTCACGCGCTCGGTGACCCGGCGCGCGAACTCGTCGGCGACCGGGCGGTGCACGATGAACCGGTTGGCGGCGGTGCAGGCCTGGCCGATGTTGCGGAACTTCGCCGCGATCGCGCCGTCGACCGCCTTGTCGAGGTCGGCGTCGTCGAACACCACGAACGGCGCGTTGCCGCCGAGCTCCATCGACGTGCGCAGCACACCCTGCGCGGCCTGCTCGAGCAGGCGCTGGCCGACCTGCGTCGACCCGGTGAACGAGAGTTTGCGCAGCCGCGGGTCGCGGATGATCGGCTCCGACACGGCACCCGAGGTCGAGGTCGTGAACACGTTGACGACACCCGCCGGCACGCCGGCGTCTTCGAGCAGCTTCGCGAACGCGAGGGTCGTGAGCGGGGTGAGCTCGGCGGGCTTGATGACGACGGTGCAGCCGGCGGCGAGCGCGGGCGCGATCTTGCGGGTCGCCATCGCGAGCGGGAAGTTCCACGGCGTGATGAGGAAGCACGGACCGACCGGGTGCTGCGACACGATCATGCGGCCGGTGCCCTCGGGGTTCGCGCCGTAGCGGCCCTGGATCCGCGCGGTCTCCTCGCTGAACCAGCGCAGGAACTCGCCGCCGTACGCGACCTCGCCGCGCGCCTCGGCGAGCGGCTTGCCCATCTCGATCGTCATCAGCAGCGCGAAGTCCTCCTTGCGCTCCTGCAGCAGGTCGAACGCGCGACGCAGGATCTCGGCCCGCTCCCGCGCCGGCGTCGCCGCCCACGCGGGGAACGCCGCATCCGCCGCATCCAGCGCCGCGATGCCGTCCTCCGGCGACGCGTTCGCGATCTCCTTCACGACTTCTCCGTTGGAGGGGTCGTAGACCTTCAGCGTCTTGCCGCCGGCTGCCCCACGCCACTGCCCGCCGATGAACAGCCCGTCGGGGACGGACGCGAGCAGCTCGGACTCACGGGTTTCGGTGATCGTCGTCGTCACGGGGACTCCCTTGTCGGTTCCGGATGCCGCGGGGATGCGGCATCCGTTCTGTCGATGTCTACCGGGCCCATTCTGGCCCGTCGCCGCCACGGCGGCCGATATACGCGATGTACAGAAGCGAGGGCGTGATCGCCATCGCGGACGGCTCAGCCGGCGAGCGCCACCGGCTCACGCTGGGGCACGAACGCCTGCGCGAGGAACGTCGACAACTCGTCCGTCGCGGCGAGCGGGAGCACCGCCGCGACGTACTGGTCGGGGCGAACGACCACGACCACGCCGTCGCGCGACAGGCCGCGCTCCTCGAAGATGTCGGTGCTCGTCCACGCGCTCGGCGCGGCGGCGTAGACCTTCTCCCAGTCCGTCAGCCCGAGGGGTCCGGTCTTCGGCAGGAACGGCTCGGGCACGCGGGTGATGTCGACGTCCTCGTGGGGCTGCTGGTAGATCACCTTGACGTCGAACACGGCGTCGACGTCGGCGCGTTCCGGCGTGAAGCGCTGCACCGGAGACTCGGGCGAGGCGATGAACGCGGCCCAGTCGGAGAGGACGGATGCCTCGCCCGGCGCGGGCGCGTCGGCGAAGGCGTAGATCCGCCAGCGGCCGTCGGCCTTCGCGTGGTGGCCGAGGTGCGCCGGGTTGCCGTCGCATACGCGCACGACCTCCGCCGACTTGAAGCGCTTGCCCAGCGGGAACCCCTCGGCGAGCGCCTGGTGCGCAGCATCCGTCACGATCATCGACGCGCCGTACTGCGTCACGAATCCCGACGGGAACTCGGCGGTGCCGAGGTAGAAGGTGGCGAGCTCCTGCGGGTCGGAGATCTCCTCGGGCTTGCGGGCCATGAGGCTCGACCACTCGCGATCGAAGTCGATGAGCTGCTGGGCGACCGGCTGACGCTCGGCCGAGTAGGTCGACAGGAGCGATGCGGGGCTGAGGCCGGTGAGCACGTGCCCGAGCTTCCAGCCGAGATTGAAGCCGTCCTGCATGGAGACGTTCATGCCCTGGCCAGCCTTGGCGCTGTGCGTGTGGCACGCGTCGCCCGTGAGGAAGACGCGCGGGTCGTGGCGCTGGTCGACGTCGACGTCGTCGAACTTGTCGGTGACGCGGTGACCGACCTCGTAGACGCTGTGCCACGCGACCTGCTTCACGTCGAGCGAGTACGGGTGGAGGATGTCGTTCGCCTTGGCGATGACCGCCTCGATGGGCGTCTGGCGCACGCGGTGGTCGTCGTCGGCGGCGACGGCGCCGAGGTCGACGTAGACGCGGCAGAGGTAGCCGCCCTCGCGCGGGATCAGCAGGATGTTGCCGGCCTCGGCGTTGATCGCGCACTTGGTGCGCCAGTCCGGGAAGTCGGTGTTGACGAGCACATCCATGACGCCCCAGGCGTGCGCCGAGAACGCGCCGACGTGCTTGCGCCCGATCGCCTCGCGCACGCCGCTGCGCGCGCCGTCGCACCCGATCACGTACTTCGCGCGCACGGTGCGCTCCTCGCCGGCGCGCTCCCCCGCGACGTGCCGCACGCGCACCTCGACCGGGAACTCGCCGTCGTGCACGGTGAGGCCGACGAACTCGATGCCGTAGTCGGGCAGGATGCGGCCCGGGCCGTGGGCCGCGGCCTCGGCGAAGTAGTCGAGCACGCGCGCCTGGTTCACGATGAGGTGCGGGAACTCGCTGATCTTGAAGGCGTAGTCCTCGGTGCGCGCGGTGCGGATGATGTCATCGGGGTTCTCGGGGTCGGGACCCCAGAAGTTCATCCAGGCGATGTTGTACGCCTCGGCGACGATCCGCTCGGCGAACCCGAACGCCTGGAACGTCTCGACGCTCCGCGGCTGGATGCCGTCCGCCTGCCCCAGCACGAGGCGGCCCTCGCGGCGCTCGATCATGCGGGTCGTGACGCCGGGGAACTGCGACATCTGGGCCGCGAGGAGCATGCCGGCGGGGCCGGAGCCCACGATGAGGATGTCCATCTCGTCGGGCAGTTCGGCCGGGCGGTCGATGCCGGTGCCGGCGGCGTCCTGCACGCGCGGATCGGCGGAGACGTAGCCATGGTGGTGGAACTGCATCGGTGTCCTCCTCGGACGACGGTGTCGAGGGCTCGTGGCGCGTGGGGTGCTTGCTGCGAGCGAGTGCGTGTTCTATATTCGAACACAGCGTTCTACTATTGAACAGATCGTATACGAAGGGATGCCGCATGACAAGGCTGGAGGGCACGACCGCGCCCGCATCGCAGACGCTGAGCCGCGGCATCCGGATCCTCGAAGTGCTCGCCGACGCACGCGGCCCTCTCTCGATCGACGAGATCGCGGCGAGGCTCGAGGTGCACCGGTCGGTCGCCTACCGGCTGCTCCGTACGCTCGAGGACCACGGGCTCGTCGAGCGCGACGCCGCCGGGCGCATCGAGCTGGGCGCACGCCTCGCCGCCCTCGCCGCTGGCGTCGCGCACGATCTGCAGGCCGAGGCCCTCCCCGAGCTCACCGCGGTCGCGGGCGACCTCGGCGTCACCTGCTTCCTCGCGGTGCTCGACCACGAGGAGTGCGTCACGCTCTCCAGCGTCGAGCCGCGTCACGCGGTGAACCCCGTCGCGCAGCGGCCGGGCACGCGGCATCCGACGACGCGTGGCGCTCCGGGCAAGGCGATCCTGTCGCTGCTGCCCGAGGCCGCGTGGCCGCACGGCGTCTCACCGGAACTGGCGGCGGAGGTGAGGGATGCCGCGGCCCGCGGCTTCGCGACCAGCCACGACGAGGTCATCCCGAGCCTCAGGGCGGTCGCCGTGCCGTTCGTCGCGCGCGGCCGCGGGCCAGCCGCGATCGCGGTCGTGTTCGTCGCGAGCGCGCGGTCGGACGAGGAGATCGCGGCGCGTCTGACGCGGTCGGCGACCGCGATCCGCGAGGCGCTCGGCGGCTGACGTCGCGCCGTTCAGGCGGTGGTGGGGAACTCGGTGACGAGGCTGATGTTGTAGACCGCGACGCGCTGCGGCACGCCGTCGAACGCCTCGGCCCGCGCGTCGGAGGCGAGGTACGCCTGTTCGAGGGCGGCGAACGCGTCCGCGTCGCCGGGGGCGCTCACGGCCCACACGAACTCGTTCGTCTCGGGAAGCCCGTAGGCGAACTCGATCGTGAAGCCCGCGGCGGGCCGCACCCGCGGCATCCACTCGGTGTACCAGGCGACGAAGGCGTCGTACTCCCCTTCGACGAGCGTGTACCGGCGGAGCTGGGTCGTCTTCATGAGATCCATCCTGCCCGAAGACCTATACTCGTGACGTCCGGTGGCACCGTCGCCCGCCGGTGCTCGAAAAATGGGCACGGAGCGCGCACGCGCGAGACACATACGGCTCTTGATCCGTTCCGTCTCGAAAGGCATCGCCATGTCTCCCGCCATGAGCACCGTCTCGGCGCACGTCGCCCTCACGCTCGCCCACCACATCGATCACGTGTTCGGCGTGATGGGCAACGGCAACGCGTACTTCCTCGACGCGCTCGAGCGCTCGACCGATGTGCACTTCACCGCGGTGCGCCACGAGGCGGGCGGCGTCGTCGCCGCCGACGCCTACCACCGAACGTCGGGCCGGCTCGCCGCCGCGACAGCGACCTACGGCGCCGGATTCACGAACACCCTCACGGCTCTCGCCGAGGCCGTGCAGGCGCATGTGCCGCTCGTGTTGGTGGTCGGCGACGAGCCGACCTCGGGCCCGCGCCCGTGGGACGTCGACCAGATCGCCCTCGCCTCGGCCGTCGGCGCGCGCACCTATACCGTCGGACGAGCGGATGCTGCGGCCACCACGATCATCGCCATCGAGCACGCCCTCACCTACCGGGTGCCGACCGTGCTCGCGATCCCCTACGACGTCGCCGCGCGCGACGCGGGTCCGCTTCCCGAGGCCCCGGAACCTCGCCTGCCGGCGCCGCTGGTGCCGGCGGGGCCGTTCGCCGAGGGCGCGGTCGAGGGACTCGTCGAGGCGCTGGCGTCGGCGAAGCGGCCCTTCCTGCTGGCAGGCCGGGGCGCGTGGATCTCGGGTGCCGGTGAGGCCCTCGGCGACGTCGCCGACGCCGTGGGCGCGATCACGGCGTCGACCGCGCTCGGCCGGGGCGTCTTCCCGCGGGCCGAGTTCGACCTCGGCGTCACCGGCGGCTTCGGTGCCGAGGGCGCGATGTCGCTCGTGCGCGAGGCCGACGTCGCGGTCGTCTTCGGGGCGTCCCTGAATCAGTTCACGATGCGGTTCGGCGACCTGTTCGCGCCGGGCACCCGGGTGTTCCAGGTCGACGTCGCACCCGCCGCGACCCACCCGCATGTGGGCGGGTACGTGCGCGGCGACGCCGCCGTGGTGGCCCGCGCGGTCGCCGACGGGCTCGTTGCCCGCGGCGGCGCGGCGAGCGGTTGGCGCGAGTCCGCAGACCTCATGCCGCTGCGCGCATATGAGCCGGGTGACGGCGTCGCGCCCGACGGCCGCCTCGATCCCCGCACGGTCGCCGCGCGCATCGGCGAGCTGCTGCCGTCGGACCGGGTGGTGGTGTCGGACGGCGGCCATTTCATCGGCTGGGCGAACATGTACTGGCCGGTCGCGTCGCCCGACCGCATGACGATGGTCGGCACAGCGTTCCAGTCCATCGGGCTCGGCTGGCCGTCGGTGCCGGGCGCCGCGCTCGCAAAGCCCTCCGCGACCGTCGTGCTGACGACGGGCGACGGCGGCGGGCTCATGGCCCTGGCCGACCTCGAGACCGCGGTGCGCGTCGCCGGCGGCCGCGGCGTCGCAGTCGTCTGGAACGACGCCGCCTACGGCGCGGAGATCAACCTCTACGGGCTCAAGGGGCTGGCGAAGGAGCCCATGCTCATCCCCGAGGTCGACTTCGCCGCGCTCGCGAGCGGCGTCGGAGCGGAGGGGGTCGTGGTCCGCACCATGGCCGACCTCGACCGGCTCGCGGAGTGGGCGGCCGAGCCCGCAGCATCCCGTCGCTTTCTCGTGCTCGACTGCCGCATCTCGGGCGAAGTGGTCGCGCCGTACCAGCACGAGATCATCCGCGTGAACTCCTGACCCGGGCGCGGGCGTCGGCGCACGGACTCTCCGAAAAGCACGTTGAACTTCCGGTTCACACAGCACCGCCCGCGTCGCGAGGGCGGTGTGAACCGGGGGGCGACGGCTCAGGCGCACCCGGTGTGAACCGGAAGTTCAACGACTCAGGCGCACTCATGTGAACCGGAAGT
Source organism: Microbacterium sp. NPDC056044 (assembly GCF_042267145.1). Lineage (NCBI taxonomy): Bacteria > Bacillati > Actinomycetota > Actinomycetes > Micrococcales > Microbacteriaceae > Microbacterium > Microbacterium sp. NPDC056044. The sequence goes on along the minus strand of NZ_JBHJWZ010000004.1, from coordinate 153,751 downwards.
TCAATGGCGAAATGGGAGTACCCCAGTCGCCAAGAGGAGCGTCACGAACCACGAGGAGCGTCGCGAACCAGGAAGAGCGTCGCGAGCGGCGCGGCCGCCCCGCTACTCGCCGGTGAACTCCGGCTTGCGCTTCTGCTGGAACGCGGCGAAGCCCTCGCGGTAGTCGGCGGTGGCGCGCAGCGCCTCCTGGCCGCGGGTCTCTTCGGCGACGGCATCCCACAGGCGCGCGTCGCGCAGGCGCGCGATCAGGCGCTTCGAGGCGACGAAGGCCGCCGTCGCGCCGGAGGCCGCCCGCGCCGCCCGCTCTCGCGTGAACGTGAGCACCTCGTCGGCCGGCATCGCCCGGCTGAACAGCCCGGCCTCGACGGCCTCGGACCCCGAGAGAAGGTCGCCCGTGTAGATGAGGTCGAGCGCACGGTGCGCGCCGAGCCGTTCGTAGAGGAGCGCGTGGCCGCCGGAGTCGAGCATCGCGCCGAGGTTCGCGAACGGTGAGCCGACCTTCGCCGAGTCGGCGACGTAGACGACGTCGGTCACGATCGCGAGCCCCAGCCCCACGCCCAGGCACGCCCCCTGCACCGGTGCGAACGTGGGCGCGGGGAAGTCCGCCATGCGGCGCATCAGCCGCTCGACCTGACCGAGGTATCCCGGTACGTCATCGGTCTCGGGGTCGACGCCGGCGATGTCGCGGCCGGCGCAGAACGCGCGCCCCTCGCCACGCAGCACGAGAGCGCGGACTCCGGATGCCGCGGCCTCCGCATACGCGTCGTCCAGCTGTCGCAGGGCCCCGAGCGAGAGCGCGTTGAGCTTCTCGGGGGCGTTCAGCGTGATCTCGGCGACGGCGCCGTCGATGGCGAGGTCGATCATGGCGTCCTCCTAGACGTCGTAGTCGACGACGACGGTATCGGTCGTCGGGTGCGACTGACAGGTGAGCACGTACCCGCGCTCGAGCTCGTCGGGCTCGAGCGCGTAGTTCTCGGTCATCGTGACCGATCCCTGCAGCAGCCGAGCGCGGCACGTGCCGCATACCCCGCCGGCGCACGCGAACGGCACGTCGGGCCGCACGCGCAGCGCGGCGTTGAGGATCGACTCGTGTGCGGCGACCGGGCTGTCGACCGCCTGCGACTGTCCGTCGAGGGTGAACTCGATGCGGCGCACCGGCTCGTCTTCAGCGACCACGACGGGCCGCCCCGCCGCCGGCTCGGCCCGCTCCCCCTCGCCCGTCGTGAACAGCTCGTAGCGCACGTGCGCGGGGTCGACGCCGATGTCGGCGAGGGTGTCGCGGCAGAGCTGCACCAGCTCGAACGGCCCGCAGAGGAACCACTCGTCGACGGTGTCGGGCAACACCAAGTCGCCGAGGATGCGCCGCAGCCGCGGCTCGTCGATGCGGCCCGACAGCAGCGGCGCCGTACGCTGCTCGCGCGAGAGCACGTGGTGCAGGGCGAGCCGCGTCGGGTAGCGGTCCTTGAGGTCGGAGAGCTCGTCGAGGAACATCACGTCGAGGCTCGAGCGGTTCGTGTAGACGAGGGTGAAGCGCGACGTCGCCGACCGTGCGAGCACCGTTGCGGCGAGCGCCATGAGCGGCGTGATGCCCGACCCCGCAGCGATGCCCGCCACGTGCGCATCATCCAGGTCGGCGAGCTTCGAGGTGAACGTCCCCTGCGGGCTCATCACGTCGATCTCGTCGCCGACCTTCAGCTCCGTCTGCGCCCAGGTCGAGAACCGGCCGCCCGAGTCGCGCTTGATCGCGACGCTGATCGTGCGCGGGCCGTCGCCCCCGCCGCCGGCGTCCTCCGCGCGGCACAGCGAGTAGGAGCGACGCACCTCGTGGCCGTCGAGGGTGGCCCGCAGGGCCACGTGCTGACCCGCGAGGTAGTCGAACTCGTCCCGGGATTCCTCGGGGATCGCGAAGGTCACCTCGATCGAGGCATCCGTCAACTGCCTCACCGCGGCGACCCGCAGCGTGTGGAACCGGGCGCGATGCTTGGCCCCGCGCGGCCCGCCCACCGCCGTGGTGAGCAGCGTCTCGGCGATGCGCGCATTCTCGCCCGCCGCCGCCTCATCGGCCCGCATCAATGCACCTTGAAGTGGTCGAAGGGCTCGAGGCACGCGCGGCACTCGTACAGCGCCTTGCACGACGTCGACCCGAACCTGGCGAGCTCGCGCGTGTCGAGCGACCCGCAGCGCGGGCAGCGCACCGACAGCTGCAGCCGGATCGGCCCGTTCACGGCCGCGCGCCCGGTCGGCGGCGCGATGCCGTAGTCGACGAGCTTGCGCTTGCCGGCATCCGTCATCCAGTCCGTGGTCCAAGCTGGCGCGAGCACGAGCCGCACGTCGACGTCGTCGAAGCCCGCGGACGTGAGGGCGAGCACGACGTCGTCGCGGATCGCATCCATCGCGGGGCAGCCCGAGTAGGTGGGCGTGATGGTGACGGTGACGCGTCCCGCGTCGACCGCGACGTCGCGCAGCACGCCGAGATCCTCGATCGTGAGCACGGGCACCTCGGGATCGAGGACGGATGCCGCCACCTCCCACGCCCGCTCGACGCCGGTGCCGGAGGCAGCCGGCTCGGCATTCAGTCCCGTCACCGCGCGCGAGGGTGCGGCCCCGCGGGATTCCGGGAGACTCTCGGCCTGCGGCGGCACCGAGACTGAATCCTGAACGCCGGCGGTCACCATGTCGCTCCCGGGTGCTGCCGGGCGAGCACCTGCATCTCGGCGAGGAGGTACCCGAGCGTCGGGAAGTGCGAACCGTGGCGGCCGCCTGCCGACGACATCGGGGTGGTCGGCACCTCGAGCTCGGCCTCGGCGAAGACCGCCGCGATCACGGCGTCGAACGCCGGCTGCAGCGACGACGGGCGCACGGCGACTCCCCCGAGGCGATCGGTCAGCGGCTCGTCGCGGAACAGCTCCCCCACGTACGGCCACACGTCGCCGATCGCCCGGATCATGCGCCGCCGCGACTCCTCGGTGCCGCCCGCGAGGCGCAACGTCCACTGCACGGCGTGGTCGCGGTGGTACTCGACCTCCTTCACGGCCTTCGCGGCGATCGCGGCGAGCGTCTCGTCGGACGACTCCTGCAGCGCCGTGTAGAGCTCGAAGAGATAGACGGATGCTGCCAGCTGGCGCGCGATCGTCTGCGCGAAGTCTCCGTTGGGCTGCTCGAAGAGCCAAGCGCTGCGGAACTCCGGCTCGTCGCGCCAGTAGGCGAGGTCGTCCTCGGTGCGGTCGTCGTAGGTGCCGGCGTAGCGGAGGAAGGAGCGCGCGTGCCCGAGCAGGTCGAGCGCGATGTTGGCGAGCGCGACGTCCTCCTCGAGCTCGGGGGCGCGCGCGATCCACGCGCCGAGCTGCTGCGACAGGACGAGCGCGTCGTCGCCGAGCCACAGCGCGTACTCGGCGACGTCCGCGGTCGCGGCGCGGCCCTCGCCGCCGGCCAGCTCGGCCGACAGCTCGACCTGCTCGACAGTCACATCGCCGTGCGAGCTCTCTTGTCCGGCTTGGGGCGCATTTCCTCCGTTGGGGCGGATGATCTCCGCCCCAACGGAGCGATCGCGCCCCGAACCCGGGTGGCCGGTGGTCGTCACAGGTGAGGCACCCCCTCCGACGCCGTGTAGTACGTCGCGTGGCGGTAGTTCTTGCCCGCCGGGCTCTCGAAGTACGCGCCCTTCGAGTCGGGGTCGCTCGTGGTGATCGCGTCGGCGGGCACGACCCAGATCGACGTGCCCTCCCCCCGGCGCGTGTACAGGTCGCGCGCGTTGCGCAGCGCGAGCTCGGCGTCGGGGGCGTGCAGCGACCCGGCGTGCACGTGGCTGAGCCCGCGGTTCGCGCGCACGAACACCTCCCACAGCGGCCACGACTCGCGCGGCGACGCACCTGGAGTGGCCATCACGCGGCTCCCTTCATCGCCGCGGCCTCGCGCAGCTGCTGCTTGCGGGCGTACTCGGCGGCGGCCTCGCGCACCCAGGCGCCGTCCTCGTGCGCGTTGCGTCGGTTGCGGATCCGCTCCACGTTCATCGGCCCGCGGCCGGCGAGCACCTCGTGGAACTCCGTCCAGTCGATCTCGCTCGTGTGCCACCGCTCGGCGGTATCGTCCCACCGCAGCTCGGGGTCGGGAAGCGTCACACCCAGCACCTCGGCCTGGGGCACCAGCATCCCGATGAACCGCTGCCTGAGGTCGTCGTTCGAGAAGCGCTTGATCTTCCACGCCATCGACTGCGCCGAGTTGGGCGATTCGTCGTCCGGGGGTCCGAACATCATGAGCGACGGCCAGTACCAGCGGTCCACGGCATCCTGAGCCATCTCGCGCTGCGCGGGCGAGCCCTGCATGAGGGTCAGCAGGATCTCGAACCCCTGCCGCTGGTGGAACGACTCCTCCTTGCAGATGCGCACCATCGCCCGGCCGTACGGGCCGTACGACGCACGGCACAGCGGCACCTGGTTGCAGATCGCGGCGCCGTCGACGAGCCAGCCGATCGCGCCCATGTCGGCCCACGTCGGCGTCGGGTAGTTGAAGATCGACGAGTAGCGCGCGCGGCCCTCGATCAGCTGCTCGGTCATCTCGTCGCGCGTGATCCCGAGGGTCTGCGCGGCCGAGTACAGGTACAGGCCGTGGCCCGCTTCGTCCTGCACCTTCGCCATCAGGATCGCCTTGCGCTTGAGGCTCGGCGCGCGCGAGATCCAGTTGCCTTCGGGCTGCATCCCGATGATCTCGGAGTGCGCGTGCTGCGAGATCTGCCGGATCAGCGTCTTGCGATAGGCCGCCGGCATCCAGTCCCGCGGCTCGATGCGCGAGTCCGCCTCGATGATCGCGTCGAAGGCCGCCTGCTCGGCCGCCTCGTCGATCAGGGTCTCGGTCGTCATCATCGACTCCTCATTTACAGACCGTTCGTTCAGTAAAGTCTACTCGGTGATGGATGCTTCGTCCCCGCCGCCGACCGCATCGTCCGGGTGCGCGCGCCGGGTCGTCAGCGACCGGCCCCGGAACTCTGCCACGACGGCGCCGGTCTCATCGGTCACCGTCACGTCGTAGAGGCCGTTCCGGCCGGAGCGGATGCGCCGCCGCGCGTGAGCCGTCAAGGTCTGGCCGGCGTGGGTCGCCCTGAAGAAGGTGATGTCGGCGCCGGCGGCGACCGTGACCTCGGCATCCTCGTTGCAGGCCATCGCGAACGCGGTGTCGGCGAGCGCGAACACCATGCCGCCGTGCGTGATCGCGAACCCGTTCGTCATGTCGTCGCGCACCCGCATCGACACGACGGCCTCCCCCGGCTCGTCGCGCTCGACGACCATCCCGAGCGCCGCCGACGCCCGGTCCCGCTGCAGCATGTGGCGCTGCCCGGCGAAGTGCGCGGCGGGGTCGGTCATGGCGTCACTCCCGCGGGCATCACGCACCGACCTCCGCCGACACGGGAGGGACGGATGCCTCGGCCGCAGCATCCGACTCCGCCGCCGTCTTCGCGACCAAAGTGAGGACGTCGTAGGTGGCCACGATGTCGTCGCGCTGGTTGAGAATGACGGCATCCCACCGCACCTCGCCGTACTCGTCCGTCTCGCGCGGGGTGATCTGCTTCGCGGTCAGCACCACGCGGATCTCGTCGCCGGGCGACACCGGCGTCACGAACCGCAGGTTCTCGAGGCCGTAGTTGGCGAGCACGGGGCCGGGCTCCGGGTCGACGAAGAGCCCCGCGGCCCACGACACCAGCAGGTACCCGTGCGCGACGCGGCCCGGGAAGAAGGGGTTCGCGGCGGCGGCCTCCTCGTCCATGTGCGCGTAGAACAGGTCGCCCGTGAAGTGCGCGAACGTCTCGATGTCATCGAGCGTGACGGCGCGCAGGGGCGACGCGAGCTGGTCGCCGATCGCGAGTTCGGCCAGCGACTTGCGGAACGGGTGACGATCGGAGCGGGATGCTGCGCCCTGATGCCACACGCCGGTCAGGGCGGTGAGCATCGCGGGTGAGCCCTGCACCGCGGTGCGCTGCATGTGGTGCAGCACCGCGCGGATGCCGCCGAGCTCTTCGCCGCCGCCGGCGCGGCCCGGTCCGCCGTGCACCAGATGCGGGACGGGAGCGCCGTGCCCGGTCGAGGTGCGGGCGTCGTCGCGGTCGAGGAACAGCAGGCGGCCGTTGTACGCGGCGGTGCGCGCGAGCAGCGTGGCGGCGACCGACGGGTCGGCGGTCGCGACACTCGTCACGAGCGACCCGCCGCCGCGCCCCACGAGGTCGGCCGCTTCATCGACCGTGCGGTAGGCGAGCACGCTCGCCACCGGCCCGAACGCCTCGACGTCGTGCACGGCGTCGGGCAGCGCGTCGGCCGCGCCGTCGAACCCGATGACGATCGGCGCGACGAACGCCCCGTCGGGCGCGGGGCCGGTCGAGCCGTCGGCGAGCGTGACGTCCGGGGCATCCGTCGTCCCGAGCAGAACGCGGCCGCCCGCCGCCTCGAGCTCGCCGACCGCGCGCAGCACCTCGTCGCGCTGCGCGAGCGAGACGAGCGGGCCCATCGTGACGCCCTCGGCGTGCGGGTCGCCGACGACGACGCGCTCGGCCATCTTCGCCCGCAATGCCCCGACGAGTGGCTCGACGGCATCGGACGGCACGATCGCGCGGCGGATCGCCGTGCACTTCTGCCCGGCCTTCGTCGTGAGCTCGACCATGAGCTGCTTGACGTACGCGTCGAACTCGGGTGTGCCGGGCACGGCGTCGGGGCCGAGCACCGACGCGTTGATCGAGTCGGTCTCGCTCGTGAACCGCACGGCGGGTGCCGCCCGCTCCCGCAGCCGGGACGCCGTCGAGGCGCTGCCGGTGAACCCGACGAGGTCGCCGAGCCCGAGGTGCTCGAACAGCCCGGGAACCGCGCCGCTCACCAGCTGCAGCGAACCCGCGGGCAGGTGCCCGGTCTCGACGAGGATGCGCGCCCACGCCTCGGCGACGTACGCCGTCGGCGTCGCGGGCTTCACGATCGTCGGCACGCCCGCGAGGAACGCCGGCGCGAACTTCTCGAGCGCGCCCCACATCGGGAAGTTGAACGCGTTGATCTGCACGGCCACCCCGGGCAGCCGCGTGTACACGTGGCGCCCGAGGAACGAGCCGTCCTTCGACAGCGGCTCGACCGGGCCGTCGAGGTAGACCTGCGCGTTGGGCAGCTCGCGCCGCCCCTTCGACGAGTACGTGAACAGCACGCCGATGCCGCCGTCCACGTCGCTCAGCGAATCGCGCATTGTCGCGCCGGCGCGCTTCGACAGTTCGTAGAGCTCCTCCTTGCGCGCCGTGAGCGCGGCGCCGAACTGCTTGAGCAGCAGCGCGCGCTGGTGGAAGGTCAGCGCGCCGAGACTCGACTGACCCACCGTGCGCGCGTACGCGATGGCGCCGGCGAGGTCGATCCCCTCGGTGCTGACGAGCGTCACGACCTCGCCCGTCGAGGCGTCGCGCACCGTCGCCGCGTCGGCCGCGGCATCCGGAGTCCACCACTCGTCGCGCAGGTAGCTGGGGAGGATCTGGGTCACTTCTCACTCCATTCGTAGAAGCCGCGGCCGGTCTTGCGGCCGAGATGTCCGTCGGCGACGAGGCGCCTGAGCAGGTCCGGCGGCGCGAACCGCTCCCCCAGCTCACGCTGCAGTTCTTCGGCGATGCCGAGGCGCACGTCGAGGCCGACGAGGTCGGTGGTGCGGAGCGGACCGACAGGATGCCGGTACCCGAGCTCCACCGCCGCGTCGATGTCGGCGGCGCTCGCGACGCCCTCCTCGAGCATGCGGATCGCCTCGAGCCCGAGCGCGACGCCGAGGCGGCTCGACGCGAATCCCGGGCTGTCGCGCACGACGATCGGCGTCTTGCCGAGCGCGGCGACCCAGCCCCGGGCGTCGTCGACGAGCGCGGGGTCTGTCGCCACGCCGGTCACCACCTCGACGAGCTGCGACGACGGCACAGGATTGAAGAAGTGCAGCCCGAGGAACCGCTCCGGACGGGACAGCCCCGACGCCAAGTCATCGATCGAGATCGACGACGTGTTCGACGCGAGCACCGCCTCCGGCCCGGCGACGCGTTCGGCGCGCGCGAGCGCGACCACCTTCAGCTCCCGGTCCTCGGGCACCGCCTCGATCACGAGTCCACAGCCGTTCAGGGACGCAGCATCCGTCTCCGTCTCGATCGCCGCGGCGAGCGCGTCGAAACCGCGATCGGTCGTCCCGCGCTCGACGCTCTGCCGCACGCTCTCGAGAAGACGGATGGATGCCGCGGCCGCCGCCTCGTCGCCACGCTCGACGACGACCACCTCGGCGCCGGCGAGCACGAACGCATGGGCGATGCCCGCACCCATGCGCCCGCCGCCGATCACCCCGACCCGCCCCGGCACGCTCATGTGCGCTTCCTCTCGAGGAACGCGGTCATGCGGCGGTCCTTCTCGGGACTCTCGAAGAGCTGCGCCTGCAGCTCCAGCTCGATCTCGGGGTGCGCCGCACGGGGTGCGAGCAGCGCCGTCTTGGTGTGGCGCGTCGCCAGCGGGTCGTTGCGCGCGATGCGGTCGGCGATCGCATTCGCCGCGGCGAGCAGGTCGCCGGGCTCGTAGAGCGACGACACGAGGCCCCAGTCGACGGCGGTCGCAGCATCCAGGATCCGTCCCGTCAGCAGCATCTCGGCGGCCCGCGCCTCGCCGACGATCTCGGGCAGGCGCCACGTCGCGCCCGCCGCGGCGATGATGCCGAGGCCGGTCTCGGGGTTGCCGATCTTGAGGCTCGGCGTGCCGATGCGGATGTCGGCCGCGTACGCGAGCTCGGCGCCGCCGCCCAGCGCGTACCCCTCGATCGCGGCGATGACGGGCATCGGGAGGCCCCGCACCCGCGTGAACGCGCGCGTGTTGATGCCCCGCCGGGCATCGGCGGCGCGGCGCTCGCGCAGCTGGCCGATGTCGGCGCCGGAGGCGAACACGCCGTCGGAGCCGATGAGGATCAGCGTGCGCGGTTCGCGCTCGAGCTCGCCGCACAGCTCGTGCAGGCGGTCGATCGTGTCCTGGTCGATGGCGTTGCGCACCTCCGGCCGCGACAGCGTCGCGATGACGCGGTCGTCGCGGCGCTGGATCTTGAGCGGCTCAGGCATCGGCATCCTCTCGATCCGCTCCGTCGCGGTCTCGCGCCCATATTATCTGATCGATCGTTCAGTAATGTCACCGCGTTGCGCGGCGTCGACGCCGACGGGTGCGAGACTGGGCGCATGCCCGCGAGCACCGACGCCTCCCCCGCGCGACGCGGCAGGCCCGGGTACGACCGCGACCAGGTGCTCGCCGTCGCGGTGGCGCTCTTCAACGAGCAGGGGTACGACGCGACCTCTGTCGCCGACCTCGCCACGCGTCTGGGGCTCACGAAATCGGCGCTGTACCACCACTTCGACTCGAAGGAGCAGCTGCTGGCGCTCGCCCTCGACGAGGCGCTCGACGGACTCGAGGGCGTGCTCGACGAGCCCGAGGCGTCGGCGGGCGACGCGGCCGAGCGGCTCGGCGCCGTGCTGCGCGGAGCCGTGCGCGTGCTCGTCGACAAGCTCCCCTACGTCACGCTCCTGCTGCGCGTGCGCGGCAACAGCGACGTCGAGCGCGCCGCACTCGAGCGCCGTCGCGCGTTCGACCACCGCGTGACCGCGCTCGTCGCCGAGGCGCAGCGCTCGGGGCAGATCCGCGCCGACGTCGACGGCGCCGTGGCCACGCGCCTGGTCTTCGGCATGGTCAACTCGATCGTCGAGTGGTATCGCCCCGGCGGCCCGGTAGACCGCGAGCGTCTCGCGCACGACGTCGTCGCCGTGGCCCTCGACGGCATGCGCACCCGCTGACTCAGCCGTTCCCGGTCCCCCCTTCATGCCGAAACACGGGTCCGTCACCGGACACGCCGTGCTGCAGCATCCATCACCGGCGCGTCGCCGTTACCGACCCGTGTTTCGGCAGGGATCGCTCGGGCGGGAGAACCGGGAGGGAGGGACGGATGCCGCGTCCCCGAGCCTGATCAGCGGCTCGGGGACGCGGCATCCGGTGTCGAAGGGGTCAGGCCTTCGAGAGGCCGTAGATCGGGCTGACCGACTGCTCGGCCTCGTGGTCGGGACCCAGGGGGATGCCGGAGCGGTCGCGGAGGAGGAGGGTCGCGATCAGGCCGATGACGGTCATCCCCGCGAGGTACCACGTGACCGACATCGTCGAGCCGGTCGCCTGCACGAGGGCCGTCGCGATGGTCGGGGCGAACGCGCCGCCGAGGATCGCGCCGATCGCGTACGAGATCGAGACGCCCGAGAAGCGGATGGATGCCGGGAACAGCTCGGAGTAGAGCGCGGCCTGCGGGCCGTACGTGAAGCCGAGGCCGATCGTGAGGATCGCGAGACCGAGGAAGAGCAGCCAGATGTTCCCGGTGTTCACGAGCGGGAAGAGGAGGAACACCCCCACGAGCTGCAGGATCCAGCCGATGATGTACGTCGTGCGGCGGCCGATGCGGTCCGAGATGAAGCCGGCGGCCAGCGTCGACAGCAGCCAGGTGACCGCCGAGCCCGCGACGGCCCACAGCACGGGTCCGCGCTCGAGGGCGAGCGGCCCCTCGGGGTTGGTCGAGTAGCCCTGGATGTAGCCGCCGGTCGTCATGTAGCCGACGGCGTTGTTGCCGGCGAACACGAGCGCGGCGATGAACACGAGGAGCAGGTGCTTGCGGAAGAGCGTGATGATCGGCATCCGCGCCTTCTCCTTGCGCTCGGCGAGCTCGGCGAAGACCGGGCTCTCCTCCACGCGGCGGCGGACGTAGTAGCCCACGAGGATCAGCACCACGCTGAGCAGGAACGGCACGCGCCAGCCCCACACGAGGAACGCGTCACCGGGGGCGATCATCGCCATGAGCGCCATGACGCCCGAGGCGAGCAGGAGGCCCAGCGGCACGCCGATCTGCGGCGAGGCGCCGAACGCGCCGCGGCGCTTCTTCGGCGCGTGCTCGACGGCCATCAGGACCGCGCCGCCCCACTCGCCGCCGGCGGAGATGCCCTGGATGATGCGCAGGAAAACGAGCAGGATCGGCGCCCAGACGCCGATCGCCTCGTAGGTCGGCAGGAATCCGATGAGGGCGGTCGCGGCGCCCATGAGGATCAGCGTCCACATCAGCACGACCTTGCGGCCGTACTTGTCGCCGAAGTGCCCGGCGAGGAAGGCGCCGAGCGGGCGGAAGAGGAAGCTCACGCCGACGGTCGCGAAGGCGACGATGGCGCTGTTGGCGCCGAGCGGCGCGAAGAACAGCTGGCCGAAGACGAGGCCGACCGCCGTCGCGTAGATGAAGAAGTCGTACCACTCGACGGTGGTGCCGACGACGGTCGCGAACACGACGCGACGCCGATCGGTGGATGCCGCGATGGTTCCGGTGGGGGTGAACCCTGCTGCGGGTCCTGATGTGCTGCTCATGGTGACTCCTGTGTCGGGGTGACGACATCGTCGCCGGCGAACCGTGTGGGGATGGTTGCCGGATGCTGCACGATCATATACGATTTCGAATACGACGCAACAGGTCGCTTCGAGTAAGGGAGCTCATGGACGAGATGAAGGACACCGCGGACCGCCGTTTCGCGGCCCTCCCCGGCCGCCCGGGCAAGATCGTCGCCATCCACCTCAGCTATGCGTCGCGTGCGGATCAGCGCGGGCGGCGGCCGCAGCATCCGTCGTACTTCTTCAAGCCGTCGAGTTCCGTCGCGGCCTCGGGCGACACCATCGAACGCCCGGACAGCACCGAGCTGCTCGCGTTCGAGGGTGAGATCGCGCTCGTGATCGGCACGCCGGCCCGCCGGGTCGGACTCGCCGACGCGTGGGACCACGTCGCGTGGGTGACGGCCGCGAACGACTTCGGCCTCTACGACCTGCGCGCGAACGACAAGGGCTCGAACGTGCGCTCCAAGGGCGGCGACGGCTACACGCCGCTCGGTCCGTCGCTCATCGACGCCCGCGCGATCCACCCCGACGCGCTGCGCGTGCGCACGTGGCTCAACGGCGAGATCGCCCAGGACGACACGGCCGCCGGCATGATCTTCCCGCTCGCGCAGCTCGTCGCCGACCTGTCGCAGCACTTCACGCTCGAGACCGGCGATGTGATCCTCACCGGCACCCCGGCCGGCTCGTCGGTCGCGCGGCCCGGCGACGTCGTCGAGGTCGAGGTCGATGTGCCCGGCGGTCCGTCGACAGGTCGGCTCGTGACGACGGTGGTGCAGGGTTCGGCCGCGTTCGACGCTGAGCTCGGCTCGCTGCCCGCGGTCGACGACCTTCAGCGCACCGAGGCCTGGGGCTCGCGCGAGGCGGCCGGACTGGCCGCCGCCGAGTCCCCCGGATCAGGAGATCCGGCGGACGCAGGACGTTCCGCCGCAGACTCCCCTGCCTCCACCGGATCTCCTGCTCTCAGCGACGCGCTGCGCTCGAAGCTCGAGGCCGTGCCGGTGGCCGGCCTCTCGGCGCAGCTGCGCAAGCGCGGACTGAACAACGTGCACGTCGACGGCGTGCGGCCGCTGCATCCGGAATCCAAGCTCGTCGGCACCGCCCGCACGCTGCGTTTCGTGCCCAACCGCGAAGACCTCTTCGCGTCGCACGGCGGCGGCTACAACGCGCAGAAGCGCGTGTTCGACGCCGTCAGCGACGGCGAGGTCGTCGTGATCGAGGCGCGCGGCGAGGCCGGGTCGGGCACGCTCGGCGACATCCTCGCGATCCGCGCGCACGCTCGCGGTGCGGCCGGCATCGTCACGGACGGTGGAGTTCGGGATGCTGCGGCCGTCGCCGCGGTCGGCATCCCGGTGTACTCCTCCGGCGCCCATCCCGCGGTGCTCGGCCGCAAGCACGTCCCGTGGGACGCCGACGTGACGATCGCGTGCGGCGGCACCACCGTCCAGCCGGGCGACATCATCGTCGGCGACGCGGACGGGGTCGTCGTGATCCCGCCGTCGATCGCCGAGGAGATCGTCGACGCCGCTCTCGCCCAGGAGGACGAGGACGCCTGGATCGCCGACCGCGTCGCGGAGGGGCATCACGTCGACGGACTCTTCCCGATGAACGCCGAGTGGCGCGCGAAGTTCGACGCCCGCGACGCCCGGGACGCCCGCGACGCCCGAGAGGAAGGCCGCGCATGAGCCCGACCGAAGCCGACACGCTCAGCAAGTCGCAGCAGGCGTACCGCTGGATCAAGGAGCGCATCGCGCGCCAGGAGTTCACGCCCGGCTACCGGTTGGTGCTCGGCACCATCGCCGGCGAGCTCGACATGAGCGTCGTGCCGGTGCGCGAGGCGATCCGCCAGCTCGAGGCCGAGGGGCTCGTCACGTTCGAGCGCAACGTCGGCGCCCGGGTGTCGATGGTCGACGACTCGCAGTACCGCTACAGCATGCAGGCGCTGTCGATCCTCGAGGGCACCGCGACCGCGCTCGCGGCTCGGCGCCTCACCGCCGACGACATCCGCAACGCGCGTCGCATCAACGAGCGCATGATCGAGACGCTCGAGCACTTCGATCCCCGCTCGTTCACGGCGCTCAACCAGGACTTCCACGCGGCGCTGTACGAGAAGTGCGCGAACCCCCGCATGCTCGACCTCGTCCACGCCGAGTGGGCCCGGCTCGGGCACCTGCGCGACTCGACCTTCAGCTTCGTGCCCGGCCGGGCCCAGGAGTCGGTGCGCGAGCACGAGAACATCCTCGTCCTCATCGAGACCGGAGCCCCGCTCGGCGAGATCGAGAAGGCCGCGCGCCGCCACCGATCGGCCACCCTCGACGCCTACATGATCCACGAGCACCCCGATGAGGCCTTGGGCCTTCCCGCGTTCTGATCCACGGATGCTGCGGCCGGCGCGCATCCGTCTCCACGACCTCCGACCAGGGAGCACACATGACTGACACCCAGACCACGACGGCCACCCGGCACGTGCCGGAGGGCCTGCCGAGCCGCATCCAGCACTACATCGACGGCGAGTTCGTCGACTCGGCCGACGGCGACACGTTCGACGTGCTCGACCCGGTGACGAACGAGACGTACGTGCAGGCCGCCGCCGGCAAGAAAGCGGACATCGACCGGGCCGTCGCCGCCGCGCGGCGCGCCTTCACCGACGGTCCGTGGCCGCGGATGCTGCCGCGCGAGCGTTCGCGCGTGCTGCACCGCATCGCCGACATCGTGGAGTCCCGCGACGCCCGGCTCGCCGAGCTCGAGTCGTTCGACTCGGGCCTGCCGATCACGCAGGCGCTCGGCCAGGCGCGGCGCGCGGCGGAGAACTTCCGGTTCTTCGCCGACCTGATCGTGGCGCAGGCCGACGACGCCTACAAGGTGCCGGGCCGCCAGATGAACTACGTCAACCGCAAGCCGATCGGCGTCGCAGGCCTCATCACGCCGTGGAACACCCCGTTCATGCTCGAGTCGTGGAAGCTCGGCCCCGCGCTCGCGACCGGCAACACCGTCGTGCTCAAGCCCGCCGAGTTCACGCCGCTGTCGGCGTCGCTGTGGGCCGGCATCTTCGAGGAGGCGGGCCTCCCCAAGGGTGTGTTCAACCTCGTCAACGGGCTCGGCGAGGACGCCGGCGACGCGCTGGTGAAGCACCCCGACGTGCCGCTCATCTCGTTCACCGGCGAGTCCCGCACCGGGCAGATCATCTTCGGCAACGCGGCGCCGTTCCTCAAGGGCCTGTCGATGGAGCTCGGCGGCAAGTCCCCCGCCGTGGTGTTCGCCGACGCCGGCCTCGACGCCGCGATCGACGCCACCATCTTCGGCGTGTTCTCCCTCAACGGCGAGCGCTGCACCGCCGGCTCGCGCATCCTCGTGGAGCGCCCGGTCTACGACGAGTTCGTCAAGCGCTATGCCGCGCAGGCCGACCGCGTCGTGGTCGGCTACCCGCACGACCCCGCCACCGAGGTGGGGGCCCTCGTGCACCCCGAGCACTACGACAAGGTCGTCTCGTACATCGAGATCGGCAAGTCCGAGGCGCGCCTGGTCGCCGGCGGCGACCGCCCCGAGGGGTTCGAGACCGGCAATTTCGTTCGCCCCACCGTGTTCGCCGACGTCGCGCCCGACGCCCGCATCTTCCAGGAGGAGATCTTCGGCCCGGTCGTCGCGATCACGCCGTTCGACACCGACGAAGAGGCCCTCGAGCTCGCCAACGGCGTGCGCTACGGCCTCGCCGCGTACGTCTGGACCAACGACCTCAAGCGCGCCCACAACTTCTCGCAGGCCATCGAGGCCGGCATGGTGTGGCTCAACTCGAACAACGTGCGCGACCTCCGCACCCCGTTCGGCGGCGTCAAGGCCTCGGGCCTGGGACACGAGGGCGGGTACCGCTCCATCGACTTCTACACCGACCAGCAGGCCGTGCACATCACGCTCGGCCCGGCTCACAACCCCACCTTCGGGAAGGCGGATGCTGCGGGCCACTGAGAGGCGCAGCATCCATCTCCGAGAATCCCACGCAAGGACGCGACATGACGCACCGTGACCAGATGACCCGCACCTCTTCCGGCTTCTACGTGAGCCAGGAGGCGCCGATCCTCTCCGACAACCCGATCCCGACGCCGAGCGCGCCCGCCCCCGACATCCTGCGCTGCGCGTACATGGAGCTCGTCGTCACCGACCTGCTCGCGTCGCGCGAGTTCTACGTCGACGTGCTCGGCCTGTACGTGACCGAGGAGGACGAATCCACGATCTACCTGCGGTCGACCGAGGAGTTCATCCACCACAACCTCGTGCTGCGACAGGGACCGGTGGCCGCCGTCGCCGCGTTCTCGTACCGGGTGCGGTCGGCGGAGGACCTCGACAAGGCCGTCGCCTTCTACGAGGAGCTCGGCTGCCGCATCGAGCGGCGCCCCGAGGGGTTCACGAAGGGCATCGGCGACTCGGTGCGCGTGACCGACCCGCTCGGGTTCCCGTACGAGTTCTTCTACGCCACCGAGCACGTCGAGCGCCTGTCGTGGCGCTACGACCTGCACACCCCCGGCGAGCTGGTGCGCCTGGACCACTTCAACCAGGTCACCCCCGACGTCCCCCGCGCGGTGAACTTCATGCAGTCGCTGGGCTTCCGCGTCACGGAGGACATCCAGGATGAAGAGGGCACCGTCTACGCCGCCTGGATGCGCCGCAAGCCCACCGTGCACGACACCGCCATGACCGGCGGCGACGGCCCCCGCATGCACCACGTCGCCTTCGCGACGCACGAGAAGCACAACATCCTCGCGATCTGCGACAAGCTCGGGGCCCTGCGCCGCTCCGACGCGATCGAGCGCGGACCCGGCCGCCACGGCGTCTCGAACGCGTTCTACCTGTACCTGCGCGACCCCGACGGGCACCGCGTCGAGATCTACACGCAGGACTACTACACCGGCGACCCCGACAACCCCGTCGTCACGTGGGACGTGCACGACAACCAGCGCCGCGACTGGTGGGGCAACCCCGTCGTCCCGTCCTGGTACACCGAGGCCTCGCTGGTACTCGACCTCGACGGCAACCCGCAGCCGGTGGTGGCCCGCACCGACACGTCCGAGATGGCCGTGACGATCGGCGCCGACGGCTTCTCGTACACGCGCCCCGACGACACCGAGGCGATGCCCGAGTACAAGCAGGGCGAGTACAAGCTCGGCCACCAGCTGTAGGGGGAACGGATGCTGCACCCCGACGACATCGCCGCGATCGCGGCGGAGCTGGCCGAGGCCGACCGTGCGCACGGCGTGATCCCGCGCATCGCGGCGCGGTACCCCGACGCGACGGTCGAGGACTCGTACGCGATCCAGGGGGTGTGGCGCGACCAGAACATCGCCGCCGGACGCACGCTCGTGGGCCGCAAGATCGGTCTCACGTCGAAGGCGATGCAGCAGGCCACCGGCATCACCGAGCCGGACTACGGCGTCATGTTCGACGACACCGTGTACCGCTCGGGCGCCGAGATCCCGGTCGAGAAGTTCTCGAACGTGCGCATCGAGGTCGAGCTGGCGTTCGTGCTGAAGACCCCGCTCGAGGGCCCCGACTGCACCCTCGACGACGCCCTCGCCGCGATCGACTACGCGGTTCCCGCGCTCGAGGTGCTGAACTCGCACATCGAGCTCGAGGGCCGCACCATCGTCGACACCATCAGCGACAACGCCGCCTACGGCGCGATGGTGCTGGGCGACGTGCACAAGCGCCCCGACGAGATCGACCTGCGCTGGGTCCCCGGCGTCCTCAGCCGCAACGGCGAGATCGAAGAGACCGGCGTCGCTGCGGGCGTGCTCGGGCACCCCGCGACGGGCGTCGCGTGGCTGGCGAACAAGTTCCACCAGCACGGTGCGCGGCTCGAGGCGGGCGAGATCATCCTCGCGGGCTCGTTCACCCGCCCCATGTGGGTGTCGCGGGGCGATACCGTCAGGTGCGACTACGGACCCATGGGAGTGATCGAATGCCGCTTCGTCTGAGCCCGACCTTCCGCGAGACCCTCGCCGCTGCCCACCGCCCGCTCGCGGGCATGTGGGTGTGCTCCGGCTCGCCGCTCGTCGCCGAGATCGCCGCCGGGTCGGGCCTGGACTGGCTGCTCATCGACATGGAGCACTCCCCGAACGGCCTCGCGTCCGTCCTCGCCCAGTTGCAGGCGGTCGCCGCCTACCCGGTCACCCCGCTCGTGCGCGTGCCGATCGGCGACGTCGTCACGATCAAGCAGGTGCTCGATCTCGGAGCGCAGAACCTGCTCGTCCCGATGGTGTCTTCGGCGACGGATGCTGCGGCCGCCGTCGCCGCCGTGCGCTATCCCCCGCGGGGCACACGTGGCGTGGGCTCCGCGCTCGCGCGGTCCGCCCGGTGGAACCGCGTCGACGGATACCTCCAGGACGCCGACGCGCACGTCTCGCTGTTCGTCCAGATAGAGACGGCGGCGGGGGTCGAGGCGGCAGCCGAGATCGCCGCGGTCGACGGCGTCGACGGCGTGTTCGTCGGGCCCAGCGACCTCGCCGCGTCGATGGGCGTGCTGGGCCAGCAGACCCACCCCGACGTCGTCGACGCGGTGCGTCGCACGTTCGACGCCGTCCGCGCCGCCGGCAAGCCCGTCGGCGTCAACGCCTTCGACCCGGCCGCGGCCGACGCCTACCTCGAGGCCGGCGCCTCGTTCGTGCTCGTGGGCGCCGACGTCGCTCTCCTCGCCCGCGGCTCGGAGGCCCTGGCCGCGCGCTTCATCCCCACGGGCGCCTCCGGCGAGCGCGCCTCGTACTGACGCCGCTTCGCGGGGCCGCAGCATCCGTTCCCGCATGTCACCGGGACGTGGCACAGTGAAGCCATGAAGAAGTGGGTCGTGCGGTTCGCGTCGCTGCTGGTGTTCAACATCGTCGTGCTGCTGGTGGTCGGGTGGCTCACGCCCGCGCGCGTCGGCTGGGCCGCCCTGTGGGCGGGCATCGTGATGACGGCGCTCGTCATCTGGATCAAGCCGCTCGTCGAGAAGTGGTTCCGCTCGATGGCGGCGAAGTCGGCGAACCAGCGCACCAAGGCGGGCGAGAAGCTCGTCGAGTTCCTGCTCGCGTTCGCGGTCGCGTTCCTCGTCTGGATCGTCACCGTCGTCTTCACCGGCGTCTCGATCGGCGGTGGCATCTTCGGCGCCTTCTGGGGCTGGGTCATCCCGCCGGTGATCCTCCTGATCGGCTGGGCGATCTACGGCGCCATCGACGACAAGGTCGAAGCCCACGCGGGCACGCTGTACGACAAGGCGACCGGTTCGAAGACTGCGGGGACGGATGCTGCGGCCCCGGCTGCTCCGTCGATTCCGAGTCCGTCCGGCTATCCGGGCGCTGCCTCCGCCGAGGCATCCGCCGGTCGCCGTGAACTGAACGACGGGCTCACCGACGAGCAGCGACGCATGCTCGACGAACTCGGCAAGGGCTGATTCCGCGCGAGCTGTCGATCGGGGCGGTCGCCGATCGTCATGAAGGTGTCACAACCTCCAGAAAGGACGACGTCATGCGGTACGCACTCCTCCTCCACTACCCCGAGATGACTCCCGAAGACATGGGCGACGACGCCTGGGCCGAGGGCATGCGCGAGTTCGACGAGTACGCCAAGGCGCTCGACGCCGCCGGCGTGCTGGTGACGGCCGAAGTGCTGCAGCCCTCCGCCGTGACCACGACGGTGACCGCGCCCGACGGCACGCTGCGCGTGCAGGACGGCCCGTTCGCCGACACGAAGGAGCAGCTCGGTGGCACGTTCGTGATCGAGGTCGACGACCTCGACGCCGCGATCGGCTGGGCCGGCAAAGCGCCGTCGATCAGCTGGGGCACCGTCGAGGTGCGGCCGAGCGCCACCCGCTTCGAGAACGGCGCCTGGACCGCGTTCGCGAGCTGATGCCCGCCGCCGCCGACTCCCGTGCGGTCGCCGAGCGCGCCGCGCGGGAGTCGTACGGCCGCCTCTTGGCCGTAATCGCCGCGTCGACCCACGACGTCGTCCTTGCCGAGGACGCCCTCGCCGACGCGTTCGAGCGCGCACTCACGACCTGGCCGGATGCCGGCATCCCCGCCAATCCCGAAGGGTGGCTGGTCACCGTGGCACGCAATCGCCTGCGCGACGCCCTCTCGTCGGCCGCCCACCGCACGGGCGTGACGCTGGACGATGGAATCGCCGCGGTGCGCGCGGACGAGCGCGAGGTCGACGCGCTCACTGCGCTGGAACGGTCCGAGGCGATCCCGGACCGCCGGCTCGAGCTGCTCTTCGCGTGCGCGCACCCGGCGCTCGACCCCGCCGTCCGCACGCCGCTCATGCTGCAGACGGTGCTGGGCTTCGAGGCGGCCGAGATCGCCCGCGCGTTCGCGGTGGAGCCGGCGACGATGGCCCAGCGGCTCGTGCGCGCGAAGCGGCGGATCCGCGATGCCGGCATCCCGTTCCGCGTGCCCACCCGTGCCGACATGCCGGCGCGCCTGCCCGCTGTGCTCGAGGCGATCTACGGCGCGTACGCCATCGGGTGGCTCGACCAGGGCGACGAGCCCCGCGAGTCGCTCGCCGACGAGGCGCGCTGGCTCGCGGTGCTCACCGCGACGCTGCTCGAGGACGAGCCCGAGGCGTGGGGCCTCGCGGCGCTGCTCACCTACGCGCAGTCGCGGGCGCCCGCGCGCGCCGATCTGCCGTGGCCCCCGCTCGACGAGCAGGACCCGGCGGACTGGGACCGCGGGCTCATCGCCGAGGGCGCCGCGCTCCTGCGGCGGGCCTCGGCCCTCGGCCGGCCGCTCGGGCGGTTCCAGCTCGAGGCGGCGATCCAGGCCGTGCACTGCGACCGCGCCCGCACCGGCACGCTCGAGGTCGAGGCGCTCGTGAAGCTCTACCGCGGGCTCGTCGCGATCGCGCCGACCGACGGGGCGCGACACGCGCTGGCCGCGGCAGAGGCGCGGATCGCGCCGTGATCGTGAACGGATGGTGCGGGCCGCAGCATCCGTCATCTCCATCGCGCTGTCGAAATCGGCATTCGCTGCCGTTCGGAGCAGCAGCGATTGCCGATTCGGGCAGCGCGACGGTGCGGAACGGAGGCCGCCGATCCCGGCTTCCTCGGGCATCGGACGTGTAACAAACCGACCCGTATCGGCCACGGCGCGGGAGCCGTGGACAAGATGGAAGGAGCCGCGCCGCGACAGCACGCCCGCGCGGTACCCGATCTCTGGAGGCACACCATGTCGCGCCGCACCCATTTCGTCCGTCTCGCCATCGCCGGTGTCGCCGTCGCAGCGCTCGCCCTCACCGGGTGCGCGTCGGGTTCCGCCCCCGAGAGCAGCGACGCCCCCGCCGCCGACGAGGGGTACCTCACCCCCGGCAAGCTCACGATCGCCACGGGCGAGACGGCGTACGAGCCCTACGTGATCGACGACGACCCCGAGTCGGGCGAAGGGTTCGAGGCGGCCGTCGCCTACGCCGTCGCCGAGGAGCTCGGCTTCGCCGCCGAAGACGTCGAGTGGGTGCGCACGAGCTTCGAGTCGGCGATCGCGCCGGGACCGAAGAGCTTCGACTTCAACATCCAGCAGTACACGATCACCGACGAGCGCAAGCAGGCTGTCGACTTCTCGTCGCCGTACTACGAGGCCAGCCAGTCGGTGGTGGCGCTGAAGGGCGGCGCGGCCGAGGGCGTGACCGACATCGCCGGACTCAAGGATCTGGTGCTGGGCGCCATGTCGGGGTCCACGAGCGCGACGACGATCGAGGAGGCCATCGCGCCGACCGCCACGCCGCAGCTCTACAGCTCGAACGAGGACGCGGTCGCCGCGCTCAAGGCCGGCCAGATCGACGCGATCGTGCTCGACACCCCGACCGCCTACACGGCCGTGAACTTCTACATCGACGACTCGTTCACGGTGGGCGAGCTCCCGGCTGCGGGCGTGCCCGACCAGTGGGGCCTGCTGCTGGCGAAGGACTCGCCGCTGACCGCCGACGTCACGGCGGCCGTCGACACGCTCCGCGAGAACGGCACGCTCGACGCCCTCGAGGAGGAGTGGCTGGCGGTGCTCAGCGAGGGCGTGCTGCAGCTGAAGTGACCTCGTCGGCTACGGTCGTCCGGTGACCACGCACCAGCCCAGCGCGCTCGAGCTCGACCGTCGCGCGTACCGGCGCCGCCGCTCGCAGCGGTCGGTGCTCATCGCGATCGCGTCGTCGCTCGCGTTCGCCGCGATCGTCTGGGTGACGGTCATCAACACCGAGGGCTGGTCGCAGGTCCAGCAGTCGTTCTTCAACCTCGACGTCGCGATCCAGGCGCTGCCGAAGGTGTGGGACGGCTTCCTCATCAACCTGCAGGTGCTCGCCTACTCGGTCGTGACGGTCGCCGTCGTCGCGCTCGTGATCGCGGTGCTGCGCACCCTCCGCGGGCCGGTGTTCTTCCCCGCGCGGGTGCTCGCCGCGGGCTACACCGACCTCTTTCGCGGCCTGCCGTTCATCATCGTGCTGTACCTCATCGGGTTCGGCCTGCCCACGATCACGAACACGCGCATGCCGGTGGTGCTGCTCGGGGTGATCGCGGTGACGCTCACCTACTCCGCGTATGTCGCCGAGGTGATCCGCGCCGGCATCGAGGCGGTGCATCCCTCGCAGCGCCTCGCGGCGCGAGCGCTCGGGCTCGGCTACGTGCAGACGCTGCGCCGTGTGGTGCTGCCCCAGGCCTTCCGCAAGATCACGCCGCCGCTCATGAACGACTTCATCTCGATGCAGAAGGACGTCGGGCTGATCTCCATCCTGGGCGCGGTCGACGCGATCGCCGCCGCCCGATCGGTGGCGTCGCTGACCTACAACTTCACGCCGTACGTCGTGGCGGGCGTGCTGTTCATCCTGCTCGCGATCCCGACGATCCGCCTCACCGACTGGTACACCGCGAGGCTCCGCGAGCGCGAGCAGGCGGGGGCGATCCTGTGACGGCGTTGCTGCGGGCGACCGGCATCCACAAGTCGTTCGGCGAGCGCGAGGTGCTGCGCGGCGTCGACCTCGAGCTCGCGACCCACGAGGTCGTCGCGCTGATCGGAGCGAGCGGATCGGGCAAGTCCACGCTGCTGCGGTGCCTGAACCTGCTCGAACCCATCGACGACGGGCAGATCTTCCTCGAGGACGACGACATCTCCGACCCGCGCGTCGACGCGAACCGCGTACGTGCCCGCTTCGGCGCCGTGTTCCAGAGCTACAACCTCTTCCCGCACCTGACCGTGCTCGACAACGTCACCCTCGCGTCGCGCGTGGTGCACCGGATGCCGCGGCGCGACGCCGAGACGCGCGCGCTCGAACTGCTCGGCCGCATCGGCCTCGCCGATCTCGCGCAGCAGCACCCCGACCGGCTCTCGGGCGGCCAGCAGCAGCGCGCCGCGATCGTGCGGGCCATCGCGACCGACCCCGAGGTGCTGTTCCTCGACGAGATCACGTCGGCGCTCGACCCCGAGCTCGTCGGCGAGGTGCTCGAACTCGTGAGCCAGCTCGCCGCCGACGGGGCGACGATCCTCATGGCGACGCACGAGATGGCGTTCGCGCGGGATGTCGCCCACCGCGTGGTGTTCCTCGACGCGGGAACGATCGTCGAGCAAGGTCCCCCGTCCGAGGTGCTAGCGGCACCGCGCGAGCCGCGCACCCGTGCCTTCCTCGCCCGCTTCACCGCCTGAGTCGGCCAGGCCGCGGTGTCCATATCGCGTGCTCTCACCGAGCGCATGCGTTGTGCGCGCGCATAACGCATGGCCTCGGCGAGATCACGTGATGTGAACGCAGCGCAGTGAGTCAACTTGTTGACTTGCGGTGAGTCAACTGGTTTACTCAGTCTTGTGTCCGAGCGCCTCACCTTCACCCTCCACGAACTCATCGCCGAGCTCGACGCGTTCGCCGACACCGTTCTGCAGGCGGGGTGGGGCGTGACCTTCAACCACTTCCAGTTCCTGGCCGTGCTCTACGACCACGAGCCCGTCGACATGACGACACTCGCCCGCTGCCTCGGCGTCACCAAGGCCGCCGTCAGCAAGCGGGTGCCCGCGCTCGTCGACGACGGGTGGATCACCGCCGCGGCGACGCCGGGCGCGGGACGCAGCATCCTGCTCGCCCTCACTCCGAAGGGGACCGCCCTCGTGCGTGACGCGGGCGAGGTGCTCGAGCGCGAGTTCGCCGCGATGCTGACGCACCCCGCCCTCGCCGCCGACCCCATCGACGCCCCTCGACTGAACGCCCAGCTCGTCGCCCTCACCGCCTTCATCCAGCAGACACCGCTCGCACCTCAGGAGACCTTCGCATGAACGCTCCCCGCATCCTCGTGATCGTCGGCACGCCCTTCGCCGGCAGCCTCAACCACGCCCTCGCCGAGTCGTACGCCGATGCCGCACGCGCCGGCGGCGCCGAGGTGCGCGTCGTCGACCTGGCGAGCGACGGCGTGCCGCAGCATCCGTCCCTCCGAGACGAGGTGCGGCTCCCGCGCACCGATGCCGACGTGCCGCTCACGCCCGAGGTCGCCGCGTACGTCGCCGAGGTCGACTGGGCCGACCACCTCGTGTTCTTCTTCCCGCAGTGGTGGGGGTCGCTGCCGGGCGCCCTCAAGACGTGGATCGACCGCGTCTTCGTGCGCGGCTTCGCGTACCGCTACCGCCCGACGGGGCGCCTGTGGGACAAACTGCTGACGGGGCGCAGCGCCCGCATCGTCATGACGATGGACTCCCCCACGTTCTGGAACGCCTGGGTCTACCGCAACGCCGCGATCCGGTCGCTCCGCAACGCGACGCTCGAGTACTGCGGCATCACGGTGCGCGGGGTGACGCGCCTGGCGCAGGTGCGGCACAGCACCGAGGCCGACCGCGACCGCTGGGTGCGCGGAATGGCCTCGTTCGGAGCGACGGATGCTACGTCCGTGCGCCCGCGCGAGCGCTCAGAGCTCGTCGCGGCCTGACTCGCGCACCGCAACGTCGGAGATCTCCACGTACTCGGAGGAGAAGGTGCGAAACCACCCGCACCACCGCCGATCTCCGACTCGGCGGCGGACTCGCGCGCGATCAGGCCAGCGAGCGCTCGGCGGCCTCGACGACGTTCGTCATGAGGAGGGCCACCGTCATCGGGCCGACGCCGCCGGGGTTCGGCGAGACGTAGCCGGCGACCTCGGCGACGTCCGGCGCGACGTCGCCGTACACGCGCGACTTGCCGGTCTCGGGGTCGTCCTCGCGGGTGACGCCGACATCGAGCACAGCAGCCCCGGGCTTCACGTCGGCCGCCTGCACGATGTGCTTCACGCCCGCCGCCGCGACGATGACGTCCGCCTGGCGCAGGTGGTGCGACAGGTCGGCGGTGCCGGTGTGCGTCAGCGTCACCGTCGCGTTGATCTCGCGGCGCGTGAGCAGCAGGCCGATCGAACGCCCGATCGTCACGCCGCGGCCGACGACGACGACGTCCTTGCCCTTGAGGTCGTAGTCGTTGCGCAGCAGCAGCTCGATCACGCCGCGGGGCGTGCACGGGAGCGGCGTCGTGATCGGCGAGTTGACGTTGAGCACGAGCCGGCCGAGGTTGGTCGGGTGCAGGCCGTCGGCATCCTTCGCGGGGTCGATGCGCTCGAGGATCGCATCCGTGTCGAGGTGCTTCGGAAGCGGCAGCTGCACGATGTACCCGTGGCACTCGGGATCGGCGTTGAGCTCGTCGATCAGCGCCTCGACCTCGGCCTGCGTGGCGTCGGCCGGCAGCTCGCGCTGGATCGAGTTCATTCCGATGGCCTCGGACTCGCGGTGCTTCATGCCGACGTACAGCTGCGACGCCGGGTCGGCGCCGACGAGCACCGTCGCGATGCCGGGCGTGATGCCCCGCTCCTTGAGCGCCGCGACGCGCTCGCGCAGCTCATCCTTGATCTGAGCCGCAGCCGCGCGCCCGTCGAGCTTCTGTGCCGTCATCGTTCGTCTCCTCGTGTGTCGTGCGCTTCATGCCCGGCCCGGCCCCGCCTACCGGTCTCCCGGCTCGGCCCCGGCCTCCCGGCCCGCCGCCGGCCCGGGTCTCGCCCCGGTCCCGCCGCCCCACCCGCCAGTCCGCGAGAGTACAGCCGGCGGACGAGAGGTGGGGAACCAACCACCCTCTCGGCGACCAGCTGTACTCTCGCGGGCCGGGCGTGAGGGAGGGGGGACGGATGCTGCGGCGCGGGGTCCGGCCGCAGCACCCGTGTCGACAGTGGTACCAGACGGCGCCGCCGCAGTGCGGCGGCGTTCCCACTCAGTGGCGGAAGTCGGGGTACAGCGGGAAGGCCGCGGTCAGGGCGGCGACGCGCAGGCGCAGCGCCTCGACGTCGGCGCCGGGCTGCAGCGCGAGCGCGATGACGTCGGCGACCTCGGTGAACTCGGCGTCGCCGAAGCCGCGGGTCGCGAGCGCCGGCGTTCCGATGCGCAGGCCCGACGTGACCATCGGCGGGCGCGGGTCGTTGGGGACCGCGTTGCGGTTGACCGTGATGTGGATCTCGTGGAGGAGATCCTCGGCCTGCTTGCCGTCGATCTGAGCGTTCCGGAGGTCGACGAGCACGAGGTGCACGTCGGTGCCGCCCGACCGGACCGCGATCCCGGCGTCCTTGACGTCCTGCTGCGACAGGCGCTCGGCGATGATGTGGGCGCCGCGCAGCACGCGCTCCTGGCGCTCCTTGAACTCGGGCGTCGCCGCGAGCTTGAACGCCGTCGCCTTGGCGGCGATCACGTGCATGAGCGGGCCGCCCTGCTGGCCCGGGAAGACCGCGGTGTTGATCTTCTTCGCGAGGTCGGCGTCGTTGGTGAGGATGAAGCCCGAGCGGGGGCCGCCGATCGTCTTGTGCACGGTCGACGACACGACGTGCGCGTGCGGGACCGGGTTCGGGTGCAGGCCCGCGGCCACGAGGCCGGCGAAGTGCGCCATGTCGACCCACAGCGTCGCGCCGACCTCGTCGGCGATCGCGCGGAAGGCGGCGAAGTCGAGCTGGCGCGGGTAGGCCGACCAGCCGGCGATGATGACCTTCGGCTTGTGCTCGATGGCGAGGCGACGCACCTCGTCCATGTCGATGGTCGAGGTCTCGGGGTCGACGCCGTAGGCGACGATGTTGTACAGCCGGCCCGAGAAGTTGATCTTCATGCCGTGCGTGAGGTGGCCGCCCTGGTCGAGCGAGAGGCCGAGCAGGGTGTCGCCGGGGCGCGCGATGGCGTGCAGCACGGCGGCGTTGGCCGTGGCGCCCGAGTGGGGCTGGACGTTCGCGAACTCGGCGCCGAACAGGGCCTTGGCACGCTGGATCGCCAGCTCCTCGGCGACGTCGACCTCTTCGCAGCCGCCGTAGTAGCGGCGACCCGGGTAGCCCTCGGCGTACTTGTTGGTGAGCACCGAGCCCTGCGACTGGAGCACCGAGACGGGCACGAAGTTCTCGGAGGCGATCATCTCGAGGTAACCGCGCTGGCGGTCGAGCTCGCGGTCGAGCACCTGGGCGATCTCGGGATCGACCTCGGCGAGAGGGGCGTTGAAGAACTGATCGGTCATGCGATCTCCTTGACTGCGGCTTTCGGGGTGCGCGGCACGGGGTGCCGGGATTCACATCGGCCCAGGCGTGCGGTCGAATGCCGTAGTCGGTCGCTCCCCGGTGGTGTCCCACCTCAACGCCAGTCGCGACACACCGAGCATAACGGAACACGACGCGCTAGGCTGAGTCGGATCCTTTTTGTTAGGACTCTTTACATGAATCGTCGACGCGGACGTGCTGTCGCAGCATCCGTCCTCGTCGCTGCACTGGTGGCCGGCTGCACCCCGGTCGCACAGAATGGAGACACCGTGTCGCTTCCCGCCGTCGTCCCCGCCCCCGTCTCGATCGAGGCCGGCTCCGGCGCGCCCTTCCGGCTCGCGTCCACGACGACACTGAACGGGGAGACGGATGCTGCGGCCGCCCTGTCCGCGATCGTCGAGGCCCGCACGGGGCTGGCCCTCGCCACCGGCGACGGCGCGGGCATCGAGCTGCGGGTCGACGCCGGCGCCGGCGCACCCGAGTCGTACCGGATCGCGGTGGACGAGGCATCCGTCTCCGTCACCGGCAGCGATGCGGCAGGCCTCTTCTACGGCGTGCAGACCCTGGGCCAGCTCATCGCCCGCGAGGGCGACGGCTGGATCGTGCCCGCTGTGACGATCGACGACGCCCCGCGCTTCGCGTATCGCGGTGTCATGCTCGACGTCGCGCGCCACTTCCACCCCGTCGACACGGTGACGGCCTACATCGACCGCGCGGCGTCGCTGAAGTTCAACGCGCTGCACCTGCATCTCACCGACGACCAGGGCTGGCGCCTCCAGCTCAACTCCCGCCCCGAGCTCACCGAGAAGGCATCCGGAACCTCGGTGGGCGGCGACCCTGGCGGCTTCTACACGAAGGCCGACTACCGCGCGATCGTCGGGTACGCGGCATCCCGTCACATGATCGTCGTGCCCGAGATCGACATGCCCGGCCACACGCACGCGGTCGGGCTCGCCTACCCGGAGCTCGCCGAGGACCCGAGCATCAGCGACCACATGCGCGAGATCATCCGCGACTACGGCGGGGACGAGCCGCACGCGGGCACCCCGTACGACGGCATGGCGGTCGGGTTCTCGTCGCTGAAGATCCACGACGAGGCGACGTACGACTTCGTGGCCGACGTGTTCGGCGAGCTCGCCGCGATGACGCCCGGACCCTACCTGCACTTCGGCGGCGACGAGTCGCTGTCGACGACCGACGAGGACTTCGCGGAATTCGTGTCACGTGCGAGCGAGATCATCGCCGACCTCGGCAAGACCCCGGTGGCGTGGCACGAGGCCGGTGCGGCGGCCGGCATCGCCGACACCACGATCGGGCAGTACTGGGGCTTCCTCACGCCGCAGGAGGGCGCCGCCGAAAAGGCGACCGCATTCGTCGACAACGGCGCGCAGCTCATCCTCTCCCCCGCCGACGCGATCTACCTCGACATGAAGTACCCGTCCGGCCCCGACCTCGGCCTCACGTGGGCGAACGGCCCGACGAGCGTCGAGCGCGCCTATTCGTGGGAGCCGTCCGACGTCGTCCCCGGCGTCGACGACTCCGGCATCCTCGGCGTCGAGGCGCCGCTGTGGACCGAGACGATCCGCACCGCCGCCGACATCGATACGATGGCGTTCCCGCGTGCGGCCGCGGCCGCAGAGGCCGCGTGGTCGCCGGCGACGGGGGCGAGCGAGCTACGCACGTGGGCGTCGTTCCGCGAGCGCGTCGGCGCCCTCGGCCCGCTGTGGACGAGCCTGGGCATCGGCTTCCACCCGTCCGACGAGATCCCGTGGGCCACGGAGTGACCCGCGCCGACTGATCCGGAGCACCGCATGAGCACCCTCGTCCACTCCGTCCGCCTGCTGGGCTCGGCGACGGTCGACAGCGACCGCTCCGACGGATGGGCGCTCTTCGACGGCGAGCGCGTCGCGGCGGCCGGCGTCGGCGGCGACCACCCGGTCGCCGACGAGGTCGTGGACGGCGGGAACGGATGCCTCGTCCCCGGGTTCATCGACATCCACGGGCACGGCGGGGCCGCCGCGAGCTTCGACGACGGGCCCGAGGCCGTGGCGACGGCCCGCGGGGTGCACCGCAGGCACGGCACGACGCGCGCGGTGCTCTCGCTCATCACCGCGCCGATCGACGAGCTCGCCGCACGCGTGGCGATGGTCGCGGACCTCTGCGACGCCGATCCCACCGTCCTCGGCTCGCACCTCGAGGGCCCGTTCCTCGACCCGGGCCACAAAGGCGCGCACACCGAGTCGCTGCTGCGGGCGCCGGACGCGGCATCCGTCGACCGGCTTCTCGAGGCCGGACGCGGGACGATCCGCCAGGTCACGCTGGCGCCGGAACGCCAGGGAGCCTTCGACGCGATCCGGCGCTTCGTCGACGCCGGCGTCGCGGTCGCGGTCGGCCACACGAACGCCGACGCCGAGACGACTCGGCGCGCGTTCGACGCCGGAGCGACGCTGCTCACCCACGCGTTCAACGCGATGCCCGGGATCCACCACCGGGCACCGGGGCCGGTCGTCGCGGGGCTGCGCGACGAACGGGTGACCGTCGAGGTCATCGCCGACGGCGTGCACGTCGACCTCGAGCTCATCGCCACGCTGTTCGCCGTCGCGGGCGACCGCATCGCGCTCATCACCGACGCGATGGCCGCGGCCGGCGCGCAGGACGGCCGGTACGAGCTGGGCGGCCTCGCGGTGCGCGTGACCGACGGCGTCGCACGCCTCGAAGAGGGCGGAGCGATCGCGGGCTCCACCCTCACGCAGGACGCCGCCCTCCGCCACGTCGTGGGCACGGGCGTGCCGCTCGAAGTCGCGTCGCGCGCCCTCAGCCGGCGGCCGGCGCACGCGATCCACCGCGACGACCTCGGCACCCTCGACGTCGGCGCCCTCGCCGATGCGGTGCTGCTCGACGACGCG
The DNA here is from genome assembly GCF_042267145.1 of Microbacterium sp. NPDC056044. Lineage (NCBI taxonomy): Bacteria > Bacillati > Actinomycetota > Actinomycetes > Micrococcales > Microbacteriaceae > Microbacterium > Microbacterium sp. NPDC056044. Next base: position 123,938 of record NZ_JBHJWZ010000004.1, on the reverse strand, counting down.
CTCGCGGTGAGCCGCGTCTGGGTCGCCGGGCGCGACGCCTGAGCGCGCACGGGAAAGGCGGGGCCGAAGGTCCCTCCCCCGAGATACCTCCGAGCCCCGCCATGTCCGCGGGTGTCCCGCGGGAGGCGACCGCCGTCGTGCCCCATACAAGGGCGGCCGGCCACTCTGACGAAAGAGACCGCGCCTCCCGCGATCTATTACGCGAGTTCTGAAAAATCGCTCGAACGGATGCTGCGTCCCCTGAGTCGCAGACCTGGTCAAATCCAGAGGCGGCGACGACAATGGAACGAGCCGCGGTCGGCACCCGGCATCGACGTCATCGATGAGCGCCGCGGAACTGAGGGATCCATGGACCACGAGGAAGTGCAGGAGCACGAGACGGAGGTCGTCGCAGACGCCGACGCCGATCTCGTCCTGCGTACGCGATCGGGCGACACCGATGCGTTCGCGGAGCTCTGGCGACGCCACTATCGCGCGGGCATCACCGTCGCGCGCAACATGACCTCGAGCCTCGACGCAGACGACCTCGTGCAGGAGGCGTACACGCGCATCTACCAGTCGATCGTCCACGGCGGCGGTCCGACCGGTTCGTTCCGGGCGTACCTGTTCACCAGCATCCGCAACACCGCCGCGGCCTGGGGGCGCGCGCGCCGCGAGACGGCATACGCGGAGCTCGACGGCGTCGAAGACCCGTCCGGTGCTGAGCACGAGAGTGAGGCCGCGCTCGATCGCGGCCTCACGCATCAGGCCTTCCACAGTCTGCCGACGCGCTGGCAGGAGGTGCTCTGGTACTCCGAGATCGAGCGCATGAAGCCTGCCGAGATCGCGCCGCTGCTGGGCATGAAGCCGACGGCGGTCGCCCAGCTGACGTTCCGCGCGCGGGAGGGACTGCGCGAAGCCTGGATCCAGGCGCATCTGCGTTCGGTGGCCGACGGCTCGGACTGCCAGTGGACCATCGAGCGCCTCGGCGCGTACGCGCGCCTGAACCTCGGCCGCCGTGACCACACGAAGCTCGAGCGGCACCTCGCCGGCTGCGTGCGGTGCTCCATCGTCGCGAGCGAGGCCAAGGAGGTGTCGAGCCGGCTGGCCCTGGTGCTGCTGCCCCTCGCCCTCGGCGCCGTGGGCACGGCCGGCTACCTCGCGACCGTGCAGGGCGGCGGCACCACGCTGGTGGCGCTGGCATCGATGCCGTCGAGCGTCGTGCACGGCGCTGTGACGATCGCGCCAGGTGGCGTCGTGGGAGCAAGCGTCAGTGCCGGTGCGGCGGTGACGTCGGCCAGTGTCGGATCGGCGGGGGCGGTCGGCGCAGCAGGGGCGACGACCGCCGTCGCTTCCGCCGCGGTCTTCGGCACTTCGGCGGTCGCCGGCATCGGCGCGGCCTCTGGGCTCGCCGCTGCGGGCCTCGTCGTGGTCAGCGGCGTGGTCGCCGCGGCCGTGATGCTGCCTGCCACGGCCACTCCCGAACCCGCGCCGAACCCGACACCGACGAACGAGATCGCGGCCGACGACGCGGTCACTCCGGCGCTCCTTCCGGACGAGACCGGCGACACCGCGTTCCCGCTCCCCGGCGAGTCGGGCCCCGGCCCGGCCGATATCCCCCTCGTCTCCGAGCCCGTCGTCGCCGGCGGCGATGCTCAGGCGGGCGGTACCGCTGAGGCGGGATCGGGTCCGACCGGGGACGGCACCGCGCAAGGCGAGAACGCGCAAGGCGACGACGGCAGCCCGACGGCCGACACCGGCAACGGCACGACCGCGAACAACGGCAACGGGAACGGCACCACCGGGAACAACGGGAACCCGACGAGCAACAACGGGAACCCCACCAGCAACAACGGCAATGGCACGACGGCGAAGAACGGCGACGCCACGCCGACCAACGGCACGGGCAACGGCAACGGCGGCAACACCGGCAACGGCGGCTCCACCGGAAACGGCACTCCCACCAACGGCACCGGCAACGGCAACGGCGGCAACACCGGCAACGGCGGCTCCACCGGAAACGGCACTCCCACCAACGGCACCGGCAACGGCAACGGCGGCAACACCGGG
>NZ_JBHJWZ010000004.1:0-121791 GCF_042267145.1 Microbacterium sp. NPDC056044 | reverse complement strand
GCAACGGCAACGGCGCGACGAAGCGCAACGCGAGCCTTCCTGCCGACATCAGCCTGGCGACCGGCGACTGACCCACCCGCCCGCACGCCGAGGCGCTCCCCTGCGGTACCCGCCCGGCGGACGCCGGTGATACGCCGCCGTAGACTGGAAGCCATGTCCGACACGCCGAACGTCACTCCCGCGCGCCCTGCCGAGCCGGCACCCGGAACGCGCGCACCGCTCTCGGCGATCGACGTCATCTCGTTCGTCTGCCAGATCTTCGCGTTCGGCACGCTGGCCCTGTGGGGCTTCACGATGTGGCCGTTCCCGTGGAACATCGTCGCGGGCATCGCGGCTCCCGCGATCGCGATCCTGCTGTGGGCCCTATTCGTGTCGCCGCGCGCAGTGTTCGCGGTCCACCCGTTCGTGCGCGCGATCGTCGAGCTGCTCGTCTACGCCTCCGCGACCGCCGCCTGGTGGTCGATGGGCAACGCCTGGATCGGCCTCGCGTTCGGCGTCGTCGCCGTGACCGCCGGGGTCGTCGCCGGCCGGCGGCGCCTGTCGTGACCTCGGGCGCCGACGCGCTCGACCTTCTCCGCACGGCGCTCGGCGACCGCGTCGACACCACCCCGGCATCGCTGGCCGCCGCGCGCGCCGACAAGTCGGGGCACGCGGCATCCGGTCTCCCTCTCGCCGTCGTGCACGCCCAGAACGTGGGCGACGTGCAGCAGACGCTGCGCATCGCGAGCAGCACCGGCACGCCCGTCGTGACGCGCGGCGCCGGCACGGGCCTCGCCGGAGGCGCCAACGCCGGTGCCGGCGAGATCGCCCTCTCGGTGCGCGGCATGGACCGCATCCTGGAGGTGCGCCCCGACGACCTCCTGGCGGTCGTCGAGCCGGGCATCCTCAACGCGGACCTCAACGCCGCGCTCGCCCCGTACGGCCTCTGGTGGGCGCCCGACCCCGCGAGCCGCGCGATCTCGACGGTCGGCGGCAACATCGCGACCGGCGCGGGCGGACTGCTGTGCGCCAAGTACGGCGTCGTGCGCGATGCGGTGCTCGGCGTGGATCTCGTCCTCGCCGACGGCCGCCTGCTCCACCTCGGCCACCGCACCGTCAAGGGTGTGACCGGCCTCGACCTGACGTCGCTGGTCATCGGGTCGGAAGGCACCCTCGGCGTCGTCGTCGGCGCGACCCTGAAGCTGCGTCGCCTGGTGCCCGGCGAGGTGTGCACGATCGCCGCCACCTTCACCGACGTGCGCACGGCGGCCGAGGCTTCCGCCGCCGTCACCGCGTCGGGTGCGCAGCCCGCGATCATGGAATTGATGGATGCTGCGTCCCTCGCCGCCGTCCATGCGCTCCTGTCGCTCGCGCCGCCGACGCCGGGCGCGTCGCAGCTCACGATCCAGACCGACGGTCCGGCCGCGGTGGCCGAAGCGGACGCCATCGCCGCTGTGCTCCGGAGCGCCGGCGGCACGGTCGCCGTGTCGCACGACCGCGACGAGGGCGAACGGCTGCTCGCGATCCGCCGGTCGATGCACGCCGCGATGGAGTCGCTCGGCACGGCGCTCATCGAGGACGTGTCGGTGCCGCGCAGCGCCCTGCCGGCGATGTTCGACGAGATCGCCCGTGTCGAGCGCGAGCACGGCGTCGTGATCCCGACGGTCGCCCACGCGGGCGACGGCAACCTGCACCCCAACTTCATCTTCGAGGCCGAGCCCGACGAGTTCGGCGTGGTCGAGGCCCCGGAGCACATCTGGGCCGCGGCCGACGACCTGTTCCGTGCGGCTCTGCGCCTGGGCGGCACCCTCACCGGGGAGCACGGCGTGGGCGTGCTCAAGCGCCGGTGGCTCGCCGACGAGCTCGGCGACGATCAGTGGGAGCTGCAGCGTCAGATCACCCGGGTCTTCGACCCCCAGGGCCTGCTCAACCCCGGCAAGGTGTTCGGGCGCTGAGGCGCAGCATCCATCCCCCGCCTGCCTGTCTTGAAATCAGGCGATGAGGCGAAATCAGGACGGATTCACCGCAGAACGTCCTGAATACGCCTCATCGCCTGATTCGAAGACGCGAGCGAGGGGTCCGGGGTCCGGGGTCCGGATTCCGGGGTCCGGGCCCGACGGAGGGGTCCGGAGGGGCGGGAGGCGGGGTCAGATGCCCTGCCAGTCGGGCTTGTTGTCGTAGGCGTAGCGGTAGTAGTCGGCGCGGGTCAGCTGCGATGCGGCGGCCTCGTCGACGACGATCGTCGCGTGCGGGTGGAGCTGGACGGCCGAGCCCGGCAGCGACGCCGACAGTGGGCCCTCGACGGCGCCGGCGACCGCGGCCGCCTTGCCCTCGCCGAACGCGAGCAGCACGAGGTGGCGGGCGCGCAGGATGGTGCCGAGGCCCTGCGTGATGCAGTGCATGGGCACGTCGTCGACCGAGTCGAAGAAGCGCGCGTTGTCGCGGCGCGTCTGCTCGGTGAGCGTCTTCACCCGGGTGATCGACGAGAACGACGAGCCGGGCTCGTTGAACCCGATGTGACCGTCGGTGCCGATGCCGAGGATCTGCAGGTCGATGCCGCCGGCGTCGCGGATGGCCTCGTCGTACTCCTCGCCGTGGTGCTCGATGCCCTCCGGCGTGCCGTCGGGCGTGCGGATGAGCGCGGGGTCGAGACCGAGCGGCTCGACGACCTCGCGCGTGATCACCGAGCGGTAGCTCTCGGGGTGCGCCGGGTCGATGCCGACGTACTCGTCGAGAGCGAAGCCGCGCACGCGTGAGAGGTCGACGCCCTCGAGGCGCGAACGCAGCGCCTCGTACACGGGCAGCGGCGTCGACCCGGTCGCCAGGCCCAGGACCGTCTCGGGGTTCGAGCGAATGAGCTCTGCGATGTGATCGGCGACGAGCGCGCCCGCCGCGGCCTTGTCTGCAACGATGACGATCTCAGCCATGGACCAGTGCTTCCTCTGCGTCGTGGGTGGCGTCGCCCTCCGCCCCCACCAGCGCGGCCCCGAGTGCCGCGGCCGGCGAACCCGGCGGCAGCAGCTCGACCCGTTCGGCGAGATGCAGCGAGCGCATGAACGGGGATGCCTCGGCACTGGCCTCGAGCTCGGCTCTGACATCCGTCATCAGCCGGTCTCCCAACGCCGTCACTCCCCCTCCGAGGACCACGATATCGACGTCCGCCGTGAGCACCAGTACCCGGATCGCCGCGGCCACGCCGCGGGCGAGCCCCGCACGCAGCTGCCGCGCGGACGGATCGCCGGCGTCGGCAGCGTCGAAGACGTCGCGCACGGGCAGCGCCGAGCGCTGCGCCCAGTGCTCGGCGATCGCGCCGCCGCCTGCGAAGGCCTCGATGCAGCCGCGCTGGCCGCACCGGCAGAGGGGTCCGTTCGGGTCGACCGAGATGTGGCCGACCTCGCCGGCGGTGCCGCGGGCGCCGCGCCACAGCACGCCGTCAGAGACGATGCCCGCGGCGATGCCGGTGCCGAGGTTGAGGTACGCCATCGATCCCGGCGCCGGGGCGCCGTCCCGCGTGTGGAGCGCGTGAGCGCCGAGCGCGGCGGCCTTGACGTCGTTCTCGACCTGCACCGGCACGCCCAGCGCCGGGGCGACGGCGGCGGCGAGGTCGAGCTCGTCCACGCCGAGGTTCACCGCGTGCACGACGCGGCCGGTGCCCGGCTCGATCTGGCCCGGGATGCCCACGCCGACCGACCGCACGGCCGAGAGGTCGACGCCGCCCTCGGAGCCGAGCGCACGCACCGCGTCGACGACCGTCTGGGCCACAGCATCCGGTCCCCATCCCGTGGGGATGCGCAGGCGACCCGCGATCGCGCCCTCGGCGTCGACCGCGACGGCGTCGGTCTTCGTGCCGCCGACGTCGAGCCCGACCCTCATCGGCCGGCCTCCCCGTGGGAGGCGGCGTGGTGCTTCGCGCGCATCAGCCCTTGACCGCCCCTGCCACCAGACCGCTCGTCATGCGGTGCTGAACGATGAGGAAGAACACGATGACGGGGATGGCCATGATCGTGGAGGCCGCCATGACGACCGCCCAGTCCGTGGCCTTCGTGGCCTGCACGAAGGCACGGAGCCAGATGGGCAGGGTCAGCGACTCCGGCCTGGTCATGATGACGAGGGCGAACACGAACTCGTTCCACGCCTGGATGAACGCGAACACGCCGGTAGCGATGAGGCCCGGAGCCAGCAGCGGGAACGTGATGCGCCAGAACGCACCGGTGCGGCTGCAGCCGTCGATCATCGCGGCCTCCTCGAGGTCGGCGGGCACCCCGTTGACGAAGCCGCGCAGCGTCCAGATCGTGAACGGCAGCACCAGCGCGATGTAGACGAAACTCAGACCGATGATCGTGTTGAGGAGGTACCAGCCGTCGAGCACCCGGAACACGGAGACGATCATCGCCTCCGCCGGGATCATCTGGATGACGAGGATCGCGATGATGAACGTGAACCGGCTGCGGAAGCGGTAGCGCGACACGGCGATCGCACCCAGGAACGCGAAGCCGAGGGCGACCACGAGCGTGATGCCGGTCACGGCGACCGAGTTGAACAGCGCGTTGAGCAGGCTGTCGTCGGTGAGCGCCTCCTGGTAGTTGGCGAGCGTGAACTCGTCGGGCCACCAGTGCGGAGTCGTCGACCGCACCGCGGACGCGGGCAGCAGCGACGTGTTCACCATCCAGTAGACGGGGAACAGCGACGCGAGGATGACGATGAGGGCCGCGACGTTCAGGAGCACGCGCGAGATGACGCGGCGAGGACGGGCGGTCATGATTCCGATTCCTCCTTGAGCATGGTGCGGATCCAGTACCCGGAGATGGCGAGGAGGATGACGACGAGGATCACGGAGATCGCGCCGCCCGCGCCGAGGTCACCCGACGCCATGGACACGCTGTAGATGTAGACGCCGATCGTGTTCGTCTCGGCGCGCACCCCGCCGATCGACTGGAGGGCGTAGATCTGCGCGAAGACGCGCAGGTCCCAGATGACCTGGAGGACGAGCAGCACGAGGAGGATCGAGCGCAGATAGGGGAAGACGATGAGACGGAAGCGGGCGAAGCCGCCCGCGCCGTCCAGCGAGGCCGCCTCGAGCACCTCGTCGGGCACCTGCGAGAGCGCCGCGTACGTGCTGAAGGCGACGAACGGGATCGCTCCCCACGTGATGATGATGGCCGCGACGGCGTAGAAGCTCGTGGGCTCGATGAGCCAGCTGTGGCCCATCCAGTTCTCACCCGTGATCTGGGTGAGGACGTAGTTCACCAGGCCGTACTGGGTGTCGAAGATCCACCCCCACACGATCGTGGCGGTGAGCGCGGGCATCGCCCAGGCCAGCAGCAGCGACACCGAGACAGCCGTGCGCATGACGGCGCCGAGCTTGGTCATCATCACGGCGATCGCGACACCCAGAAGCATCGTGGCGACGACGCTCACGATGCAGAGCGCGATGCTGCGGCCGAGGACCGCCCAGAACTCGGGGTCGGTCAGCACGCCGACGTAGTTGTCGATCCCGATGAACTCGGGCGGTGCGCCGAAGATCTGCGCGCGGCCGAACTTCTGGAACGACATGATGACCAGCTGCACGAGCGGCCAGCCGATGAAGACGACGAGCATGATGAGGGCCGGCGTCAGGAGCGCGAGCGGCGCCCAGGGGAACCGGCGCTTCCTCGGCCGTTCGGGGTCTGGCCGCGACTCGGGTGACGGGGCGGGCGGAGCCGACGCCTCTGCGGGGATCGTCGTCATGGCAAACCTCCTCTCAAGAATTGTGTCGAGCCCTGTGCGGGCATGGAACGGGGTGCCCCGCGGCACGGAGCACCCCGTTCAGTGATGTCAGCCGTTCAGGATCGATTCGATCTGCTCGTCGGCTGCGGTGGCGAGCTCCTTGATGTCGCCGCCGTTCGCGATGTTGACGAACAGGTCCTGCATGATGCCCTGCGCCTCGACGTCCGCCCAGTTCGGCGAAGCCGGGGTGAGCTTGGAGTTGGCAGCGGCTTCGGCGATGACGGTCGCGAGCTCGGGCGTGGCCGCGGCGACCTTGTCACCGAGCGACACCAGCGCGGGAACGAGGCCGTTCTCGGCGAGGATCGTCTGGTACTCGTCGCTCAGCATGATCTCGAGCGCGCTCTTGGCGAGGTCGGGGTTCTTCGACTTCGCGGCGATGCCGACGTTCGAACCGCCCGCGAACACCTGGGCGGCGCCGCCGTCCATGCCCGGGAGGGCGTAGTAGCCGGTGGTCTCGGCGACGGCCGTCGGCTGCTTGTCCTCGTCGGCGACAATCGACCAGTAGGCCCAGCTCGGAGCCGAGTACGTGGCGGACTGCTCGGTGCGGAAGGGCACCCAGCCGTCGGCCTCGTCGCCGTCCTTGGGGGCGAGCGACGCCTTGGTCATGAGCTCCTGCACCTGCGCGAGGCCGGCGAGCGACTCGTCGCTCGACAGCTGCGCGTCCCACTCGTCGCCGTCCTGGACGGCGATCTCGCCGCCGTTCTCCCAGATGAAGGGCAGACCGTTGTACCAGTCCTTGCCCGGGAAGTAGACGCCCGAGACACCCGGCAGTGCGCCGGCGAGCGCGACGCCGTTCGACACGTACTCGTCGAGCGTCGTGGGCACGGCGACGCCGGCCTGGTCGTACATCGCGGTGTTGTAGAAGACGACGCGGGCGCCCGAGTAGTACGGCGCGGCGTACAGGCTGCCGTCCCAGCTGCCGGCCTCGACGAAGCCGGGGAGCAGGTCGTCGCCGCCCAGCTCGCCCTCGATGTCGGCGAGGCTCAGGAGGGCCCCGCTCGAGGTGAACGCGGGGGCCTGCGTGTTGCCCATCTCGACGATGTCGGGGCTGTCGTTCGACGACAGGCTCGTGGTGAGCTTGTCGACGAGGCCGGTCCACTGCTGCTCCTCGATGGTGAGCGTGGAACCCGGGTTCTCCTTCTCGAACGTCGTCTTGAGGTAGTCGCGGGCGTCCTGCGGCGTGTCGGTGCCGACGAGCCACACACGGATCTCGGCGCCCTCCTCGGACGACGAGCCGCCGCCGCCGCTGCCGCTGCCGCCGGCGCAGCCGGCGAGCACCAGTGCGGAGGCGCCGATGAGCGCCACAGCTCCAAGCGTCTTCTTCATGGTGTCTTCTTTCGTTGTCGGTGTTCTCTTGGTGTGTCGGCTGGGCCGGGTGGCCCATCCGGGGGGTGGAGGCTCCGCGGGGAGCATCCGTGTTGTTACGGGATCCGGGGGGATCCGCCGGGGAGTCGCGCTGTGTCAGGACACCCCGAGTTGTCCGGACAGGACCATGACGGCCGCGCCGCGCAGGACGATGTCCTGGCCTTGCTCCGTCATCCGCACGCGCACGCCTTCGTCGACGGACGGCGCAAGCGTGCGCGCGCGGAGTGTCTCGACGGTCTGCTCCGCGAGGGAGCCGCCGAGGAGTTCTGGGGGGCCGGAGAGGACGATCTCCGACACGTCGAGCGCGCCCACCACGGGCGCCAGCGCGATGCCGAGCCGCTCCCCCGCGTCGCGGAGGATGCCCTCGTGGGCGTCGGGATCGGCCGCGGCGTTCAGCCGCGAGGTCAGTGACGGCACCGAGAGCCAGGCCTCGAGGCATCCGACCTTGCCGCACGCGCACTGCGGGCCGCCGTCGGTGCCGACGGTGACGTGGCCGATCTCGCCCGCGGCGAAGCGGCTGCCGCGCATCGGCTGGCCCGCGAGCAGCAGGCCGGAGCCGACGCCTCGGCCGACCTTGACGAGCAGCACGTCGTCGGGCGCGCCGCCGAACGTGTACTCGGCGAGCACAGCGGCATTGGCATCGTTGGCCACCAGGACCGGAACCCCGAGCGCATTGCGCAGCGCGCCCTCGAGGTCGAAGCCGGCCCAGCCGAAGTTCGGGGCCGTGAGGATGACCCCGCGGTCGTCGACGACACCGGGAGTGCCGACGCCGATGCCGAGCACGGGCGCGTGGGAGTCGGCGACGAGGGCGCGGGCGAGCTCGACGACGGTGTCGACGAGGGTGTCCGCGGCGGGCACGGCTACCTCGCGGCGCGCGACGATGCTGCCGTCGAGGGTGAGCACAGCGCCGATGAAGGTGTCACTGCCCGACAGGTCGAGCCCGATGATGCGGTGCCCGGCGTGGTCGAGATCCACGAGGATGGCCGGCTTGCCCGGGCCCGAGGCCTCGCGCACGCCCATCTCGGCGACGAACCCGTCGGCGATGAGCTCGGCGACGAGATCGGAGATCGTGACCCGGGTGAGCCCGGTCTCGCGGGACAGGTCTGCCCGGCTCATCGCGCCCTGGTGGAACAGCGTCTGCAGCACGAGCGATCGGTTGTGACCGCGAGCGTGCTCGGGCAGGACCTTCGCGCCCTGGCGGAGCGTGCGTCCAGGGGCGAATGCGCGGGCATTCGTGGTGGGGCTCTGCGGCGTGTCGATAATGGAAGGGCCGCGTCGCGCTTCCGTGTGAGGCATGTTTGTTAGTAGACCTTACGAACTAACTTTTCGCAAGTCCTGCGGACCAATTTGATCGGGTGCTTTACAAACTCGTGATACTCCGTGTCCCGATCGTTACATGACCGTGCACGGGTTTCCTGGCGTGACCGGCGGTTCGTGCGTGACCAGGCTGTGACCTCACCCTCAGGTGCGTCGCCTACCATGGGGGTACGCGTTGATCACAGTCGGGGGTGTGGCGTGACGAATCTGACGACCGAGTCGCAGGCCGGAATGGCGTCCGGGGATGACGCCGACAAGGCCCAGCAGGCCGTCGAAGACCAGCAGTCCGCAGCGACGGACACCACGGAACCGAATGCCGTGGACGAGACGGATGCTGAGGCCCCGGCGCTTGCCGAGACGGCCGAGTCCGTCGCGGCCGACGCCGCGGACGAGTCTGACGTGGAGTCCGAAGCCGTCGAGGCAGACGTCGAGCCGGAGGCCGAGGTCGAACCCGGCATCGAGGCCGAGCCCGCGGCCGAGGGCGAGCCCGAAGATGCGGCAGACGCAGAGGCCGAGCCCGAAGATGCGGCAGAGCCCGAAGCCGTCGAGGCAGAGGTCGAGCCGGAGGCAGAGGCCGAGCCCGAAGCCGCGGCAGAGCCCGAAGCCGTCGAGGCAGAGCCCGAAGCCGTCGAGGCAGAGCCGGAGACAGAGGCCGAGGCATCCCTCACCGCCGACACCGAGGTCGATGCCGAGACCGTGGCTGTCGCCACGGCAGTGCTCGCCCCGGCGGCTGCGACCGCGATCGCGCCGGCCGCCGGAGCCTCGTCCGAGTCCGAGGCGGCGAGCGCCGTCGCCACGGCGACCGCGACTGCTCCGGCCGACGGCTCCCCCACTCTCGCGTGGGCGCCCGCCGAGCCCAAGCCGAAGAAGAAGCACACGGCGCTCTGGATCAGCGCGGCCGCCGGCGTCGCCGTGGTCGGCCTCGTCGTGTCGTCGCTCGTGCTCATCGCGCCCGGCACCACGGTCGCCGGAGTGCCGGTGGGATGGCTGACGCCCGGCGCGGCCGCCGACGTCATCGAGCAGCGCCTGGCCGAGACGACCGTCGTCCTCACGGGCGCAGGCGAAGACGCAGAGATCACGGGTGCCGAGCTCGGGGCCGCGGTCGACGCGAAGGCGCTCGCCGACGCCGCCTTCGCGCAGCACCCGATGTGGAACCCGACGGCGTGGTTCGCCGCCACCGATGCCGAGGTCGAGCTCGACCCCGCCGCCGCCACGGCCGCCCTCCGCGAGGCCGCACCGCAGCTCTACACCGACCCGACCGATGCGACGCTCGAGTTCGACGCGGCCACCGCGACGTACGTCGCGACGCCGGCCGTCGCCGGCGCCGGCATCGATGTCGCCGCCGTGCAGGACGCGATCCAGGCGGCCTTCGAGGCCGGCGAGACGCGGGTGCAGCTCAACCCGGTCGAGGCGGAGGTCGCCGCCGACATCTCGACCGAGACCGCCGACGCGACCGTGGCGCAGCTGAACGGCATGCTCGACACCGCCGGCTTCTACGTCGGTGAGGAGCGCACGGTGCCGATCGACCGTGCGACGCTGGCCGGCTGGCTCACCGTCGCGCCCGATCCCGAGAACGCCGCATACGACATCACCGCCGACAAGGCGGCCATCCAGTCCGCGGTGGACGGTCTGCCCGCAGCGGTCAACCGGCCGGCCGAGGACGGCGCCGTGATCACCAACTCGGCGGGCAAGGTCCTCCGCGAGGAGGCGCCCGGGATCTCGGGGCGCGAGGTCGGCGACACGACGAACCTCGCCTCCGACTTCGCCACGCAGCTGGCCTCGGGCAACGCGGTTCTCGAGACGCCGGTGACCGAGGTCGCACCCGTCGTCTCGACCTTCGCCCGCACGGTCGAGGTCGACCTCTCCAGCCAGACCGCGACCCTCTTCGAGAACGGCAACGTGGTCGCCACGTACACGATCTCGTCGGGGCTCTCCGGCACGCCGACGCCGACCGGGCACTTCACCGTGAACGCCTTCACCCGCGTCCAGGACATGGGCGCGCTCTGCTACAACCCGGCCGCGGTGAACAGCTACTGCACGAAGGACGTGCCGTGGATCACCTGGTTCGCCCCCGACATCGCGTTCCACGGCGCCTCGAACTTCCGCAGCCGCCTGGGCTTCCCGCAGAGTCACGGCTGCGTGAACATGTGGAACGACGACGCCAAGTTCGTCTACGACTGGACCGCGCGCGGCACCGAGGTCTGGGTCCACGCCTGATCGCGATCACGCCTCCGCGCTGACGCGCCGCCGTGCCGCGACCCCGGCGATCACGAGCGCGAGCCCGGCGACGGCCGTGAGGCCCAGCCCGATGATCGCGGGGACGACCCCGGCCGCGTCGGCGGTGAGCGCCGCCCGCAGGAGCGCTGTCGCGGCCGCGGTCGGCAGCGACGCGGCGACCTGCGTGACGACCGGCGGCACGGTGCCCGCCAGCCCGGCGGCGAGTGCGACGATCGCGATGAGGGCCGCGATGATGCGGCCGCCCGCCCCGAAGGCGGCAGCGAGGCCCTGATTCGCGAGCCCGAACACCGCGCCGCACAGCATCGCCGAGGCCACGAAGGCGATCCACTCCAGCGGGTTCACGCCGACCGAACCCAGCACGGCCGCGCCGACGACGACGCCCTGGGCGGCGCAGATCGCGACGGTCGGCACCACGGCGCGCAGACCGATCACGACTGAGCCGGTGCCGCTCAGCAGCCGCGCGGTCGGCACCGCCTGCACGGCGATCGCGGTGACGAGGGCACCCAGCCACAGCGCGATCATCGTGAAGAGCGGAACGGAATGGATGCCGGTGGCCGGCGTCGCCTGGTCCACCACCACCGGCTCGGCGACGACCACCGACAGCGTGTCAATGTCGTCGTCGCTGTACGTGGGGAGCTGGCCGGTGGCCGTCTCGAGTCCCGATGCGACCTCGGTCGCTCCCTGGTCGACCTGCGCAGCACCGGAGGCCAGCGAGGAAGCGCCGGATGCCACCTCTTGCCCGCCTGTGCTCGAGGCGGCGGCGCCTGCCGACATATCCCCCGCGCCCGCCGACGCGTCGCCGATGCCCCCCACGAGCCGCGGCAGCGCCGCGGCGAGCGCGTCGTTGCCGACCGCGACCCGGCGGGCGCCCGTCGTGAGATCACGCAGCTGCGCGTCGGCGGCCTCGAGCTGACGCAGCGCGTTCGTGGCGCGGTCGCAGAGGCCTCCGGGTCCCGGAAGGCCGCACACCTGGGCGACGACCTCCGCGAAGGCGAAGGTCGCGGCATCCGCCTGCCGCAGCGCCTCGTCGAGCGACCCGGCCACGCGGTTCGCCCCGGCGGCGACGTCGGCGGCGGCCCCCGGGAGCGGCTGCGCGGTGGCGTCGAGCTGAGCGAGCCCGGCGGCGAGGCTGCCGGCGCCGGCGCTCAGGGTGGCGAGTCCGGATGACAGCGCGCTCGCCCCGGTCGACAGGTCCGCCGCCCCGGCCGCCGCGGACGCCGCCCCGGCCGCAACCTGATCCGCGCCCGCAGCCGCCTGACCGATCTCGGCGGCGATCGAGTTGAAGCCGGCGTACACCTGCTGGAGGTAGCGACCGGTGAGCTCACGGCCGAGGGCCGCTGTCGCGGATTTCGTCACTGCGCCGGTCAGCGCCGGGTCGAGCCACGCCGACGCGGGCGTCGTGCGCACCTCGACGACCGCCTGCCGCGCGTCGGCGCCCGGCCCCGAGATCGAGGTGGCGTCGGCCGAGAAGGTCGGGGGAATCCGCACAACGGCCACGTAGCGCCCTGCCGCAAGCCCCTCTGCGGCGTCCTCGTCGTTCGTGAGCACCCAGTCGAGGCTCGGCGGCGGGGCGTCGGCCGGGTCGGCTCCGGGCTGCGGTGGTTCCTGCGCCGCCATCAATCCGGCCGCGAACTGCCGCCCGAGCGGCACGGACTGCCCGTCGACGGTCACCGGCTCGTCGTCGTTGACGATGGCCGCCGTCAGCCGCTCCGGGTGTGCGGTCGGGGCGGCGAGCGCCCACGCCAGGATCCCGCCGATGAGGAGCGTGACGACGATCAGGCCGATGACCGCGAGTCGGCCGAGCCGGGGCGACCCCGACGTGGCGCGGAACGCGGCCATCAGCCCGCCTCCGCCGGTGCGCCGGAGGCGCTGCCCGCTGCGATGAGCGCCCGGTCCCCGCCGGCCAGTCGTGCGATGACCGGCGTGACGCCGGCCGGGAGCGCCGGCTCGACCTCGAGGGCGTCGCGTGCGGCGACCACGAGCGCGAGCGCCGGGTCGGCCGCGACGGCAGCGGTCAGCTCGGCATGCACACGGCGAAGCGCCGACGGCGAGCCGACGTCGTCGAGCGCTTCGACGAACACGAGCTCCGGCCGCGACGCCAGCGCGAGCGCGAGGTCCCCGCCGTCCGGCGCAACGCGCCAGTACGACGTGCGTGCGCGCACCGTGGCGGCGCGCGCCGGCAGCACGAACCCGGCCACCTTGACACGTCCCTCGGTGAACTCGGCACGGCCCGACAGCGTGGCGAGCATCGCGCGGCGGGCCGCAGCATCCGCTCCCTCGATCACGAGGATGCCGCCCCGCTCGAGCTCGGCGTCGAGCGTGCTGCCGTGCACTCGGGCGCCCTCCGCCGCGAGCGCGAGGTCGCGGCCCGGCCAGTCGGCGAGCGCCAGCTCCTCCGCGAGCCCCTCCCCCTCGACGTCGAACGACGGCAGCAGCCGGTCGAGCCACGCCGGCATCCACCACGCGCGGTGCCCGAAGAGCACGAGCACCGCCGGGATGAGCGTCATGCGCACGAGGAAGGCGTCGATCACCACGCCGACGGCGAGCCCGAACGCGATCGGCTGGATGTTGGCGTCGCCGTCGGGCACGAACGCGACGAACACGGCGAACATGATCGTCGCGGCAGCGGTGACGACGCGGGCGGATGCTGCGAACCCGTCGTGCACGGCACGCACCGGCTCGCCGTGGTGGACGTAGTCCTCGCGCATGCGGCTGACGAGGAACACCTCGTAGTCCATGGCGAGCCCGAAGAGCACGCCCATCAGGATGATCGGCATGAAGCTGATGACGGTGCCCACCGACGCCACTCCGAGGGGACCCGCGAACAAGCCGTCGACGAACACCAGGGTGGTGAGCCCGAAGGCGGCGCCGATCGACAGCACGTAGCCGAGCGCCGCCGTGATCGGCACGACGATCGAGCGGAACACCATCGCGAGGAGCACGAGCGACAGCCCGACCACGAGGATGCCGAACGGCAGCAGCGCGCCGGCGAGCCGTTCGGAGATGTCGATGCCCGCCGCGGTGTACCCGGTCACCGAGAGGTCGACGCCGTACTCCTTCTCGAAGTGGTCGTGCATGCCGCGGAGCGCGGCGACGAGATCGGCCGTGGCGACCGAGTCGGGGCCGCCCGCGGGGATCACCTGCACGATGCCGGTGTCGCCGGTCTCGTTCGGCGTAGTGAGCGGCACCGACGCGACCCCGTGGACTGTCGCGATCTCGGCGCCCAGGTCGCTCATCAGCCCGGCCGGGTCGGTGCTCTCGATCACCGAGCCCGTCACGAGCAGCGGACCGTTGTAGCCGGGCCCGAAGTGCTCCGCGATGAGGTCGTATGTCACCCGGCCGGGCTCGCCCTCCGCCATCGAGCCCGCGTCCGGCAGGGCGAGGCGCAGGTGCGCCGCCGGAAGCGCCGCGAACGCGAGCAGCCCGATGACGAGCACCACCGTCAGGAGGGGCCAGCGCGTGACGGTGTGCACCCAGCCGCGGAAGAACCCGCCCGGGCGCCGGGTCGCGGGCGGCGCGTCGGCGGCGGCGTCGGCATCGCCGGGGCCCGGTGCATCACCCGGGGCGGCAGCATCCGTCATCTCCTCCGCGTCGGCGTCCGCGGCCTCCTCCGCCTCCTCCGCCGGGTCGACGAGCTCCACCTCGGCGTCGTCGAGCGCACGGCCCTTCCCGTCGTCGACGGCGTCGGCCGACGCGTCCGGCTCGGCGGCGGCCGCGGCATCCGTCCCCCGTCCCGGACGGAAGCGTCGCGGCACGACGCGCCACTTCGCGAACCCCAGCAGCGCGGGCGTCAGCGTCAGCGAGACGAGCACCGCGAGCGCCACGGCGACGGCCGCGGCGACCCCCATGGTCGTGAGGAACGGGATGCCGGCGACCACGAGTCCCAGGAGCGCGATGATCACCGTGAGCGCGGCGAACACCACCGCCGACCCCGAGGTCGCGATGGCGCGCGCGGCGGCCTCCTCGGGCTCGATCCCCTCCTTGAGCTGGTCCTGGTGCCGGGCGAGCACGAAGAGCGCGTAGTCGATGCCGACCGCGAGTCCCAGCATGAGGGCGAGAAGCGGGGTGGTCGACGTGATCGTGGTGAACCGCGTCGCGATCGTCACGAGCGAGAGCGACGCGCCGACGCCGACGATCGCCGTCACCAGGGGCAGCCCGGCCGCCACCAGCGAAGCGAACGTGAACACCAGCACGACGAACGCGACGCCGATGCCGATGAGCTCGGTGATGCTGATGCCCGTTGAGCTCTGCGAGAACAGCTGCCCGCCGACCGACACCTCCGAGCCTGCGGGAAGGGCTGCTTCGAGGGCCGCGCCCGCGTCCTGCAGTGCCTCACCGGTCGAGGCGTGCACGGCCGTGCCGCTCACCGTCAGCTGGATCGGCACCAGCACGGCGTCGCCGTCGGCGCTGATGTTCGCCGACGACGACTGCCCGTACGGCGACGTCGCCGACGACACCTGCGGGATCTGGGCGATCTGATCGACGGATGCCTCGACCGCCGCTTCGAACGCCGGATCGGTCGCCGACTCGCCCGACGCGGCGACGGCGATCAGCTGCGCCGACCCTCCACTCACCTGCGGGAACGTGCGGCCGAGGGCGTCGAGCGCCTCCTGCGACTCGGTGCCCGGGATCGTGTACGTGTTGTCAGTGCCGGTGCCGAGAAGCGCCGCGCCCGCGAACAGCGCCATGAGCACCGCGATCCACACGCCCAGCACGAGGCCGCGCGCGCGGAACGCCCAGCGTCCGAGCGTGTACAGCGCAGACGACATCGTCCCCCCTTGGGCGGGCCGCCCCTCCCCAGCGGCGGTGGCGCCCCCAGGGTAGGACTGCGCGACCTCGGGATCAACAGGCCCGGAGACGCCGAAAGGGCGGATGCCGAAGCATCCGCCCTTCCCGTCCGTCGGTGTTACAGCGCGTCGATGACCTCGTTGAAGGTCTGCGACGGGCGCATGACGGCTGCGACCAGCTCGGTGTCGGGGCGGTAGTAGCCGCCGATCTCGACGGCCGAGCCCTGCACGGCGAGGAGCTCGTCGACGATCTTCTGCTCGTTCGCGGCGAGCGCCTCGGCCACCGGGGTGAACGCCGCCGCGAGGTCGGCGTCGGCCTGCTGCTTCGCCAGCTCCTGCGTCCAGTAGAGCGCGAGGTAGAAGTGGCTGCCGCGGTTGTCGATGGTGCCGAGCGCGCGTCCGGGCGACTTGTCGTTCTCGAGGAACGTGCCGGTCGCCGCGTCGAGCGTGTCGGCGAGGACCTGCGCCTTGGCGTTGTCGGTGAAGTCGGCGAGGTGCTCGAGCGATGCGGCGAGCGCGAAGAACTCGCCCAGCGAGTCCCAGCGCAGGTAGTCCTCGGCGAGGAGCTGCTGCACGTGCTTGGGGGCCGAGCCGCCCGCGCCGGTCTCGAAGAGCCCGCCGCCCGCGAGGAGCGGGACGATCGACAGCATCTTGGCGCTGGTGCCGACCTCGAGGATCGGGAACAGGTCGGTGAGGTAGTCGCGCAGCACGTTGCCGGTCACCGAGATGGTGTCCTCGCCCTTGCGCAGGCGGTCCAGCGAGTACTGGGTCGCGGCGGCGGGCGCGAGGATCTCGATCGTGAGCCCGTCGGTGTCGTGGTCGGCGAGGTACGTCTTGACCTTCGCGATGAGCGCCGCGTCGTGCGAGCGGTTCTCGTCGAGCCAGAATACGGCGGGGGCGCCGGTGGCGCGGGCGCGCGTGACGGCGAGCTTCACCCAGTCGCGAATCGCGACGTCCTTGGTCTGCGTCGCGCGCCAGATGTCGCCGGGCGCGACCTCGTGCGCGAGCAGCACGTCGCCGGCATGGTTCACGACCTGGACGGTGCCGGCGGCGGCGAGCTCGAACGTCTTGTCGTGGCTGCCGTACTCCTCGGCCGCCTGCGCCATGAGGCCCACGTTCGGGACGGTGCCGATGGCGGCCGGGTCGAGCGGGCCGTGTGCGATGACGTCGTCGATCACGGTCTGGTAGACGCCCGCGTACGACGAGTCGGGGATGACGGCCAGCGTGTCGGCCTCGCCGCCGTCGGCGCCCCACAGCTTGCCGCCGTTGCGGACCAGCGCCGGCATCGATGCGTCGACGATGACGTCGGACGGCACGTGCAGGTTCGTGATGCCCTTGTCGGAGTTGACGTACGACAGGCGCGGGCTGTCGGTCGCCGCGGCGAACGCGGCGGCGATCTCGTCGCCGCCCTCGACGTCGGCGAGCCCCGCGAGGATGGCGCCCAGGCCGTCGTTCGGCGTGAGGCCGGCCTCGGCGATCTTGTCGCCGAAGCGGTCGAACACGTCGGCGTAGTAGGCCTTCACGACGTGGCCGAAGATGATCGGGTCGCTGACCTTCATCATCGTCGCCTTGAGGTGCACCGAGTACAGGACGTCCTCGGCCTTGGCGGTCTCGAGCGTCTCGGCGAGGAACGCGTCGAGCGCGGCCGCCGACAGGAACGTGCCGTCGACGATCTCGCCGGGGAGCACCTTGATGCCGGTCTTGAGCTCGGTGGTGGTGCCGTCGGCCGCGGCGAAGCGGATCGAGAGCACGTCGTCGGCGGGGATGACGGTGGTCTTCTCGTTCGACTTGAAGTCGTCGTGACCGAGGGTCGCGACGCGCGTCTTCGAACCCTCGCCGAACGCCTTGTTGCGGTGCGGGTGCTTACGCGCGTAGTTCTTCACCGACAGCGGCGCACGGCGGTCGCTGTTGCCCTCTCGGAGCACGGGGTTGACGGCCGAGCCCTTGATGCGGTCGTAGCGGGCGCGGACGTCCTTGTCTTCGACGGACTGCGCCTCGTCGGGGTAGTCCGGGATGTCGTAGCCCTGCGCCTGCAGCTCGGCGATCGCGGCCTTCAGCTGCGGGATCGAGGCCGAGATGTTCGGCAGCTTGATGATGTTCGCCTCGGGGAGGGTCGCGAGGCCGCCGAGCTCGGCGAGGGCGTCGCCGACCTGCTGCTCGGGGGTGAGGTTCTGCGGGAAAGCCGCGAGGATGCGGCCCGCGAGCGAGATGTCGCGCGTCTCGACGTCCACCCCCGCCTGACGGGTCACGGCCTGCACGATCGGCAGGAACGATGCGGTCGCGAGGGCCGGTGCCTCGTCGGTGTAGGTGTAGATGATGGTCGAGTCGGTCACCAGTCACGTCCTTCTTGCGGGTCGGCGTTCAGCCTATCGCAAGCGCCCGAGATATCTCGACGTCAAGATACTTCGACGTATGAACACCGTGTTAATCCGTGACTCCGACAATGCCGGATGCCGCCGGGGGGACTAGCCTGTGGTCCATGGGTGAACTGCGACTCGTCGAACTGTCCGCCGCAACCATCGTGGCGGTCAACAATATGTCGCTCAAGCCTGGTCAGGAGGAGTTCCTCTCCCCGGTCAGCTACGGCATCGCGGCGACGGTCGTGAATCCTCAGACGACGTGGCAGCGCGTCGTCGTCGACGGCGAAGAGGTCGTCGCGTTCGTGAGCGGCAACTTCGACCTGGAGGACCCGCAGGAGCACTTCCAGTCGGTGCTGTGGCGCATCAACGTCGACGCCGACGACCAGGGCCGCGGCGTCGGCCGGTTCGCCGTGGACGGTCTCCTTGAAGAGGCGCGCAACCGTGGAATGGACCACGTGAACGTCATCTACGAAGCCGGAGAAGGGGGTCCGCAGGCATTCTTCGAGCGCGTGGGCTTCACACCGGTCGGCGAGACCGAGTACGGTGAGGTGATCGCAGAGATCCGTCTCTGACGCAACGTCGCACGAACAACCCGAAGACTTCCCCACACAGCGCCGTCCGGCGCCCAGAGACCGGCGGCGGGGCCTCGAATACCCCTCCCCCATCGAGACCCCGTCGCCTTCTCGCGAAGCGATGTCGAAGCGCTTCCGCGCGACGCGCTAGTGTAAGCGCGTGCCGAGATTCGATCTGCCTCCCGCGGAACTCGCGGACTACGCCCCCGACGTGCGCGAGCCCGCCGATTTCGATGCCTTCTGGGCGGACACGCTCGCCCAGGCGCGGCAGTGGGATGCCGCACCCGACGTCGTGCGCCTCGAGACGCCGTACACGCTGGTCGACATCTTCGACGTGACCTTCCCCGGCTTCGGCGGCGACCCGGTCAAGGCGTGGCTGACGCTGCCCGCCGGCGCCGAGTGCCCGCTTCCCGCGGTCGTCGAGTACCAGGGGTACGGCGGGGGTCGCGGTCTCGCGGGCGAGCGCCTCGGGTGGGCCGCCGCCGGCTACGCGCACCTCTTCATGGACACGCGCGGCCAGGGCTCGATGTGGGGCTCGGGCGGCGACACCCTCGACCCGCACGGCACCGGCCCCTCGTCGTCGGGCTTCATGACCCGCGGCATCGAGGACCCCGAGACGTACTACTACCGCCGCGTCTTCACGGACGCGGTGCGCGCCGTCGACGCCGTGCGCGCACTGCCGCAGATCGACGCCGGCCGCGTCGCCGTGTGCGGCGCGAGCCAGGGCGGCGGCATCGCGATCGCCGCCGCGGGACTGTCTGACGGCATCGTCGCCGTCATGCCCGACGTGCCGTTCCTCTGCCACTTCGAGCGCGCCGTCGGCCTCACGGGCGACGACCCCTACCAGGAGGTCGTGCGGTACCTTGCCGTGCACCGCGGCCGCGACGAGCGGGTCTTCGAGACGCTGTCGTACTTCGACGGCGTCAACATGGCCAAGCGGGCGGATGCTGCGGCCCTGTACTCCGTCGCCCTCATGGACACCATCTGCCCGCCGTCGACGGTGTACGCCGCGTTCAACCGGCACACCACTGCGACGAAGCAGATCGAGGTCTACACGCACAACGGCCACGAGGGCGGCCAGGCGTTCCAGTTCCCGAAGCAGGCCGCCTTCCTCGCGTCGCTGGCCTGACCCCGCACCGCCTCGAGGTCAGACGGCCTCGAGGTGGAGCACGAACGCCTGCAGGGGCCACAGCGTCGGCAGCTGCAGGCCGACCTCGGCGAGCACGGAGCCGGGCAGCTCGATCTCGCCGGCGGTGAACCATTCCGGGGCGATCCAGCCGTACTCGGCCGCCCCGATCTCGCGGCGCACGCGCACGCGGTAGCGGCGCGCCGGGTCGAGCCCGGGCAGGCGCAGGCGCTCGGCGCGCGCATCCTCGAGGCTCGCCACCGTCGCGACGACCACCACTGCGGCCTCGTCCGTGACGAAGGACGTCGCCCGCCAGGCGGGATCGCGGAGTTCGGGGTGCAGCATCCGTCCACCGTGCACGATCGCCCGCAGCTCTTTGTAGAGCGCGGCGAAGCGCGTGATCGTGGCGGTCTCGTCGTCGCCGACCGACAGGATGTCCCATTCGAACCCGGCCGAACCCATGAGGCTCGTCGCCATGCGGTACGACAGCGCCGTGGTGCGCCCCGACGAGTGCGAGGTCGTCGGGCCGACGTGCGCGCCGACGAGCTCGGGCGGCAGCAGCAGGCCGGTCCAGCGCTGGATGTCCTGTCGTTCCACCGGATCGTTCGAGTCGCTCGCCCACACGCGGTCGGTGACGTCGAGGATGCCGAGGTCGGTGCGCGCACCGCCACTCGAGCACGACTCGATCTCGAGGGATGGATGCCTCGACTTCAGCTCCGCGATGAGCGCGTAGACCGCCGTCATCTGGGCGTGCCCGCCCGGGCGCCCTTCGTGCACGCTCTCGACGAGGTCGCGGTTGTGGTCCCACTTGATGAAGTCGATGCGGAGCTCGCCGACGAGCGCGTCGATCTGCCCGAGCACGTGGGCGTAGGCATCGGGGTTCGCGAGATCCATCACGTACTGCCCGCGCCACGAGACGCCGGCGTCGTGCGCGAGATGGCCGGGCTCGTGCAGCAGCCAGTCGGGGTGCGTGCGGGCGACGTCGGAGTCGAGGCTGATCATCTCGGGCTCGAACCACAGCCCGAACTGCATGCCCAGCTCATGCACACGTGCCGCGAGCGGACCGAGCCCGTCGGGCCACACCGTCCGGTCGACGACCCAGTCACCGAGGCTCGTCGAGTCGTCTCGGCGCCCCTGGAACCATCCGTCGTCGAGCACGAACCGCTCGATGCCGACCTCGGCGGCGCGCTCGGCGAGCGCGGCCAGCCGGTCCGCGTCGTGGTCGAAGTACACGGCCTCCCACGTGTTGAGCACGAGAGGACGGACGGACGACGGATGCTGCGGCCTGGCCCGAAGCCACGTGTGCACGCGGTGCGCGAAACCGTCGAGGCCCTCGGCCGTGTGCACGAACGCCGCGCGCGGCGACCGGTACTCGTCGCCCGGCTCGAGCCGGATCTCGCCGGGGCGCAGCAGCTCGCCGGCGCCGATGAGGGTCACCGCGTCGGTGATGCGATCGACCCGCGTCGTGAGGTCGCTCGACCACGCGAGGTGCACGCCCCACAGCGCGCCGCTCTGCCAGCGCGGCTCCCCGATCCCCGCGATGGCGGCGACGGGGTTGTCGTGCCCCGGGCGGCCGCGATGCGTCTGCCGCACGGTGGCGCCGGCCGGCAAGGGCGTGACGACGGGGCGCTTCTCCCGCGTCCAGCGGCCGTCGAATGTCAGCAGGGTGTCGGTCGTCGACGGCACCGGCAGCGTCGCCTCGAGCCAGTCGACGTCGATGGGCACCGCCGCGTGGTCGCCCTCGTGGGCGAGCGCGTGCTGCACCCACACCACTCCGCCGGCCTCGATGCCGACCGTGATCGACAGGCGGAGAGCGGATGCCTCGTCCCCCGCCTCGACGGTGAACGACCGGTCGTCGGCCTCGAGGCGGCGCACCTCCCACCGCGCATGGTGCAGCACGCCGTCACGGCGCAGCTGCATGCCGGGGCGGCCCGTCCACCCGTCGCCCTCCTGCGGCGAGAGCGACACCTGCCACGCGGCGTCGAGCGTGCCGGGCGGGGTCTGGCGGCTCAGGGCCCTCGCGAGGGCGTCGGCATCGGCATCCGTCATCCCGCCGACCGGCGCACCCCAGTGCAGCACGTGCGGAAGGCCGGGGCCGCGGGCGTCGACGAGCACGCCGACGCCCTCGCTCTCGAGGCGGACGAAGCCGGGGGTCATGCGGTGGTCCTCTCTGCGGGGGTGCGCTCGCCGGTGCCGCGCTCGACGATCCACGTCGGCATCTCGAGCTGCCGGGTGAAGCCGGCCGGGTCCTGCATGCGCTCGATGGCGAGCGTCGCGGCGGCCTTGCCGAGCGCGAGCGGGTCGTAGCTGATCACGGTCACCCCGAGCACGTCGGCGGTGTCGAAGTCGTCGAAGCCGACGAGGGCGGTGGTGGCGTCGCCGCGATCGCGCAGCACCCGCAGCGCGCCGATCGTCACGCGGTTGTTGCCGGTGATGATCGCGGTGGGGGCGTCGGGATGGTCGAGCAGGTCGGCGATGAAACCGTCGGCGGGGACGGCGAGGTCGTCGGCGAGCCGCTCCCATCGCGACGAGTCGGTGACGCCGTACGCGGCGAGCGCGTCTCGGTAGCCGCGCAGGCGCTCGGCCTGCGTGAAGACGGATGCCGGGTTGCAGATGTAGCCGATGCGGCGATGGCCCCGCTCGAGCAAGCGGGTCGTGGCGTCGAACACACCGCGGTGGTTCTCGAGCACGATCGAGTCGGCCACGAGGTTGCGCGCCGGCCGGTCGATCGCGATCACCGGGGTGCCGAGGTGGCGCTCGCCCTCGAGATAGGACTGGTCGTCGGCGACGGGGATGAGCAGCAGCGCGCCGAGCCGCTGGCCGAGGAGGGCGTCCGCGACGCGCTCCTCGCCCTCTGCCGTGTCGTCGGTGGTGGCCACGACGAGCGAGAACCCGTGGGCCGACAGCTCGCGCTCGATGCCCGCGGCGAGCTTGTAGTAGAACGGGTTGTTCAGCTCGCCCATGATGAACCCGATCGTGTTGGTCGGGCCTCCTCGTCGCAGACTGCGCGCCAGCGGGTTGGGACGGAAGCGCAGGCGCTTGGCGGCGCCGAGCACGCGCTCGACGGTCTCAGGCGCGACGAGATCGCGGTGGGTGAAGACGCGCGAAACCGTCTTCGAGCTCACACCCGCGAGCCGCGCGACGTCTTCGAGGGTCGCGCGCTGCTGAACCGTCATCGGGCCTCCTTGCCGCTGCGGGCTTCACGCTAGCACCGTGGGGCCGGGAATGTCCACGTGGGACATTACCGAGACATTGAGGTGAGGCATCCGCTATCGAATACACAATAAGGCCAGTTCAGGGGCGTTGTTTCTCCGAATCATGATGATCGGACAAGACAAGACAGCGCTGACATTCGATGCTTGCGGAACCGCTTCGAACCCGCCTATTCTGACCGCGCGACGAACCACGCAACGGTGCGGCGACGCGCACCGGCAGTTCAAGGGCGAACCTGACAAGGAGAATCACATGGCGAAGAAGGCATTGGCGGGCATCGCGCTGCTGGCGACCGCCGCGGTCGCGATCAGCGGCTGCGCGGGCGGCGGCGCGGGCGACGCCGACAACACGATCGACGGCGAGGTCGCGGGCGACATCAAGGTCGTCACGTGGCGCACCGACCTGGTCGAGGACGGCACGTTCCAGAAGTACGCCGACGAGTTCAACAAGAAGTACCCCGACGTGAACGTCACGTTCGAGGGCATCACCGACTACGCCGGCGAGATGCTCACGCGCATGAGCACGACCAACTACGGCGATGTCATCGGCATCCCCGCGATCAAGCCCGAGCAGTACGAGCAGTTCCTCGAGCCGCTCGGCGACACGTCCGGCTTCGAGGACACGTACCGCTTCCTCCCGGCGGCGAGCTACGACGGCACGCAGTACGGCATCGCGTGGGGCGGCAACGCGAACGGCGTCGTCTACAACAAGAAGGTCTTCGAAGAGGCCGGCGTCACCGCGCTGCCCACGAACGAGGACGAGTGGCTCGAGGCGCTCCAGCAGGTGAAGGACAACACCGACGCCATCCCGCTCTACACGAACTACAAGGACGGCTGGCCGCTCACGCAGAGCTTCGGCAACCTCGGCGTCGTCACCGACGACGCGGACGCCCCCATCACGATGGCGGAAGACACGGCACCGTGGACCGAGGGCACCGACGTCTACGCGATCGACTCGCTGCTGTACGACAGCGTCGCCGCCGGCCTCACCGAGGACGACCCGCTCACCACCAACTGGGAGAAGTCGAAGGTCGACCTCGGCACCGGCAAGATCGCCGCCATGACGCTCGGCTCGTGGGCGATCTCGCAGATGCAGGCCGCCGCGGAAGACAACGGCGGCTCGGCCGACGACATCGGCTACATGGCGTTCCCGGCGAACGTCGACGGCACGCAGCTCGCCGTCATCGGCGGCGACTACAACCTCGCCGTCAGCAAGCACTCCAAGGCCAAGGCCGCCGCGTGGGCGTGGATCCAGTGGGTCGTCGAGGACTCGGGCTACACCGAGTCGCAGGGCATGATCTCGCCCGTCATCGACAAGCCGCTCCCCGACAACCTGGCCGGCTTCGAGGACGCGGGCGTCGAGCTCATGGAGATCAACCCCGCCCCCGCCGGCAAGGAGGGCCTCATCAACAACGTGGCCGACGACGCGCAGATCGACCTGTACGGCCCGATCTACCGGCAGAAGCTCGTGGACATCGCCCGCGGCGCCGCCGACGGCGACAAGGACAGCTACTTCGCCGAGCTGAACGAGCGCTGGGGCGCGTCGGTCGAGAAGCTCCAGGGCTGAGCGGACGGGGACGGCAGCGACATGGCCATTGCGACACCCGGTGCGGCACCGGCGGATGCCCCTGCCGTCCTCTCCGCGCCGCTTCGCGCGCGCCGGTTCGGCGGTTCACCCCGCCGGGCCGGCCGCCGGCGCGGCGGCTCCGCCGGACGGAGCGTCCTGCAGCACCTCACCCCGTGGTTCTTCCTCGCCGCGGCGGTGGGGCTGCTCCTCCTGTTCACCTACTGGCCGGCGGTGAACCTCTTTTACTTCAGCGTCACCGACTGGGACGGCATCGACCTCGAGAAGAACTTCGTCGGTCTCGACAACTACGTGCAGGTGTTCACCGACCCGCGCATCTTCTCGGTGTTCGGCGTCAGCCTGTACTACTTCTTCGCGTCGTTCGCGCAGATGGCGATCGCGCTGTACTTCGCCACGCTCCTCAGCTTCTCGACGCGCTTCTCGAACCTCTTCCGCGGAATCCTGTTCTTCCCGTACCTCATCAACGGCGTCGCGATCGGGTTCGTGTTCCTCTACCTGTTCCAGCCGGGCGGCACCCTCGACACGGTGCTCAGCTGGTTCGGCGTCAGCGACCCGCCGCAGTGGCTCGGCAACCCCGATGTCGTGAACTGGTCGCTGGCCGGCACCTCGGTCTGGCGCTACACCGGCATGAACTTCGTGCTCTTCCTCGGGGCCATTCAGTCGATCCCCTACGAGCTGTACGAGGCGGCCGACCTCGACGGCGCGAGCCGCTGGCAGCAGTTCTGGGCCATCATCTTCCCCGGCATCCGCCGCGTGATCGGACTGTCGTTCATCCTCGCGATCGCGGGCAGCCTCAGCGTGTTCGAGATCCCGTTCATCATGACCGGCGGCGCCAACGGCTCGGCCACGTTCGTGATCCAGACGCTGCAGACCGCGTTCACCTTCCGGCAGGTCGGGCTCGCGTCCGCGATGGCCGTGGTGCTGCTGGCGATCGTGCTGGTCGTCACGTGGATCCAGCGAAAGGTGTTCCCCGACGAGAAGGTCGACCTGACATGACCACCACCGAAGACCTCCGCACGATGCCGCAGCGCACCACGCCGCCGCGTGTCACCCGCGGCCGCTCGCCGCTCGAGCGCCTTCGCGGCGTCAGCGCGACGACGGCCAAGTACCTCAGCCTGATCGTCGCGGCGGTCGTGACGCTGCTGCCGCTGTCGGTCCTGCTGTTCGCGAGCCTCAAGACGGCGCCCGAGTACGCGCAGACCGGCCCCTTCGACCCGCCCGAGAACTGGCTCAACTTCGACAACTTCGTCACCGCGTTCACGAGCGGCAAGATGCTCGAGGGCTTCGTGAACACCACGATCGTGCTCGTCGTCTCGCTCGCCGGCACCATCTTCATCGGCACGATGGCCGCGTACGCGCTGGACCGGTTCGCGTTCCGCGGCAAGAAGCTGGTGTTCGGCCTGTTCCTCGTCGCGACGCTGATCCCGAGCGTGACGAGCCAGGTGGCGACGTTCCAGCTCATCAACGGACTGGGCCTCTACGACACGAAGGCCGCGCTGATCCTGCTCTTCATGGGCACCGACATCATCGCGATCTACCTGTTCATCCAGTTCATGCAGTCGATCCCGGTCTCGCTCGACGAGGCGGCGATGATCGACGGCGCCAACCGCTGGACCATCTACTGGCGCATCGTGCTGCCGCTGCTTCGTCCGGCGATCGCGACGGTCGTGATCATCAAGGGCATCGCGGTGTACAACGAGTTCTACGCCCCGTTCCTCTACCTGCCGTCGGAGGGCCTCATCTCCACCTCGCTGTTCCGGTTCAAGGGACCGTTCGGCGCACAGTGGGAGGTCATCTCGGCCGGCACCGTCCTCGTCATCATCCCCACCCTCATCGCCTTCCTGCTGCTTCAGCGCTGGATCTACAAGGGCCTCACCGCAGGAGCCGTCAAGTGACCTCTTCCCTCTCCCTCCGTCCGATCGACGCCGGCTGGACGCTCCGCGCCGCAGCCGGCCCGGTTCCGGATGGATTCCCGGATGCTACGGCCGCCGTTGCGGCGAGTGTGCCGGGGTGCGTGCACACCGACCTGCTGGCGGCGGGTCTCATCCCCGACCCGTTCCTCGACGACAACGAGTCGGCGCTGGCATGGATCGGTCTGGTCGACTGGACGTACGCGACGACGTTCGTGTGGGCGCGGGACGACGCCGATCGCACCGATCTCGTGTTCGAGGGCCTGGACACCGTGACCACGATCCTCCTGAACCGGAGCGAGATCGGGGCGACGGCCAACCAGCACCGCTCGTACCGGTTCGACGTGCGCGACGCGCTCGTCGAGGGCGAGAACGAACTCGTGGTGCGCTTCCGCTCGCCCGTGAAGTACGCCAACGAGCAGAGCGTAGCGCTCGGGGTGCGGCAGCGCCCGTACCCGCTCCCCTACGACGCGATCCGCAAGTCGGCCTGCAGCTTCGGGTGGGACTGGGGCATCGCGACGTACACGAGCGGCATCGTGAAGCCGGTCGGGCTCGAGTCCTGGTCGGTCGCGCGCCTCGCGCAGACGCGGGTGGTGGCGACGCCGGAGGGCGACGCCGGGTCGATCGCGGTCGAGGTGGAGCTCGAGCGGGCGGGGAACGCAGCATCCGTTCCTCTCACTGTCAGCGTCGCGGTGAACGGCCCGGGGCTCGACGAGAACGCTCTTCCGGGTGCGTTCGTGCAGGTCGAGGGCGACCGGGCGCGCGTGCGCCTCGACCTCGATGCCGTCCAGCGCTGGTGGCCGGCAGGCTACGGCGATCAGCCGCTGTACGTCGTGGACGTGCGGCTTCACGGCGACGGCCCGGATGTGCTCGATGCGACCCACCGTGTCGTCGGATTCCGCGACGTCCGGTGGGACATGACCCCCGACGAGGCCGGCACGCCGTTCACGCTCGTCGTCAACGACCAGCCGGTGTTCGTGAAGGGCGTCAACTGGATCCCCGACGACGCGCTCACCGTGCGCGTCACGCGCGACCGCCTGCGCCGCCGCTTCACGCAGGCGCTCGATGCGAACCTCAACCTCATCCGGGTGTGGGGCGGGGGGCTGTACGAGTCCGACGACTTCTACGAGCTCGCCGACGAGCTGGGCCTGCTGGTCTGGCAGGACTTCCTGTTCGCGTGCGCCGCGTACGCCGAGGAGGAGCCGCTGCGCTCCGAGGTCGAGGCGGAGGCGCGCGAGAACATCGTGCGGCTCGGCCACCACGCCTCGCTCGTGCTGCTGACCGGCAACAACGAGAACCTGTGGGGCTACGAGGACTGGGGCTGGAAGCTGCGCCTCGACGGCAAGACGTGGGGTGCGCAGTACTACTACGAGCTGTTCCCCGCACTCGTCGCAGAGCTCGCGCCGCACGTGCCCTATGCCCCCGGCAGCCCCTTCAGCCCGGGTACAGCGTGGGACGGCGAGACGCAGACCGGCCCGCACCCCAACGACGAGCAGCACGGCTCGATGCACCTGTGGGAGCAGTGGAACCGCCTCGACTGGCACACCTACCGCGACCACCGGCCGCGGTTCGTGGCCGAATTCGGCTGGCAGGGGCCGCCGGCGTGGTCGACCCTCGTGCGGTCGGTATCGGACGCACCGCTGACCCCCGAGTCGCCGGGCATGATCGTGCACCAGAAGGCGATGGAGGGGAACACCAAGCTCTCGAACGGGCTGATCCCGCACTTCCGGATGCCGGAGGCCATGGAGGACTGGCACTGGGCGATGCAGCTCAACCAGGCGCTCGCCGTGCGCACCGCGCTCGAGCACTTCCGCTCGTGGGCGCCGCACACGCAGGGCGCGATCGTGTGGCAGCTCAACGACTGCTGGCCCGTCACCTCGTGGGCCGCGATCGACGGCGACGAGCGCCCGAAGCCGCTGTACTACGGGCTGAAGAACGCGTTCGCCCCGCGCCTGGCGACGATCCAGCCGCGCGAGGGCGGGCTCGCGGCGGTGCTCGTGAACGACACCGCCGAGTCATGGTCCGGCGCGTTCGTGGCACGCCGCCTCGGGTTCGCGGGCGACGAGCGCGCCCGGTTCGAGACGCCGGTCGCGCTGGCACCGCGCGAGACGGTGACCGTCACCCTGCCCGCCGAGGTCGCGGAGGCCGGCGACGCGGCCGCCGAACTCGTCGTCGCGGGGGTCGACGAGGTGCGCGGCTTCTGGTTCTTCGCCGAGCCCCGTGACTCGGCGCTCGGCGCGGCCGAGGTCGAGGTCCGCACCGAGCCGGCGCCCGGCGGCACGGCGGTGACGCTCACCGCATCCACGCTCGTGCGCGACCTCGCGCTCCTCGTCGACAAGGTCGATGCCGACGCCGTCGCGTCGGATGCCCTCGTCACCCTGCTGCCGGGCGAGAGCACGACGATCGTCGTGCGTCACGACGGCGGCGGGCTCGCAGCATCCGTCCTCTCCGATCCGCGGGTGCTGCGCACCGCCAACGAGCTGGTCGTCGCGTGACCGGCGAGACCGCCCAGGCGCTCGGGTCGTACGTGGCCGGGATGACCTGGGGCTGGACCGGCGTGCGCGGCACGTGGGCGACGGCCGAGGCGGCCGAATCGATGCAGCTCATGGCCGACCACGGCGTGAACTGGACCGCGCTCGCCTACTCGGCGCTGCAAGAGACCGCGCAGTCGACCGAGGTGCGGTTCGGCGACGAGCCGACGGTGACCGACGACGAGATCGTGTGGGCGATCCGCGAGGCGAAGGCGCTCGGGCTGAAGGTGTGCCTGAAGCCCGTCGTCAACGTCGCCGACGGCGCGTGGCGCGCATACATCGGGTTCTTCGACCAGGACGTCCCGGGTGAACCGACCTGGGGCGAGTGGTTCGCGTCGTACCGCGCGTTCATCGTGCACGCGGCGCGGATCGCCGAGGCCGAGGGTTGCGAGATGCTCTGCGTCGGCTGCGAGATGGTGCGCGCCGACGCGCGCGAGGCCGAGTGGCGCGAGCTCATCGCCGCGGTGCGTGCCGAGTACTCGGGCATCGTGACGTACAACTGCGACAAGTACCAGGAGGACCGCCTCACCTGGTGGGACGCGGTCGACGTCGTGTCGTCGAGCGGGTACTACCCCGTCGACCGGTGGGAGGCGGAGCTCGACCGGATCGAGGCGGCGGTCGAGGCATCCGGCAAGCCGTTCTTCTTCATGGAGGCGGGCTGCCCGTCCCGCGAGGGTTCGGCCGCGCGGCCGAACGACTGGTCGCTGCCGGGAGAGGTTTCCCCCGGCGAGCAACTGCGGTACTACAGGGCCATGTTCGAGGCGTGCGCCGAGCGCGCGTGGGTGGGGGGATTCATGTTGTGGGACTGGCCTGCACGCCTGTACGCCGCTGACGAGGCGACGGCGAACGACGACTACTGCCCGTACGGCAAGCCCGCCGGCGAGTACCTGCGCGCGCAGTACACGGCGCTCGCGGCCGGGGTCGCGCGGTGACCGCGGCAGTGCTCGCGATCGATGCGGGCCAGACCGGCATCAAGGTGCGCGTGCGCGAGCACGACATCGTGTTCCCCGGCATCCGCACCGCGGAGCCGCTCCTCCCCCAGCTCGCCGCCGTCACGCGCGCCGCGATCGAGCGCACCGGCGCCGACGTCTCGGTCGTGAGCGCGGGTGTGTCGGGCCTCACGACTCGGGAATCGGATGCTGCGGCCCTCCTCGCCCGCATCGACGACGCCGCGGTGCACGAGGTGATCCTCGCGCACGACTCGACGACGTCGTTCCTCGGGGCGCTGGGCGACACGCGGGGTGCGGTCGTCGCGGCGGGCACCGGCGTCGTGACGCTCGCGGTCGGCGCGTCGCGCGTGGCCCGGGTCGACGGGTGGGGCTACCTCATGGGCGACGCCGGCAGCGGCTACTGGATCGGCCGCGAGGCGCTCGACGCCGTGATGCGCGAGTACGACGGCCGCGGCCCCGCGACCGCGCTCCGCGCCGTCGCCGAAGAACGCTGGCCCGACCTCACCCAGGCGTACATCCACCTGCAGTCCGACCCCGAGCGCGTGAGCGTCGTCGCGTCGTTCGCGGCGCACGTCGCCAGGCTGGCGACCGAGGGCGACGCGGTGTCGCAGCACATCACGGTGCGCGCCGGCGGCGAGCTCGCGCACAGCGTCGAGACGGCGCTGCGCCGGGTGCGCTCCGACGACGCGTCCGAGCACTTCGCCGCGTGCGCGATCGGCGGCGTCTTCCGCTCCCCGCAGCTGCGCGAGGCGTTCACGTCGCACATCGCCGCGAGCGAGTTCGACGTCACGCTCGTCGAGCCCCGCGGCCACGGGATCGACGGCGCCGCAGCCCTCGCGGGCCTCGCGCCGCAGCATCCACTCGCCCACGCGGTCTCTGTCGCGTACGCCTGATCCACGGTCGTGCAACCCGGGCTCGCCTCCAGCCCTGCCCCACCGCTTCGACAGGTCAACCGGGCTTCTGCAGGAGCCCGCAGACGGATTCGCTCCTGTGGAAGCCCGGTTGACCTGTGGAAGGCGTCGCGGCGCTCGGAAGAGACCGGACGACGGATGCCCCGCCCCTGTGTGGACAGGGGGCCGGGGCATCCGGGGTCGAAGCGGGACGGGGCTAGACCAGCGACTCCCGCCAGGCGGCGTGGAGCTGGGCGAACTTGCCGGTGCCGCCGATGAGCTCCTCGGGGGTGTCGTCCTCGATGATCTCGCCGTGCTCCATGACGAGCACGCGGTCGGCGATCGCGACAGTCGACAGGCGGTGCGCGATGATGATCGCGGTGCGGTCGGCCAGCAGGCTCTGCAGGGCGTCCTGGATCTGGCGCTCCGACGGGATGTCGAGCGACGCCGTCGCCTCGTCGAGGATCAGCACCGCCGGGTTCGCGAGGAACGCCCGCGCGAACGAGATCAGCTGACGCTGACCCGCCGACACGCGCCCGCCGCGCTTGTTGACGTCGGTGCCGTAGCCGTCGGGGAGCGCCTGGATGAAGGCATCCGCGCCCACCGCGCGCGCCGCGGCCTGGATCTCGTCGAGCGTCGCGTCGGGCTTGCCCAGCGCGATGTTGTCGGCGACCGTGCCGCTGAACAGGTACGCCTCCTGCGTGACCATCACGATGGCGCGGCGCAGGTCCTTCGGGTGAAGGCTGCGCAGGTCCACGCCGTCGAGCGTCACCGCACCGCGCGTCGGGTCGTAGAACCGCGACACGAGCTTGGCGAGCGTCGACTTGCCGGCGCCCGTCGTGCCGACGAGCGCGATCGTCTGGCCCGCCGGGATGTCGAGCGAGAAATCAGGAAGGATGACGCGGTCCTGCGAGTACCCGAACAGCACGTCGTCGAACCGGATGTGGCCCTTCGCCTCCCACAGATCCACCGGGTTCTTCGGGTCGGGAACCGTGGGCTCCTCCTCCAGGACGCCCGACACCTTCTCGAGCGCCGCCGTCGCGGACTGGTACGAGTTCAGAAAGAACGCGACCTCCTGCAGCGGCGAGAAGAAGTTGCGCACGTAGAGCACGGCCGACAGCAGGAAGCCGATCTCCATCGCGCCGTCGACGACCCGGATGCCGCCCCACGCGATCACGATCGCGAGGGTGAACGACGCCACGGCCATGAGCCCGGGCTCGAACGTGCCGAACAGGCGGATCGAGCGCATGTTGACGTCCCGGTAGTCCAGCGCGAGACCGCCGAACTCGTCGTCGTTGCGCCCCTCCTTGCGGAAGGCCTTCACGGCGCGGATGCCCGTCATCGTCTCGACGAACTTCACGATCACCTTCGCGCTGATGACGCGCGACTCGCGGTAGACGAGCTGCGAGCGCGAGTAGAACCAGCGCATCAGGAGGAAGAGCGGGATGCCCATGAAGGTGAGGATCAGGCCCGACTGCCAGTCCACGAGGAACAGCGCGACGAGCGTGAACGCGCCGTACAGAATGCCCGAGACCAGCTCGTTGAGACCACCGTCGAGGAGCTCGCGGATGGTGTCGAGGTCGCTCGTCTGGCGCGAGATGATGCGGCCGGACGTGTACGACTCGTGGAACTCCAGGCTCAGCCGCTGCGTGTGCAGGAAGATGCGCTTGCGGAGATCGAGCATGATCGCCTGCGTGAGGCGCGCCGCGACCACGACGTACCACCCGATGAGGGCGGCGCCGCCGATGGCGGTGACGAGGTAGACGAGCACGACCAGGATGGTCGGCATCCAGTTCATCTGCTCCACGGCGGCGGGCAGCGCGTTGTTGATGCCGATACCGATGAGCCAGGGGCCTGCGACACGCAGCGCGGTCGAGATCACGAGCACGATGCCCGCGAGGATCAGCTGGCCCCGCACCGGGGTGATGAGCGAGCCGAGCAGGCGCAGCGAGCGCTTGCGGATCGCCTTGCTCTCGGCGCGCGTGTAGTCCGAACGGTCTTCGCCGCTCGTTCCGGTGACGGTGGTGCTCACAGGGTCACCTCCCAGTTCTGGTCTTCCTGTCTGGCGCGGATGCGGGCTTCTTCGACCTCGAGGCTCGAGATCACGTGCCGATAGTGCTCGCTGGTGCGCAGCAGCTCGGAGTGGGTGCCGACCGCGGTCACGCGTCCGGCCTCGAGGAGCGCCACGCGGTCGGCGAGCGTGACCGTCGACGGTCGGTGCGCGACCACGAGCGCGGTCGTCTCGTGCAGGACTTCACGCAGTGCGTCCTCGACGAGCGCCTCGGTGTCGACGTCGAGCGCCGACAGCGGGTCGTCGAGCACGAGCACGGCGGGCCGTGCCGCGACGGCGCGCGCGAGCGCGAGGCGCTGGCGCTGGCCGCCCGAGAGCGACAGGCCCTCTTCGCCGATGATCGTGTCGACGCCGTCCGGCAGGTCGTCGACGAACGACGCCTGCGCCACGTCGAGCGCCTCGCGCATCACGCGCTCGGCCTCGTCGCTGCCGGGCACGAGGTCCTCCCGGCCCAGCAGCACGTTGTCGCGCACGGACTGGGAGAACAGCGTCGCGTCCTCGAAGGCCATGCCGATGTGCCGGCGCAGTTCGGTGAGCGTGAGGTCGCGCACGTCGACGCCGTCCAGCGTCACGCGGCCACCGGTCACGTCGTACAGGCGGGTGGGCAGCGTCGTGAGCGTCGTCTTGCCCGAACCGGTGAGACCGACGAGCGCCATGGTCTCGCCGGGCCGGAGCACGAGGTCGACACCGTTGAGGAGGTCGCGCTCGCGCTCCGCAGCATCCTGATACCGGAAGTGCACGCCCTCGAACGCGAGCTCGCCGCGAGGCTTGGCGATCGTCTTCGGAGTCTCGGGGTCGACGATCGTGTTCTCCTCGTCGAACACCTCGAAGATGCGGTCGGTCGCGGTGCGCGCGTCGAGGAGGAACGAGAACAGGAAGCCGATCGACTCCATCGGCCAGCGCAGCACGGTGGCCATGGCGAAGAAGGCGATGAGCTCTGCGCCCTGCAGCTGGCCGATCGCGGTGAGGTAGATGCCGGCGCCGAGGCACAGTGCGAACGCGATATCGGGCAGCAGCACCAGCCAGAACCAGATCCAGCCGACGGCACGCGCCTTGCTCAGCTCGGTCTCGCGCAGGGTCTCGGCCTGGCGGGTGAACTTCTGCAGGGCGTGCTTGCCGCGGCCGAACGCCTTGAGCACGCGGATGCCGTGCACGCTCTCTTCGACCGAGGTGGCGAGGTCGCCGGCCTGGTCCTGCGACTGGCGCGCGAGCGTGCCGTAGGACTTCTCGAACCGGTAGCCCGCGTACCAGAGGGGGGCCGACGTCACGAGGAAGATCGTGCCGAGGGCCCAATGCCAGCGGAACAGCAGCGCGGTGCCGACGACGATCGTGATGACGTTGACGACCAGCAGCACGACGCCGAACGCGAGCCAGCGGCGCAGCATGCTGATGTCCTGCATCATGCGGCTGAGCAGCTGCCCCGACTGCCAGCGGTCGTGGAACGAGACGGGCAGGCGCTGCAGACGTGAGTAGAACGTCTGGCGCAGCTCGTACTCGACCATGGTCGCCGGGCCGAGCACGAACCAGCGGCGGAGCCAGACCATGAGGGCCTCGGCGAGGCCCAGCGCGAGGATCGCGGCGGCGCCCCACCCGATCATCACCAGGTCGCCGGAGGCGATCGGGCCGCCGACCACCTGCTCGAGAACGAGCGGGATGGTGAGCGCGAGCAGGCTCGCGACGAGCGCGCTGGCGGCGCCCATGATGAGACGCGGAAGCACGGGCTTCGCGAACGGGAGGAGCCGGGCGAGGGCTTTGAAGGTGGACAGTTCGGACCGTGGCGGCTGTTCTGATCGCTCAGGAAGTGCGGTGGTGGTCATGATCCTTGTGGGGGCGGTGGTGCGGACGACCCGTCGTCGGGTCGCGTGTCGACAGGCCCGTGTGGGAGCGCTGTCATGGAAGCGGAGGTTCCTGTAGGGGGAACGCGCGGTGAGTCGGCGGTATGCCGGAGCCGGCTGTGGCCGGGAGGTGCGAGGTGCGGACTAGCCCTGAATACGGGGACGCGGCAGCCGGGAAACGGCGCGGAATCCCGCGGGACGGAGGACGGAGGCAGTCTTCGCGGCGATGGCGGCCTGATACATGTCGTCCTCCTCGGATTCAGTGGAAAGGGCTGTGCGCGTCGCCAGGTCGTAGCGACGCGACAGCCCTCCAGCATATACCTGGGAATTCTCTGAAAGCAACAACCGCTTTCCGGTCCCCCGGAAAGCGGTTGAGGCGAGTGGGTCAGATGAGTGCGGGCACCGCCGCCTCGCGGTCGAGCAGGCGCTGCTTGACCGGCAGCCCCCACGCGAACCCGCCGAGCGTGCCGTCGGTGCGCAGCACGCGATGGCACGGCACGAAGAGCGCGGGGGCGTTCCGAGCGCAGATGGATGCTGCGGCCCGCACCGCGCTCGGAGAACCGAGCTCGATCGCGAACTCGCTGTAGGTGAGCGGGCGGCCCGGGGTGATGCGACGCAGCGCCGCCCACCCTGCCAGCTGCATCGCGGTGCCGTGCTGCGCGACGGCGACGTCGTCGATGGCTGCGAGATCACCGCCGTAGTAGGCGGCGACGGCGGCCGCAGCATCCGTCTCGCCCTTCTCGACGGATGAGGGGCGCACGCCGCTTGCGAGACGCGCGAGGATCGCGTCGGCGTCGGCGGTCCAGCCCGAGGCGAGCACGCGCCCGTCGTCGTCGGCGAGGATCGTGAACGCGCCGTCGGGGGTGTCGACGGTCTGGATGGTGGCGGTGGTCATGACATGCCTCCGGTGGTCGTGAGTGACGGAATGGGGATGATGGATGCCGCGACCCGGCGCGGTGCGGCGGGCCTCGGCGGGACGGCGCGCCACAGGTGGGCGGTGAGGTAGCTGCGCCACGGGGCGGTGCGGGCGGCCCACGCGTCGAGCGGGCGGGCCTCGCCGGGGAGCCCGATGGCAGCGGCACCTGCGCGCACCGCGACGTCGCCCGGGAGGAAGACGTCGGGGTCGGCGAGCACGCGCATGCGCACGTAGTCGGCGGTCCAGGGGCCGATGCCGGGCATCGCCAGGAGGGCGGCGCGCTGCTCGACGGCGTCGTCGCCGGGGGTGAGGGTGAGCGAGCCGTCGGCCAGCGCCGCAGCGGCGCCGGTGATGGCGCGGATCCGCGCGGCGGGACCACGGAGCACCTCGGGGCCGCGTTCGGCGATGGCGGACATCGTCGGGAACAGCCGGACAGGGCTGTCGTCGGGGCCGGCGCCGGGCGACAGCATGCCCGCGAAGGCCGGCACCTCCTCGCCGAGCGCGGTCGTGAGCGACGTGAGCGCCGTGCGCGCGGCGACGACGGTGATCTGCTGCCCGACCATCGCCCGGATCAGCATCTCGTGCGGATCGGCGGCGCCCGGAACGCGGATGCCCGGCAGCGCCTCGACGAGAGGGGTGAGCTCGGGATGCTGCGCCAGCGACTCGTCTACCGCGTCCGGGTCGGCGTCGAGGTCGAAGAGGCGCCGCGCGCGCGTGACGAGCGTCGAGAGGTCGGCGAGGTTCGTGAGCGCGGCGCGCAGCCGCACGCGCCCGAGGTCGTCGAGCCGGAGTTCGAACCACGCGGGTCCGTGCGGCAGGCGGATCGTGCGGGCGAAGGTCGACGGCGTCGCCGCCTCGGCACCCGAGACGGCGCGGGCCGCCATCCACGCGAACAGGCCGGGCGCATCCAGCGCGCCACGGTGCGGGAGTGCGAGGTCGATGGTGACACCCGGTGCCGACGCGGTCGGACCCTCATGCCGCGAGACGCGGCGCCGCGCGCGGAGCTCGAGGGGCGGCATCCCGAACACCTCCCGGATGGTGTCGTTGAACTGCCGCACGCTCGCGAACCCGCTCGAGAACGCGACGTCGGCGGCCGGAAGGTCGGTGCCGACGAGCAGCATGCGCGCCGTCTGCGCGCGGTGCGCGCGGCTGAGGGCGAGGGGTCCGGCGCCGAGCTCGGCGGTGAGCAGCCGCGTCAGGTGCCGCGGCGAGTAGCCCAGCCGGTGGGCGAGCCCCGGCACGCCCTCCCGCTCGACCACGCCGTCGGCGATGAGCCGCATCGCGCGGCCGGCGGTGTCGCCGCGGAGGTTCCACTGCGGCGAGCCGGGCGCGGCCTCGGGCAGGCACCGCTTGCACGCGCGGTATCCCGCCTCGTGCGCGGCGGCGCTCGTCGGGTAGAAGGTGACGTTCGCCGGCTTCGGCGTGCGGGCGGGGCAGCTCGGACGGCAGTAGATGCCCGTGGAGCGCACCGCGGTGACGAACTGCCCGTCGAACCGGGCGTCGCGCGAGTCGATCGCGCGATACCTCTCGTCGAACGTCATAGCCAGGCTCATGCCCCTAGCCTGACACGCTCCCCCGACATAGGCTCGCGGAAATCGGACACGACTGTGCGGTCACCGCATGCGCTCCCTCTCAGTCATCTCCACCGAGATGTCCGAGATATCCGACGGGGGCACGTCGCCGCCCCAGCCGTTGTACTGGTCGCCGGGAAGGCCCGCCGCGATGACTTCGTCCGGACGGTTTCCCGCGTACGAGATCCGCACGAGGCCAGATTCGGACCGCGCTCGATCTGAGAGACGACGTAGACGGGTACGCCGTTCCATCGACCCGAGACCGTCCGCTGGAAGCGTGCGTCGAATGCCTCGGCGGGAAGCATCACCCAGCGCTCGGCCGGATCGTCACTGAACTCGAGCGCATCAGGAAACCGCTCCGAGGTGAGATCCCCCTGCACCCACACCCGCTTCGCCGTCGCGGACCCCGAGTGGAGTCGGAACAGCTCGCCCCGGTACTCGTAGAACGGCGCGCTCGTCTCGAATGCTTGCATCAGTCCTCTTGCCCCAGGTATGACGGTTTCTCCGCGTCACTCAGGGCATCGTCGGTCGCGTCCGCGCCCCCGGCCGCGTGCATCGGGAGCGCGGCGATGGCATCCTGCTCGGGCGCGCCCCTGACGCCGCGTCTGCGGGGGTCGTCATCGGATCGTGACATCACCCGACCACCTTACGAGTCCGTTCCTAGGGTGCGGTATCAGCGCCGAGCCTTCACAGGCCCGCGAGTCGTTCGCGCTCCTCCAGGTCGGGCAGCCGCTCAAGAGCCTGGTCGCGAGTGATCACGCGGGGGTTGACGATTCCTTCCTCCCAGTACGTCCCGCAACGCCCGCAGCGATAGACCTGGACCTGGAAGTCACGGCTCTGCCCCAGCAGTCGGGGCTCGTCGGATCGCCAGATCCATTTCTCCCGGCACCAAGGGCACCCCCGCCCGTCGGCGGGTTCGCTGAAGGTCATTCTCCTGACGTCTGCTTGGCGCGAATCTCGTCGAGCAACTGGGGCGACAGATCGAATCCGGAATGAGCCGTTCGGACGAGCACCCCGAGACCCGGTCGCACACCTCGGAGCGCGTCGCGCCCCCTCATCGACGCGGCGTAGCGCGCGAGATGCGAGACCTGACCGGCCGTCGCCAGCGAGTCGAAGATCACGACGTGCTGGATCCCATCTATCGTGACCAGCACGGGCTGAGTGGGTGACGTCATCGGATCGGTCGCGCTCGGCAGAACGACCGGCGCGTCGAGGAATGCCGCCACCAGCTCATCGACGGTGGCGCGACCCGCTTGCGTCGCGGTCGCCGTGCGGTCGAGAGTGTTCTCGTTCGACTCGTCGTCAGCCATGGATCGCAATCACCTCCCAGTTTCCTCCGTCGAGTAGGCGGAAGATGATGGTACCGCTCGGCATCGGCTTGCCTCCATCGATGACGAACTCCCGCGTCGGGTTGAGGAAGAACTCGTCGCCCACCTTCACCGCCGTGTGACCGCCGGGGACGAAGTGCTCCCAGCCGCCCGCGTCGTTGTACGTGGGCAGTCGCTGTGGCACTCCATCGAGCGGGACCATCATGCCGAAGACATCGTCGCCGTTACGCCAGGCATTCATGGCGCTGGGGGCCATGCCGCTTTCGATGGCGGCGCTCAGACTGTCGTACACGTTGGAAGCATCCGCTTCCGGCATGAAGAACACGGCGTCGCCTGGTCTACCCAGGCTTGCGCCGCCGAGCCACAGGTCCAACTGCTCGGGCCCGAAGAAGCGCACCCCGTTCTCGTAGTGGACGGGATCTCCCGGATCGCCCAGCATGTGCGAGTCCGCAGTGGGGTCGGGAGTCCCCGGATCTGCGCCTGCATCCACGCCGTCAGCCGGCGCCGGAGAATCCGCGCCTGCGGCATCGGGAGCGTCGGCAGGCGAGCCGATGTCATCGGCCCCGTCGCCGCCATCCGCCGCCAGCTCATCGAACTGACGGTCGATGTCGGCCTCCAGCTCATCGAACTGACGGTCGATGTCCGCCTCGAGGTCATCGAACTGGCGATCGATGTCCGCCTCGAGGTCATCGAACTGACGGTCGATGTCCGCCTCGAGTTCGTCGAACTGGCGCGAGATGTCGTCGGAGGTGGTCGGAGCATCGCCGCCATTGTGCGGAGCCTTCGGAACGTCCGCACCACCGGTCGGAGCGTCCGCACCGCCGGTCGGAGCGTCCACGCCGCCGGTCGGGGCATCGGCACCGCCGGTCGGCACGTGCGGGGCGTCCACGGTCGCCGTGGGGCTGTCGCCCACCGGCGGGGTGACGTCGATCTGCGGTGCCTGCGGTGCCTCGCCGTCGGGGATGCGGATGCCGCCACCGTCGCCCGCGCTGCCGCCGGCGTCGCTGCCACCGGTGACCTGAGGGCCGTCGTAGTCGGGACGGCTGCCGAGGCCGCCGTCGCCGGCCCCGCTGCCGCCGGAGTCGCTGCCACCGGTCACCTGCGGGCCGTCGTAGTCGGGGCGCGTGCCGATGCCGCTGCCGTCGCCGGTGCTCGGACCGTCCGGTCCGCCGACTCGGGGGCCCTCGACGTCGGGGGTGCGGACGCTGCCGGCGCCGGGGTCGGCGGAGTGGGCGGTGCCGCCCCGCCGGCCGCGGATCGAGGTGCCCGCACCGAGGAGCCCGCCGCCGGCGCCGCTGATGAGCACCTGGCGGATGTCGACGCCCTGGCCGCTGAGAAGTCCGGTCGAGGCGCCGCTGGACGCGCCGCCGGCGCCGTTGGCCAGCGCCTGCACGAGGACGCGCTGCCCGTACTTGCCGAACGCGAGCGCGACGGTGTCGGTGACCGCGCCGCCGACGAACCCGCTGCCCATCGCGACAAGCATGTTCGCGTCGCCGCCCCGGACGATCAGCTCGGACGAGCCGGCCGCGAGAGTGCCCGACGAGACGCTGATCACGATGCGGGCGGTCCGCTGGAAGCGGTTCGCGAGCGGGGCCACGCGCGCGGTGATCGCCGCCAGCCGGGCGACGATGCGCGCCGCGGTGCCCGACACCTTCGTGAGGAAGGTGACGATCCGCTGGGCGACCATGATGATGCGGGCGGTGATGCCGCCGCCGGCCACGACGGCGCTGGCACCGAAGGTGAAGACGCTCAGCGCCGCGCCGATCGCGACGCTGGCCGCGATCTCGATCGCGAGCTGCACGAGCATCTGGATGACCTCGCGGTGGGCCTCTTCGACGTCGTCCGCGTACTCGCGGCAGAGATCGCCCACCTCGGAGATGTCGGTGGCGGCACCCGAGACGTCGGTGGCGAACTCGTTGACCTCGGAGCGGAGCTTGGCCAGCTCGACGCTGTTGAGACCCATCAGCGCGTCGTCGGCCTGACGGATCTCGGTGGCGAGGGCCCGGACGTCGCGCTCGACGCCGTCCCACGTCGTGCCGGCGCTGCGGAGCTTGGCGGTGTCGGCGTTCGGCCACATCATGCCGACGAAGTCCTTGACGACGTCCCACGCGTCGGGGGTGTCGTTGCTGCCGCCGAAGGCCGAGGGCGGCGCCGCGACCGTGACGGGCGTGCGCGCCGGGCGCACAGTGAAAGAGCCGCCGGCGGGCTTGCCGCCGGCCGCCTCCTCTGCGGCGGCGTGGTTCCAGCCGCTCTGCATGATGGCGCGGTCCATCGTGTTCGCGAGCACGGCGATGTCGGAGAGCGCCTGCAGCGCGTCGCGCGCCATGTCGTCGTACCCCTGGGCGAGCTGCTCGCCGCCCGGGTCGTCCCCGGCCATGCGCGCGTACTGGCTCAGCGAGCTGCGCGCGTCGGACAGGCGGGTCGCGGCGGACTCGCTGATCGCGCGGAACTCGTCGGCCGCGGCGATGTACAGCGTCGGGTCGATTCTTCTCTGGTTCACAGGCTGGCCCACATCGTCTGGGTGTCGGTCTGCGACGTCTCGTACACGGTCGCCGCGTCGCCCGCCCACGTCTTGAGGTCTTCGGCGAAGGCTCGCAGCGACACGGCGCCGACCTGCCAGGTCTGCACCTTCGTCAGGAACTCGACGCTCGCGACACCCGACCACTGCCCGGTGGCGGCGGCCGTCGCGCCCGCCGCGTGGGTCTCGAGGTCGGTGCAGTACTCGACGAGATTCGACAGTGTGGTCTCGAGCTCGCGGAGCTGGGCGATGTCGAAGGTGTGCTGGCTCATGCGCGGTCCCCCGTCGGCCGTGCGTCGACGCGCGAGGAGCGGGACGCGGCGGTGAGGCCCGCCTCCGTGCTCACATAGGCCGCTTCGGCGCCCTGCAGCCGCGCCACGATGTCGGCGAGCGCCGCGCGGGTAGTCGCGGCGCCGGCGAGCCAGTCGGCCCAGGACGTCGCGAA
This sequence comes from Microbacterium sp. NPDC056044, assembly GCF_042267145.1. NCBI lineage: Bacteria > Bacillati > Actinomycetota > Actinomycetes > Micrococcales > Microbacteriaceae > Microbacterium > Microbacterium sp. NPDC056044. The sequence goes on along the minus strand of NZ_JBHJWZ010000004.1, from coordinate 80,519 downwards.
CTCGTCGGAGGCGTCACCGGTCCACGATGCCCCCACGACGGAGTTGACGGATGCCGAGACCTGGGCGACTCGCGCGTCGAAGTCCGCGAGAGCCGCAGCCATCGACGCCGCCGAGTACCCGAGCGCCGGGGTCGATACCGAGAAGTGCGCCACGACTGCGCTCCCTTCGCGTCGACGCCCCCGCGGGGGCGGTCGGACCGGGCGATGACGCCCGGTCCTTCACGGACAGGTCAGGCGCGGAAGCTGTTCGAGATGTTGCTCTCGGACTCTTCGTAGGCGAGCGCCGCCTTCGACAGCTGGTCGCTGATGCCGTTGAGCGATTCCTTCAGCTGGAGGCCCGCAGCATCCCACTGCTCGTACAGCTCGTTGAAGGACTGCGAAGCCGCGCCGCCCCAGTCGCCGGCGATCAGGCCCTGGACCAGGGACTTGAGGTTGCTCAGCTGCGATTCGATCGACGTGGCGCCCGACGCCAGCTGGTTCGCGACGCCGGAGAGCGACTCGGAAGTGACCTTGATGTCCGCCATGGGATCCTCCGTGGGTGGGGGCGGTGTGCGCCCGTGTGAAACGTTCGGTCTCATCCTGACATGCACGGCGGCAGGTGCCATGGGGACAATTCCCCATGGGGATCCCCGGATGCCGCGGCGGGCGTCAGGAGACGGTGAGGCGCTTTCCGCCGCCCATCTCCAGCGTGGCCTGGGCGACCACCCCGTTGTCGGCGGTGAAGCGGAACGGAACCCCGTTGAGCGCAGCCGCGGCGCGCAGCGCCTCGCGCACCTGATCGCACTGCTCGCGGTCGAGGGCGACGTCGAGGTTCAGCACGACGGCGCCGTGGTCGTGCATCGCGAGATCGAGGGCCGCGACCCGCAGCCCGCTCGCCGCCGCCCGCACGGAGCGCATGTCGTCCAGCCCGATGATGACGGAGTTCAGCGCGCCGCCGGTGTCGTAGCTGAACTTGCGCAGCCGACGGGCGAGGCCCTTGCCCGCCTCGAGCGTCGCGCGGTTGTCGGAGACGACGACGCCGAGCGTCTGCGCCCACACCAGTGGCGGCACGCCGGCCAGGCGCACGCCGGTCGCGTCCACCTCGATGAACACGCCCTCGACCGCCAGGGTCTTCAGCACGCGGCGGCGCGCGATGAGGCCGAGCCCGACGTTGCCGAGCATCACCACGAGGAGGATCGCGAGCAGCACGTACGTGACCGCGCGGCCGATGCCGGTCGCGAACAGCACGACGACGACGACGAGCACGAGCGCCGAGATGCCGCCCATCACGAGCAGGTAGCGCGTGTTGCGCCCCAGCGTCGCCGTCGCCTGCGCGCGGTCGATGTCGAACCGCAGGGTACGGCCGGACTGGATGAACTGACGCCAGGGATCGGCAGAGATGTCGGTCACGGTGTCTCCTCGTTGCGGAAGGGGGCTGCGGGGCGCGGCGCGGGAACGGCGCCGCGGCAGGCGGGCGTGCTCGCGGTCACGCCACGTCGACGATCACGTCGCCGAGCGCGAGCCGGTCGCCGGCGACCAGTTCGAACGGCACGTCACGGATGAGTGGATGCCTCTGCCCGGCGCGGACGACGACGGTGCCGTTGCCCGAACCGGGGTCGGTGGCGGTCGTCGCCCCGTCGGCGCGGGCCGCGATCACGAGGTGCACGCGCGACATGGAGCGCGACGGGTCGATGACCTCGACCGGCACTCCCCCGCGCTGCGCCGCACCGGAGGCGGGCTGGCGTCCGAGGACCAGCACCTGGTCGACGGGGATGCGGGCGCCGCCGGGAAGGAGCAGCGCCAGCGGCGCCCCGGCGGGGGCGGGTGCCGGCGTGCGCCGCGGTCCCGGCGCGGGAGCAGCCGCAGAGGCAGGGGCGGCCGGCACCGCCGGAGCGGGAGCAGGAGCAGCGGCTGACGCGGGAACCGCGGGTGCAGGTGCCGCAGGCGCCGCGGGCGGCTGTGCCGCCGGGCGGCCCCAGGCCGGCACGTCGGGCAGCGGCACGGGCGGCAGGTCGGCCGGGGTGTGCGCGGTGGCCGGGGCATCCTGCCGGCGCCCGCCCGTCGTGGGGAACGGGGGCGCGCTCTGCGGGCGCGGGGCGTCGCCGACGATGATCTGCCCGCACGCGGGACAGAACATCGTGTTCGGCCGGACGGCCTCGCCGCAGAAGCGGCAGTGGGTGGTCATGGGCGAGATCCTCGAGATCGCGAAAGCGGCGGCGCGACCGCGTCCGAATCACGGCAGGCCGGGTTCCACAGTAATCGGTCCCTCCGGGCGCGGGCTCGCAGCATCCGTTCCCCGTCCGTCACACGCGCAGGTCCGGCACCTGCACCGCGCGGTACTCGCCGCCGAGGAACAGCACGCCGCTGCCGGGGCCGCCGCGGCCCACGAGGTGACGCGGCAGCTGCGCGCCGAACACCTGCGTGCCGATGATCGACGTCGGGGGCGACAGCACGAGTCCCGCGCGGCCGCGCTTGGCGTCGGAGACGGGGCCCGATACGGCGCTGCCGGCGGCGTCGGCAGTGATCGAGACCACGAAGCGCAGCCGCGCCCGCGCCGTGACGAACGCGCGCTCGAGCGCCGAGTCGCGGAGGGACTCCGCGTCGTCGATCACGACAGTGAGCAGCTCGTCGCCCGCGAGCACCGCGTCGATCTGCGCCGCATCGGACGCGGTCGTGAGCACGGGCGTGCCATGGGAGGCCGCGACCTCGGTGAGCACGGAGCCGGCAGCCGCGACCACCACCATGCGCTGGCCCGCCCACGCGAGCTGGTGCGCGATGAGCGCCAGGGCGTCGGTCTTGCCGCTGCGGCGATCGCCGACCACGACGAAGCCGCCGGTGCCCGGCCAGTCGACGGTGAAGCGCGACAGCGTGTCGCCGCCGACACCGACGATGGGCGCCTCGGGCATGTCGGGTGCGGCGATCGGCAGCGCGTAGGCGCGGGACAGCCCGATGTGGCCGGGGAGCGGGTCGACCCGCAGCGGGACGGGGAGCTCCGCGAGCTGCGGGAACCGCGCGAAGTGCGCCGCGACGTGCTCGACCGTGCCGCGCAGTCCGCCGTTCTGGGCCTCGCCGCTCGTGTCGGCCGACAGCACCGCGATCTGCCCCTCGGCCCCGGTCGGCCCGAACAGCACGCGGCCGGGCGGCATCTCGGGGGCGACGTCGCGCACCATGATGCCGGCGGCGCGGTAGTCGTTGACGTCGCGCATCGGCAGCGCGTACTGCGTGTCGATGAAGCTCGCGATCTTGTCGGAAGGGACGCTGCGGTCGGCCGTGATCACCACGCGGATGCCGACGGCGGGTCCCTCGCGCAGCAGGCGCATGACCTGGTCGCGGATCGCGAGCATCTCGTCGGGCGTCATCGACGCGGCCAGGCGCTCCCAGCCGTCGATCGCCACGACGGCGTACGAGAGGGCGTCCCGCGGCGACGCCTGCCGGCGCTGCTCGGCGATGCTGCCGACCGCGGCCTGGGCAAGGACACTCTGTCGGCGCGAGAGCTCCGAGCCGAGCCGGCCGAGCAGGCGCGGCAGGCGCTCGGCGTCCTGCGGGGTGACCACCGCACCGCTGTGCGGGTCGCCCGCGAGGGGCAGGAGCGCGCCGTTGCCGTAGTCCACGACGTAGAGGTGCAGGTCGGCCGGCGTGAAGCGCAGGATCGCCTGCGACACGATGGTGCGGAGCGCGGTCGTGCGACCGGAGCGGCTGCCGCCGAAGAACAGCAGGTGCGAGTCGTCGTGGATGCTCCACAGCAGCGGCTCCTGCCGCTGCTGCGCGGGCACGTCGGCGAGGCCGAGCACGACGGCGCCCTCAGGCGCGGCGTTCTCGTCGAAGCGGTCCAGCGGCAGCACCTCGGGAAGCGGCATGAGCCACGGCGACGGGCTCTTCGCGATGCCGATGAGCGCGGCCGCCTGGGTCGCGAGCTGCACCAGCGCGCGCAGATCGGTGTCGTCCTGGTCGGGCCGGTGCACGCCGGACTCGGCCGCGGCCGGGAACCGCGGCGGCAGGCCGAGCGTCTGCCAGCCCACCTTCGCGACCGGCGGCAGCACGCGCGCCGAGCGCTGGTGGCCGACACGCAGCGCGGCGACGCGCGCGGTCTGGAACGCCACCGGCGACGCGTCCAACCCGGCGCGGACGTAGCCGCGGCCCGGAGACCCGGCCGGGATGAGCGCCGCGTCGGGCGTGCCGATGACGTCCGCCGAGTCGCCCCGGTCCGTCACACGCAGGGCCACGCGGAGGTTGATGTTCGACTGCATCTCTGGCGTGATGACCCCCGACGGCCGCTGGGTCGCCAGCACGAGGTTGACGCCCAGCGAGCGGCCCACGCGGGCGATGCGCACGAGCCCGGTGATGAAGTCCGGAAGCTCGGTCTTCAGCTCGGCGAACTCGTCCACGACGATCATGAGCCGTGCGAGACCGAGCCGGGCCGCAGCATCCGGATCCTTCTCCCACGCGGCGTCTACGTCCTTCGCGCCGATGTCGTCGCGCAGCACGCGCTCGCGGCGCTTGAGCTCGGCGTCGAGCGAGGCGAGGGCGCGCTCGGTCTCACGGGCGTCGAGGTTCGTCACCATGCCGACGGTGTGGGGCAGGCGCGCGCAGTCCGCGAAGGCCGACCCGCCCTTGTAGTCGATGAGCACGAAGTTGAGCGCGTCGGGGCGGTTGGCGAGCGCGAGCGACACGACGAGCGTCTGCAGGAACTCGGACTTGCCAGAGCCGGTCGTGCCGGCGACGAGCGCATGCGGGCCGTCGGCCGCGATGTCGATCGCGAACTCGCCCTCGGTGCCGGCGCCGATGACGACGTACGACTGCCTGGGCACCAGCTGCCACTGCTCGGCGATCGGGCGCGCGTCGTCGAGGTCGACGCCCATGAGCTCGGTGTACCGCACGCTCGAGGGCAGGGTGGCGTCGTCGCCCACGCCGCGGACGTGCTCGATCGGGCAGAGCGCCCGCGCGACGTCCTCCGCGTAGGCGATGGTGACCTGGTCCACGAGCACCGGCGCGAAGTACTCCTCGGCCGTCTCGACACGACCCAGCAGCGGGTCGGCACCGTCGACGGTGATGACGGATGCCGCCTCCTCGGGCAGGCGCGTACGGTCCGAGTCGATCGCGATGACGTGGATGCCGTACTGCGCACCCTTCTCGAGGATCGTCACCATGCCCGGGAGCATGCGGTAGCGGCGCGCGCCGTCGACCACGACGATGAGCTGCGCGTCGGAACGGCGGTCGCCGCCCGTGCGCATGCGCGCCTCGAGGAGCGCCCCGGCCTCGCGCAGCCGCTCGCGGCGCGTGAGATCGGTGTTGCCGATGAGCGCCACCGGGCCCACACCGGGCTGCACGTGGGGCAGCCACTGGACCCACGACCACTCGGCGTCCTGTTCGCGGTCGCACAGCACCATGAGGTGCAGGTCCCGCGGCGAGCGCAGCGTCGCGAGCCCGGTCACGATCGACCGGGCGATCCCGCCGGCGACGTCCGCCGGGCCCGAGATCGCGAGCGGCCCGGCGGCGAGGTCGACCGAGACCGGCGACGGCGACGTGCCGACGCGCCGCTCGGCGGTGCGCTCCTTCTGCGGGCCGCCCTCGAACCGCACGTCGAGGGGCACGTCGGCGACGCCGACGCGCACGCGCAGCGAGTCCTCGTCGCTGCGCCGGCGCTCCCACAGCCGCGCGAGCGGCCGCGTGGCGATGTCGCGGATGAGCACCGGGTCGAGCGCCCGGTACCAGGCGTCGAGGCGCTGCGACCGCACCAGGTCGGCGATGCGGGTGCGCGCGGTGACGATGTCGGCCGCCCACTCGGCCTCGGTGCGCTCGCCCTTGCGCCGGGCGAGGCGCTTGTTGGCGATGAACGAGCCGACGACCATCACCGGCGACGCCGCCGCCATGATGAGCATGATCGGCCGCTGGAAGACGATCGCGAGCGTCACGCCGAGCACGATCGGCACGATCGCCGACAGCCACGGCAGCGGCGACGCGTCGGTCTCGGCGGGCTTGTCGCCCGGCAGCTGCACCACCGGCGTCGCCGACGGGGTGCGGATGCGCGAGGGCCGGTTGAACGCGCGGGCGCCGAGCTCGTCGACGGTGATGTCGGCGTCCGAGGCCGGCGCCATGCCGATGCGCACCACGCTGCTGCCGAGCTGCACCAGGTCGGCGGGGACGATGCGCACCGGCCCCTCGACCGGCTGACCGTTGACGAGCACCTGCGCCGCCGGGTCGCCCGGCTCGACGACCGCCGACAGCGGGTGGAAGCCGCCGTCGGGCGCGTACCCGCCGGTCGCGGTGATCGTGACGTGGCGGGCCGCCAGGTGCGGGTCGGCGACCACGACGTCGCCGCCGGTCTCGCGCCCCACCGACACCGGGCGGTCGGGCTGCAGCGGCACGGCCTCACCGGCGAACGCGCCGGCGACGAACTCGAGCCGCAGGCGCCCGGGCGAGATCACCTGCGGCGCGGCGGCGGGCACCACCTGCCCGCTGCGCAGCCCCGAGCCGGCGAGCGTCTCGACGGCATCGGCGGACGGGGCGAGGACCGCGGGGTCGACCTGGAGCGATTCGGCCAGCTCCGAGACCGTGGTGGCCTCGTCGACCTTCACCACCCACGACTCCGCAGAGGTGGATGAGTGCCGGTCGGCGATCGTCAGGCGCAGGGTCATGGCGTGGGCACTTCCTGGAGGATGCGGGACAGTCGGGACAGCACGCTCGCGCCGTCGCCCTCCTCGTCGGAGGGCGGCGCGGGCACGCGGATCCCGAGAGGACTGGTCGCGGACCAGCTCAGCGGTATGGGAGAAACGGATGCTGCGTCCCCGGCGTCATCCGTGAACGTGACGCTGCCGATCGACTGGAAGCCGCGGCCGTCGACGACGCGGAACGTGAGCTGATCGCCGGGGAGCGGGTCGTCGGGGAACGTGACGGCGCCGTCCGCACCGCAGGTCGCTCCGGCGATCGTCGTCAGGCACGAGAACGACAGCCCGTCGCCCCACGCGAGGTCGGCGAGCTCGAGGGCCCGGGCGGGCGCCGACGCGACGTGCAGAGCCAGGGGCGCAGCATCCATCGCCTCGACCATGCTCACGACCACCTCGGCCGTCGCCGTCTGACCGGCGTCGTCTTCGATCGCGAGCGTGACGGTCACGTCGCCCGGCGCGTCGGAGCGCACGGCGAGGTGCGCCGGGCCGACGCCCGCGTGCGCGGTGGCGGGCGACACGGCGTCGATGCGCACCGAGGCGGTGTCGGGGGTGCACAGCGTGCAGGTGATGCCGAGGAGCGACAGCGGGATCAGCGCCTGGCTGCCCGCGCGGAAGGGCGCGTCGACGCGGGGCGTCGTGATCTCGGGCGCGGGCGGCGCGGCCAGGGCGACGCGGTAGTTCACGACGGTGCGCGTGGCGCCCGACACCAGGGTCACCGGAAGCGCGCGCTCGCCCCACGCCGGGTCATACTCCGCGACCGTGAGCGTGATGCCGGTCGGCTCGCACGAGAGATCGAAACCGTCGCCGGGCGGGAGTGCGGCGCAGTCGACGGTGACGCCCTCGGCGACGGGCAGCTCGGCCGGTTCGCCGTACGGGATCTCGATGAGCGCCGTGTTCTGGGGCGGGCCGTCGCCCTCCGCATCGGCTGGGGAGGCGGCGGATGCCGCCGTCGGCATGATCGCCGCCGCCACCGCCAGGATGACCGCACCGAGCGTCGCCGTCGGTCTGCGGAACATGGGACTCCAGGGGCCGGGGGCGGCGGACGACACTATAGTAATCGGGTGCCCGGACCGCTCTCGGGCACTCGACGACGCCGGAAGCACATGACCGACAATCCCTCGACGCGCCGCCTCCACCGCCAGTCGGCGACGCTGGACGCGCCGCAGGTGCTCACGGCCGACGCGGACCAGCCCGCCGCCGACGCGATCCCGCTCGCGACCATGTCGCGCCCGCCCCGCCGTCCCGCGGCGATCGTGACGGCCGCGCCCGTGTTCGCCCCCGCACCCGTCGAGGTGCCGCCCGCCGGCCACGGCCCGGTGCGCGTGGGCTGGGAGGCGGGTCGCGCGAGCCTCGCCACCACTCCCGGGCCGATGCGCCCGCTCGAGACCAGCGCCGACATCCTCCCCGAGCTCACCGAGGCCGTCGAGAAGCCGCGGCCGCTGTGGCGGCATCCGGCCTCGCTCGTCTCGATGGCGACGACGCTCGTCGCACTCATCGCCCTCGGCGTGTTCCTCGTGATCGGCCTGCTCAACCCGGGCGCCGCGGCCTCCGGGCTCGCCCTCACCGTGAGCCCCGACAACGTGCGTGCCACGTGGTCGGGCCCCGAGGTGCCCTACCAGCTGCTCGTGGTGGGCGGTCCGGGCGGGGAGGCCGTCGACGTCTCGCAGCTCGTGTCCGGCGAAGAGGCGTGGATCCCCGTCTCCGCCGGCCTCATCGACGACCGGTCGTGCGTGGTCGTGCGACCCGCGTCGGCCGCGGACGCGCCCGTCACGCTCGACGCCGACGCACTCGCTGCGCAGGGCGCCTCATCCGCGTGCGTCGCGGACGCGGCACCGGCCTCGTCCGATGGCTGAGCGCCGTCGCGCCGCCGCGGTGGCCGTGGCCGCCTCGCTCCTGCTGGTGACCGGCTGCGCGAGCGCTCCCGTCCCGCCTGCGCCGACGCCGACGTGGGTCGACCTCGGCAGTTACGACGCCGAGCGCGACGCCAACGGCCTGGCGCTCCTGTCCCCCGCCGACGCGCGCACGCAGATCCTCGCCGACGCGGCGACCGCCGACACCACGATGACCGTGACGTACCGCGACCCGTCGGGCCGGACGCTCGAGGTCGCGTTCACCGGCGGCCCGCAGCAGTACAGCGCCGAGGTCACCGCCGACGGCGAGGCGACCTCGATCGTCGTGGACGGTGCCCGCGCGGCGGTCACACCGTCAGCGGCCGTCGCCGCCGCGGCGGGCCTCGAGCCGGGCGCGGTCGCGTGCGTCGCGGCCGCCGACGACCTCGTCGCCCGCTGGCACCCGCTGCTGGACCCGGCCGCGTTCCTGGCGGAGGCGACGACGGATGCCTCGGGCCTGGGCGCGCCCGCAGGCGACGCGGTGGAACTGCTCCTGGGCGAAGACGGCACCGCCGGCGTGCTGCGGGTGAGCACGACGGGCCCGGCCCTGCCCGCTGAGCTGATCCGCGCGGACGAGTCCGGCGCGGTGCACGCGCAGTTCAGCGACTGGGGCGACGCGGAACCGCTGCCGCTCCCCGGCGCCTGCTGATCGGCGTCGGCTGATCAGTCGCGACGGTCACCGGCCGCGGGTCACCAGCGGGGCTGGCCGGCGCACGCGGTGCCGAGCCGGTGCAGGCCCGCCTGAGGGTCGGCGAACGCCGCCCACACCGCGCGGGCGTCCCGACGCTCGGCGGCGTCTGCCATCTCGGTGAGCAGGCGCGGCGCCGCCGCCGTCCACGCGACGTAGTCGGCCTGGTCGATCCCGATGCTGCCGCGCTCGGCGACCCGCCGCACCTCGCCGGCGAGATCCGCCACGCGGGCGAAGGCATCGGCCCCGCCCGCCTGGCATTCGATCGCGGCCGCCATCAGGTCCACCACGGGCTGCGCGAGCGTCGCGCAGCGGTCGGCCAGTGCGTCGGTCATGCGTCGGCGTCCTCTCGGCTCAGTGGAAGAAGTGGCGCTCGTTCGTGAAGAACATCGTCACGTTCGCGGCCTTCGCCGCGGCGATGACCTCGTCGTCGCGCACCGAGCCGCCGGGCTGGATGATGGCCGAGATGCCCGCGTCGAGCAGGATCTGCGGGCCGTCCGCGAAGGGGAAGAACGCGTCGGATGCCGCGACCGAGCCCGCGGCGCGGTCACCGGCGCGCTCGACCGCGAGGCGGCACGAGTCGACGCGGTTGACCTGGCCCATGCCGATGCCGACGGTCGCCGAGCTCTTGGCCAGGACGATGGCGTTCGACTTGACGGCGCGGCAGGCCTTCCAGGCGAAGATGAGGTTCGTCATCTCTTCGTCGGCGGGGCGCTCGCCCGACACCAGCTGCCAGTCCTTCGCGACCGACTCGATGTCGTCGGGGAAGCGGTCGGCGTCCTGCAGCAGCAGGCCGCCCGAGACGAGGCGCACGTCCATGCGCTCCTGCTGCCAGTCGGCCGGAAGCTGCAGCAGGCGCAGGTTCTTCTTCGCCTTGAAGACCTCGAGCGCGGCCGGCTCGAACGCGGGCGCGACGATGACCTCGGTGAAGATGTCCTTGAGGTTCTCGGCCATCTTGAGGGTCACGGTGCCGTTGGCGGCGATCACGCCGCCGTAGGCCGACACCGGGTCGCATTCGTGTGCGCGCAGGTGCGCGCTCGCGATCGGGTCGAGGGCGTTCGGCGCGGTGACCGCGATACCGCACGGGTTCGCGTGCTTGATGATCGCGACGGCGGGCTTGACCATGTCGAACGCGGCGCGCAGGGCCGCGTCGGCGTCGACGTAGTTGTTGTACGACATCTCCTTGCCCTGGAGCTGGATCGCCTGCGCGATGCCGTGGCCGCCGTTGCGCGTGTAGATCGCGGCGCGCTGGTGCGAGTTCTCGCCGTAGCGGAGCGTGGCGAGGCGCTCGGCCTTGATCGTGAGGTGCGCGGGCAGGTCCTCTTCGAGCAGCGTGCCCTCGGTGAACCACGTGGCGACCGCGCGGTCGTACTCGGCGGTGTGCGCGAAGGCGCGGGCGGCGAGCTCGCGGCGCTGCACCAGGCTCGTGCCGCCGGCGCGCACGGCGTCGATGACCGCAGGGTACGACGAGGGCGAGACGACGATCGCGACGTTGGCGTAGTTCTTCGCCGACGCGCGCACCATGGCCGGGCCGCCGATGTCGATCTGCTCGACGACGTCGTCGCCCTGGGCGCCCGAGCGCACCGTCTCGACGAACGGGTAGAGGTTCACCACGACGAGCTCGAACGGCGCGATGCCGAGCTCGCCGAGCTGACGCTCGTGGTCCTCGAGGCGGAGGTCGGCGAGGAGTCCCGCGTGCACGCTCGGGTGGAGCGTCTTGACGCGGCCGTCGAGCGACTCGGGGAACCCGGTCACGCTCGACACGTCGGTCACCTCGTACCCGGCCTCGCGCAGCAGCGTCGCCGAGCCCCCGGTCGACACGATCTCGACGCCGGCGGCTGCCAGCGCCTCGCCGAGCGCGAGGAGGTCTGTCTTGTCGCTCACCGAGACCAGTGCGCGGCGCACCGGCACGACGTCGCGGGGGCGGTACAGGGCGGGGTCGTGGCTCGGTCCGGCCATGGCGGATCTCCTCGGGTGGGGTGGGTTCAGAGCTGGGCGCTCGCGGACACGGCCGCGAGGTCGAGGTCGCCGGTCGCGACGCGGCGCACCACGTCGATGAGCAGGCGGCGTTCGACGGGCTTGATGCGCTCGTGCAGGGCGTGCTCGTCGTCACCGGGAAGCACGGGCACGCGCTCCTGGGCGAGGATCGGCCCCGAGTCGACCCCGTTGTCGACGATGATGACGCTGGCCCCGGTCTGCGCCACGTCGGCGGCGAGCGCGTCGCGCACGCCGTGCGCACCGGGGAACTCCGGCAGGTAGGCCGGGTGGGTGTTGATGATGCGCGGCGACCACGCCTCGACGAGGTCCGCCGGCAGCAGGCGCATGAGGCCGCTCAGCACGACGAGATCGGGCTGCCAGACATCCAGCTGGGTGCCGAGCTCGGCGCCCCACTCCTCGCGGCTCGCGAACTGCGCGAACGGCACCATGAACGTGGGGATGCCGTACTCCTCGGCGTGCGAGAACCCGTCGGCCTCGCGATCGGCGCCGACGACGACGATGCGGGCGGGGAAGTCGGGATCGGCCGCCGCGTCGAGCAGGGCGCGCAGGTTCGACCCTGTGCCCGAGATGAGAACAGCGACCGTCAGCACCGGCTCAGTCTAATCGGAACCGTCTCAGGCGCCGGGCGGTGCCCACCGGGGCAGCTCGATCGGCTCGGTCGTGGCCTCCGAAGTGACGGGCGGGGATGGACGCTGCGCCCCCGCGTCCGCCTCGGGCGTCGCGCCGCCCCGCCGGGCGGTGAACGCCGCGACCGCGGCGAACGCGGCGGCCTCCGGCGGTTCGGGGTGCGCCTCCTCGTCCGCCGGCTCGCGGTCGACGACCGCCGGAGCGGGCGCGACATCGTGCGCGGCCGACCGGCCACGCGCCGCCGCGCGCGGCGACAGCAGCAGGATCGCGGCGCCGAGCAGCACCTCGAACCCCACCGCCAGCGCGACGGGCCCGGCATCCGGCCCGAACTCGGCGAGCCGCCCGGGACCGAGCGACCCCGAGGCCGCGCCGGCGAGGAAGGCCGCCGCGGCTCCCGAGAGCAGCGCGATGCCCGCGGTCACGACGAGACGGGCGGCGATGGGGTCTTCGGCGGTGTGCGCGTGGTCGCCGGAGGCGGCGGAGTCGTTCCCGGGGGCGCCGGCGTGCAGCATCCGTGACCGCGCGATCCATCCGGCGAGCGCGCCCAGGGCGACCGGCAGCAGGGCGAGCAGCAGCAGCCACGACGTCGTCGACTCGGGCACGGCGCCCAGCATCGGAAGGCCCGGCACGACGCCGACCTGGGTTCCCGCGGGCGAGACCGCGGTGCCGGTGCCGACGGCGAACCCGGGTCCGGCGACGAAGCTCATCCCCCACACCGCGAGGGTCGGCACGTAGGCGAGCTGGGCGAGGGTGATGACGGTGGCGCCGATCGGGTCGACGTCGCCGGCCTGGAACAGCGCGACGATCTGCCCCGCGCGCACGAACAGTGCGACGGCCGCCACGGCGGCGCCGACGCCCACGAGCCCGGCCACGACCACGGCCATCCCGCGCGCGACGAGCGCGGGAACCTCTCCCCATCCGTGCGGTGCGGCCTCGACGCGGTCGCGCAGCCGCGCGATCGCGCCGGTGCCCGCCTCGGACCACTCCGTCACGATCGCCGCGACGACGGCGGGCACGGCGAACAGCAGCGTCGGCACCAGGATCGCCTGCCAGGTCTCGGCGCGGGCGACGTCGTTCGCGCCGGTCAGCGCGGCGCCGGTCGTCAGGAGCGCGAACACGGCGCTCGAGGTGAGCACACCGGTCAGCCACGCGTCGGCGTGCGACGCGCGGGCACCCGAGCGGGCGGCGAAGATCACCGTGAACGCGGCGAACGCGAGCGGGGCGAGCGAGAGGACGAAGGATGCCGCGCCCGCATCGATCCCCGTCGCGGCGAGGTAGTCGGGCGGCAGGGTGACGGCGAGCGGCACGAGGTTGCCGAGCTGCCACACCGACACCGCCGACGGCCAGAGCAGCCCCCAGTCCGCTCCGCCCCCGAACCCGAACACCCACAGCAGGGTGAGCGGCGCAAGGGTCGCGGCGATGCCGACGGCCGCCGCGATGACGGCGTCGACGGAGGAGAGGAGGGCGACGATGAGGCGATGCATGCGCCATCGACCCTACTTCGACGCACCGCCGGGGCCGGGGCGCCCGCGCGCGGGGCCGAGGCATCCGTCCAGCGAATCCTCAGGTTGGCGCGAGAGCGACTAACGTGTCACTTCGGAGGTCCCCCCACATGAGCACAGCCGAGTCCACGGCGCCCAACGCCCCCGACGAGACCGAGAACGCCCAGACCCCGGAGCCGAAGAACGGCTTCGACAGGTTCTTCGAGATCACCAAGCGCGGATCCACGATCCCCGCCGAGATCCGCGGCGGTGTCGTCACGTTCGTGACGATGGCGTACATCGTCATCCTGAACCCGATCATCCTGTCGGGCACACCCGACGTCGCGGGCGAATCGCTCGGGTTCGGCCAGGTCACCGCCGTCACCGCCCTCACCGCGGGCGTCATGACCGTGTTGTTCGGACTCGTGACCCGCCTGCCCTTCGCGTTCGCGGCGGGGCTCGGCATCAACTCGTTCCTCGCTGTGTCGGTGGTGGGCGAGGTGACGTGGTCCGAAGCGATGGGACTCGTCGTCATCAACGGTCTGATCATCGTGCTGCTGGCGGCCACGGGCCTCCGGCGCATGATCTTCGACGCCGTGCCGATCCAGCTGAAGCTCGCCATCACGGTCGGCATCGGCCTCTTCATCGCCTTCATCGGCTTCGTCGACGCGGGCTTCGTCAGCGCGACCGGCGCGTCCTCTCCCCCGGTCGGACTCGGCGTGGACGGCTCGGTCGCGACCGTGCCGACCCTCATCTTCGTCTTCACGCTGCTGCTGACCGGCGTCCTCGTGGCCCGCAAGGTCAAGGGCGGCATCCTCATCGGCCTCGTCACCGGCACCGTGGTCGCGGTGATCGTCGAGGCGATCTGGAACATCGGCCCGAAGTTCTCCGGCGACGACGTCAACCCCGGCGGGTGGGGCCTCTCGGTCCCCGAGCTGCCGTCGTCGCTCGTGAGCGTGCCCGACCTGTCGCTCGTCGGCCAGGTGTCGTTCGGCTCGTTCGAGCGCATCGGCGTGCTGGCTGCCTTGATGCTCGTCTTCACGCTCGTCTTCACGAACTTCTTCGACGCCATGGGCACCATGACCGGCCTGTCGAAGGAGGCCGGTCTCGCCAACGAGAAGGGCGACTTCCCGCGCATCAAGTCGGCGCTCATCGTCGAGGGTGTCGGCGCGGTCGCGGGTGGTTTCACCTCCAGCTCGTCGAACACGGTGTTCATCGAATCCGGTGCCGGCATCGGCGAGGGTGCCCGCACGGGCCTCGCGAACGTGGTGACGGGTGTGCTGTTCCTGATCGCCATGTTCTTCACGCCGCTCGTGTCGATCGTGCCCACCGAGGTCGCGGCATCCGCTCTGGTGATCGTCGGCGCGCTGATGATGTCGCAGATCCGCTTCATCGACTTCTCGGACTTCTCGATCCTGCTGCCGGTGTTCCTCGCGGTGACGGTCATGCCGCTCACCTACTCGATCGCGAACGGCATCGGCGCGGGCTTCATCGCCTGGGTGGTCGTCCGCTCGCTCTCGGGCAAGGCCCGCCAGATCAGCCCGCTGCTGTGGATCGTCGCCGCCGGCTTCGTCCTGTACTTCGCCCGCGGACCGCTCGAGACCCTGCTCGGCTAGTCGACAGACACACGGACGGAAGCGGATGCCTCGGCTCGAGGCATCCGCTTCCGCCTTTCAGCGCAGCGGGGTCCAGCCGGGCGGGGTCGGGCCGTCGTAGGCGGCGCGCTCGGCATCGGCGCGCGCCGACCAGCCCTGAGCCTTGTCGACCGCGTCGAAGCCGCCGCGCGCGACGCGGAAGCCGACGTCGTCGTGGTGCATGCGTGGAGCGCCGCCGCGCCGCGTCGATGCGCGGACGCTCCAGGCGTCGTCGGCGAAGCCGCCGCCGCGGAACACGCGGTAGTCGCCGTACCGGGCGGGATCGAGCAGGTCCCACGTCCACTCCCACGCGTTGCCGAGGGTGTCGAAGAGGCCGTTGAGGTTCGGCAGCTTGCCGCCGACGTTCTGCGGTGTGCCCACGCCGTCGGCGCTGGTCCAGGCGATCTCGGCGAGCGGGCCGTAGTGGGGGCCGGTCGAGCCGGCGCGGCACGCGTGCTCCCACTCGGCCTCGGTGGGAAGGCGGAAGCCGTCGGAATCGACGTGCCACGTGACCTCCTCGCCGTCGAACGAGTACGCGGGGTCCAGCCCCTCCCACTCCGACGCGGCGTTGCAGAACCGGATCGCGCGCAGCCAGCTGACGTCGGTCGCGGGGCGGCGCGGGTGCGTCGCCGGCTCGCCGAGGAGCTCGGCCAGCTGCTCCTGGGTGACGGCGTAGACGCCGATCTCGTAGGGCTCGAGCTCGACGGTCCAGCGCGCCTTTCGGCGGGCGTCGTGCGGGGTGACCGATCCGCCGGCGATGCGGGCGAGGTCGATGTCGGTCACCGCGGAAGTATCCCACGCGGCGGGACGGGAGCTTTCAGGGAGCGCGGCGCCAGGAGCCTGAGGCGGGCGGCTGGCCGCCGAACAGCTGCCGCACCGTCACGAGCTGGAACCCGCGGTCGAGGAGGCCGTCCATCACCGCGCCCGCCGTGCGCGCGGTGCCCGGATGGATGTCGTGCAGCAGCACGATCGACCCCGCGCGCGGCTGCTCGACCGCCCGCGAGATGAGCACGTCGTCGGCCGGCCCCTGCCAGTCGTTCGTGTCGACGTCCCAGAGGATCGCGGGCATGCCCGCCGCGGCGAGCACGCGCGGCGTGAACTCGCCCCACGGCGGCCGGAACACCGTGATGTCCTGCCCCGAGGCCTCTTCCAGCGCCCGGGTGGAGTCCACGATCTGCGCGGTGATCTGCGCATCGGTGAGCTGTGGCAGATGCGGGTGGTTCCAGGTGTGGCCCTCGAGCTCCTGCCCCTCCCGTGTCATGCGGGCGAGGGTGTCGGCGAAGGCCTGCGCGTTCTGCCCCTGCGCGAAGAACGTCGCCGCTGCGTCCCGCGCCGCCAGATCGTCGAGGATCCCCGGGGTCAAGTCGGACGGCCCGTCGTCATAGGTGAGTGCGACACAGGGCACGAGTGCGCAGTCGACGGTGCGCGTCCCGGCGGGCGCCGCGGCGGGGCCGGTGTAGTCCTGGCCCCAGGAGGCCAGCACCCGCGCGCCGAGCGGCGTGAGCAGGCCGGCGGCGACCTCGGCGGGAACGGCGATGTCGAGCGGCCCGGTCGTCGCCGGTGCGCCGAGGCCGCTGAGGTCGGGAGCGGTGAAGCCCGGTGCGAGGGTGACGACCAGGCCGTCACCGGACGGCACGGTGGTGGCCAGCGCCGCCCGGATCGCCGCGAGCTGCTCCCCGTCTCCCACCACGACCGGTCGCCGGCTGAGCGCCCCTGCGTCCCGGCGGAGCGCCTCGACGATGTGCGCGCCGAGCGCCGCCGCCGCACCGTCGGTCCAGAGGCCGTCGGCCGTCGCCGTCTCGCCGGTCGCGACGTCGGCGTACAGCGTGGTCGTCGTGTCGTCGTGGACGCCGGTGGCGTCGCCCCTGATCACGCGGATCCGCTCCCCCACGATCGACCCGCCGGCCGCGACGATGCCGCAGACCACTGCGGTTCCGGAGCCTCCCACAGGGCCGAACGCGCGATCGGCCAGGAGCTCGGCGGCCGGGCGCTGCGTGGTGCCGGCCGCACAGCGCCGATCCCCGAGGCCCGAGCCGACCGGCGATGCCGTGGGCACGAACGCGGTGCCCGACGCGACCACGCGGTGGGCGATCGCGTCGTGGACGAGCTGCTCGGCCCGGGCGTTGAACGGGTCGGTGGTGGCGCCGGCCGGGAGCAGGGCGATGCGGGCCTGGATCCCGACCGCGTCGTTGCGCACACGCAGCGGCACGAGCCCCGCCCCGAGTGGACCGTCTGCGGCAGCCGCGACCTCGGGGACCGGTTCCGTCGCGTGCACGACCTCCGGAGCCCACGCCGGCGGCTCCCAGGCCCCGCGCGACGCCGGCGCGCACGCCGTCAGCGCCATCGCCGCCACGGCGAGCACCGCCACCGCCGCGCGGATCCTCATCGCCTGACGCCTTCCAGAAGGTCGCCGATGGCGGTGCGGTAGGCAGCCGCCTCACCGCCCTCGCCCAGGCGGACCTCGACGACGACGCGCACGCTGGGCGCAGCATCCGGCTCCCCCACCCCCGCGACGACTCCGCCGTCGTCGAGGTCGACGTGGACCGCGGTCAGACCCGACGCGAGCAGTTCCGAGCGCGCCGCGCCCGCCGCGTCGGCGACGGCGTCGGCGGGCTTCTCGTCGATCGTCTCGAGGCTCGCGCGCAGCGCGCCGTCGGGCGTCTGCACCGTGATGGCGTCGTCCGCGTCTCGCGTGATCACCCAGTCGGCGGGCACGATCACCGCGGCGCTTCCGAGCTCGGTCGGGGCGGTGCCGTCCGACACGTCGCTCGTGAGGTTCGCGATCGACGGCGGCACCGCCGCGAGGGCGGCCACGGCGATGCCCACGACGACGAGCACCCCCGCCGCGCACGCGAGGGCGAGCTCCCACCGGCGCGCAGCCGAATCCGTGCGTGCATCCCCGATCACGCTGACCCCCTGACGGGGCCGAGTCTAGGAGCGCGGCGGACGCGAGCCGCTCAGGAACGCCTCAGTTTCGCGAGATCAGTGCGCGCGGCTCGAGCACGAAGATCGCGATCTGCCGGTCCGTGCGCTGCTGGTAGCTGTCGTAGTCGGGCCAGACGCCCGCCGCCCTGGCCCACCACTCGGCGCGCTCGTCGCCCGCCAGCTCGCGCGCGGTGTAGTCCTGCTTCGCGTCGGCGTCCTGCAGTTCGACGTGGGACTGCCTACGCATGTTCTCCGCCCACTTGGGCTCGTCGGGCGCGCCGCCCTTCGACGCGACGACCGCGTAGCGGCCGTCGTGCTCGACGCGCATCAGCGCCGTCTTGCGCAGCGCCCCCGACTTCGCACCGACGGTCGTCAGCACGATGATCGGCACCCCGCGCAGCGTGTTCGCCTTCTCGCCGTTCGACGCCTCGAACGCCTCGGCCTGATTGCGCGCCCACTCCGACGTGGACGGCTTGTACTCTCCGGTCAGCGGCATGCCACCAGCGTACGGCCGCGGAAACCGGGGTCGGGCCGCCGTCGGGAGCGGTTCGCTCTGCGCGCTCGTCCCGCGGCGGACATCATCGGTCGCGGCGACCGCCCACCGGCGTGGATTCCACTTCGGTCGGCGCTATGCCTGCGGGATGCGCGATTCCGAACGCGTGAACAGCGCGACACCGATCGTCGCCCCCACGAGGCCGCCGACGAGCTGGGCGGCGATGAAAGGCATCGCCGAGGCGGGCGCGATGCCGGCGAAGGTGTCGGTGAAGATGCGGCCGACCGTGACGGCCGGATTGGCGAACGACGTGGAACTGGTGAACCAGTAGGCCGCACCGATATAGGCACCGATCGCCGTCGCGATCACTGGGTCGCTGCGGCCGGTGCGGGACAGCCCGATGACGAGCAGGACGAGTCCGGCCGTCGCGACGATCTCGGCGAGGAACGTCGCCAGAGTCGCCCGATCGGTCGTGGACAGGGAGGTCGAGGTGGCGAACATCGCGTTCGCGAGGATCGCACCGCATATCGCGCCGGTCACCTGAGCGAACACATAGACGCCGAGCGCCGGTGCCGTGAGTCCGGACCGGTCGCGCCTGCCGAGCGCGAAGTCTGCGAGGGATACGACCGGATTGAAATGTGCTTCGGAGACGGGCGCGAGGAGCAGGATGAGCACGCCCAGGCCGAGTGCAGTGGCGATGGAGTTCTCGAGCAGCTGCAGTCCGGTGTCGGTCGACAGCTGTTCAGCCGCGATGCCGGAACCGACGACCACGGTGACCAGGAGTGCGGTGCCGAGGAACTCGGCGAGGACGCGCCGCCAGAGCGGCTGCCGCGAGAGCGCTGGAATGTCGACCGTCATACGGTCGGGGTGAGCTCGCCGATGAGCCTCTCCACGCGCCCGCGGATCTCGTCGCGGATGCGGCGGACGGTGTCGGCGTCCTGCCCGGCGGGGTCGTCGAGCTGCCAGTCCTCGTAGCGCTTGCCGGGGAAGATCGGGCACGCGTCGCCGCAGCCCATCGTGATCACGACATCGGATTCCTTCACGGCGTCGACGGTGAGCAGCTTCGGCGTGTTCCCGGCGATGTCGATGCCCTCCTCGGCCATCGCGTCGACGGCGACCGGGTTGATCCGGTCCTTGGGTTCCGACCCTGCGGAGAGCACCTCGATGCGATCGCCGGCGAAGGCCTGCAGGTAGCCGGCGGCCATCTGGGAACGACCGGCGTTGTGTACGCAGACGAACAGGACGGTGGGCTTGGCGCTCATGCGGGGTCTCGCTTCCTTCTCACCAAAAGCATAGACGAGCATCGATGAATGGCTGGGGTGGTTCGGGTGACCCGTCGATCTCGATCTCAGTGCCCGTTGATTGTGCTGCGTCGTTCGACGACCACGGTGTCCCGCCACAGCCCGGCGTGAAGACCGAGCTCGGAACGGGCGATGCGTTCCCGCCGGCCGACAACCCGGAAGCCGGCGCGCTCGTGAAGTCGGAGGCTGGCGGTGTTCTCGGGGAAGATGCTGGACTGGATGGTCCAATACCCCCCTTGCTCGGCGGCGGCGATGAACGCCTCGAGCAGCAGGCGGCCGAGGCCCTTCCCGTGGTGCGCCGGGTCGATGTAGACGGAGTGTTCGATCACACCCCGGTAGGCGGCCCGGGCCGACACCGAGGAGGCGGCCGCCCAGCCGATGACGGTGTCGGTGTCGTCGACGGCGACCAGTCGGGCGTCCGGGATCTTGCCGGCGTCGAACTGCTCCCAGCTCGGGGTGGTGGTCTCGAAGGTGGCTTCACCGGCGGCGATCCCGGCGGCGAAGATCGCCTCGACCCGGGGCCAGTCCGCCGCGGTCATTTCCCGCACCTGGGTCACGAGCAGCACGTGCTTCCGCTGCCGAGGTCGGTCGAGCAGACACCGGTCGCGGGAAGGGTGAGCTGCACCTCGGTCGCGGCGCGCATGTCGCCGTCGAGCCAGGCGACCACGGAGCGGACCTGCTCGTAACCGGTGGCGAGCAGGAACGTCGGCGCACGACCGTAGGACTTCATCCCGACGACGAAGAACCCGGCCTCCGGGTGACGCAGTTCGTCGAACCCGTGCGGGGCGACGGTGCCGCAGGAGTGCAGGTTCGGGTCGATCAGCGGCGCCAACCGGATCGGTGCCTCGACGATGTCGTCCAGCTGCAGCCGGATCTCGCGGAGCATCCCCAGGTCCGGACGGAACCCGGTCGCGCCCACCGCCAGGTCGGTGTCGTGGGTGGCCGGGTCGCCGCGGCGGGTGCCGATCAATCGGATGCCGTCGCCGTGGGGTTCGAGGGTGGCGATCTCGAACGAGTCGATCTTCTCGATTATCCCGGCGTCGACGAGCTGGTCGACCCGGGAGCCGAGCCGGGCGCGGTCGGCGAGTTCGTCGTCCGCGGACGAGGAGACGCGGATCGCGGAGGCGTTGCGGATCAGCCAGGTCACCCGGGTGTCCGGCTCTGTCGTCGCCAGCTCGGCGAGGGCGATGAGGGTGTTGGCGGCAGAGTGCCCGGCGCCCACCACCGTGGTGTGCCGGCCGGCGAATCGCTCCCGCTCCGTGCCGAGCACGTCGGGCAGCGCGTGCAGCACGGCACCGTTCACAGCGCTTGTGCCGAGCGGGTCCAGCCCGGACGAACTCAGCGGATTCGGCGAGCCGTAGGTGCCGGACGCGTCGATCACCGCCCGCCCCGTCAGCTCCCCGAGGCCCTCCTCGGTCTGGACGCGGATCAGGAACGGGGTGGTGTCGCGGCCCGCGGTACGGGTGCGGTCCATGCCTTCCCGGGACACCGCGACCACGCGGGTGCCGAACCGGATCCGGGAGCGGATCTGCGGCAGAGAGGCAAGCGGCGCCAGGTAGTCGTCGACGAGTTCCTGCCCGGCCGGTGCGCGCCCGTCGTCGGCCGGCGCCGTCCACCCGGCCGCCTCGAGCAGACGGCGGGATGCCGGGTCGATCAGATGGCGCCACGGGGAGAACAGCCGGGTGTGCCCCCAGAGCCGGATCGACGACGCGGCCTTCTGCCCTGACTCCAGGATCGTGAAGTCGATGCCCCGCTCGACCAGGTTGGCCGCGGCCGCCAGCCCGATCGGGCCGGCGCCGATGATCACCACCGGCAGCGTCGCCAGCCGGTCGGTCACGACCGTGCGGGGTGTGAGATCGAGCAGCGTCACGACGAGCCTCCAACGCGGGATATTGATGAACGTCGATGCTCAGTATCTGCAGCCATATCGATGACTGTCAATATCGACTATTGTCGATATATGGTCACGATGCTCGAGGTCACCGACATCACCGCTCCCACCGGCGAAGTGTGCTGCGCGCCGTTGGTGAAGGAGCCCATTCGGCAGCATGATGCTGAGCAACTCGCCGTGACGCTGAAGGCTCTCGCGGACCCCGCGCGGTTGCGGCTGCTGTCGATCGTCGCCTCATCCGAAGGCCAGGAGGCGTGCGTGTGCGACCTCATCGAACCCGTCGGACTCTCCCAGCCGACGGTGTCCCACCACCTGAAGATCCTGACCGAGGCCGGGTTCCTTGCCCGCTCCAAGCGAGGCACCTGGGCGTACTATCGGCTGCAGCCGGACGCGCTCACCGGCGTGGCCGACTTCCTGACGATCTGACCGAATCCAGACAGGTCAGGTCACGGCGGGAGCTCCGTCGGTTTGCCCCGTATCGTCGGTTCATGCCCAACATCAGAGTCGAGCTCCTGCCCGGACGCACCGTCGACCAGCGCCGCCGCTTCGCCGAGGAGGTCACGCAGGCCGCGGTCGACGCGCTCGGCGCCCGCCGGCAGGACGTGCGCATCATGTTCGAAGAGGTCGCCGCCGACTTCGTCGCCAACGGTGGTGTGCTGGCCAGCGAGGACGACGACCGCGCCGGCCAGGTCGCACGATTCGGCGGTTCCGTCGCCGACTGAAACGACGAGGGATGGATGCCGCAGCCCCGGGCCGCAGCATCCATCCCTCGTGTGAACGCCTTACAGGCTCTCGATGATCTCGCGCATCAGGGCGGCGGTCTCGGACGGCGTCTTGCCGACCTTGACGCCGGCGGCCTCGAGGGCCTCCTTCTTGGCCTGCGCGGTGCCCGCGGAGCCCGACACGATGGCGCCGGCGTGGCCCATGGTCTTGCCCTCGGGAGCGGTGAAGCCCGCGACGTAGCCGACGACCGGCTTGGTCACGTTCGCCTTGATGAAGTCGGCAGCGCGCTCCTCGGCGTCGCCGCCGATCTCGCCGATCATGACGATCGCCTTGGTCTCGGGGTCGGCCTCGAACGCGGCGAGCGCGTCGATGTGCGTGGTACCGATGATCGGGTCGCCGCCGATGCCGATGGCCGTCGAGAAGCCGATCTCGCGCAGCTCGTACATCATCTGGTAGGTCAGGGTGCCCGACTTCGACACGAGGCCGATCGGGCCCTTGCCGGTGATGTTGGCGGGCGTGATGCCGACCAGCGACTCGCCGGGCGTGATGATGCCGGGGCAGTTCGGGCCGATGATGCGGGTCTTGTTCCCCTTCGACTGCGCGTACGCCCACGCCTCGGCGGTGTCGCCGACGGGCACGCCCTCGGTGATCACGACGAGCAGGGGGATCTCGGCGTCGATGGCCTCGACCATCGCGTCCTTCGTGAACGCGGGCGGCACGAACGCGATCGAGACGTCGGCGCCGGTGGCGGCGATGGCCTCTTCGACCGAGGCGAAGACGGGGAGCTCGACCGGGTTGCCGTCGGCGTCGGTGTGGAGCACCGTGGTGCCTGCCTTGCGGGCGTTCACGCCGCCGACGACCTGCGTGCCGGCCTTCAGCATGAGGGCGGTGTGCTTGGTGCCCTCGCCGCCGGTGATGCCCTGGACGATGACCTTGGAATCCTTGTTCAGGAAGATCGACATTTCTCTGTTCCTCGTTCTTTCAGATTCCGGATCAGGCGTTGGCGAGCTCGGCGGCCTTGTCGGCGCCCTCGTCCATCGTCTCGGCCAGGGTCACGAGCGGGTGGTTCGCGTCACGGAGGATCGCGCGGCCCTCTTCGACCTTGTTGCCGTCGAGGCGCACGACCAGCGGCTTCGAGGCCGACGAGCCGAGCTCGGCGAGTGCGCCGACGATGCCCTTGGCGACCGCGTCGCACGCGGTGATGCCGCCGAACACGTTGACGAACACCGACTTCACCTGCGGGTCGCCGAGGATGACGTCGAGACCGGCGGCCATGACCTCGGCCGAGGCGCCGCCGCCGATGTCGAGGAAGTTGGCGGGCTTCACGCCGCCGTGGTTCTCACCGGCGTAGGCGACGACATCGAGCGTCGACATCACGAGGCCCGCACCGTTGCCGATGACACCGACCTCGCCGTCGAGCTTGACGTAGTTGAGGTCGTTGGCCTTGGCCTTCGCCTCGAGCGGGTCGGCGGCGTCCTTGTCTTCGAGCAGCGCGTGCCCGGCGTGACGGAAGTCGGCGTTCTCGTCGAGCGAGACCTTGCCGTCGAGGGCGATGACGTCGCCCTCTTCGGTGAGCACGAGCGGGTTGACCTCGACGAGCGTCGCGTCCTCGCCCTTGTAGACGTTGTAGAGCTTGACGAAGACGTCGCTCACCTTGTCGACGAGGTCGGCCGAGAAGCCGGCTGCCTCGGCGATCTCGACGGCCTTCGCCTTGTCGATGCCCGAGCCCGGGTTGACGTCGATGCGCGCGAGCGCCTCAGGACGCTCGACGGCGAGCTCTTCGATCTCCATGCCGCCCTCGACGCTCGCGAGCGACAGGTAGGAGCGGTTGGCGCGGTCCAGCAGCACCGAGAAGTAGTACTCCTTGTCGATGCGGGCACCCTGCGCGACCATGACGCGCTTGACGACGTGGCCCTTGATGTCGAGGCCGAGGATGGCCTTCGCGGCCTCGTAGGCCTCATCGGGGGTCTTCGCGACCTTCACGCCGCCGGCCTTGCCGCGACCGCCGGTCTTGACCTGGGCCTTGACGACGACGACACCGCCGATCTTCTCGGCTGCGGCACGCACCTCCTCCGGCGTGTCCGCGACGATGCCGGCGAGCACCGGCACCTCGTACTTCTCGAAAAGGTCTCGTGCCTGGTACTCGTACAGATCCACAGTGATTTCCTTCGCAGGTGGCGAATGGGGGTGGGGACGACGCGAAAAGCGTCTCGACGTCGAGATATCGACCAGTCCCCCAGCCTACTACCGGTCGATGTCCGGTTCTGACCGCAGCGACGCGCCGGGCTCGTCCGCCTCTTCGACTTCTTCGCCGGGCACCCTGGGCAGGCGCGGGAGGTCGCGGAGCGCGGGTCCCTCGATGCGGCGCCCGTCCGCGGTGAACCGTGACGCGTGCAGCGGGCAGTCCCACGTGAGCTCGGCGTCGTTCCATCGCAGCACGCCGCCGAGGTGCGTGCACACCGCGCTCACGGCGCACGTGTGCCCCTCGACCGTGGAGATGCCCACGGGCTGGCCGGCCCGGCTCGCCACGACCCCCTCGCCCTCCACGGGACGGCGCACCGGCGTCGGTGCGGCCTGCGCGCCGATCCACCCGGCTGCAGCCTCCCACCCGATGCGCAGGTTCTGCACGCCGCCGCGGGCGAGGTCGGCGGGCACGGTGAAGCGCGTCGAGATGACGTTCATCCAGTCGGGGCGCTCACGGCGCGGCACCCGCGTGATCTCCGCCGTCAGCCGCAGCGCCGCCGCCGGCGCGTTCGAGAGGCCCCACTTCGCATAGCCGGTCGCGAAGCGGATGCGGCCGAGCCCCCGCGGCATCGCACCGACGAAGGGGATGAGGTCGTGCGACTCGTAGTCCTGCGCCGACCATGACGCCACCGGCTCCGCGCCGGGGAAGTGATGCTGCGTCCACGCCACGAGCCCATTCACCTCGGCAAGCGGGGAGGGCGACCGCCCCACCGCGAAGCCGTTGCCGCCGACGACGAGCTGCGCCGCATGCGCCGGGCCGTCGTCCGCGGTGATCGACCGCACCGACTTCGTCTCGCCGTCGACGGCCAGGTAGAGCCCCTCGAGGAGGGGCCCCTCGGTCGCGAAGGCGACCCCCGACGAGCGCAGCCCCCGCACTTTGGCGAAGTACAGCCCCCGGTCGGTGATGGGTGTCGCGGTCGCCAGCACGACATGGTCCGCGGCGACGTACCCCGCCTCGGTCTCGACGCCCGCGCGCGGCACGGTGTGCACCCGGGTCACGCGCACGCCGGTGTGCAGCGTCCCGCCCTCGCGCAGCAGCGCGTGCGTGAGCGCCACGAGCAGTCGTTGCGGATCGATCGCGACCTGCCGATCGAGCGCCACGGCGTCGACCATGTCGAACGGCGTCTGGGCGAGCAGGTCGGGCTCGACGCGCCGCACCGGCAGTCCCGCCTCGGTCGCGGCATGCAGCTCGGCCTCGATGGCGGCGACGCCCGCCGGCGTCTGCGCGTACGAGTAGGCCGTGCGGTGCGAATAGGGCACGCCCAGCTCGTCGGCGAGGCCCGTGAGCCAGCGCGCGCCGTCGATGTTCGACTCGACGTAGGCGCGCACCAGACGCGCCGGGTGGTGGCGGCGCAGCGCCGACAGCACCGATCCCTGCAGCATCGTGAGCTTGCCGGTGTTCGCCCCCGAGGCGAGGCCGCCCACCTCGTCCGCCTCGACGACGGCGACATCCAGGCCCTGACGCGTCAGCAGCAGCGCGGTCGACAGGCCGGTGAGGCCGGCGCCCACGACCACGACGTCGCGCCGGCGGCCGGGCTCGAACGGCGTGCCCGCGACGCTCTCGGCATCCTGCTTCCAGATCGGCGTCATCGGCGTCATGGAGCCCAGTGAAGCCCTCGAGCGCGCCTGTGTCGACCCCGTTGACAGCCGCGGAGCGGGAAGCGGGGCGTGGCGCGCAACAGCATGCCGCGCTCACGCGGGCGTGCGGACTAGGCTCTCCCCCGAGATGTCCGACACCGCTGCCGCTTCCGCCGCCCAGGCCGCCTCCCGCGCGGCCGTGGTCGCCGCCGCGCTCGAGCTGTTCGCGGAGCAAGGGTTCGACCAGACCTCGGTGGAGCAGATCGCCCAGGCGGCCGGCGTCTCGCGCTCCACGTTCTTCCGGCAGTTCGGCGGCAAGGATGACGTCGTGTTCACCGACCACGAACTGCTCCTCGAGCGCCTGCGCGAGTTCCTGGCGCAGCCGCATCGGGATCCGTGGGAGGCGGTGTGCGAGGCATCCGTCTTCGTGTATGCGCACTTCGCGGCGGACCCCGAGCTCGCGCGGCGACGCTACGCGGTCGTGCGCGGCGTCCCGGCGCTGCGCGATCGCGAGATCGTGACCGTGTTCCGGTACGAGCGGCTGTTCGACGAGTACCTGCGCGCGTCGCTGCCGGGCCTCGACCCGCTGGACGCCGTCGGGTTCTCGGCCCTCATCACCGCGATCCACAACCACGTGCTGCGCCGGCTCATCCGCGGCCCGAAGAAGGTGCCGGTCTCGGTGCTGCGCACCGCGCTCGAGGACGCCCGCCGGCGCTTCGGCGTGCTGTCCGACGGCGAGCCGGATCCCGCCGCCGAGCAGGTCGTCGTGGCCGTGTTCCCGCGGTCGATGCCGACCGCCGAAGTGGCCCGTCGGCTGCGCGAGCGACTCGACGACTGAGCCCGGCGGCGCGCCGCCGAAATTCATGGTCGCGCGGCCCCGGCGCGGCGGTATGTTCATGCCATGAGCACCGTGGACACCTCGCCGGACACGGCAGGAAAAGCCCCCTGGTACACACAGGATCCGGACGCCGTCGTCGCCGCCCTCCGCAGCGACCGCGACCGGGGTCTGACCGCCGCCGACGCCGCCCAGCGGCTCGCTGAGCACGGCCCCAACTCGATCGCGGCCGAGAAGCCGCCGTCGACGTGGCAGGTGGCCCTCCAGCAGCTCGCGGACCCCATGAACGTCATGCTGGTCGCCGTCGCGATCATCAGCCTCTTCATCAACCAGGTGAGCGTCGGCATCCTGGTGGGCGCGCTCGTCGTGCTGAACATCGTCCTCGGCACGCGGCAGGAGCTCAAGGCGAAGGCATCCGTCGACGCCCTCGCCAAGATGCAGATCCCGCAGGCGAAGGTCGTGCGCGACGGGTCGCTGCTGCAGGTCGACGCCACGACGCTGGTCCCCGGCGACATCGTGGCCCTCGAAGCCGGAGACATCGTGCCCGCCGACGGGCGCATCATCCGCTCGGCGACGCTCGAGACGCAGGAGGCCGCGCTCACGGGCGAGAGCGCGCCGATCCCGAAGGACGCCGGCACGCTCGCCGATCCCGAGACCACGCTCGGCGACCGCACCGACATGGTGTTCCAGAACACCCAGGTGACGCGCGGCACCGCGACCGTCGTCATCACCGACACCGGCATGCAGACGCAGATGGGGCAGATCGCGTCGATGCTGTCGTCGGTCAAGCCGGCCAAGTCGCCGCTGCAGCGCGAGCTCGACTCGCTCACCGGCGTGCTCGGCTGGATCGCGTGGGGCGCGGTGGCGATCATCATCGTCACCGGCCTCCTGCGCGGCCAGGAGATCACGTCGGTGATCCTCCTCGGCATCTCGATGGCGATCTCGGCGATCCCGACCGGCATGCCCTCGTTTGTGCAGGCGATGCTCTCGTACGGCTCACGGCAGCTCGCCGAGCACAAGGCGGTCGTCAAGAACCTCACGGACGTCGAGACGCTGGGCGCGACCAGCGCGATCAACTCCGACAAGACCGGCACGCTCACGATGAACGAGATGACGGTCGAGTCGCTGTACTACCGCGGCGAGTGGTTCACCGTCGCGGGATCGGGCTACGAGAAGTCCGGCGAGGTGCGCCACGTGGCGGGCCTGCCGGTGCCGCAGTTCAACCAGCTCGCGCTGGGGCTCACGCTGTGCAGCGACGCGACAGTCTCGGACGACGGCGCCGTGATCGGCGACCCCACCGAGGCCGCGCTCGTGGTGCTCGCCGCCAAGCTGGGCGCCGACGCCGACCTCACCCGCACCAAGTTCCCCCGCGTCGCCGAGGTGCCTTTCGACTCGGCCTACAAGTTCATGGGCACGTTCCACGAGATCCCGGTCGAGGGCGTCGAGACGCTCGTCGGCTACGTCAAGGGCGGCCCCGACGTGGTGCTCGACCGCTGCAGCTCGGTCGCGACGATGGACGGCGTCGTGCCCATCGCCGACCGACGCGACGCGATCCTCGAGGCGAACCGCTCGCTCTCGGAGCAGGGCCTGCGCGTGCTCGCGTTCGCCTTCCGCCGCTTCGCCCCTGACGCCCCGGTCGTCGAGGACCCCATGGCCGCCGTGTCGGACCTCACGTTCGTCGGCCTCGTCGGCATCATCGACCCGCTGCGCCCCTCCTCGAAGGAGGCCGTGCGCATCGCGCGCGAGGCCGGCATCGAGGTGCGCATGATCACGGGCGACCACGCGATCACCGCCGCGGCGATCGGCGCGAAGCTCGGACTCGGCGACGGTGCGGCCAGCGGCGCCGAGATCCAGGCGATGAGCGACGACGAGCTGAAGGCGGCGCTCCCGCGCCTGCACATGTTCGGCCGCGTCACCCCGGAGGACAAGCTGCGCCTCGCCCGTCTCATGCAGGAGCAGGGAGCGGTCGTCGCGATGACCGGCGACGCCGTCAACGACGCCGCCGCGCTCAAGCAGGCCGACATCGGCGTGGCGATGGGCTCGGGCAGCGACGTCACGAAGCAGGCGGGGAAGATGATCCTCGTCGACGACAACTTCGGCACCCTGGTCACCGCGGTGCGGCTCGGCCGGTCGATCTACGAGAAGATCGTCAGCTACGTCCGCTTCCAGATGTCGCAGCTGTTCTCGCTCGTGCTGCTGTTCCTCGTCGCGAGCATCTTCGCGATCAACCAGGGCGTGCCGCTCACGCCGATCATGGTGCTGTTCCTGAACTTCTTCGTCGCGATCTTCCCTGTCATCGTGATCCTGCTCGACCCCGTCCCCGACGGCATCATGCTGAAGCCGCCGCGCGACCCCAAGAAGACGATCGCGAACCCGGCCGCGGTGACGCTGTGGTTCATCTACGGCGGGCTGATCTTCATCACGACGCTCGTGCCGCTGCTCATCTACCCCGACCTGCTCAACCCCGAGAACCCGAGCGCCCCCAACATCCCGGTCACGATGGCCTTCGTGGTGTGCGCGCTCGGCTCGATCTTCGGCGGCCTCGTCATGCGCCGCGACCCCGAGTCGGGACTTTCCGCCCCGATCCTCGCCGCCGTCAAGTGGCTGTCGATCCCGCTGGCCCTCACGGTCGTCGCGGTCGAGGTGCCGTTCATGCAGCGCCTCGTCGGCACGACGAGCCTGTCGGGTGACGAGTGGCTGACGGCGCTGGGGCTCGCGCTCCTCGTGCCGGTGCTGATCGAGCTCGAGAAGTGGATCCGCCGGGCCCGGCTCCGCCGCCGCGCCGCGCACGCCTGACACACGCGAAGAACGCCCGTCACCCGGCACATCGGGTGGCGGGCGCTTCTTTCGTTTCGTCACATACCGTACGGTCGGTATGCTGATGGCCTGCCGTTCATTCCCGGAATCGCGAGAGGGTGGGAGTCCGCGCGGTGCAGCGCCGCGGTCACGACGAGGAGGTCGGATGAAGATCACCGGAGCAGTGCTCGAGGTCTCGGGCGCACAGCCGCCGTTCGCCGAGACCCACCCGTTCACGGTCGGCGAGCTCGAGCTCGATGCGCCCGGCGCCGGCGAACTGCTCGTGCGGATCGAGGCCGCGGGCGTCTGCCACTCCGATCTCAGCGTCGTCGACGGCAACCGCGTGCGCCCGGTGCCCATGCTGCTGGGACACGAAGCCGCAGGCACCGTCGAGCAGCTCGGCGACGGCGTCGACGACCTCGCCGTCGGCGATCGTGTGGTCATGACCTTCCTGCCGCGCTGCGGCGAGTGCGGCGGATGCCTCACCGACGGGCGTCTGCCGTGCACCCCCGGGTCGGCGGCCAATGCCGCAGGCACGCTGCTCGGCGGCGGCATCCGGCTCCGCCGCGAGAGCGGCGGGGCGCCGCAGCCCGTGCACCACCATCTCGGCGTCTCGGCGTTCGCCACGCACGCCGTGGTGAGCCGCGCGTCCGTCGTGCCCGTAGACGCCGACGTCCCGCCCGGGATCGCAGCCCTGCTGGGCTGTGCGGTGCTCACCGGCGGCGGCGCGGTCGTCAACGCCGGGCGTCCCGCCGAGGGCGAACGCGTCGTCGTGGTCGGGCTCGGCGGCGTCGGCATGGCGGCGCTCCTCGTCGCCGTCGCGCTCGGTCACGAGGTGATCGGGGTCGACACCGTGCCCTCCAAGCTCGCCGCCGCCCTCGACTGCGGAGCGAGCGAGGCGCTGACGCCCGCGGAGGCGGAGGAACGCGGCATCCGTGCTCCCGTCGTCGTGGAGGCGGCCGGCGCCGTGCGCGCGTTCGAGACCGCCCTCGCCCTCACCGCGCCGGGCGGCACGACGGTCACCGTGGGGCTGCCGGCACCGGACGCGCGCGCGAGCATGTCGCCCCTGCTGCTCACCGCCGAAGCCCGCACGATCGTCGGCAGCTACCTCGGCTCGGCGGTGCCAAGCCGGGACATCCCCCGCTACGTCGAGCTGTGGCGCGCGGGACGCCTGCCGCTCGAGCGCCTCGTCTCGTCCCGCATCGGCCTCGACGACCTCGACGCGGCCATGGATCGGCTCGCCGCGGGCGGCGAGCTGCGCCAGTTGATCACCTTCGAAAGGAACGACGCATGACCAGGACCGCCATCGTCACCGGCGCCGCGCGCGGCATCGGCGCCGCCACCGCCCGACGCCTCGCCGCCGACGGGTTCGCCGTCGCCGTGCTCGACCTCGACGAGCAGCAGTGCGCCGACACCGTGTCGGCGATCACGGATGCCGGGGGCCGCGCTCTCGCCGTCGGCGCGAACGTCGCCGACGCGGCGTCGGTCGAGCGGGCCGTCGCGCGGGTCGCCGAGGAGCTCGGTGCGCCGACCGTGCTGGTGAACAACGCCGGGATCATCCGCGACAACCTCCTGTTCAAGATGACCGAGGACGACTGGGACGCCGTGCTCGCGGTGCACCTGCGGGGCGCCTTCCTGATGTCGCGAGCGGTGCAGGAGCACCAGGTGAAGGCCGGCTGGGGTCGCGTCGTGAACCTCTCGAGCACGTCGGCGCTCGGCAACCGCGGCCAGGCCAACTACGCCGCCGCGAAGGCCGGCATGCAGGGCTTCACCAAGACGCTCGCGATCGAGCTGGGGCGCTTCGGCGTCACCGCCAACGCCATCGCCCCGGGCTTCATCGTGACCGACATGACGCGCGCGACCGCAGAGCGCATCGGCGTCTCGTTCGAGGATTTCATCGCGCACAACGCCGCCGAGATCCCGGTCGGCCGCGCCGGCACGCCCGACGACATCGCCGCCGCGGCGTCGTTCTTCTGCTCCGAGGGCGCCGGCTTCGTGTCGGGTCAGGTGCTGTACGTCGCCGGGGGTCCGCGGGCATGAGCATCGTCGTCGACTCCCCCGCCGCACTGGCCGACGCCATCGGCACGAGCGCGGCCGGCGACTGGTTCGCGATCGACCAGCAGCGCATCCAGGCGTTCGCAGACGCCACGGAGGACTGGCAGTGGATCCACCTCGATGCCGAGCGCGCGGCGACCGGCCCGTTCGGAGCCACCATCGCCCACGGCTACCTCACGCTGTCGCTCCTCCCCCGGCTCACCCAGGGGCTCCTGGCGGTCGACGGCACCGCGATGGTCGTGAACTACGGTCTCGACAAGGTGCGGTTCCTGCAGCCGGTCGTCGTCGATTCGCGGGTGCGCGCGGTGACCGAGGTCACGTCCACGGAATCCACGCCCCAGGGCTACCGCGTCGGTCTGCGCACGACGGTCGAGCTCGAGGGCTCGACGCGCCCCGCACTGGTGGCCGACACCGTCGCGCTGTTCGTGCCGGAGGGATGAACGGCGGACCGGCCGACCCTCGCACCCCGTCAGCTGCCGGCGACCGCGATCTCGTTCGGCGTGACGTCGAGCGTCGTCGTGGAGACGATCTCGCCCGAGGTGAGGTCCACGGCGTGGACCGCGCGGACCGCAGGCTCCGTCACGTACGCGAAGTCATCCGCCACGACGATGGCAGGGTGCGGGTCCTGCCACTGGACCGGCCCCTCCCACGGGTCGACCACGGGGAACGCGTCGACGATCTCCGTCGTGGCGGGGTCGAACACGTGGATCGCCCCGTCGCTCGAGAGGATGTACGCGAGGTCCTCGGGGCCGCGCGCGATGTCACGGAAGGTGTACTCCACGCCGTCGGGCAGCTCCACGACGTCGAGCGTGCCGGCCACCGTGTCGATCACCGTGACCGCCGCGAGGAGGTAGCCCTCGGCATCCGGGTTGGTCTTGTAATCGCCGACCACGAGCGGGCTCGTCTCGCTGACGTAGGCGTTGCCCATGCGGCCGTATGGCTGGTCGGGGGCGTCGAGCTTCAGGATCTCGCCGTCGCGGTAGACCAGGGCGCCGTTCTCGCAGCCGAAGACGACGGCCTCGTCGGCGGCGGTCCCCTCGCCGTGGATGCCCGGGCACGCGTTGCTCGTCGCGATCAGCGCGCCGGACCCGTCCTGCGCCGTGATGCCGGTCCGTCCGTCGGGGCCGCCCACAGTCGTGAGGAAGGTGCCGTCTTCGAGCACGACCGAGACGCCGTGGTGCGCCTCGACGCCCGGGATCGTCTCGGTGGCGGGCAGACCGTCCCCGGCCGACAGCAGCGCGTCGGTGTCGAAGATCGTCGTGTCGCTCGTGCCGTCGGCATACAGGATCGTCTTGCCGCCGTGGCGGACGACATGCCCCGGGGTATCGGCGGCGAACACGAGGTCGGTGAGCTCCGGCTCCTCCGTGCTGCCGGCGGCGGTGTCGAGCACCTGGAAGCCCTCGCTCATCGTGACGAGCACGTGGCGGCCGTCGCCCGCCGCGTTGAGCCGCGTGAACTCCTCGGAGTCCAGATCGGCGACCGTCTCGAGGCTCTCCGCGTCGAGCACGAGGATGCCTCCTTCGTACGAGACGGCGATGCGGGGTCCGGCCGCCGCCGGGGTCGCCGCGGCGGCACCGCCGTCGACGGAGGCCGCCGGCGTCGATGAACAGGCCGCAAGCGTGGCGACGGCACCGGCGGCGACGGCGATCAGGCCGGCGCGACGCAGCGTGCGTGTGCGCATTTGGTGTTCCTCTTTCTGGATGGGGCTCACTGCGAGAGCCCGGTGGCGATGCGCCGCGTGTTCTCGCGCATCATGGTCAGGTAGTCGTCCGCGCCTCCGCCGGCCGCGGTCAGCGACTCGGTGTACAGCTCGACGACGTCGACGTGCGTGCCGGTCTCCTCCGCGAGCGCGCGCATCAGGCGATCCGGCGACGAGGACTCGGCGAAGATCGACGGCACGCCGGTGCGCTCGATCGCGGTGGCGAGGTCGGCGAGGTCCGAGGCGCTCGGCGCAGCGAGTGTCGTGCCGCCCGGGATCGCGGCGCCGACGACCCGGAATCCGTAGCGCTCGGCGAGATAGCCGAAGACATGGTGGTTCGTGACGAGCGCGCGACGCCCTGCCGGGATGACCGCGAAGGCGGTCGCCATCTCCTCGTCGAGGCTTTCGAGCTCGGCCAGATAGGCGTCCACGCGTGCATCGACGTCGGCGCCGCGGACTCCCGGCAGGACCGCCAGCGGCCCGCGCAGCGCGACGACGACATCGGTCATCCGGGCGGGATCCGTCCAGAAGTGCGGGTCGGGAACCCCGGCGTCGCCTTCGGCATAGGCGAGCACATCGATCGCGTCACCCGCGACGAACGTCGCGACGCCATCGGCCGCCGCGGCGTCCAGATGCTGCTGCAACCCCTCCTCGAGGCCCAGTCCGTTCGAGACGAGCAGATCGGCACTGCGCAGGCGCGCAGCATCCTGTGCCGAGATCTCGAACGAGTGCGGATCGGCGTCGGGCCGCATCAGCGTCATCACCTCGACGTCGTCTCCCACGAGCTCGTCCACGACGTCGCCGAGGATGTTCGTCGACACGACGACGAGGGGCCGCTCTCCGTCCGCGGAGGCACAGGCGGAGACGACGGATGCTGCGAGCACGGCCACTGCGAGAGCACCGAGGGCTCGTCGCCCGTGGCGCCTCATCGGCCTGTCTCCGCGAGGAAGGCCGGCATCGCCGGCGTCGGGAACGTCCGCGCGATCCGGGCCCCGTCGGCGAAGTCGATCTCGTAGAGGACACCTTCGGCGGGCGCGTTGAGGTAGGCGCGATGCTGGTCGGCGACCAGCGCCGGCGACCCGACATCCGTTGCCAGCGACTCGGCGACGAGGGGCTCGGTCTGCGCGATCGTCTGCCCGCTCACGCCGTCGATCACGAGCACGCGGCCGTCCGCGCCGAGCGCCAGCACATGATCGGCCTCGTCGTCGACCGCGGTCGCCTGCACGATCGGCCGATCGACGCGGAGCAGGGTCCACGCGCGGTCGCGCGTGTCGAGCAGCCAGATGGTGTCCGTCCCCGCGAGTCCTGCGACCGTCGGGCGACCGTCGCGCCCCGCGAACGCGCGAGCGGGCGGGACCGCCGTGTCGGCCGGATACGCGATGCGCTCGATCTCCACCGCGCCGTCGACGAGGCTCGCGAGCAGCGCGCCGTCCGCGCACCCGATCACGGCGCCCACGCGGGTGGTCACGGTGCCCCGCGCATCCGCGCACGCGGCGGTCGCGCCGGGCACGAGCACGCCGTGCTCGTCCAGCACGGTCACGGATGCTGCCACACCGTCCCGCGGCTGCGTGACGAGTGCGAACGATCCGAGGGGCACGACCACGCCGTCGTGGGCGCCGGTCTGGATGCGGAACCGCTCGACGATCTCGCCCTTCGCCAGCGCTCCGGTGTCGAGGAGAACCGCCTCTCCGCTGCCGGCGAAGAAGATCCCGGTGCCCCCGGTCGTGGACGACATCGTCGTGGCCACCGCTGCGGGCCCGCTGCCCGCGACCGCGCCGAGCAGCGCGGGTTCGCCCAGGTAGTAGTGGAAGTGGTCGACGTGATCCCACGTCCATCGCCCGCTGTCGATGATCGAGACGCCCTCTCCGCCGTCGGCGAAGACGTAGCGGCCGTCGGTCGCCGTTCGCACGGGCGCCGTCACAGTGCCGAGCTCGGCGACGCTCTCGTCGAGGAGGTCGAGCTGATGCACGTCGCCGTCGGGGTCGACGGTGATCAGGGCGAGCTGCGGCTCACTGACCTCAGCGGCGCCGGTGACGGCGCCGTGGTCATCTGCTGCCGGGGCGGGGGTGGGGCCTCTCGGAGAGGGCTGGGCACAGCCGGTGAGGGCGAGCGCCGCACCCGCGAAGAGGGCAGCGACGAACAGCGAGCGGTGTGGCACGTTCTTCATTCCTTGTGGGTGAGGGCCCCGCGACAGCGAGCCGCGGAGAGGATGGCGGATCAGGCGCGCACGGCGGGAGGACGCAGGCGCACCGACAGTGCGCGCAGCCCCCACGAGGTGCCCGCCGCGAGCACGGAGATCAGGGCGATCGAGGCGCCGGCGGCCGTGCCGGCGTACCAGGACAGCAGCAGTCCCAGCCCCACCCCGACCACCCCGAACCCGCAGGCGAGGGCCATCGTCGACGGCACCCGCGCCGTCCAGCGCGAGGCCGCGACTGCGGGCGCGATCAGCAGACCCACGACGAGCAGGGAGCCGACGGCCTGGTACGAGGCCACGACGGCAAGGGTCACCAAGCCGACCAGCGCCGCCTGAGCGATCCGCGGCGCCAGCCCGAGCACCGCCGCGACCCGCGCGTCGACGGCCAGGGCCACGAGCGACCGATGTGCGAGCGCCGCGACGGCGAGGCCTGCCCCCGTCGCCCACGCGAGCACGACCAGATCGTCCGCGGAGATCGCCAGGATGTCGCCGAACAGGATGGCCGTGGCATCCGTGGCGAAGCTCCCTGAGTGTGAGATCACGAGCACGCCGGCGGCCAGCATCGCGACGAAGAGCAGGCCGATGCTCGTGTCGTACGACATGCGGCCGCGTCGCTGGAGCGCTCCGATGCCGAGGCTCATCGCCGCCGCGCTGGCACCGGCGCCGAGGAGCACCGGCACTCCCAGCACGGTCGCGAGTGCGACGCCGGGAAGCATGCCGTGACCGAGGGCCTCGCCGAGGAACGCCATGCCGCGAGCGACGACCCACGTTCCCACCACGCCGCACAGGATCGCCACGAAGCAGCCGCCCAGCAGCGCCCGCTGCATGAAGTCCAGGGCGAAGGGATCGAGGATCAGGGTCACGAGCGACGACGGTAGCGTTAATGAGAACGATTCTCAAAATCAACTAGAGTGAGGAGTATGCCCTCCGCTCAGCCGCCGGTCGCCGTGCTCTCGGCGCGAGGAATCCATGTCAGCATCGCCGGCAGTCCGGTGCTGCGCGGAGTCGATCTCCACGGCGAGCCCGGGGCCGTCACCGTGATCGCCGGGCCGAACGGGGCGGGCAAGTCGACGCTGCTCGAAGTGCTCGCCGGCACCCGCGCCCCCTCCGCCGGCACGATCGAGGACCGGTCGGCGACGCGCGCCTTCGTGCCGCAGCGCGCTGCGGTCTCGGAGGCGCTCCCGCTCACCCTTCGCGATGTCGTCACGATCGGAGCATGGGGGCGCGCCGGCCCGTGGCGCCGGCTGGACCGTGCGGCGCGGCGCGCCGTGGACGACGCCGTCGAGCGGCTCGATCTGGCGGCCCTGCAACGCTCGCCGTTCGGCGCCCTGTCGGGAGGGCAGCGGCAGCGTGCGCTCCTCGCGCAAGGGCTCGCACGGGGCGCCGACGTCCTGCTGCTCGACGAGCCGACGACAGCCCTCGACGCCGACAGCGCCGAGCGGATCCTCGACGCCGTGAGGGCGGAGGCGGATCGGGGCGCAGCGGTCGTGTGCGTCAGCCACGACCACGCGCTGATCGACGCGGCCGACCTCGTCGTCCGTCTGGAGGCCGGGCGCGTGGTGGCCGCACGTCGTGCCGTCCCGTCGCCGCGAGCGTGAGCCGTCGTGCGACGGCGTCGCGCCGACGCGGCGTCAGCGGCCGGTCTCGTCGAATTCGCGTCGCAGGTACTTGGGCGCCTGGACGCGCCAGGCTTCGGTGACGAGCTCGGCGAGGTGATCAGCGGGTATGCCGGCCATGCGGAACGCGACCTTCGGCTCACCCCACGGCGTGGTCGTGCGCAGGAACAGGTCGGGCTCCATCTCGACCAGGGCGAGGGCGTCGATGGGGTCGGCGACCTTCACGCCGACGACGAGCTCGGACGCGATGATCGCGCGCACGTCGTCGGGGATGCTCGGCCACGGGTGGCACTCCCACGCGTAGAGCTTCGACCGCACGAACCACGCGGCACCGCCGGTCGTCGCGCGCTCCTCACTGCCGGGCAGCGCCGCAGCGGTGCGGCGCAGATCGTCGAGGGAGGCCACGGCACCGAGCCTACGGTGCGGCTCCGACACGGACCGGGGCAGGTCAGGGCAGCGGGTCGTCGCCGCGCTCCCACGCGATGGCGATCAGCCGGCGCAGGACATCGAGGTCGATGTCGTCGAGCTTCTTCACGTACACGCAGCCGGCGCCCTCGGTGTACTTTCCGAGCTCGGGCAGGAGGGCCGCTCCAGCGGGGAGGTCCTTCAGTCCGTACAGCGAGAGCGACGCCTTGCGCGGCGAGAATGCCGTCTTCGGCCACTGGCCCTGCCGCTTCGGGTCGGACGGCGACACGTACCGGTAGCTGCCGTACCCGATCATCGACGGACCCCACATCACGGGGTCGGCCCCGGTCACCTCGTGGAAGATCCGCGCGAGTTCGATGCCGTCCTCACGGCGGCGCTGCGGCGTCGCCGCCCCGAGGAAGGCCGTCACATCGGCGTCGGTCGCCTGCGTCTTGATCTCGCTCACGCCGCCATTATGGCCGCGGACGCCGACACGGGACAGAGGCCGTGCGTGGGCGACCCCCCAAGCTGATCGGCCGGGTCACACGCGCTCGAGCACCATCGCCATGCCCTGACCCCCGCCGACGCACATCGTCTCGAGCCCGTAGCGGCCGCCGGTCTCGGCCAGGCCGTTGATGAGGGTCGACGTGATGCGGGCGCCGGTCATGCCGAACGGGTGCCCGACGGCGATGGCGCCGCCGTGCACGTTGAGTCGTTCGGGGTCGACACCCAGCTCGCGCGCCGACGGGATCACCTGGGCCGCGAACGCCTCGTTGATCTCGACCAGGTCCATGTCGTCGATCGACAGTCCGGCCAGCGCGAGCGCGCGACGGGATGCCTCGACCGGGCCGAGACCCATCACCTCGGGCGAGAGCCCCGAGACGCCGGTCGAGACGATGCGCGCGAGCGGCTCGAGTCCGAGCTCGTCGACGACGCGGGCCGACACGATCACGACCGCAGCCGCCCCGTCGTTGAGCGGGCAGCAGTTGCCCGCTGTCACCGTGCCGTCGGGGCGGAACACCGGGTCGAGGCCGGCGAGCGCCTCGACCGTGACGCCCGGTCGCGGCCCGTCGTCGGCGCCCACCAGCGTCCCGTCGGCGAGGGTCACCGGCGTGATGTCGCGCCGCCAGAAGCCCGACGCGATCGCCGCCTCGGCGCGCTGCTGCGACCGTGCGGCGAACGCGTCCTGCTCCGCGCGGGAGACCCCGTGCAGCTGCGCCACGTTCTCTGCCGTCTGCCCCATCGCGATGTACGGGTCGGGCAGCGCTTCGTCCTCACGCGGGTCGGTCCACACCGCGGACCCGGTGCCGGCCCGGGCAGCCGTGCGCGCGAGCGCGGGACCGAACGCCGGGTTCACCGCATCCGGAACATCCGAAGCCCCCGCGCCGTAACGCGACACCGCCTCGACGCCGGCCGAGACGAACACGTCGCCCTCGCCGGCCTTGATCGCGTGGAACGCCATGCGCGTCGTCTGCAGCGACGACGAGCAGTAGCGGTTCACCGTCGCGCCCGGCACGGCGTCCCAGCCGAGCAGCACCGCGACGATGCGGGCGAGGTTGAACCCCTGCTCCCCCGCCGGCTGCCCGCAGCCGAGCAGCAGGTCGTCGATGCGTGCGGGGTCGAGCGCGGGCACCTTGTCGAGCGCGGCGCGCACCATGCGCGCCGCCAGGTCGTCGGGTCGCACGTCGACGAGCGACCCCTTGCGCGCGCGGCCGATCGGCGAGCGGGCGGTGGCGACGATGTAGGCCTCGTTCATTGCTTCTCCTTCAGACGAACGCGGGGAGGCCGGTGATGGCGCGGCCGACGATGAGGGAGTTCATGTCGTACGTGCCCTCGAACGTGAAGACGGCCTCGGCGTCGGCGAAATAGCGCGCGATGCCGTAGCCGGCAGGGATGCCGAGCTGTTCCTGGCCCCCGAGCTGCACGCCGTTGCCGCCGCAGATCTCGCGGCAGAGGGCGACCGTCTCGCGCACGCGGGCGCTCACGAAGGCCTTGGCCATGGCGGAGTGATGGTCCTTCTGCAGGCCGTCGTCCTGCAGCTGCGACACCCGCACGCACATGCCGATGCACGCGGTGATGTTCGCGAGCGCGTCAGCGAGCTTCTGCTGCACGAGCTGGAACGACGCGATGGGCTTGCCGAACTGGACGCGTGCCTTCGCATACGCGACGGCGCACTCATAGGCGCCGACGCCGACGCCGAGCGCCTGCCACGCCACCTGCGCGCGCGTGATCCGCAGGACCGCGGCCAGATCGCGGAAGCCGTCGATCCTCTGCAGCCGGTCACGCTCGGGCACCACCACGTCGGTCAGCACGATGTCGGCGTTCTCGACCGTGCGCAGCGACTGCTTGCGCTCGATCTTCGTCGCCTCGAAGCCGACCGAAGGCGTGCGCACGAGGAAGCCCTTCACGTGGTCGTCGGCGACATCGCGCGCCCAGATCACCACCACGTCGGCGAAAGCCCCGTTGCCGATCCACCGCTTCGCACCGTTCAGCACCCATTCGTCGCCGTTCGGACCGCGCCGCCGCTCGGCGGTCGTCTCGAGCCCCTTCGCCGTGTCAGAGCCGTGGCCGGGCTCCGTGAGGCCGAAGCACGCGATCTGCTCGCCGCGCGCCAGCACAGGCAGCCACTCGGCGCGCTGCTCGTCGGACCCGCCGACGGCGATCGAGGTCATCGCGAGGCCGCTGTGCACGCCGATGAAGGTCGCGGTCGAGGGATCGGCGCGCGCGATCTCCATCGCCACCCACCCGCGGAACACGTTGCTGTTCTCGAACCGCCGCGTCTCGGGGAACGCGTTGCCGTACAGGCCGAGCTCGGCGATCCTCGGCACGAGGTGGCGAGGGCTCTCGGCGCGATCCCAGTGGTCGTCGGCGAACGGCCGCACCTCGGTCTCGAGGAAGCCGCGGATCTCGCGCAGCGCCCGCTGCTCGAGGTCCGTCAGCAGCTCCTGGAACGCGTAGAAGTCGGCGTCGAGCACCTCCGCAGCGGCGGGAAGCACCGACTCGTCGGCGGTCGGCTCGGTCAAGGTGAACGTCATCGTGTCTCCTTCGGTCGTCGTGCGACGAGTATGCATCACTTTCCAGACTGTTGCACAACACTTTCCGAAACGTTGCACGTCATTCGCCGGCGAGAGGTAGAGTTCCCGCATGACCTCGACGGTGACGACCACGCCGACCATCGCGACGGTGGGGACGGATGCTGCGCCGTCGTGGCTGTCGGAACGCCTGGCGAGCGGTGCGCACCCCGACGCGCAGCGCGCGTTCGACGCGGCCCGCGCGACGCTCATCGGCGGCCGCCGCATCGACATGACGGCGCTCGCCGGCACACTGGGCGTCGATCGCACGTCCCTGTTCAGATGGGTCGGCAATCGCGATGCCCTGCTCAGCGAGGTGCTGTGGTCGCTCGCCGTCCCGACCCTGGTGCAGGCCGAGCACGCCGGCGGCAGCCTCACCGGCGGCGAGCGGATCGCGGGCATCCTCACCCACTTCGTCGACGACCTCATCACCGCCGACTACTTCCGCTCGTTCCTGCGCCGCGAGCCGGCACGCGCGCTGCGCCTGCTCACCACGAAGGAGAGCCCGATCCAGCGGCGCTATGTCGCGACGGCCGAGTGGCTCGTCCACCGCGACCTCGGCGAGGCACCCCTCGGCGGCGCCATCGCACCCGCCGACCTGGCGTACATCCTGGTGCGCCTGTCGGAGTCGTTCACGTACGCCGACCTCATCTCGGGCGACACCCCGAGCGCCGAGCGCGCCCGCGTCGCGTTCCGCCTGACCCTGCGGGTCGACGGGTGAACGCGGCCTATCCGGTGCGGGAGCCGTTCGCGACGCGCTGGAACGACAACGACCAGTACGGGCACCTCAACAACACGGTCTACTACGCCGCGATGGACACCGCGGTCAACGCCTTCATGATCCGCGAGGGTGGGCTCGAACCCGTCGGCGGCGACGCGATCGCGCTGTGCGCGGCGTCGTCGTGCGAGTTCCTCGCGTCGGCCGGCTTCCCCGAGGCGCTCGAGGTGGGCATCGGCGTCGAGCGACTCGGCACGACGAGCATCACCTGGGCACTCAGCATCCTCCGCCGCGGAGAGGACGACCCGATCGCGACGGGGCGATTCGTGCACGTGTTCGTGGATGCTGCGACACGGCGCCCGACGCCGGTGCCGGCATCCGTGCGCTCCGCGATCGAGACCCGCATCCTCGCCGCCTGAGCGCAGCCTCGCAGCCTCGCCGGCTCGTCGGCCACCGGACGCCGCGAGCACGAGCACGCTCGACTTCTTAACAAACCGACCATCCGGTATGCTTATCTCATGACCCCGACGACGGGGCGCGGAGGGGGTCGAGGATGACCGCAGTACCCGGTTTGGATGCCGCAGGCCTGACCGCGTGGCTGGGCGAGGCGCATCCCGAGCTCGCGGCCGAGGATCTCGCGGCGACGGTGATCGCGGGTGGTCGCAGCAACCTCACCTACGCGGTCGACGGTGCACGGGTCCCGCTCATCGTGCGGCGCCCTCCGCTCGGCCACGTGCTCTCCAGCGCCCACGACATGCGCCGCGAGCATCGCGTGATCTCCGCCCTCGCCGGCACCGGCGTGCCGGTCCCCCACGCCATCGACGTCGTCGACGACACCGCCTCCGGTCTCGTCACCGGCACGGTGTTCTTCGTGATGGAGCGTGCGCCCGGTCAGGTGCTCGCGCGGCGCGCGCAGAACTCGGAGTACACCGCGGCGGGTCTGCGTCGTTTGAGCCTCGACCTCGGCCGGCACCTGGCAGACCTGCACGCGGTCGACCCGGTCGCCGTCGGCCTCGGCGGCTTCGGACGCCCGGACGGCTACCTCGCGCGCCAGCTGGCCACCTGGCGGCGACAGCTCGACGCCTCCCGCTCCCGCGCCACGCCGACGCTCGACGCGTTGCAGGCGAGCCTGACGGGCGGCGTCCCGGACTCGTCCCGTGCCGGGATCGTGCACGGCGACTACCGGCTCGACAACGCGCTCGTCGTCGGCGAGGCGGACGAGCCGCGCATCTCGGCGATCCTCGACTGGGAGATGGCGACTCTGGGCGACCCGCTCGTCGACCTCGGCATGTTCGGTCTCTACTGGGACATCTCGGACCTGCCCGGCGGGGCCGGCGTGGTGCCCAGCGCCGTCGATCCGAGCGCGGGCTACCCGCAGTTCGGCGAACTCGTCGACGCGTATGCCGAACGTGCCGGCATCGCCGTGCCCGATCTCCGGTGGTACCGCGCCTTCGCCGCCTACAAGCTCGCCGTGATCCTCGAGGGCATCCACTTCCGGTACCAGGCAGGCGACACCGTCGGTGAGGGTTTCGACCGTATGGGCGGGCTCGTCGAGCCGCTCGCCCTCACCGGCCTCGCCACCCTCGACGCCCACGCACAGGAGGTGCGCTGATGGACTTCGCCCCTGATGCCACGACCCTCGATTTCACCGGGCGCGCCCGCACCTTCCTCGAGGAGCAGGTGCTCCCCGCCGAGCCCGTGCTCGACGCGGAGCTCGCGGCCACGCCGGACGACTGGACGGTGCGCCCCGTCGTGCGCGAGCTGCAGGCGCAGGCCCGCGCGCAGGGCCTGTGGAACCTCTTCCTCCCCGGCGACCACGGCGGTGCCGGCCTCACGAACCTGCAGTACGCGCCCGTGGCCGAGGTCTCGGGGTGGAGCCCGCGCCTCGCCCCGCCGGCGTTCAACTGCGCCGCGCCGGACACCGGCAACATGGAGGTGCTGAACGACTTCGGCACGCCCGCACAGAAGGAGCGCTGGCTCGAGCCGCTGCTCGACGCACGCATCCGCTCGGCGTTCTGCATGACCGAGCCCGATGCCGCCTCCTCGGACGCGATGAACGTCGGCACCCGCATCCGCCGCGACGGCGACCACT
Organism: Microbacterium sp. NPDC056044; assembly: GCF_042267145.1. NCBI lineage: Bacteria > Bacillati > Actinomycetota > Actinomycetes > Micrococcales > Microbacteriaceae > Microbacterium > Microbacterium sp. NPDC056044. The sequence goes on along the minus strand of NZ_JBHJWZ010000004.1, from coordinate 36,922 downwards.
ACGTCATCACCGGGCGCAAGTGGTGGTCGACCGGCGCGATGAATCCGGACGCGGCGGTCTTCATCGTGATGGGCAAGACGGATCCGGATGCTGCGCGCCACCGTCAGCAGTCCATGGTGCTGGTTCCGCGCGACGCGGCGGGGGTGCGCATCGTGCGCCCACTGACCGTCTTCGGATACGACGACCGCGATCACGGCGGTCACGCCGAGATCGCGTTCGACGACGTGCGCGTACCCGCCGGGAACCTCATCGCCGGCGAGGGCGACGGCTTCGCGATCGCCCAGGCCCGGCTGGGACCGGGGCGCATCCACCACTGCATGCGGGCGCTCGGCATGGGCGAGCGCGCGCTGGCTCTCATGGTCGAGCGGGCATCGGCGCGGCACGCGTTCGGGCGCACGCTCGCCGAGCAGGGCGTCGTCCGCGAATGGATCGCCGAGGCCCGCATCCAGCTCGAGGCGCTCCGGCTCCTCGTCCTCAAGACCGCCTGGCTGATGGACACCGTCGGCAACCGCCGCGCGATGACCGAGATCCAGGCGATCAAGATCGCCGTGCCCCGCGCCGTGCAGCAGATCGTCGACCGGGCGATCCAGCTCCATGGCGGCGCAGGGGTCTCGTCCGACACCCCACTGGCCGAGCTCTACGCCGGCGTGCGCTCGCTGCGCATCGCCGACGGCCCCGACGAGGTGCATCTTGCGAGCCTGGGCCGCGCCCAGCTGCGCCCCTGACGGACACCGCGCCGCAGCATCCGTCCCGGTTCGAGCGTCGAAGGAGACGACATGACCCACACCCCCGACCCCGCGATCGACGGCGCGGGTTTCGCGACGCTGTCGGTGGCGAGCATCCTCGCCGAGTCGGCCGTGCGGCACGCGGAGCGCACGGCGTTCCACTTCGCCGGCGGCACCGTCACGTACCGCGATCTCTGGGACCAGACCTGCGCGTACGCCGGCGCGCTGCGCGCACGCGGCATCGGCCGTGGCGATCGCGTCGCGATGCTCGTGCCGAACGTGCCCGACTTCGCCCGTGTCTACTACGCGGCGCTGTCGCTCGGCGCGATCGTCGTGCCGGTGCACCTGCTGTTCAAGGCCGACGAGATCGCGTACGTGCTGCGCGACTCCGGTGCGGACGTGCTCGTGGCTGCCGCGCCGCTGCTCGGCGAGGCGGTGCCCGCGGCGGCTGCGGCCGGCGTGCCGCTCGTCACGGTGCTGTTGCCGGCCGACGCGGGTATCGACCTGCCGCGTCTCGAGATCGAGGCGACGGCGGTCGCGCCGATCGCGCGCCACGAACCGGTCGGACCGTTGGATGCTGCGACCATCCTCTACACCAGCGGCACGACGGGAACCCCCAAGGGTGCGGTCGGCTCCCACCTGTCCATCGTCGAGCAGGTGCACACCACGCTCATCGACGCCTTCGACCTGCGCGCGGACGATGTCGTCTTCGGCGGCCTGCCGCTGTTCCACACCTTCGGGCAGACCGCCGTGATGAACATCGCACTGCGGGTCGGGGCATCCGTCGTCCTCCTCCCGCGCTTCGACGCCGACGAGGCGCTCGCGCTCACCTCGTCGCTGGGGGCGACCGTGTTCACGGCTGTGCCCACGATGTACGTCGGCATGCTCGAAGCCGCGCGCCGCTCGCCGGCACGGCCCCCGCTGCGGTACGCGGTGTCGGGCGGGGCGGCGCTGCCGGTCGCGGTGCTCGACGCGTTCCGCGAGTCCTTCGGAGCCGACGTGCACGAGGGCTACGGGCTGACCGAGACCGCGCCGACCGTGTCGTCGAACCCGCTGCGCGAGGCGATCCGGCCGGGCACCGTCGGGCGGGCGCTGTGGGGCGTCGACATCGCGATCGCCGATCCCGACCGCGAGGAGGCTGTCGTGCTGCTCGACGCGCCGGACGCCCTCGGGGAGGTCGTCGTGCGCGGCCACAACGTGTTCAAGGGCTACCTCGGTCGGACGGATGCCTCGGCCGCCGCCGTCGTCGACGGCTGGTTCCGCACCGGCGACCTGGGCACCTATGCCGGCGGCGTCCTCACGATCGTCGACCGCAAGAAGGACATGATCGTGCGCTCGGGGTACAACGTGTATCCGACCGAGGTCGAGGCGGTGCTCGCGCGCCACCCCGGCATCGCCGTCGCCGCGGTGTTCGGCGTCGCCGATGCCGTGCGCGGCCAGGAGGTGCACGCCGCCGTGGTGGCGCACGACGGCGTCGAGGTGGAGCCGGAGGAGGTGGTGGCGTTCGTCCGCGACCGCATTGCGGCATACAAGTACCCGCGCGTCGTGCACGTGGTGGCGTCGCTGCCCCTCGGCTCGAGCGGCAAGGTCCTCAAGCGCGAGCTCGTCGCCCGGTTCTCGCCCGTGGCATAGCTCGGCGCTCGGCGTCGCCGATGCCTCGCACCCGCGCGGGTGCGAGGCATCGGTCGTCCTGAGGGCGGGCGAAGGCCCGGACCCACGCGGGGTCCGGGCCTTCGGCGGTGGGGGGATCCGCTCAGGAGCCGGGCACGCCCTTGCCCGACAGTGCCACCGGCGCCGGGTCGACCGCTGCCACGGAGCCACCGTCGACGGCGTAGGTCGCGCCGACGTAGTCCTGCACGCCCTGGTCGACGGTGGTGATGCCGACGCCGAGATACGCGGCGTGGCTGTCTTCGGCGAACGAGAGCGGAAGGATGCCGTTGCCCCCGAGATCGCCCGACTGCACGGCGTCGATGAGCGACTGGCGCGTCGGGTCCTCGCCCGCGGCCTCGAGCGCCTCGGCGAACAGGTACGCGACGCTCATGCCGTAGACGGTGTTGCCGTCGAAAACGGCACCGTCGTTGTACTCGTCGTTGATCTCGCGGAACAGCGCCACCCACTCGGAGTCGCCGCCCGACGCCGGCAGGTAGTTGGTGCCGACGAGGCCCTGCAGCAGCTTCGGCCCGACGTCCTCGCCGAGGTAGCCGACCAGCGTCTCGTAGTTGGCGCCCGACGACGACGAGAACCACTTCGGGAACCACCCCAGCTGCGCCGCTGTCCCGACCGCGAGAGCCGTGAAGCCGTTGATCGTGCCCAGGATGTTGATCTCGCACCCGGCCGCCTTGAGCGCGCCGACCTGGGCTGCGACGTCCTGGTTCGACACCGAGTAGCGCTCGACCGCGGCGAGCCCGTCGGCGCCGAGCGCGAGCTCGGCGCCCTCGATCATCTCGTCGCCGAAGTCGTCGTCCTGCCCCAGCAGGCATACGGTCGCGTCGGTGTACTCGTCGGCCGCGTACTGCGCGAGCGCGGCCCCCTCGACGACGTAGTCGGCGTTGAACCCGAACGTGTAGGGGTACTTCTCGGGTTGGTTCCAGCTCGTCGATCCCGAGGCGACGAACAGGTCGGGCACCTCGTTCTGGTTCAGGTAGTCGAGCACGGCGGTGTGCGTGGGCGTGCCGAGGCCGTTGAGGATCGCGAACACCTCGTCCTCCTGGACGAGCTCGCGCACGACGGTCTGCGTGTTCGCGGGGTTGTAGCCGTCGTCCTTGACGAGGTACTCGATCGACCGGCCGTGCACCCCGCCGTTGTCGTTGAGGTAGGCGAAGTACGCCGTCGCGGCGGCCGAGATCGACGCGTAGCCGGCGGCGGCCGGCCCGGTCAGCGGCGTGTGCGTGCCGACCGTGACGGTGTCGTCGGTGATGCCGGGGACGTCTTCGTCCGTGGCCGCGGGAGCGGAAGGTGTGCTGCATCCCGCGAGCGCGACGAGGACGGCGGATGCGCCGGCCATCGCCGCGACGCGGCGTGCGAGGGAGTGCTGTGACATGGTCACCTCTTTCTGTGTGGTGTGGGTCGTGCAGGGTGCGGAGGAGTCACGGATGCTGCGCCCCGGCGCCGGCGGCGGCGACCGGCGCCTCGGCGTGGTCGGGGTCCGCGGCGGGCGCGGCGGGGGCGGCGAGCTCTGGAGCGGACCGGGCGGTGCGGCGCCGTCCGCGGTGACGCAGGCTCGCCAGGCCGCCGGGCCGGACGAGCATCACGACGATGAGCAGTACGCCGAAGACGAGGATCGAGAGGTTGCCCGACAGCCGCTGCGCGACCTCGGTGGGCACGGGCAGCGACGCCGTCGCCGTGGAGAGTAGCCACGGCAGCAGCACGATGAGCGCCGAGCCCAAGGCCGCGCCGCCGATGCTGCCGAGCCCGCCGAGCACGACCGCGACGACCAGCAGCAGCGAGAACGCGAGCGTGTACGCGCCGGGGCTGACGGACTGGGTCGCGAAGCACAGCACCGCGCCGCCCGCGCCGGCGGCGACCGAGCTCACGGTGAACGCGGTCACCTTGACGCGCCCCGAGCGCACGCCGTTCAGGCGCGCGGCGGTCTCGTCGTCGCGCACGGCGCGCATCCGCAGGCCGAGGCGACCGCGCGCGATGACCACGAGACCCGTCACCACGACGCCCGCCACGAGGATCGCGACCCACGCCTGCCACTGCTCCACGGCGATGAGCCGTTCGAGCACCGGCGGCACGCCGTCGTAGGCGATCTGCAGTCCCTGGTCACCGCGCAGCGCTCCCGAGAACACGTCCGCCACGGCGGGCACCGCGATCACCAGCGTCAGGGTCACGCCGGCGAGGTACGGTCCGCGCAGCCGCGCGCCCGCCAGGCCGAGCAGCCACCCGAGCGCACCCGAGACCGCCACCGCGGCGAGCATGCCGGCGAGGAAGCGGGGGACGCCGGTGACCCCGGCATCCGTCATCGCATTCGCCGTGAGGGCGTATCCGTAGCCGCCCGCGGCCATGAGCGCCGCCTGACCGAGCGACAACTGCCCGCTCCGGCCGATCAGGAGCGTCAGCCCCGCCGTCGCGCAGAAGTAGGCGGCGATCGTCGCGAGCTGGAAGTTGCGGTACGGATCGAGCAGAAAGGTGCCGCCGATCGCGAGCACCGTGAGCGTCGCGCCGAAGACGATGGTGCGAGGGATGCCTCGCAGCGAGGGAAGCAGCCGGGTCATGCGCTCCTCGCTTCCCGCAGCGAGAAGATCCCGCCTGGTCGCACGAGCAGCACCCCGACCAGGAGCACCAGGATCCCGATCGGCGCCACGGTGGCACCCAGGTAGCCCGTGACGAGCGTCATCGCGACTCCGACGACGAGTCCTCCGAGGAGCGCGCCGACCGGCGAGTCCAGTCCGCCGACCACCGCCACCGCGAACGCGTACACGAAGAGCATGTCCGTCGCGTGGGGGTTGAGGCCGAGCTCCGTCGGGACGAGGAGCAGCGCTGCCAGCGCGGCGACGGCGGCGGACAGCATCCATCCGATCGTCACCATGCGGCTGACGCGCACGCCCAGGACGCGTGACACCTCCGGCGCGAATGCCGAGGCGCGCAGCTGGAGTCCCAGCGACGTGCGGGTGAACAGCAGCGCGAGCCCGGCCATCACCACCAGCGCGACCGCGAGCACGAACAGGTCGTACGGCGAGAGCAGCGGCACCCCGGCGACCATGATCGGGCTGTCGTCGAACGGCGCCCGCATCGGGAGGTACTGCGCGCCGAACAGGATCCCGAGCAGCGACTGCAGCACCATCACGAGCCCGATCGCCACGATCACACCCGACAGCGGGCTCGAGTGCGGGGCGAAGCGCATCAGCCCGCGCTCCACGGCGAAGCCGAGCGCGGCGCCGGCGAGCAGGCCGCCCGCGAGGCCCGCCCAGTACGAGCCGGTGAGGCCGGTGACGGCGAACGCGGCGTACGTCGCGACGAGCGCCATGGCGCCCTGCGCGAAGTTGACGATCCGCGCGGCACGCCAGATGAGCACGAGCGACAGGGCGAACAGGGCGAAGATCGCGCCGCGCGCGAGCCCGGTGGCCAGGAGGAAGAGCAGTCGGTCCATCAGAATCCCAGGTAGGCGTGTCGGAGGGTCTCGTCGGCGGCGAGCACGGCGGCCGGAGCGTCGGCGACGACGCGTCCGAGGTCGAGCACGACGCCCCGGTCGGCGATCGACAGGGCGCTCGTGACGTTCTGCTCGGCCAGCAGCACGGTCAGGCCACGGCGGGCCGCGGCATCCCGAAGCGTCCCCATGAGCTGGGCGACGACGAGCGGCGCGAGCCCGAGCGACGGCTCGTCGAGCGCGAGCACCACCGGGTCGGCGATGAGCGCGCGGCCGAGCGCGAGCATCTGCCGCTCGCCGCCCGAGAGCTGGTGGCCCGCGCTCGCGCGCCGACGGGCGAGCGGCTCGAACAGCGCGTAGACGTCGGCGATCGCGCGCTCCCGCGCCGCGCCGCGATAGCGCCACAGGGCGCCCAGCCGCAGGTTCTCGTCGACCGTGAGCTCGGCGACCACGCTCTGCCCGTCGGGCACGAGCGCGAGCCCGCGACGTGCCCGGTCCTCCGTGCGGAGGGCCGCGAGGTCGTCGCCGTCGAGGAGGACGGTTCCGGATGCTGCGGCCACCAGTCCTGCGAGGGTGCGCAAGAGGGTGGTCTTGCCGGCGCCGTTCGCGCCGAGGAGGGCCACGACCTCGCCGGGAGCCAGGGCGAACGCGACCTCATGGAGCACCGGAGCGCCGCCGTAGCCGACGGTCAGGTCGCGGATCTCGAGGGCGCCGCGCGTCCGCGTGGGGGCTTCGGCCGCCGCGCTCATGCGCTCGCCTTCACGCCGAGGTACGCCTCTTCGACTCGCGGATCGGTGCGCACCTGGTCGGGCGTGCCGTGGGCGATCACACGGCCGAAGTCGAGGACGACGATGCGATCGGCGAGGCCCATGACGAAGTCCACGTGGTGCTCGACGAGCAGCACCGCACAGCCGGCATCGGCCACCCGGGCGATCGTCGCCCCGAGCGCCGCGATGTCGTCGGCGCCGAGGCCGCCCGCCGGCTCGTCGAGGAGCAGCAGCCGCGGTGCGGTCACGAGCGCCCGAGCGAGGGCGACGCGCTTACGATCGGGGTACGGCAGCGCGGCGACCGGGCGACCGGCGAGAGGCTCGAGGCCGAGCTCGCGCAGCTGCGCGGCGACCAGCGCCTCGGCGTCGCGCCGTCCGGCGACCGGGAGCAGCACGTTCTCGCGCACCGTCAGCCCTGAGAAGAGCCCGAGCCCCTGGAGCGTGCGCGAGACGCCGCGAGCCGTCAGCCCAGCCGTGCGCCGCGGCGCCGCCGTGCCGTCGATCCGCACCTCGCCCCGGCGACGCACGAGTCCGCACACGGCGTTGAAGACCGTGGTCTTGCCAGCGCCGTTGGGTCCGATGAGCGCGACCACCTCACCCGGGCGCACGTCGAACGACACGTCGTCGACGGCGGTCAGCCCGCCGAAGGCGACGCGGAGTCCGGCGACCTCGACGCGGGGGAGCGCGGCGGTCGCAGCATCCGTCTCCGCAGGCTCACCGGGCGTCGAGCGCGGGGTCTGGTCAGGGAATCGGGGGTTCATCGGCACCTCTTCGTGTCGGGTGCCCCCACTGTACAGGAGAAACCGACCAGGCGGTATGTTCCTGTTGCACGATCGTGACAAGCCCCGCGGCATGCGCGGCCGCGCCGCCACGACGCGAAACAGGGGACTCCCGCCGATACCGGGAACGACGCCCTCGGTGTCGGCGGGAATCCCCTGCCTCGGCGCGACTCGGAGCGCGCGGCCCGGTCGAACCCGCTACTTGTGCGGAATGCCGGCGATCATGCCGCCGTCGACGACGAACTCGGCGCCGCTCGTGAACGACGAGGCGTCGGACGCGAGGAACACGATCGTGCCGGCGAGATCCTCCGGCTCGCCCGGGCGGCCGAGCGGGATGTCGAGGTGGGCGGGATCGATGCGCGTGGTCATCTGCGTGGTGATGAACCCCGGATGCACCGAGTTCACCCGGATGCCGGACGCCCCGAGCTCGACGGCGAGCGACTGCGACAGGCCGCGCACGCCGAACTTCGCCGCCGTATAGCCGTGCAGACCGGGGCTGCCGCGCATGCCCTCCACCGACGAGATGTTGACGATCGAGCCGCGACCCTGAGACTTCATCACCGGCACGACCGCGCGGCAGCCGAAGAAGACGCCGGTGAGGTTGACCGCGATGACGGCGTTCCACTTCTCGGTGGTCAGATGCTCGATCGGCGCGGCGTTCGCGATGCCCGCATTGTTCACGAGGACGTCGACAGCCCCGAATGCGTCGACGGATGCTGCCACCGCCGCATCCCATGCGCTCTCGTCGGTGACATCGAGGTGCACGAACCGCGCCCGATCCCCGAGCTCCGCGGCGAGCGCGGCACCGGCGTCGTCGAGGAGGTCGGCGATCACGACACGCGCGCCGGATTCGTGCAGGGCCCGGACATAGGCCTCGCCGATCCCTCGCGCCCCGCCGGTCACGAGCGCGACCCTGCCGTCGAGGTCGAACCGGCTCACGAGGCCGCCTCGATCACGACGCGGCCCACGGTCGCACCCGAGGCCAGGGCGGTCAGCGCCTCGGGCGCGCGGTCGAAGGGCACGACGCGGTCGACGACCGGGCGCAGCGCGCCGGCATCCGCGAGCTGCGTCAGCGCCCCGCGGGCCTCCCGCACGAGATCCGGCCGCACACCGGGGTACAGCCCCCAGTGAAGCCCGACCACCGAGTAGTTCTTGACCAGCACGTGCCCCGCGGGCACGGAAGAGATCGTGCCACCCGCGAACCCCACCACGATGAGGCGCCCCTCGAAGGCGATGCATCTCGTCGACGCGACGAACGCCTCTCCGCCGACCGGGTCGAACACGACGTCGGCGCCGTGCCCACCGGTCGCGGCCTTCACTCCCGCGACCAGGTCGTCGGCACCTCGCACCAGCACGACGTCGGCGCCGGCGTCGCGGGCGGCCGCGGCCTTGGCCTGCGAGCCGACGACGCCGATCACCCGCGCACCGGCGGCCACGCCGAGCTGCACCGCCGCGAGGCCGACCCCGCCGGCGGCGGCATGCACCAGCAGCCACTCGCCCGCCTGCAGCGCGGCCCGGCGGTGCAGCCCGAACCACGCCGTCTGGTACGCCACGGTGAGCCCCGCGGCCTCGGCGTCGGAGAGCGCCGACGGCGCCGTCCACACGTCGGCAGCCGGCAGGACGGCGTACTCGGCCAGCACCCCGATCTTCGACCCGACCACGCGATCGCCCACGTCGACCCCCGACACCTCGGCGCCCATCGCGACCACGGTCCCGACGAGCTCGATCCCCGGCGAGAACGGCAGCTCGGGCTTGACCTGGTACTCGCCGCGGCACAGCAGCACGTCGGGGAAGTTCGCCGCCACGGCGCTCACCCGCACGAGCACCTCCCCCGCGCCCGCCGCGGGAACCGGCACGGTGTCCAGCGACAGCGCGCCGGCCGGCTCGCCGAGCCTCGTCACGCGCCACGCGCGCATCGCCTCGGGCACCGAGCCCCCGGCATCGGTCGCGGCGACGTCGGCGTCGACGGTCGCGTCAGGTTGCAGCATCCGTTCTCCTCAGACTGGTCAGGAACAGGTCGGTCAGCTGCTCGGCGACGAGCGTCTTGTCTTCCGGACCCTCGGGCGAGTACCAGTGCGACAGGTAGTGCACGTCGCTGAAGAAGTGGGCGACCAGCATCGCGAGCGGGATGTCGGTGCGGTAGACGCCCTCGGCCTGCCCGCGCGAGATCAGCTCGGCGAATTCGTCGTGGTAGGCGCGGCGACGGCGCGTGACCTCCTGCCGGCGCGGCGCCGACAGCATGTTGAGGCTGCGGAAGAAGACCGCGCCCTCCTCCATCGAGTCGATCGACGTCTCGAGCACGTCGATGCACACCGCACGCAGCACTTCGTCGGTGGTGCCGCCGCGCGCGATGATCTCGTCGAGATGCGCCTTCTGGAGCGTCAGCAGTCGCTCGTAGATGCCGAAGAGCAGATCGTCCTTCGACTCGAAGTAGTGGTACATCGCGCCCTTGGTGACGCCGGCGGCCTCGACGATCTGCTGCACGCTCGTGTTGGCGTACCCCTGGCGGGCGAACAGCTCGACGGCGGCACGGGTGACGTCGTCGGCGACGTGGGAATCCTTCATGCCTTCATCCTTCACCCGAACCGGCCGCGACCCGTGTCACACGAGGGGACGGATGCCGGCGCCGCCGTCGATCGGCAGAGTCTGGCCCGTGATCCACGCGGCGTCGTCGGAGAGCAGGAAGGCCACGGGTCCTGCGACATCAGCCACTTCGCCGAGACGGGCGAGCGGATACGCAGCGGACGCCTCCGCCTCGTGCCCTTCGTAGAGCGCCCGCGCGAACGCGGTCTTGATGACGGCGGGAGCCACCGCGTTCACGCGGATGCCGGGCGCCAGCTCGTAGGCGAGCTGCGCCGTCAGGTTGATGAGCGCCGCCTTCGAGATGCCGTAGAACGCGATGTTCGGGCTCGCGCCGAGGCCGGCGACCGAGGCGATGTTGACGACCGAGCGCGACAGCCCGGCGGCGAGCGCCGCGCGGGTCCAGTCGAGCGCCGAGACGACGTTCACCTCGAGGATCTTGCGCACGGCCTCCGCATCGATGTCGACGATCGGGCCGTAGACGGGGTTGATGCCGGTGTTGTTGACGAGGTGGTCGAGACGGCCGTGCCGCTCGGCGATGTGCGCGAAGACCGCGGCGCGGTGGTCAGGGTCGTCGGCGCGCCCCGCGACCGCCGTCGCCGCCGAGCCCAGCTCGGCGACTGCCGCGTCGAGCGAGTCCTGCTTGCGCCCGGTGATCACGACGGCCCCGCCCTCGTCCACGAGCCGCCGCGCGATCGCGAAGCCGATGCCCCGACTCGAGCCGGTGACGAGCGACACGGTCCCCGCGAAACGGCGGGAGTGGTCGTGGGTCATGGCGCCTCCTTGCGCATCCCCAGCCGCGACATACCGGCTGGTCGGTTTTGACACCGTACCACCCTTCCCGGCTCCGCCTCACGCCGATCCGGCATTCCGACGGCGGCACATGACACTGAGTACTATTAGTCGTGGGATTCAGTTCCAAGAGGACCGGATGCTGCCACCACCCGTCCGCCCGTGTCAGGAGTCCGATCGTGACCGACTTCCAGCCCCGCCCCGGCCAGCGCGTCGAGGGCTACGACGTCACCCGCCGCCGCGGCACCGACTACTACGCCGTGTTCGCCGACATCCCCGCCGCCGACCGCGACGCCTGGGAGCGCGCGCAGTCGTACGTCGACGAGGTGGGCCCGCACATGCTCGAGGCGTGGGACACGGGCGCGTATCCCCTGGACCTCGCGATGCGCGGCGGCGAGCTCGACCTCTTCAACGACGGCATCGTGCATCCGGCGCTCACCCGCTTCTCGCCGCTCGCGGCGGGCCTGGTGAACATGGAGATCTCGCGCGGCGACGGCTCGCTCGGCACGGTGCTCGCCGTCCAGGGCGGCCTGGCCCTGCGCACCCTCGCGCTGTTCGGCAGCGACGAGCAGCAGTCGCGCTGGCTGGTGCCGGTCGCGCGCGGCGAGGTCGCGGCATCCTTCGCCCTCACCGAACCCGATCACGGATCGGACTCGGTGTCGCTCGAGACGACCGCGCGCCGCGACGACGCCACCGGCGGGTGGGTGCTCGACGGCGCGAAGAAGTGGATCGGCAACGGCGCGTCGGGCGGCATCACGTTCGTGTGGGCGCGCGTCGAGGCAGACGACGACGAGTTCCACGGCGCGGTGCGCTGCTTCCTCGTCGAGCAGGAGACCCCGGGCTATCTCGGCGCCGTGATCCAGGGGAAGGCGTCGCTGCGCGGCATCCACCAGGCCCATATCGTGCTCGACGGCGTGCGCGTGGCGCGCGATGCGGTGCTGCCGGGGACGAAGAGCTTCAAGGATGCCTCGACCGTGCTGTACTCGACCCGCTCGGGTGTCGCGTGGTCGGCGCTCGGGCACGCGACAGCCTGCTACGAGGCCGCGCTGTCGTACGCGCAGCAGCGCATCCAGTTCGGCAAGCCGCTCGCAAAGTTCCAGATGGTGCAGGAACGGCTCGCGAACATGCTCGAGGAGCTCACCGCGATGCAGCTCTACTGCCGCTGGATGGCCGACCTCGAGGAGCGCGGCGAGCTGCGCCCGACCCAGGCCTCGCTCGCGAAGTACCACAACACCCGCGCCGCCCGGCGGATCGCGTCGACCGCCCGCGACATGCTCGGCGGCAACGGCATCCTGCTCGAGAACGGCGTCATGCAGCACATGGCCGACATCGAGGCGATCCACACGTACGAGGGCACCGAGAGCATCCAGGCGCTGCTCATCGGCCGCGACATCACGGGCATGAGCGCGTTCGCGTAGACCGGTTCGCCCGTCGATTGCACGTGATTGCACGGCGTGGCAAGGGCCATCGTCGGTGAGTCGCGCCCCGTAGCCTCGTGGCATGGGATTCTTCCGGGACAGCGGTCCGCAGATCGTCCGCCTCGAGTCGCACGACGTCGAGCCGAAGGCGACGCGTGCCCCCTGGAGCCTGTGGGCCGACGGGTTCGGCCGGCTCGGCATCCGCGCGATCCAGATCATCGTCGTCGTCGCGGTGGCCGCCGGGATCATCTTCGTGATCCAGTCGCTCACCCTGGTGACGATCCCGCTCGTCATCGCGCTGATCCTCGCGTGCGCCTTCGCGCCGGTGATGGGGTGGATGCGGCGCCGCGGCGTCCCCTCCGTGCTCGCGACCGTCGCGACACTGCTGGCGATCGTGGTGATCCTCGGCGCGCTCGGCTGGCTCATCGTGTGGGCGGTGCGCGACCAGTGGGACGAGCTGTACGCGCAGGCGCAGGACGGCTTCCAGCAGTTCCTCGCATGGGCGAACACCCTGCCGTTCGACTTCCTCTCCCCCGAGCAGATCGACGAGTGGGTGCAGACCGCGACCGACTTCATCTTCAGCGCGCAGTTCGGCTCCGGCGCCCTCGCCGGTGTCGGCGCGGTGGCGAACTTCGTGACCGGCCTCGTGCTCATGGTCACGATCCTGTTCTTCTTCCTCAAGGACGGCCCGCAGATGTGGGAGTTCCTGCTGCGGCCGTTCCGCGGTGAGGGGTATGTGCGCGCGCAGCGCATCGGCGACAAGACCGTCGGAGTGCTCGGCTCGTACGTGCGCGGCACGGCGACCGTCGCGGCGGTCGACGCGATCGGCATCCTGATCGGCCTCCTCATTCTCCAGGTGCCGCTCGCGGTCCCGCTGGCCGTGCTGGTGTTCCTGCTCGCCTTCATCCCGATCGTCGGCGCGACGCTCGCCGGCATCCTGGCGGCGCTCGTCGCCCTCGTCGCCAACGGCTGGGTCAACGCGCTGTTCGTGGTCGGCGTCGTGGTGCTGGTCAATCAGCTCGAGGGCAACTTCCTGCAGCCGGTGCTCATGGGCCGGTCGATGAAGCTGCACGCGTTCGTGATCCTGGTCGCCCTGACGGTCGGCACCGTGCTCGGCGGCATCGTGGGCGCCGTGCTCGCGGTGCCGATCGCCGCCGCCGCATGGGGCGTCATCCAGGTGTGGGACGGCCCCGATCTTCCCGCGCGGTGGGCGCGGCCGAAGCGCCCGATCGACCACTGAGCCCGCCGCTGAGGCCCCGCACTCACGTCTAGGGCACCCGCGCACCGGACTAAGGCACTGCCGGTCGCCAAGACAAGGCGATCGCCCGATGAGGAGCACCCGTCTCAGCGAGGAAGGTCGTATCTGTCAGCACAACCGGAACCGATCCCACGGATCCGCCGCAGACAGGAGCGACCCATGAACGACACGACGTACACCGGCTACATCCTCGACCGGCACCGCGCCGCCGACCTCCTCCGCGAGCACGAGATGCTGCGCGCCCACCGCGAGCGCGGGCAGTCGCCGGCGCGGCCCGCCGGGCAGCCGCTGTCGGCCTGGTTCCGCGGGGCGGACCGCACGGGGCGCGAGGCTCCGCGCGGCGCCGGGGCCGCAGCATCCATCTCCCGTCCTCGCCGATGGGCGCACCGCCCCGCTCGCCGCGCGACGTCCGTCGGCGCGCGATGAGGGTCCACGGGCACCGGGAAGGTGCCACGATATGACCATGCCCGCTCCGTCTTCGAGCCCGCGCATGGTCGGCCGGCACACCGAGCTCGCCGCCCTGCTCGAGGCGTACGACGAGGGCGTCGGCGGGGTCCCGCGCACCGCTGTCGTGCGCGGCGAGGCCGGGGTCGGCAAGACGCGGCTGGTGCAGGAGTTCCTGGCGCTCGTCACCGCCGACCCGCTCGGCGCGCGCACCGGCGACGCGCCCGTCGTCGCGTTCGGGCAGTGCGTGGATCTCGGGCCCATCGGCGCTCCGTTCGGCCCGGTGCGGCGCGTGCTGCGCGACCTGCACGCCGCGGTCGGCACCGACGCGCTGCGCGCCGCGGCCGGTTCGGCCGCCGCGATCGCGAGCCTCGCCGCGCTCGTGCCGGGCATCGCCGACGAGACCCCCGACGTCGACGAGCCGGCGGGCGAGTTCGCCGAGGCGATCGAGGTGCTGCTCGAGCGGCTGTCGCAGCGCCGCCACGTGATCGTCGTGCTCGAGGACCTGCAGTGGGCGGATGCCGCGACCATGGCCCTGCTCAAGACCCTGGCGAGCACGCTCCGCGGTCGCCGGCTGACGATCGTCGCGACCTATCGCTCCGACGACATCGACCGCTTCCATCCCCTCCGCCCCGTGCTCGCCGAGCTCGACCGCACACGTTCCGTCGTGCGCGTCGAGGTGGTGCCGCTCACGCCCGACGAGGTCGCCGAACAGGTCGCGCAGCTGGCGAACGGCCTCGACCCGCGCGTCGTCGAGGCTCTGGCGGAGCGCAGCGGCGGCATCCCGTTCCTCGTCGAGGAGCTCGTCGATCTCGGCGACCGCGCCCTGCCCGACACCCTGCGCGAGCTGGTGCTCGCACGCTACGCCCGCCTCGGCGACGAGGCGCAGCAGGCCGTGCGCACCATGGCCGCGGGCGGAGTGCACGTCGACGACGACGTGCTCGCGGCCGTGGCCGCGCTCGACGAGAGCACGCTCGACCACGCCGTGCGCGAGGCGATCGACACCCGCGTCATCGTCGCCGACGGCCCCGGCTACGCCTTCCGGCACGCGCTCACGCGCGAGGCGGTCGAGGCCGAGATGCTGCCGAGCGAGCGCGTGCGCGTCCACCGCCGCTACGCCGAGCACCTGCGCGACCATCGCGGCGACTCCCCCGACGACGCGTCGGCGGTGGCCGAGCACTGGCTCGCCGCACGCGACCTGCCCGCCGCGTTCGACGCGACCGTGACGGCGCTGCAGCAGACCCGGTTGCAGTTCTCGCCGGCGACGGCCGCGAAGCTCACCGAGCGTCTCGCGGAGCTCTGGGACCAGGTTCCGGATGCTGCGGCCCGCGCCCGCACGTCCCTGCCCGCGCTGCACCTCGACGCCGCGCAGGCGTGGCACGACCTGGGCGATCCCGAGCGCGCGCTGCGGTCGGTGAACGAGGGCCTGGCCGTGTGCCGCGACGATCCGCTCACGCGTGCGGCGCTGCTGCGCATGCGCTTCGTCGAGACGTACAACCTCGACCACCGCAGCGGCCGGTTCGAAGACCTCGCCGAGGCGATCGTGCTGCTCGAGGGCATCGACGATCGCCGCGCCCGCATCCTGCTCTCGCGCGTGTACACGAACCTCGCGATCGACGAGCACGGGGCGGATGCCGCGGACCACACCGCGCGCGCGATCGCCCTGGCCGAAGAGGCCGGCGACGACTTCGCCCTCGCGGTCGCGCTGACCGTCGAGGCCTGGCGCATCGCCGCCGACGAGGACGACGAGCTGGGCGCCCTCGTTCCCCTCGAACGCGCCGTGACACTCCGCGTCGACCCCGCGCTGCGCGCCTATGCGGGGCAGGCGCTCACCGACATGCTGCTGCGCGTGGGCCGGTTCGACGAGGCCGCCGTCGTCGGCGCGCAGCACTTCGACGACGTCTCCCGCGCGGGCATCGAGCGCGGCTCGGGGGCCTCGATCGCCAGTGCGCTCGCGTTCGCGCTGTTCGCGATCGGCCGGCCCGACGCCGCCCTGCGGTACGCCCAGCGCGCCCGCCGCCTGATGAGTCCGGCCGACGGCGCATGGATCGTGCGTCTTCTGGGTTCGCACCTCTCGTGGGACGACCGCCCGGCCGAGCGCGACGACCTCCTCGCCACCGAGCGCAGCCGCATCGACGAGTCGCAGCGCCGCTACCCCGACAAGGACGGCTGGTGGGCGATCGAGCGCGCGGAGGCTGCGCTGACCCTGCACGGCGGAGAGACGGGGACGGGTGCCGCCACCGGCGTCCTCGCCGCCGTGGAGGTCGAGCCGGGCCAGCCTGCGGTGCGGCGCTACGCGCTGCTCACTGCCGCGCTGCTGACCCTCTCGCCGGGGCGTCCCGTCGATCCCGAGCTGCGCGCCCGGATCGACGCGGCGATGAAGGGGATGCCCGATGTCGGTCTCGCCCGGTCGGTCGCCGGTTTCGTGCGGGCGCTGCTCGCCGACGCCGACGGCGTTTCCGCCGTGGACCGGGTCGGGCTCTGGCACGGCGTGGTCGACGACCTCACCGACGGCGGCCTGCCGACCTGGCACCTGCAGACCGCGCGCTGCCGCCTGGCGTGGGCGCTCATCGACGCCGGCGAGCGCGCCGAGGCGACGGCGCTCCTCGGTGCCGTCGCGGCCGAGGCCCCGTCGCTCGGCGTCGCGCGCGCCGCGCGCTGGGCGAACGAGCTCGCGGCCCAGGCACGTCTCGCTCCGGCAGCGCCGACCGACCCGTCGCACGGCGTCGTCGCGGCG
Organism: Microbacterium sp. NPDC056044; assembly: GCF_042267145.1. Taxonomy (NCBI): domain Bacteria; kingdom Bacillati; phylum Actinomycetota; class Actinomycetes; order Micrococcales; family Microbacteriaceae; genus Microbacterium; species Microbacterium sp. NPDC056044. Next base: position 20,333 of record NZ_JBHJWZ010000004.1, on the reverse strand, counting down.
CTGACCCCGCGCGAGCTCCAGGTGCTCGAGCTCGTCGCCGAGGGACTCACCAACCCGCAGATCGGCCAGCGCCTGTTCATCAGCCCCAAGACGGCGTCGGTGCACGTGTCGGCGATCCTCGCGAAGATCGGCGCCGCCAACCGCGCCGAGGCCGCCGCCCTGTATGCGGCGTCGGCGACTGCCCCTTCGTCGGCCTCGGCCGCCTCATCGCCCTGACCCGGCGCTCGCGCCCGGGTCGCAGCATCCGTCCCTCCGTCGCCTGCCCGGGGTGTCGGGTGTCGGCGGGGAACGGCAGGATGAGGGGCATGCCGTACGAGATCCCCGCGCCGATGCTCGCGAAGTCCGTGCCCGACATCCCCGATCCGGCGAAGGTTGCCGGCGGGCTGAGCTACGAGCCGAAGTGGGACGGGTTCCGCGCGCTGATCTCGTGGGACGGCGAGAACGTCGAGATCGGGTCGCGCGGCGCGAAGCCGCTGACGCGGTACTTCCCCGAGCTCGTCGAGGCGTTCGCGCGGCTCCTGCCCGAGCCGTGCCTGCTCGACGGCGAGATCGTCGTGCCGATCGACCGCGACGGCCGGCGGCGACTCGACTGGGAGTCGCTGTCGCAGCGCATCCACCCTGCGGCATCCCGCGTGAACATGCTCGCCGAGTCCACGCCCGCGATGTTCATCGCGTTCGACCTGCTCGCCGTCGGCGACCGCGACCTGCAGGGCGAGCCGTTCGCGACGCGGCGCCAGGCGCTCGTCGACCTGCTGCGCGACGTGCCGGATCCGGTGCACGTCACGCGCACCACCGACGACCCCGAGCTCGCCCGACGCTGGCTCGCGGAGTTCGAGGGCGCGGGGCTCGACGGCGTGGTCGCGAAGCCGCTCGACCAGCCCTACGCGCCGGGCAAGCGCACGATGTTCAAGATCAAGCACGCGCGCACCGCCGACGTTGTGGCGCTGGGGTACCGCATCCACAAGTCCGGCGAGGGCGTCGGCTCATTGCTGGTCGGGCTGTACGGCGAAGACGGCACGCTCTACCCGGTCGGCGGTGTGGCCGCGTGGAGCAACGCCCGCCGACTCGAGCTGATCGACGAGCTCGCCCCGCTCGTCGAGCGCGACGCCGACGGCGAGGCGCTGCGCGGCGAGGGCGAGAAGTCGCGCTTCCAAGCCGGTCGGGCCGACTCGTCGTTCGTGCGCCTGCGTCCCGAGCGCGTGCTCGAGGTGCGCTACGACCAGCTCGAGGGATGGCGCTTCCGTCACACCGTGCAGTTCGAGCGCTGGCGGCCCGACCGCGACCCCCGCTCGTGCACGTACGAGCAGCTCGAAGTGGTCGCCGCGTACGACCTCGCCGACGTCCTGGTCTGAGTTCGCGGCGTCGCGCCGGGTGCGGGCGTTCCGTCTCGGCTATCCCTCGCTCGCTCAACGAGCGGGGCTGGCCGTCAGGCCTCGTCCTTGGGCCAGTTCGCCTCGTTCTTGCGGCTGGGCTGCACACGGGGCGGCTCGCCCGGCATCTTCGGGAAGTCGGGCGGGAACGGCAGTTCGCCGAGCCCGTTGTCGAGGTCGCGCTGCCACCACTCGAGCAGCGTGTCGATGCGGCCCGGCTTCTCGAGCAGCCCGGCCCACGGGTCGCCCACGTCGGCGAGGCGCTGCGGAACCGTCCGCACCGTGAACGCCGCGGGGTCGACCCCGGCCTCGAGCTCCGCCCACTCCAGCGGCGTCGACACCGTCGCGCTCGGCAGCGCGCGCGGGCTGTACGCCCCGGCCATCGTGCGGTCGCGGTTCGCCTGGTTGAAGTCGATGAAGATGCGCTCGCCGCGCTCTTCCTTCCACCAGTTCATCGTGACCTTGTCGGGCAGCCGCCGCTCGAGTTCGCGGCCGGCCGCGATGACGGCATGGCGCACGTCGAGGAACTCCCACTCCGGCTCGATCGGGCAGAACAGGTGGATGCCCCGGTTGCCGCTGGTCTTCACGAACGTAGTCAGCCCCGCCTCGGCGAGGACGTCGCGCATCGCGGGGGCGACGGCCGCAGCATCCGTGAAATCCGTTCCCGGCTGCGGGTCGAGGTCGATGCGCAGCTCGACCGGGTTGTCGGTGTTCGCGGTCAGAGACGCCCACGGGTGGAAGACGATGGTGTTCATCTGCACCGCCCAGACCGCTGCGGCGATCTCGGTGAGGATGATCTGCGGATGCCGCCGACCGCTGTTGTACGTGACGGTCTGGGCCTCGACGAAGGCCGGCGCCCCTTTCGGCGGGTTCTTCGAGTAGAACCGCTCGCCGTCGACGCCCTCGGGGAACCGCTCGAGCGAGACGGGCCGGTCGCCGTTCGCCGCGAGGAACGGCCCCTGCACCGCGATGAGGTACTCGGCGAGCTCGCGCTTCGTGAAGCCGGCCTCGGGCCAGATCACCCGGTCGGGATTCGAGATCCCCACCTCGCGATCGCCGTCGGGGCCGGGCACGGTGAGGGTGATCCGCGGGGACGCCATGGTCCGACGCTAGCGGTGAGCCGCGACATCCGTCACCCTCCCCTCCCGCGCCCCCACCCCTTCGACAGGTCAACCGGGCTTCCACATGATCGAATCGGGCGATTCGGCCCTGGAGAAGCCTGGTTGACCTGTTGAAGCAGGGTGGCGCGGGGCGGGCGCGCGTGCGGGGTGAGAGGGGCGGGCGCGCGTAAGGCTGAGAGGGGCGGGCGCGCGTAAGGCTGAGAGGGGCGGCGCGGGGTCGCGGCAGGCGGCCGGGTACGGCGCGTTCGCGGCCGGGGGGACTCGGACCTCAGTCGGCGGTGGCGAGTACGGGGGCGAGCTCGTCGCGGCTGAGACGGATCCAGGGGCCGGCGGGGTCGATCAGCACGCCCGTGAGCCCCTCGTCGGCGCGGAGCGCCTTCGCGAGCTGGGCAGGGGTGATCGGCCCGGCGTTGTCGCCGCGGCCCATGACCGCCACCTCGAGCGGGTGCGAATACACCTCGAGGTAGCGGCGCCCCTCGCCGTCGCGCGCCTCGGCGATGCCGGGCACGCCGCTCTCGGCGACGCCTACGGCGACCCAGAGCGGAACGCGCGTGAGCGCCTCGGCGAGCTTGGCGCTGACCTCGGGCGTGCGCTCCGCAGCGAGGAGCGTCTTCACGGTGAGCTGCGGGTCGGCCTGCTCGACGGCCCGCTGCAGCAGCTCCTTCGGCAGCACCGCGCGCGACGGCGCCGACACGGGGTCGATGATGATCCCGTCGTACCCGCTCTCGAACACGTGCCGCAGCACCGTGAGCACCGGCTGACCCATCGCGGAGGTCTGCGTGTCGCCGTCGGCCTGGACGCTCGCCTGCAGCGCAGCGCCGTTCGAGTAGACGAGGGCGAACGTGCGGTCGCCCGAGTTCGCGATGGCGAGCGGCAGCCCCTTCCCCTCGGCGAGGAGCGCCCGGGCGTCACCCTTGACCCGCAGGAACACATGCCCCTGCAGCAGCTGCCGCGTCACGTCGAGCAGCGCCTGCGCCGCGGGGGCGTCGCCGATGCGCCCGAGGGCGGCGCGCAGCAGCACGTTGTCGCGCAGGCCCGGCACCGACTCGGTCGGCTCGGGCGCCGTGCGCATCCACTCGCGCGCGCCCATACGCGGCTTGGGCGCCGAAGGCACGGTCTCGTCGGCCTGCGGCTCGCCCGGCTCCGCCGGCTGTGACGGCTGAGACGTCGCCGGCGACACCCCGAGCCCGCCGAACGACGAGACGGAGATGGACACGGATGCCGCGGCGTCCTGCTCCGGTGCGGCAGCGGGCGCGGAGTCCTGCGGCGCAGACGTGCCAGCGGCACCACCCTCCGCCGCCCCAGCGGACGCATCAGACGTGGGGGCCTGCGGCGCGGGCACGGCCGCAGCATCCGCCCCTGCCTCGCTCGAGCGGGCGTCGACTGTCGCCGAAGGAGCGTCGGGAGCGGCCTCCGCGGGCGCGACCTCGTCGGCCGGTGACGGCTCGGGGGAGGTCGGCGACTGCTCGGCGGGCTTCTTCGGACGGCGCGAGAACAAGGCCATTGCCCGAGCCTAACCCGCCCTGTCGCCCCCGATCGCGTTCGTCATTCAGTCTCGTTGCGCGGGGCCGGCGGCCACTCCCCCGGAATGACGCGGGTTCCCACCCGACCCGGTCGCATCCAGCCTGAATGGTGAACACTCGGCGACGAGCCGCCCCAGAGCTGCTCAGCCCAGCGCTGAGACCCCTGCGACGATCACGCCGATACCGACGGCGAGCAGGGACGCGGCGAGCACCACGACTCCCGCCCACAGAAGTGCGATCGCGCGGCCGGGCCGCTGCGGGTCGCGCCCCAGCACCGACAGGAAGAACCCGCCAGGGATGAGGAGCGCGCTCGCGAGCACGCCGACCGACGCCCACTGCCACGGCACGGGCACGCCGACCGCCGACACGAGCAGCAGGCTCACGAGTCCGAGGATCACGAGCACGCCGGCGTGAGCGTGCCCGGCGCGGAAGAACGTCTTCTGCAGCCCGTTGAACGGCAGACCGCGCGTCGCGATCCGCAGCAGGAAGGTGCCGCCCGACATGATGCCGATGACGGTGAGGATCGTCGCGCCCGCGACGATCGTGAGGGTCGGGTCCATCGTGGCCTCCGTTGGATAGTTACGCTCTCCAATATTGGATAGCTATAGTATCCAAAGTCAAGACCCAGGGGGCGAGCGATGAAGATCTCGGAGCTGTCGGAGCGCAGCGGCGTGCCCGTCGCGACGGTGAAGTTCTACATCCGCGAGGGCATGCTCCCGCGCGGCGAGGCGGTCTCGACGACGCGGGCGGAGTACGGCGACGAGCACCTGGCTCGCCTCAAGCTCATCGCGGCGCTGGCCGACGTGCGCGGGCTTCCGCTGTCTCGGGTGCGTGACGTGCTCGCGCTGATCGACGCCCCCGACGACGACCCGATCGCCACTTTGGGGCGCGCGGTCGGGGCCCTTCCGCCGTATGTCGGGGCCGGCCGCGACGACTACCCCCTCGCCCGGGCCGCCATCGCCGAGCTGGGCCTCACGTACGACCCCGATTTCACCGCGGTCGCGCAGCTCGACGAGGCCCTGCGCGCACTGGAGGCGGCGGGGTTGGATGCTGCGCCCCCCGTGCTCCGCCGCTACAGCGGCGCGATGCGGCAGATCGCTGCCGAAGAGCTCGCCCCGATGACCGGCATGACGCGCGCCGAGGCGGTGCCGTACGCGGTGCTCGGCACCGCGCTCTACGAGCCCGTGATGCTGGCCCTGCGCCGCCTGGCCCACCACCACCTGCTCGTCGAGGGCGGCACCCCCAAGGGATGAGCGCTCCCGGCTCGGTCAGAGCTTCGTGATGGGGGCGATCTTGATCAGCAGCTTCTTCGGTCCGGCCGTGTCGAAGCGCACGTGCGCGACGCGCTTCGCGCCCTCACCCGTCACCGCGTCGACGCGGCCCTCGCCGAAGTCGTCGTGACGGATGCGGTCGCCCGGCACCAGTTCCATGTCGCCGTTGTCGCGCACCTTCGCGGGGATCTTGTTCGCGAAGCGCTCGAGGTTGCCGCTCGGCTCGCGGCGCGCGAGCGGCACGAGGTCGTCGCCGTACCGGCGGCCACCGCCGGATCCTCCGAACCCGGAGCCCGACCCCGAACCACGCCGCGCGTTGAGCGCCCGCGACTGCGTGCCGCCGCGTGAGTTCACATCGCCCGGCGACTGGCGCCAGTGCAGCAGCTCCGACGGGATCTCCTGCAGGAACCGGCTCGGCATCGCGACCGTCACCTCGCCGAACTGCGCGCGGGTCATCGCGAGGGAGAGGTACAGGCGCTTGCGCGCGCGGGTGATGCCGACGTAGAACAGCCGCCGCTCCTCCTGCGGCCCGCCCGGCTCCCCCGCCGAGATCCGGTGCGGGATGAGGTCCTCCTCGACGCCCGTGACGAACACGGCGTCGTACTCGAGGCCCTTGGCGGTGTGCAGCGTCATGAGCGACACCGAGCCCGAGGCGTCCTCGAGGTCGTCGGCATCCGACACCAGAGCGACCTCGGTGAGGAAGTCGAGCAGCGTGCCCTCGGGGTTGTTGCGCGCGAACTCGCGGGCGACGGCGACCATCTCGTCGAGGTTCTCGATGCGCGCCTCGTCCTGCGCGTCTTTGCTGGCGCGCAGCGCGTCGTAGTACCCGCTCTTGTTGAGCAGCAGCGACAGGCCTTCGGCGACCGCGGTCGGCGGCGCGAGTTCCCCCGACGCCGGGAGCATGATCTCGGATGCCTCGGCCAGCACCGCGTCGAGATGCGCGACGGCCGCCTGGATCTTGGGGCCGACGCCCAGCGCCGACGCGTTCGCGAGCGCGTCTCGGAACGTGATCTGCTGGTCGGCCGCGTACCGCGAGATCGTCTCGATCGTGACGTCGCCGATGCCGCGGCGCGGCCGGTTGATGATGCGGCGCATCGCCATCTCGTCGGCCGGGTTCGCGACCGCGACGAGGTAGGCGAGGGCGTCCTTGATCTCGGCGCGCTCGTAGAACTTGGTGCCGCCCATGATCTTGTAGGGCAGGGCCGAGCGGATGAAGATCTCTTCCAGCGCACGCGACTGCGAGTTGGTGCGATAGAACACGGCGACCTGCGAGTAGTCCACGCCGGCGCGGCGCAGCCGCTCGATCTCGTCGGCGACGAACTGCGCCTCGTCGTGCTGCGAGTAGCCGGTGAAGCCGACGATCTGCTCGCCTTCGCCGACGTCGGTCCACAGCTTCTTGTCTTTGCGGTCGAAGTTGTGGCCGATGACGGCGTTCGCGGCCGACAGGATGTTCTGCGTCGAGCGGTAGTTCTGCTCGAGCAGCACGACCTTGGCGCCCGGGTAGTCCTTCTCGAACTCGCTGATGTTGCGGATGTCGGCGCCGCGGAACGCGTAGATCGACTGGTCCGAGTCTCCGACGACGGTGAGCGACGCGCCCTCTTCGGCGGCGGGCTCGGCCTCGAAGATCATCATGCCGCCCGACCCGGCCAGGGGCGCAGCATCCGATCCCGGAGGCCTGGTCAGCTCGTGGATCAGTGCGTACTGCGCGTGGTTGGTGTCTTGATACTCGTCTACCAGCACATGCCGGAACCGGCGCCGGTACACGTCGGCGACCTGCGGGAACGCGCGGAACAGGAACACCGTCTGCCCGATGAGGTCGTCGAAGTCGAACGCGTTCGCCTTCTGCAGTTCCCGCTGGTACGCGCCGAACAGCTCGACGAACACCCGCTCGGCAGGGTCGGACATGTTGGCCGTGCGGGCGTAGGACTCCGCATCCGCCAGCTCGTTCTTGAGCCGCGAGATCTTGGACTGCGTGGCCGCCGGCGTCAGCCCGAACGCGTCGGCCTCGTGCTCTTTGACGAGGCGCTTGATGAGCGCGCGCGAGTCGCCCGAGTCGTAGATCGTGAAGGACTTGGTGAAGCCGAACTGCTCGGCCTCGCGCCGGAGGATCCGCACGCACGCGGAGTGGAACGTCGAGATCCACATGCCCCGCGACGAGTCGCCCACGAGGTGCTCGACGCGCTCGCGCATCTCGCCCGCGGCCTTGTTGGTGAACGTGATCGCGAGGATCTGGCTCGGCCACGCCTCGCGGCTGCGCAGCAGCGACGCGATGCGCCGCGTCAGCACGCTGGTCTTGCCGGAGCCCGCGCCCGCGACGATGAGCAGGGCCTGCCCGCGGTACGTCACGGCCTCCCGCTGCTGCGGGTTGAGCCCTTCGAGCAGGTCCTCGTCGGGGCGGGCGCCGGCGAACGGCTCGGCCCTTCCGTCGAGAACGATGGGGCGTACTGATGCCGCGCCCGGCGCGGCCGCGGAGGCGTCGGTCATATCCCTTCAAGTCTAGGCGGGCGCGCCGACACCGTCCGGGCGGACCTCCGCTCCGGGGGATGGATGCTGCGCCTCACGGCAGCCGCGACGCAGCGGCCTCGACCCGGCTCAGGGCCGACGGCACTTCGTCGAGCCGTTCCTGCGCCTCGTCGCGCAGCAGGTCGGCGATCGTCCCGTACGCGTCCGACGGCTCGCCCGCCCGGCCGGCCAGGGCGCCCTCGTGCGTCACGCGCTCCGCGAGCAGCATCGCGTCGCGGTGCGCGCCCAGCGCGTCATGCACGTCGTCGCCCGCGTCGGCGAGCGCCTCGACCTGCTTCGCGAACAGGCCCGGTGCGGCGTCGGCGACGGCCTCGGCGACGTACCGCAGCCGCCGCGCTGCCTTGCGCAGCTCGTGGTACCTCTCGTCCGAACCGTCGAGGCGGTCCTCGGCCTTCTCGACCCGCTGCGCCTGCTTCGCCAGCACGGCCGCGATCACGTCGGCCGCGGGTCGCTCCGGTTCCGCGACCACCACCGGATCGGCGAACGTGCGCAGCAGCCGCGTGCGCTCCTCCGACCGCGGCGAGCGCGCGAGCTCGACGAGCCGCGCGTGCGCGGTGGGATAGGCCTCCCGCTCGCTCTCGACGAGCCGGTGCAGCACGTCCGGGTCGCCGATCTCGGCGCGCTCCAGCAGCTGCTCCGCGACGTCGGCCCGCACCTCGATGTCGCGGACGACCCCGAGCTCGCGCCCCCACGACGCGTAGGCGACCCGCAGCCGTTCGGCCGCCCGGGTGTCGAGCTCGTCGCGGAAACCGCCGAGCACACTGCGCAGGCGCCGCACCCGCACCCGGTGCTGGTGCACGCCGTCGGGCTCGTCGGCCAGCGCAGCAGCGGCGGTGTCTTCGACCTCGGCCGCGGCCCGGCGCACGATCTCGCCGACCACGTCCCCGACGGTGGGAGTCTTCGGCGACCTGCGCATCCCCCGAGCCTAGGGAGGCACCGCCCCGCCTACCAGGGGCCCGGCTGGCCCGGGCCCGCGGATCCGCGCCGGGGCGCAGCATCCACCCCCGTCCAACAGGTCAACCGCGCCTTCACAGGACCGAAACGCGACCTCCGGTCCTGCAGAACCCCGGTTGACCTGTCGAAGAGGCGGGGGCTGCCCGAGCCCAGCCCGCGCCCGCGGGTCCGCGCCGGGGCGCAGCATCCACCCCCGCCCAACAGGTCAACCGCGCCTCCACAGGACCGAAACGCGACCTCCGGTCCTGCAGAACCCCGGTTGACCTGTCGAAGAGGCGGGGGGCTGGCCGGGAAGATGCGGCGACTGACCGGAGCGCGCGCTCGCGCGCGAGTGGGCATGATGGATGCCATGCGCACCGTCCTCAACATCATCTGGCTCGTGCTGTCGGGCTTCTGGATGTTCCTCGGCTACCTGCTCGCGGGGGTGGTGCTGTGCATTCTGATCCTGACGATCCCGTGGGGCATCGCGTCGTTCCGCATCGGCCTGTACGCGCTCTGGCCCTTCGGCCGCACGATCGTCGACAAGCCCACCTCGGGGGTCGGGTCGTTCCTCGGCAACGTCGTCTGGGTGATCCTCGCCGGCTGGTGGCTCGCGATCGGCCACATCGTGACCGGCATCCTGCTGTGCGTCACGATCATCGGCATCCCGCTCGGCATCGCGAGCTTCAAGATGGTCCCGATCTCGCTCATGCCGCTCGGCAAGGTCATCGTCGACAGCCGCACGCTGCAGCCGGTCTGATCCGCCGATGACCCCGCCCACCGACGCCGCCTCCACGATCGGCGCGACGCATCAGCCGCTGCGCGAACGCGTGCGCGACCTGATCCGCGATCGCATCGTGCGCGGCGATCTCCAGCCCGGCGACCGCCTCGTCGAGCGCGTGCTCGCCGAGGAGATGGGCGTGTCACGGGTGCCGGTGCGCGAGGCGCTCACACTGCTCAAGGGCGAGGGGTTCGTGCAGGAGGTGCCGCGCCGCGGCGCCATCGTCACGGTGCTCGCGAAGGACGACGTCGACGACCTCTTCGACGTGCGCGTCGCCCTCGACGTGCAGTGCGCGCGGCTCGCGAGCGCCCGCGCGACCGAGGACGAGCTCCACACGCTCCGGGCCCTCGCCGACGACGCCGACGCTGCACTGGCGCGGGGCGACCTCGAGCGGGTCGCCGAGCTCAACCAGGCCTTCCACGACGCCCTCCCGCGCATGGCGCACAACCGCATCCTCGCCGCGACGCTCGAGCCTCTCGAGGGGCGGCTGCACTGGGTGCTGCGCCAGAACCGCTCCCCCGGGATCCTGCTGGCCGAGCACCGCGAGCTCGTCGAGGCGCTCGCGAGTCGCGACGCCGACGCGGCCGCCGCCGCAGCGCTCCGCCACGTGAACACGAGCCGCGCGCTCTGCCACGAGATCATGTTCGGCGCCGAGGGCTGACACGTCGCGGGAGGTGGATGCTGCGGCCCGCAGCATCCTGAATCACAGAAGCCTGCGCGCCGACGCCCAGGCCGTCAGCTCATACCGTGACGAGAGCTGCAGCTTGCGCAGCACCGCCGAGACGTGCGATTCGACCGTCTTCATGGAGATGAAGAGCTCGGCGGCGACCTCCTTGTAGGCGTAGCCGCGGGCGATGAGGCGCATCACCTCCTGCTCGCGCGTCGAGAGGCGGTCGAGCTCGTCGTTGGTCGTGGCGGTCTCGCCGACGGCGGCGCCGAAGGCGTCGAGCACGAAGCCGGCGAGGCGGGGCGAGAACACGGCGTCGCCGCCGGCGACCGCGTGCACCGCGCGACTGACCTCGGCACCTGACGAGCCCTTCGTGATGTACCCGCGAGCGCCGGCGCGGATGACCCGCACGACGTCCTCGGCCGCATCCGACACGCTCAGCGCGAGGAAGCGGGTGGCCGGCACCGACGGCCCTGCCCCGCGGATCACCGCTTCGCCCCCAGCGGCGTCAGGGCCCGAGGCCGCACCCGCCCCAGCCGGCAGGTGCACGTCGAGCAGCACGACGTCGGGCGCGGTGGCCTCGATGATCGCCACGGCAGAGGCCGCGTCGGCCGCCTCGCCGACGACGTCGATCGTCGCGTCGAGATCGGCGCGCAGGCCGGAGCGGAAGATCGAGTGGTCGTCGACGATAACGACGCGCACGGTGCTCTCAGCCACGACCGACCTCCCGGGAAAGTGCGGACCCGCTCTCGGACGACGCCGTCGCGAACCGCAGATGAACCTCGGTGCCGCCGCTCGCGCCGCGCCGGATCGTCGCCGACCCGCCCGCGCGACGCATGCGGCCGAGGATGGACTGACGGATGCCGAGCCTGTCGTCGGGGATGTCGTCGAGGTCGAATCCGGGGCCGCGGTCGCGCACGTACACATCGACGGCGTTCGCGTTGCCCTCGATGTACACCGAGACCTCTCCCCCGGCGTGGCGGGCGGCGTTCAGCATCGCCTCTCGTGAGGCCGCGGCGACCTCACCGCTCGCCCGCTCGGCCGGAAGCCCGGCCGAGACCACGTCGATCCGCACCGGGAAGTCGAGCTCGAGCGCGGCGGCGTAGTCGCGCAGGTCGGTGGCCAGGTCGCTGTCGGCCGGGGCGTCGCCGTCGTAGAGCCACGCCCGCAGCTCGCGCTCCTGCGCGCGGGCGAGGCGGGCCACCTCGGTCGAGGCGCCCGCGCGGTTCTGGATGAGCGCGAGCGTCTGCAGCACCGAGTCGTGGAGGTGCGCGGCCATCTCGGCGCGCTGCTCCTCGCGGATGCGCCGCACCCGCTCGCCCGAGAGCTCGCGCCAGCGGTCGACGAGGATCGACGAGTACACGAGCACGATGCCCGCGATCGGCACGAGCGCGATCAGGAACCCCGCGACCCCGGTCTGCCGCAGCGCCGAGAGCTGCGCCAGGAGCAGCAGCACGAGCGCCGCGGTCACGACGAGCCGCACGACGTTCTCGTGGCGCGGACCGCGCGCCGGATCGTGGCGGTCGACGAGCGTCGCCCAGGCACCGGCTGCCACGGCGAGCGCCGTCGCGAGTGCCACGCCTCCCACCCAACCGGGCAGCGACGACCACACCACGCCGTTGGCGCCGAACACGGCGATCGCCCCCACGGTCAGGAGCACCACCGTGATCGCGGCGCACGCGAGCAGCCACGCCACGGGCGCGCGGCGCGTCGGAGCATCGTGCGGGCCTGCGGCCGCAGCATCCGCTGTCCGTCCGTCGGTCGCGTCGCTCGCGCGGTCGGATTCCGGGATGATGGGCGGGCGCGGGTCGTCCCAGGGCACGAACGCCCAGAGCCAGGCATACAGCAGCGCGCCCGCGAGCCACACGAAGGTCAGCGCGACGAACGCGGCCCGCACGACCCACAACGGCCAGCCGAGGTGGCGGGCGAGCCCGGCCGAGACGCCCGAGACGGCGCAGTCCCGGGGGCGGCTGAGCGCCGGGCGGGGCGGGCGGGCCGGGGCGTGCAACGGCGGGGATGGATGCTGCGCCTGGGGCCGTGCCGGTCGCTCCGGGTGCGTCGCGCTCGGCGCCGACTCCCACCCCACGCCCGCGGCGACAGACGTCGGCGGCGTGGAGGAGGGCATGCCGACAATCCAACCATCGCCGACCGCCCCCGACCACGATCCCGGCCAGGGATCAGGGTCGCGTCAGGGGTTCACCCCATAGCGGGCCCCTCGCCGCGGCCGACAGGGTGGAACCATGACCGACACGACCACCGCTCCCCCCGCCGATCCGGGCCCGCCGCCGACCGCCCCTCCCGGGCTGCCGACGGGGTCGGACCGGTTCTTCTCGTGGGTGGAGGGCCTCGGCGTCGTGCGCGCCGACGGCTGGCTCGGCGGCGTGTGCGGCGGCCTCGCGGCGCGCCTGCGGATCGACCCGATCATCGTGCGCGGCATCTTCGTCGTGGTGGCGCTGTTCGGCTTCCCGGCGCTCCTCGTCTACGCGATCGCGTGGGCCCTGCTGCCCGACACGAGCGGGCGCATCCACCTGCGCGAGCTCTTCCGCGGCCGTTACGACGCCGCGATGACGGGCGTCTTCATCCTCGCGGTCGTCGGGTTCGTGCCCGTCGTGCCGTGGCTGCGCAACATCCTGATGTGGCCGCTGTGGGCTCTCACCGGCTTCGCGCCGTGGGCGTGGGACGGCGGCCCGTCGATCTGGGACCTCACGACGCCCCTGGGCGGCTTCGGCGTCCTCCTCGTCGTCGCGATCATCGGCGGCGGCATCTTCTTCCTCGTCCGGGCGGCTCAGGCCGGCCGGCCCTCCCGGACGGGCGCGCCGATGGCTTCCGCGCAGCCCGACCCGGCCGCGTCCGATTCGGGCGACGCGGCCTCTCCCCTCGCGGCCGACGCCGCGGGCATCGCGGATCCGGCCGGTCGGGCGCCGGCCGGATCCGCGACAGGATCGGAGACGGTCCCCGCTCCCACTCCAGACGCCGCTGGCGCGTCGCCCGGAGCCTCTGGGGGCGGGGGCCCAGCCGGGCCCGCAGGCGCTGCGCCGGCCCCCTACGGCAGCGATGCCGAAGTCGCGGACTGGCGTGCGCGCCAGGAGGAGTGGCGGGTGCAGAACGACGCGTGGCGCCGCAGCCAGCAGGATGCCTCCCGCGCCGCCCGCGAGCAGGCGCGTCAAGAGCGGCACGCCCACGGCGCCGCGTTCGCCCTGGAGGCTGAGGAGCGCCGCCGCGTGCGCCGCGCCACCCGGCCGCGCACCAGCTTCGTGTTCGTGATCACGGCACTCGGCGCCGCCGTCGTCGCCGGTGCGCTGGCGGTGCTGATCGCACTGGGCGACCCGGCACTGACCGGGTTCGCGGCCGCGATCGGCATCCTGTCCGCCGCGATCGTCGTGAGCCTCGCGATGGTGGTCGCCGGCATCGCGCGTCGCCGCAGCGGCTTCCTCACTGCTGTCGCGATCGTCCTCGTGGTCATCGGCATCGTGACGGCCATCGCCTCAGGCCCGCGCAGCTTCGTGCTCGGCAACGTCGGTCTCGGCACGAGCACCGTCCCCACCACGATCGTGCAGCCCTTCGGCAGCACCGACATCAGAGTGCTGCCCCTCTCCGAAGACGAGAACGTCGACGCCGGCACCATCACGATCCGCAAGAGCACCGGTGTCACCTACATCACGGTGACCCCGGGAACCGCGGTGGAGATCGAGGCGCGGCTGGGTGCCGGCCGGGTGGAGGTGCAGCGCCTCGACCCGCAGTCGAACATCGTCGAGGACGTGCCCGTGACGTTGACCCCGGGCGAGGACGGAACGTCGGAGTGGTCGTGGTTCGCGCGCAACACCGCGGCGGTCAGCGACCCCGTCACCCGCCAGAAGATCGTGCTGGAGCAGGGACTCGGCTCTGTGTACGTGACCATCCCGCAGCCGGAGGAACAGCGATGACCGACACCAACCCCACCCTCGACCTGACGCCGCCGCCGGTGATCCCTCCGTTCGAGGCCACGCCCGCCGAGCAGCCCATCACCCGCCGCGCGGCTGACGAGGCGCCGCGCACGCGCTGGGCGGCGATCATCTGGGGTCTGGCGCTCGCGGTGACGTCCGCGACGGCGCTGTGGATCACACTCGACGCGGGCCGCCGCGATGCCGTGGCGGAGTGGGTCGTCTCGCTCTCCCCGCCGGCGATCGTCGCGTCCCTCCTGCTCGCCGCGGGCGCGATCGCGCTCGTGGGGGGCCTGGTCGGCATAGCCCGTCGCCTGCAGCGCGGGCCGCGGGCCGCAGCATCCTCTCCCCCCACCACGTGACAGGTGAGCGGCAGACGACCCGAGCCCGGGCACATCCCGGACACAAGAACGCGCCGTGCGCCCGAAGGCACACGGCGCGTTCGCACCGCTCAGGCGCAGGCCGCGGGGCGACCGGCGCGCGGGATCACTCGGCGACGAGGCTGCTGCAGCCCTCGTCGCCCTCGCCGACGCACAGCACCAGGGTGGAGGCGTCGACGAGGTCCTCGGGAACCTGGAAGCTCCACACGAACGTGTAGGACTTCTCCGGCGTCATCGGCACCTCGACCGAGCGCTGCGAGACCGCGTCGGCCGAGAACGACTCGTCGTCGGTCGAGCGCAGGACGGGGGCGACGTCGACGTCCGACTGGCCGTCCTCCGACACCCACTGGGCGACGTTGACGGTGACCCACTGGTTGCCCTCGGCGGGCTCGTCCAGCGTGACGGCGGCGCTCTCGTCGGGAACGGTGCTGCTCCACACCTCGAGCTCGAGGCCGTCGGCGCCGACGCGCTCACCGGCGGCGGCGGGCTCGGTCACCGACGACTCGACGACCGAGTCGGCGGCCGACGTGGACGTCGGCTCGGAGTCGGCGGTCGACGCGCAACCGGCGAGCAGCAGGCCGGAAACGGCGGCGATGGACAGGAGTGCTGTGCTTCGTGAGCGCATGGCGATTACCTCTTCGAATCGTTTCGGGGGATGCCTCTACGCTACTCCTCGCACACGTGTGGTCCGACCACTCAGCCGTGCGCACCCCGACTTCAGGAGGGGAGGGATGCCGCTCCCCGGCGCCTCCGCCACGGCACCGCCAGCAGCAGTCCGACGACGAGCAGCGCACCGCCGAGTCCGGCGGCCGCCCACGGCGTCACGTCGGGGATCTCGAGGTACGTCGTGATGCCGAGGATGCGCGCGAGGCCCCACGGCAAGAGGCCCATCTCGTCGTTCCACAGGGTGAGCGCGGTCTCGAGACCGACGAACCCGACGACGACCGCCGGCACGAGGAGCCCCGCACCGACGGCGGCGAGCACGTACCCGGTCGCGCGCCGCGCGCGCACCTGTGCCGACAGCGCCCAGCCCGCCGCGACGAACACCCACACGAACAGTGCGAACGCGAGGCAGATGTACACGGTGCGCAGCACCGGGTCGGTCCAGAAGGCGAACCAGTATCCGCCCGGGCCCGTGAACGACAGCGCGAACAGCGTCACGATGCAGCGCAGCATCACGACCCCGCCGACGGCGGCGATCACCGGCCACGGCGAGCGCTCCCACACGAAGACCCGCAGCACGAGGGCGAACACGACCCAGGCGCCGATGATGACGGCGAGGTGCGTCCACGACAGGAACGACGTCTGCACGGCGCGCGTCGCGATCAGGAGGCCCGCGGGCACGATGAGCAGCAGCCACCGGTCGAGCTCGAGCATGCCGAGCGTCGACTCGCGCGCCCGCCAGGGCCGCGTCGACGCGATCCACGTCGCACGGGCCGCGGCGGCGCCGGGCTTCGCGACCAGGCGCGTGCGCGCGGCGAACATGCCGATCACGACCCAGGCCAGGGCGAGCACGAGCAGCACGCGGGCGACCCACGCCATGGGCTGGTCGCGCACCGCGCGCTCGACGCCGAGCTGCGCGGCGGTGAGGTTGAACGCGGGATAGTCGAGGTTGCCCTCGTAGGTCGCGAGGTGCGCGGCCGCACGCTCCTCGTACGCGATGCGGTCGGCGTCCCACTGGGCGTGCGCCTCGGGCGAGAGGGTGTCGTGCCATTCGCCCTGGTGCAGGATCATCGCGCGGTACGACTCGAGGAGGCGCAGGGTGTCGAGCTCGTAGTCCAGCGTGTCGACGAACGCGGTCCGGATCTCGCGCGAGCGCCAGGTCGAGGCATCCGACTCCGAAACGAGATCGCGCATCTGCTCGACCGCGACGACCGCCTCGGCACCGTCGCCGATCGCAGCCTCGACCCCCGCCGGCCCGCTGTCGCGGACGATCGAGTACAGCACGTCGAGCACGGCGGAGTCGCCGGTGAGGATGTCCCACTCGAAGATCCACATCATGGGCGGCGGCTCGAGGCCGATCGCGAACACCCGCTTGTCGGCGAACTGTGGCACGTACATGCCCTGCGCGATCGCGTCCCGCGAGTGCGTCATCGCCTCGACGATCGCCTCGACGGTGGCGGGGTCCTCCGAGAAGTACTCGCGCGCCCACGCCGCTGTGATGCCCGCGACATCGGCGTCGGGGTCGACCGCGAGCGCGCCGGCGAGCCGCGTGTTCAGCTCGTACAGCTGCCAGAAGCCCGACTTCAGGTACAGGCTCATGGGTCCGGCGCGCCACGGGCCGCCGTCCTGGGTCCAGACCCACACGCCCTCGACCTGGTCGTTCGCGGCGAGCAGCTGTTGCAGCGCCCACTGGTACTGCGGCCCGAGGTCGTTGGGGAACGCGCCGAAGTTCTCGAACTCGCGCCGGCTCTGGAACTCGACGATGCGCCGCTGCGCGCCCTGCTCGAGGGTGTCGTTGAGCGGCAGCCACGTGTAGAAGTCGCCGAGCGTGTACTTGGTCGACACGATGAGCGCGGGCGAGTCGAGACGTGCGAGCACCGCCTCGTACGACGCACTGTTCGTGTGCATGTCGCCGACCGCGCCGACACCGACCGACCACGTGCGGAAGATGACTTCGCGATCGGATGCCTCGGCCTGCCCCGTGAAGGCCTCGAGCATCGTGCGCACGGCGTCGACCGAGGTCACCTCGAGCGCGGAGTAGTAGTCCCAGCCGCCCACGTCGTACACGGGCCCCGCCTCGCCGATGCGGATGAGCACGCCGTCGAGCGCCGGCACCGCGTCGTAGAGCTCGTCGAGGCCGGCGGTGTAGACCTTCCACAGGTCGGGGTTCTCGGTGTCGAGCGAGCCGAACCGGTCGGTGAGGTACTGCTCGAGCGGACCGGTGAGGGCGAGCATGTCTGTGCGCAGGAACACCTTCATGCCGAGCTCGTCGGCGCGCTCCCAGAACGGCGCGTACGCCTCGCGGAGCGCCAGCGCCTTGTCGCGGTGGTCGTCGCCGTCGGCATAGACCGGGCCGTCGGGGGCGTCGTCGAACGTGACGTACTCGACGAACCCGGGGAACGCAACGGCGTTGAACCCGTTCGCGAGCGAGTGCCGCAGGAACCCGTCGAAGTCCTCGAACGCGGCGGCGAGCGCGGTCTCATCGACGTACGGCGGCTCGGGCTGCATGACCGCCGCGAACGCCTTCGACGCGTGCGAGTAGTCGTCGCCCGACTCCCATTCGGCGGGATCCGGGATCACGCCGACCGCGCCGAGGTCTGTCATGCGCAGCGGCAGGCGCGACGCCTCGTGCGCTCCGAGCAGGTCGGTGAGGGGCGCCGCCGCGCGCACCTGGTCACTGAGGTCGTAGATGCCGCGGGTCGCGCCGTCCTCGTTGCCCGCGCGGACGACCAGGGCGCCGGCGTCTCCTTCGAGCGTGTACGCATCATCCGTCGCGACGAGCGTCGGGTCGATTCTCACCGTCAGCACGGCATCGCCGGAGGTTCCGGATGCTGCGGCCGCAGCATCCGTCAGCTCCTCCAGTGCGACCGACACGCGCTCGGTGTCGGGGGCGTCGAAGGTGAAGGAAGGCGGCAGGACGGGCTCGGCGACCTCGGGGACGACGGGGGCCGCCGGCTCCATCTGGGCCGAGGGTTCGGTGCGGATGCCGAGCGCGTCGCCGACGGCGAACGCGACCCCGGCGCCGAGCGCCAGCAGGATGATGGCGGTGAGGACAGCGAGGATGCCTCGCCGTCGCGCCGTCGTCATCTCTCGATCCTAGATCCGCCGCCCTCTTCTCGAAGACGGACTATGGGAGCACGATCTCGGAGTCCGGCTGACGGATGAGGAACCCCTGCGCACGATCGCAGCCCAGCGCCACGGCGACGTCGAGATGGGTGAGGGTCTCGATCCCCCCGGCCACGACCCGCAGGCCATGGGCGTGCGCGACCTCGACCTCGTGCCGGAGCGGCGCGAGGTCGTCGCGCTCGGC
The DNA here is from genome assembly GCF_042267145.1 of Microbacterium sp. NPDC056044. NCBI lineage: Bacteria > Bacillati > Actinomycetota > Actinomycetes > Micrococcales > Microbacteriaceae > Microbacterium > Microbacterium sp. NPDC056044. The sequence goes on along the minus strand of NZ_JBHJWZ010000004.1, from coordinate 1,871 downwards.
CGCCCGCACGAGGTGACCGGGGACCTTCACCTCGGTCAGCGGCAGGCTCTGCCATTGCTCCCGCGCGAGAGAGCCCCCGCCGTAGCCGTCCAGCGAGATCTCCACCCCGGCCTCGCGGAGTGCGCGCAGCTGCGGCAGCAATGCACCGTCGTCGACCGGCCGTGCGGCCTGCGTCAGCTCGAGCACGAGCGACGCGGGAGGCAGCGCCCGCCGCGTGAGTTCGGAGGCGACATGCGGGACGAACGCCGGATCCTCGAACTGCCGCGGCGAGACGTTGACGGCGACCGCCCACTCCCGGCCCGTCTCGCGCCACTCGGCGAGGGTGTCGAGACACTCGTCGAGCATGCGGCGCCCGAGCGCATGGATCACCCCGCTGCGCTCGGCGACGCCAATCATGGTCGCGGGATCGATGTCGCCGCGCTGTGGGTGCCGCCAGCGGCAGAGCGCCTCCGCGCCCACGATCGATCCGCTCTCGAGCGACACCTGGGGCTGATAGACGGCGAAGATCTCGGGAGTACGCACCGCGGACGCGAGATCATCCGCGAGGTCGTCGGTGACGGGCATCCTTCAAGTCAGCCGCGTCGGCCCCGCGATCGCAAGCGCGGGCAGCCGGAGCCGCGATCGGCTAGAGTACGACGCTCGCGAGCCGCCCGCCGCCGCTCTTCAGCGACAGATGCCCCGATCTCTATACTTTTCACGTCGCAGATGTAGGGAGAGGGTCGCGATGGCGTTTCGGAATCTGGAGACGTTGGAGTCTTGGCTCGCCGAGTACCGGGCGCAGGGCGGGCCCCTGGCCGACTCGGCGCGGGTGATCGTGCAGGACGGTGACGGCGGGGCGAACACGGGCCTGGTGTTCTTCGGTCTGGGCCACGCGCCGACCGGCGTGTTCATCCAGCCGGCGACGAAGGATGCGACCGGATGGGTCGCGACCATGGAGCCCCGCGAAGACGACCTCGTGCTCGACGCGGCGGGGGTGCTCGCACTGTCGGCGGAGCTGGCCGCGGTCGCCGACCTCTGCGCCTTCCTCGAGGCGAAGTCGCGGGCGTATCAGGGCATCGACGTCGCCTGAACGGCGGGTCGCCACCCGAGGCGCGTCAGTCGCGTCGGGCGCCCACGGTCGCCGCGGTCAGGGCCGCGAGCAGTGCGGCCGAGTCGCCGACCCGGGTCTGATCGGCCGCGTCGACCGCGACGTCGAAGTCATCGTCGAACCGGTTGAGGGCCGACCACGGATCTTCGGCGATATCGATCGTGGCGGTGATGCGGTTCACCCGCCTGTCGAACGGGTCGACCTCGCGCCGTACGAGGGAGCGGCTGACGAGCCGATCGATCAGCGTCGTCACGCCGGCCGAGGTGATGCCGAGGTACTCTCGCAGCGCCGTCGGCCGTGTTCCCGGATTGCCGACGACGAACAACAGGGCGCGCGCATCCGTGTCCGTGATGCCGAGGCTGGCGCGCGCGGTGACCATCGCCGCGTTGCGCGCATCGAGGTACCGACGCAGCGCCACCCCGAGGGTCAGCGCCGGTGTGTCGTTCGCCATGCCGCCATTCTCCCCCAGTCGCTTCGAGATCAGAATAGTCAGTTGCCAAAAATTTAAGATACTTACCTAACTCAGTGAAGCATCGACTAGACTGAACCCACCCGAAGGCGTGACGTCGTTTCCCCGTTCATCGCCCCCACCGCCTCGAATTCAGAAGCCAGGAGGCCACCGTGACCAACGGAAATGCCCCGACCGGATGCCGCGTCCTGACGCCGCCGCGCGCGACAGGCGTGACGTGCTAGATGTGATGTCCAGGGACGTTGTTTCGGGGATTCGTCTTTGAGGTGCTGACAGGCGAAGGCCTCCCGGGTGTGAAGTGGAGCTGTTCAAGGA